>NZ_SRTG01000059.1:0-646 GCF_004792125.1 Mesorhizobium sp. M5C.F.Ca.ET.164.01.1.1 | reverse complement strand
GCCGTGGAACTGCAGAGCTCGCGCCGTGTCATAGACGGACGGACCGACGCTGCCGCCGTCGCTCATCTCGCTCAGCAGGTGGCGCAATTCGGAAAGGATCTGTTCGGACAGCGCGTTCACGTGGGATATTCCTCTGCAGACGGTTGACGAGAACCAGGATCGGGCAGACGCCGCGCGCGTCGCCGCAGGCCCGTCGCGGCCTGGCCACGGGCAGCGCCGGACGGCCGCCCTGCTGCGGCTCGACGACGCGCCCCGATGCTGGCGCCGGTCCGACGCGTGCGCCGCGGCCGTGCTGGGCAACCGCTGCGATCGGCGCCGCCGACTCGGAACACAGTGCAGCATGCGCCGCTGCCGCCAGCCGATCGCAGCGGCACAGGGGCGGCTCCATCGGACGCGCGCGCTCATGCGCAGGGCGCGTCGTTGAACAGATACGCGTTGGCCCGCTGCAGCATCTGCGCCAATCGTTCCGCACGCGGCCCCAGCGGGGCGATGGCCTCCCCGGCGTCGCTCAACAGATCCAGCGCGAACTGGCGCGCTGCCTGCAGCCCCATGATCGACGCGCAGGTCGGCTTCTGCGCCGCCGCGTCCTTGCCGGGGGTCTTGCCCAGCGTCGCGGTATCCGCTGTCGCGTCGAGAATGTCGTCGA
>NZ_SRTG01000598.1:0-284 GCF_004792125.1 Mesorhizobium sp. M5C.F.Ca.ET.164.01.1.1 | reverse complement strand
GCCAGCTTATTGACGAGCACAAGATGGCGCCGGAAATGATTTCCATCGTCAAGCGCAACAATTTCGTCAAGGCGTTGGATATAGCACGCCAGGCCCGCGACATGCATGGCGGCAACGGCATCCAGATCGAATATCACGTCATGCGCCACGCGCAGAACCTCGAAACGGTCAACACGTATGAAGGCACGCATGACGTGCACGCGCTGATCCTCGGCCGGGCCCAGACGGGCATTCAGGCGTTTTTCTGAGGGTTCTGGACCGTAGCGGTTGCGTAAAGAAAGAGG
>NZ_SRTG01000597.1:0-284 GCF_004792125.1 Mesorhizobium sp. M5C.F.Ca.ET.164.01.1.1 | reverse complement strand
GAGCGCACCGTCCGCGTCGGCGGCAAGAACTCGATCTTCGTGCCGATGTATGGCGCGCCCTATGTGCGCGACCTCGACAACAAGCGGCGCTACGGCACGCTCAACGACCTGAACAATTTCCACAAGCTCGCCTACATGGCGCCGGCGCTGCATTCGTCGAGCTCGATCATCTGCGAGCCGATGGAGATCCCGGTGCCGAAGCGGCACCTCCACATCATCCATTCGGCGCTCAAGCACTCCGACAAGCCGTTCATGGGCTCGCTCCTTCGACGTCACGATGCCCA
>NZ_SRTG01000596.1:0-285 GCF_004792125.1 Mesorhizobium sp. M5C.F.Ca.ET.164.01.1.1 | reverse complement strand
CCGAGGTCTCCGCGCTCGCCGTCGCCGTCGAGATTGTGGTGACCGTGTTCAAACAACGCGCGCCAGGAATGTCGCTAGACCGTATCCCATTGTTCGTCTGGTCGATGCTGGTCACATCCTTTCTCGTCATCCTGGCGATGCCAGCGATCATGGTCGCAAGCACGGCCCTTATTCTCGACCGACTGGTCGAGACACATTTCTTCAATCCGGCCGAAGGCGGCGATGTACTGCTATGGCAACACCTGTTCTGGTTTTTCGGACACCCGGAGGTTTACATCATCTTCC
>NZ_SRTG01000595.1:0-285 GCF_004792125.1 Mesorhizobium sp. M5C.F.Ca.ET.164.01.1.1 | reverse complement strand
AAACCGTCACGCACTGCTGCTGGAATTGCTTCAGCGCCGGATAATTCGGGATAGGGCATAACGGCGCGGAACCCTTAAGGTTCCCGTCCGAAAATATTGAAAATTGAGCAGGTTAACCAATCACCAGGGTCATTGACCAATGACCAGATCGGCCTCGCGGCGGCGCGCCAGCACACGCTCGATATTCGGCATGTCGTTGGAGGCGATCCAGGCGCGGGCGTCCTCGTCGGAGCGGCCATGGCCGCGCCAGCGCTCCATCAGGCGGCGCTCGAGCTCGCCCCGCGG
>NZ_SRTG01000594.1:0-285 GCF_004792125.1 Mesorhizobium sp. M5C.F.Ca.ET.164.01.1.1 | reverse complement strand
TCGACGATGAGGCAGGCGTTATGCCGACCCTATGATCGCTCCAATTCGAGGGCTGATAGCTGCTTGAGCTTATTGCGCCTGCCACTGCGACTCTCTTGTGAGAACGTCGCCCACTTGGGGATGCTTTCCGAGTGTTGCCGTAAAGTGGGGGATCGAAAAGGAAATTGGACCGCACCCTGAAGTTCCTCCGCAAGGGCGATACGCCGCAGGTGATCACGAAGATTGATAGCCCGCGACGCGTGCAAGACGCATTCTGAGCGACCTTGTCGATGGCCTGCACCGACG
>NZ_SRTG01000593.1:0-285 GCF_004792125.1 Mesorhizobium sp. M5C.F.Ca.ET.164.01.1.1 | reverse complement strand
TCCGGCGTCATTATGCCGGCTTCACCTGCGCGCTCGATGGCTCGCATAAGCTGATCGGCCGCCCCATGCTCGCCCAGGTGACTGAGCATCTGCACCGCGGTCCAGAATGTAGCAATAGGATTGGCAATGCCTTTGCCGGCGATATCAAATGCCGATCCGTGAATGGGCTCGAACATTGACGGGAAACGCCTTTCGGGGTCGATGTTGGCCGTAGGCGCAACGCCAAGGCTGCCAGTCAACGCGCCTGCGAGATCTGAAAGCACGTCGGCATGAAGGTTCGTCGCC
>NZ_SRTG01000592.1:0-285 GCF_004792125.1 Mesorhizobium sp. M5C.F.Ca.ET.164.01.1.1 | reverse complement strand
GATCTGGCGTCAAGGACGGCGTGATGACTATGCGGCCGGTCACCGGTGGTCTCGAAATTCCGGCCGGCGGCAAGGTCGTTTTGGGTCCCGGCAGCTATCATGTGATGTTCATGGATTTGAAGCAGCCACCCAAGCAAGGCGAGATGTTCGCCGCCACGCTGACCTTCGAAAAGGCCGGGACGGTGACGATCAAATTCGCCGTGCAAGCCATGGGCAGCGCGGCGCCTCAAGAAGACAATGATTGAACCGACCGTCGTACCGATCAGGATTCTAGAGGGACCATCA
>NZ_SRTG01000591.1:0-285 GCF_004792125.1 Mesorhizobium sp. M5C.F.Ca.ET.164.01.1.1 | reverse complement strand
TACGGACGCGGTCGCCGCTCTTGAGCAGCGCCAAGCCACCGCCTATCGCCGCCTCCGGCGAAGCGTTGAGGATCGAGGGCGAGCCTGACGTGCCCGACTGGCGGCCGTCGCCGATGCAGGCCAGCGAATGGATGCCCTTCTTGATGAGGTAGGCCGGCGGCTGCATGTTGACCACCTCGGCGCCGCCCGGATAGCCGACCGGCCCGGCGCCGCGCATGAACAGGATGGTGTGCTCGTCGATGCCTTGCGCCGGATCGTCGATGCGGGCGTGGTAGTCCTCCGGCC
>NZ_SRTG01000590.1:0-285 GCF_004792125.1 Mesorhizobium sp. M5C.F.Ca.ET.164.01.1.1 | reverse complement strand
CCGCAAGAGCCATGATACCGGCGGCAAGCACAAGTCGACCGGCCATATCAGCCGCGCTGGCGACAGGGACCTGCGAAGGCTGCTCATTCTCGGCGCCAGTTCGTGGCTGCGTCAGGTCAGGGCCAAGCCCGACAGAGGATCGCCCTGGATTCGCGGCCTACTGGCCAGGCGACCGGTTAAGGTCGCGGTCGTGGCTCAAGCGGCCAAGACCGCCCGCGTCATCTGGGCAATGCTGCAATCGGGACAACAATACAGGGCACCATCTGCGGCTTAACCGCAATCGAG
>NZ_SRTG01000589.1:0-286 GCF_004792125.1 Mesorhizobium sp. M5C.F.Ca.ET.164.01.1.1 | reverse complement strand
GGAATCGATCTCGGCGGCGGCCTCCTATGTCCGCTCGCGCGCTCTCGATTTCGGCATCGAGCCGCCGCTGTTCGACAAGCGTGACATCCACGTCCACGTGCCGGAGGGGGCAACCCCGAAGGACGGCCCGTCGGCCGGCGTGGCAATGGCGACCGCCATCATCTCGGTGCTGACCGGTATTCCGAGCAAGGCCGATGTGGCGATGACCGGCGAAATCACGCTGCGCGGCAGGGTGCTGCCGATCGGCGGTCTCAAGGAGAAGCTGCTGGCCGCGCTGCGCGGCGGC
>NZ_SRTG01000058.1:0-667 GCF_004792125.1 Mesorhizobium sp. M5C.F.Ca.ET.164.01.1.1 | reverse complement strand
GCCGTGGAACTGCAGAGCTCGCGCCGTGTCATAGACGGACGGACCGACGCTGCCGCCGTCGCTCATCTCGCTCAGCAGGTGGCGCAATTCGGAAAGGATCTGTTCGGACAGCGCGTTCACGTGGGATGTTCCTTCTGCAGACGGCTGAGGAGAACCAGGATCGGGCCGACGCCGCGCACGTCGCCGCAGGCCCGTCGCGGTCTGGCGCATGGAGCGCCGGACGGCCGCCCTGCTCCGGCCCGACGACGCGCCCCGATGCTGGGGCCGGTCCGACGCATAGGCTTGGCGCAGCGCGCCGCGTGCGCCGCGGCCGTGCTGGGCAACCGCTGCGATCGGCACCCCGGACTCGGAAACAGTGCAGCATGCACCATTGCCGCCGGCCGATCGCAGCGGCACAGGGGCGATTCCATTCGGACGGGCGCTCACGCGCATGGCGCGTGCTTCAACAGATACGCGTTGGCCCGCTGCAGCATCTGCGCCAATCGTTCCGCACGCGGCCCCAGCAGGGCGATGGCCTCCCCGGCGTCGCGCAACAGATCAAGCGCGAACTGGCGCGCTGCCTGCAGCCCCATGATCGACGCGCAGGTCGGCTTCTGCGCCGCCGCGTCCTTGCCGGGGGTCTTGCCCAGCGTCGCGGTATCCGCTGTCGCGTCGAGAATGTCGTCGA
>NZ_SRTG01000588.1:0-254 GCF_004792125.1 Mesorhizobium sp. M5C.F.Ca.ET.164.01.1.1 | reverse complement strand
GGCACCGGTAGGTCGATCGCCGGCGGGTTGCCGTCATGCATGTGCCAGACCGGATTGCCGAGCCGCTCCTTCCAGTCCTGGCGCGGATAGGCGCTGAGGAAGGCGTAATATTCGTCCACCGCCTTCGGGATGACGTCGAAATAGAGCTTCTTCGCCTGCCGCGGCCGCTGGTACATATAGAGGCCGAGGCTCTCGGTCGGCGCGTAGGTCAGCCATTCGTCGATGGTCAGCCCATTGCCTTTAGACTTTGAGAT
>NZ_SRTG01000587.1:0-286 GCF_004792125.1 Mesorhizobium sp. M5C.F.Ca.ET.164.01.1.1 | reverse complement strand
GGGCCGGCATGATCGACCGTTCCTCGCGGCCCGCCCATATGCCGCAGGCCACCGCTGCGTTGATCGCCGAGCGCATCATGGCGCTGCGGCGGCAACGTTGGACCGGCAAGCACATCGCCCATGAGGTCGGCGTCTCGCCCGCCACCGTTAGCCGGGTTCTCAAGCGTGCCGGACTGTCGCGGTTGCGGGATATCGAACCGGCCGAGCCGATCCGACGCTACGAGCGCGAGCATCCTGGCGAGATGATCCATATCGATATCAAGAAGCTCGGTCGTTTCGAGCGCAT
>NZ_SRTG01000586.1:0-286 GCF_004792125.1 Mesorhizobium sp. M5C.F.Ca.ET.164.01.1.1 | reverse complement strand
CCTGCGCCGGGCGGACCTTCGTCGCCGGCGCGGACATCACCGAATTCGGCAAGCCGGTGCAGCAGCCGGAGCTGCGCGCCATCGTGGCGCTGCTCGAGACCATCGCCAAGCCGACGGTCGCCGCCATCCATGGCACGGCGCTGGGCGGCGGGTTGGAACTGGCGCTCGGCTGCCATTTCCGTGTCGCCGACCAAGCCGCCAGGCTCGGCCTGCCCGAGGTAAAGCTCGGCCTGCTGCCGGGCGGCGGCGGCACGGTGCGCCTGCCGCGCCTGGTCGGCGCGGCGAA
>NZ_SRTG01000585.1:0-286 GCF_004792125.1 Mesorhizobium sp. M5C.F.Ca.ET.164.01.1.1 | reverse complement strand
AGAGAAAGGGTATGGTTGCCGTGTTGAAGGGTTGTCGTACAAGCGGAGGAGCTTGACGACCGTCAGCTGGAGGCCTCGGCCGCGCTGCCCGCGCAAGCGCCGGGCGGGAAAAAATTTCAATTGGGAGGTTCAAAATGAAGGACAGGAACAGTCTCACGCTTTCCGTCACGATCAGCCGCTGGACGCTGATGGTAAGCGCCGCCGCCGGGGCGGCGACGCTGGCCATGCCGAAAGTGCTGCGTGCCGCCGACAAGCCGACGCTGGTGACGTCGATCCGCTTGCTGTC
>NZ_SRTG01000584.1:0-286 GCF_004792125.1 Mesorhizobium sp. M5C.F.Ca.ET.164.01.1.1 | reverse complement strand
CCTATGCCGCCTCGCCCGCCTACGCAAATTTCTGGCAACGACTGGCATCAGGCGAATTCATCTCGGACGAGTTTGTCCGCTACGGGAAGAACGGCAAGGAAATATGGATCCAGGCCGCCTATAATCCGGTTGTCGATGAAACCGGTAAAGTGGTGAAGGTGGTGAAATTTGCCACCGACGTCACACCGCGCATGAGCGCCATTCGCATGCTTGCAGATGCCCTGCGGGCGCTGGCCGAAGGCGACCTTGTACAACGCCTCGACAACAGCTTCGTGCCCAGCATGGA
>NZ_SRTG01000583.1:0-286 GCF_004792125.1 Mesorhizobium sp. M5C.F.Ca.ET.164.01.1.1 | reverse complement strand
CCAGCAACCCCTCGAAAGCGGTGATGCAGCCGATGTGGCCGCGCAGCTCGCCCAGCTTCGCGAAGATCTGGCAAATCTTGCCAAGAGCGTGAAGGCGCTTGGCGTTGGTGCTTCGCATGAGCTGAAAGCTCAGGCCGCGCGTGTTGCGGATGATGCCGACCGCGATGCCGAGCGACTGGAGCGGGTTTCGCTGGACCTGGTCCGTCAGATTGTCATTCAGCGTTGAAATCTCGTTGCGCACGGTATCCGCCATGTCGCTCGATGCGGAGATGGCATCATCCGCAAC
>NZ_SRTG01000582.1:0-286 GCF_004792125.1 Mesorhizobium sp. M5C.F.Ca.ET.164.01.1.1 | reverse complement strand
GGCGGAGACGACGCCGATAGAGCCGACGATCGAGGACGGATCGGCGAAGATCTCGTCGCCGGCGACCGCGATCATGTAGCCGCCGGAGGCCGCCACGTCCTCGACGAACACCAGCACCTTCTTGTTCTTCTCCAGCGCGAGGTCGCGGATACGCTTGAAGATCAGCCGCGACTGCACCGGCGAGCCGCCCGGCGAATTGATGGAGATGGCGACGACGGGCGCATCGAAGGAGAACGCCTTCTCGATGAGGCCGGCGGTGGACGCCAGCGACAGGCTCGGCCGGAAC
>NZ_SRTG01000581.1:0-286 GCF_004792125.1 Mesorhizobium sp. M5C.F.Ca.ET.164.01.1.1 | reverse complement strand
CTACATCCCGCTGCCCACCTCGCAGCATGTCGAATGGACGGCGAAGGCGATCGAAGCCGGAAAACATGTGCTGGTGGAAAAGCCTCTCGCGCTCGACGCCAAGGACATCCCGCCGCTGATCAAGCTGCGCGACGAGAAGAAGGTGCTGGTCTGCGAGGCCTTCATGGTCACCTACCACCCGCAATGGATCAAGGTGCGCGACCTCATCGCCGCCGGCGCCATCGGCCGGCTGCGGCATGTGCAGGGCGCGTTCTCCTATTACAATGTCGACCCAAAGAACATGCGC
>NZ_SRTG01000580.1:0-287 GCF_004792125.1 Mesorhizobium sp. M5C.F.Ca.ET.164.01.1.1 | reverse complement strand
ATCAACCTCGCCTGGCCGCTGCTGCACGCGTTGCCCGACAATTTCTACGGCACCAGGGTGATGTCCAACGACACGCTGCTGGCAATTCCCTTCTTCACCTTCATGGGCATTGTTCTCGAGCGATCCGGCATGGCCGAGGACCTGCTCGACACGATCGGCCAGCTGTTCGGGCCGATCCGCGGCGGCCTTGCCTATGCCGTCATCTTCGTCGGCGCGCTGCTAGCGGCGACCACCGGTGTCGTGGCGGCGTCCGTCATCGCCATGGGCCTGATCTCGCTGCCGATCAT
>NZ_SRTG01000579.1:0-287 GCF_004792125.1 Mesorhizobium sp. M5C.F.Ca.ET.164.01.1.1 | reverse complement strand
CGGAGATGGGCGTCCACTGCCGCCGGCGCTCATGGCGCAGATCAGCCGCGAGCTTGATCGCATCGAGTTGCTGATCCAGCAGATCAAGGATGTTGAAGAGGCACGCGACGCCTTGCTTGTCGCGGCAGATGAGCCAACACCGGCCCTGCTGCTCAGCCTCAAGGGAATAGGTCCGGAGTTCGCGGCCGTCCTGTGGTCTGAGGGATTGTCGGATTGTGCCCCATGGCGTGGTGTAGGTAACGGCATTGGTCGCCGTGCTCTCCGGCAAGGGCCGGACTGATCAGCGC
>NZ_SRTG01000057.1:0-686 GCF_004792125.1 Mesorhizobium sp. M5C.F.Ca.ET.164.01.1.1 | reverse complement strand
TGGAAGGTCAGCCCCGCAATCGCGCCCAGGGCGTCCTCAATAAGCCCGAGTGAATCCGCCATCGTGTAGAATGTTCAGGCCTGTCATGTGATCAGTGAGGGGCGACAACAAGCCCTCGACGACGACGGCAACTTCAGACGGCGTCCCATACTTTTTGAGTGGAATGTTGTCGGTCTCGACCGCAATCCTTTCTTCAAACGTCACGCCGGCGTCCTGCGCTCGCCTGCCAATTGCATCCCGATACCAGGGCGACAGCGTGCCACCGAGTGAAAGAGTGTTCACATGAATACCTCTTTCGCCTAGCGCAAAGGCAAGCGTCTTCGCTTCTCCAAGCCAAGCGGTGCGGATGACGTTGGCGGTGGCGTAGTGGCTAAGAACCTGAGCCGAAGAAATGCCGGAAATGATTACGACCTTGCAGCGTCGGCCTGCTTCAGGGGCCGGTTCCATCCGAGCGATTGCCGACTTCAACAGGGACAACGGCCCAACGAAGCTTGTCTGAAACAGCGTTCGCCAGACCTCCGGCTCGGGCATAGGATCAGCGGACGAATGCGGTTGGGGCGGCATAAGAACGACCCCATCAAGCTTGAGGCCCGACGTGGCGAGGTGTCGATCAAACTCGCCCAACGCGGCTTCCGATGCCATATCAACAGGTATAGCTTCATGCGAACCGTCGGCTGGTGCAGGCA
>NZ_SRTG01000578.1:0-287 GCF_004792125.1 Mesorhizobium sp. M5C.F.Ca.ET.164.01.1.1 | reverse complement strand
GCCGCCATGTCAAGCAAGGTCAGCAAGTTTAAGCAGCGCGATATCACCGATTGCGGGGCGACCAGTCTTGCTTGTGTCGCTGCCTTCTATGGCCACAAGCTGATTTTGTCGCGCATTCGCCAGCATGCCTCGACCGACCACTCTGGCACCACTGTGCTCGGTCTCTTGGAAGCTGAAGAAGGCTTGGTTTCTTAGCCAAGGGCGTGAGGGGTGGCTTCGACCGCCTCGACAAAATCCCCAAGCCCGCTATCGCGCACGTCGTCATCAAATTTGCGTTTGGACTTGGC
>NZ_SRTG01000577.1:0-287 GCF_004792125.1 Mesorhizobium sp. M5C.F.Ca.ET.164.01.1.1 | reverse complement strand
ATGGCCTGGAACGAGGTCATGATACCGATGACGGTGCCGAACAGGCCGATGAAGGGCGCGGCCGAACCGGTGGTGGCGAGGAAGCCGAGCCGTCCCTCCAGCCGCTCCATCTCGCGCGTCAGCGCCAGGTCCATCGCCTTGTCGATGCGGGTCTGCAGGCCAAGCGGCGACTTGGCGCCCTTCTCGAAGCTCTTCTTCCATTCGCGCATGGCGGCGACGAAGATCGCGCCCATGCCGGTGGTCTTGCGGTCGGCGAGCGTGCGATAGAGCTCTTCCAGCGACTGTCC
>NZ_SRTG01000576.1:0-287 GCF_004792125.1 Mesorhizobium sp. M5C.F.Ca.ET.164.01.1.1 | reverse complement strand
TGAAGCAGTCGGGCATCGGGCGGGAGAACTCGCTTGCGGCGCTGGCACTCTACTCGCAGCTGAAGGCGGTCTATGTCGAGACGGGGGACGTGGCGAGCCCGTATTGAGGGGCTGGCGCGAGGCACGCCTAATCTCCCCCCTTGAGGGGGAGATGTCGCCGAAGGCGACAGAGGGGGGTCGCCGCGCGTGGGGCGCTAGCCTTATCCTGTCGCAAAAGAAGGTCGCGTCCAGTCGAACCGACCCCCTCTGGCCTGCCGGCCATCTCCCCCTCGTGGGGGGAGATCGGC
>NZ_SRTG01000575.1:0-287 GCF_004792125.1 Mesorhizobium sp. M5C.F.Ca.ET.164.01.1.1 | reverse complement strand
CGGCCTTCGACAGCGGGCGATTCTGGTAGACGGCTTTTCCAACTTCCTTGCCGCGGCGAAAAACCAGATCTCCGGAAACGTCCGTCATGGCAAGGTGATTCCCCGTTTGCTTTGGCGCAAGCGGGTAGGGCAGAGTTATGACAGGCCGGTGACAGACGGAGGCCTCGATAATTCTACTGCGGCGGTCATCTGACGCGACTTTCTGCGCTTACTACAGCGCCGCGCGTCCACAAGGACGCGCAAAGGAAGCTGTAGCATCTTTGTTTGCGCATGATCCTTTCCGAAAT
>NZ_SRTG01000574.1:0-287 GCF_004792125.1 Mesorhizobium sp. M5C.F.Ca.ET.164.01.1.1 | reverse complement strand
CGACGCCTTTCGGTCCGGCCGACATCGGCGGCTCGGAAGGGCCGACGGTGGAGCAGGCGGAAGCGGCCAGCAGGCTTGCCGCCGCGCCCGCCGAAAGCAATTTGCGTGCAATGGTCATGATCAAAATCCTCTCCTCTCGCGTCGGCCCGAAGTCGGTTCGAAGCACGGCGCGGACATTCATAGTGCTAGAGCGTACTCTCCAAACGGACGCACGTCGCTCCAGGCCGCGCCCCTTCAATCGCCCGATTTCCGGGCGATTGCAAGGCAGTCGGATAGGCTGACGGCGC
>NZ_SRTG01000573.1:0-287 GCF_004792125.1 Mesorhizobium sp. M5C.F.Ca.ET.164.01.1.1 | reverse complement strand
CGCTGGTGATCACGCCGCTCGGCAATGACGCTGTCATCGGCCGCGCCGTGCCCGGCTTGCGGCTCGCCGTGCATGATTGGGGCGACAGGATCGATTTCGGCGCGGCCACCATCCATGTCGAACCGGTGCATCACTGGTCTGCGCGCGGCGGACGTGACCGCCGCATGGCGCTGTGGGCGGGCTTTGTCATCGAAACGGCCGCCGGCAAGATCTATTTTGCCGGCGATACCGGCTTCCATGACGGCATCAACTACCGGCTGATGGCGCAAAGGCATGGCGGCTTTCGC
>NZ_SRTG01000572.1:0-287 GCF_004792125.1 Mesorhizobium sp. M5C.F.Ca.ET.164.01.1.1 | reverse complement strand
CGACGCTGAAGGAGACGCCCTTGACCGCATGCACCGTGCGCGCGCCGCGGAACAGGCCGCCGCCGACATGGTAGTCGCGCACGATGTTCTTGCCTTCGACGACCCTGGTGCTCATGAGGCGACTCCGGTACTTGCCCCCTGGGGCGCCGGTTCGAACAGCATGTCGGAGACGGTCGGCAAGCGGTCGCCGACGGCGTTCTCGGGCAGCGCCGAGAGCAGCGCGCGCGTGTAGTTGCTCTTCGGGCTCTCGAACAGCGACAGCACGTCGGCCTCTTCCATCTTGCGGC
>NZ_SRTG01000571.1:0-288 GCF_004792125.1 Mesorhizobium sp. M5C.F.Ca.ET.164.01.1.1 | reverse complement strand
GCGACAGATTGGTGTTGGCGTCGCGCAGCCAGATGGTCGACAGATGCGCGGCCAGCGTCTCGACGGTCGTCTGGTCGGCGATCTCGATGTCGAAATCGCTCCAGTTGGAATAGTAGTTCAGCGAGAAGCCGTCGGTCCTGCCGTATTGCTGCAGGTCCGGATAGCGCGACAGGTCGACCGGCTTGTGGAACAGGAAGCCGTCATGGATGTTGCGGCCGCCGATGATTACGCGCGATCTGCCGGGATTCTCGGCCAGCGTCGCCAGCATCTTGACGTTGTGGGTCTTGT
>NZ_SRTG01000570.1:0-288 GCF_004792125.1 Mesorhizobium sp. M5C.F.Ca.ET.164.01.1.1 | reverse complement strand
CGTGCCGCCTCTCAGCGCAGCGATCGCGACAGCGGCTATCAGCTTCATGGTCGTATGAAGTCTCGGGCGACGATGCGGGTTTGAGGAGAAGAGCTCCATCATCGGCATGCCTATTGGAGAACCAGGTCGGCCTGCAGGGCGCCGGCCGACTTGATGCCTTGCAGGATGGCGATGATGCCGTCGGGCTTCACGCCGAGACGGTTGAGACCGGAAACGAGGGTTTCAAGGTCGGGGCCGTCGAGCACGGCAACCCGGGCGTCGGGTCGCTAGGCCTCGATGGCGGTGAAG
>NZ_SRTG01000569.1:0-288 GCF_004792125.1 Mesorhizobium sp. M5C.F.Ca.ET.164.01.1.1 | reverse complement strand
ATACGAACTTGGCGGCAATGGGGGCGAAGCCATGCTCTTGCCGACGGGTAACAGCTGCGTGGTGATTTCCATCGCGTCGGCGGCCAAGTGAGGACGCGGAGCGGATCGGCTCTATCTCTTTGTTTCACGCAATTCCGGATGGAAAACCGCTCACACTTTTCCTGGAATTGCTCTAGTCACTGGGGCCGCGATTGCGGTCCCCGCTATTGCTTGAAGGCCCGAGAAATCTGATCGGTCAATGGCTTAAGCAAATACGACCAGACACTGCGCTCGTCGGTGCTTATGTGA
>NZ_SRTG01000056.1:0-705 GCF_004792125.1 Mesorhizobium sp. M5C.F.Ca.ET.164.01.1.1 | reverse complement strand
GGTCTGCACCGGCATCCTCCCGAACTCGGTTTTTTCGCGATATTAGAGGCTGTTACCGGGATTGCCACCCCGGCAACCGCGCCTCACGCCGCGATCTTTTCACGCGCCGCACTTATCTCAACGCAGGCCTTGGCCGCTTCCTTGCCCTTGACCGGGGTGCCGACCGACGCGTCGTAGTAGGTGACGTCTTCGGCGAAATAGCCGGCGGCCTTGGCGGAATCATGAGCGTTCCACGCGGCGAGGTATGCTTCGATAACCGACTTCGCGCTGTCGTCGGCAAAGGCCGGCGCGACGGCAAGGAGCGTGGCGGCAATGGCTGCTGATGTCAGAAACTGGCGGCGATGCATCTTCTTCCTCCCTGGTTTTGAATGGTAGGTTCCCTGCGAATGGCGCTAGCCGTGGGCCACCATGACATGGCGGACGGCGGTGTAGTCCTCCAGCGCGTAGAGCGACATGTCCTTGCCGTAGCCGGACTGCTTCAATCCGCCATGCGGCATCTCGTTGGTCAGCATGAAGTGGGTGTTGATCCAGGTGCAGCCATATTGCAGGCGGGCGGCCGTCGTCATGGCGCGCGAGACGTCCTTGGTCCAAACCGACGAAGCAAGGCCGTAGTCGCTGTCGTTGGCCCAGTTCACCGCTTCATCGACCTCCGAGAAACGAGTGATCGAGACGACCGGGCCGAACACCTCACGGCGCACGATCTCG
>NZ_SRTG01000568.1:0-288 GCF_004792125.1 Mesorhizobium sp. M5C.F.Ca.ET.164.01.1.1 | reverse complement strand
CCCGGCTTGACCATGTCGGCGGTGAAGGCGGTATACCAGAAGATCTGTTGGGCAACATTGCCTTGCGACGGCACGGGGCCGGATTCGGAGAAGGTCATGCCCTGGGCTTCCGGCGGCGCATAGGCCTTCAGCCAATCCAGATACTTCTGGATGGCATAGACAGAGGCCGGAGCGTTGGTGTCGCCGCCGCGCGCGGAGCACGAACCGACGGGACGCGAATTCTCGTCGACCTTGATGCCCCATTCGTCGACCGGCTTGCCGTTCGGGATGCCCTTGTCGCCATTGCCG
>NZ_SRTG01000567.1:0-288 GCF_004792125.1 Mesorhizobium sp. M5C.F.Ca.ET.164.01.1.1 | reverse complement strand
GGCGGCCGTTGGCGAGCGCACCACGCTCGACAGGATTGCCGTTTGAGAGCAGCAGCGGCGCCTCGTTGTGCGGGGCTTCGATGCGCACCGTGTAGACCGACAGGATATCGGGACGGTCGAGGAAATAGGTGATGCGGCGAAAGCCCTCGGCCTCGCATTGCGTGCAATAGACGTTGCTGGAGCGATAGAGGCCCATCAGCGCTTCGTTGCGCGAAGGCGCGATCTCCGTCTCCAGGCGAAGCTCGAAGCGCTGTGCGGCCGGCGGCTTCAGGATCGTCAGCCGGTCCG
>NZ_SRTG01000566.1:0-288 GCF_004792125.1 Mesorhizobium sp. M5C.F.Ca.ET.164.01.1.1 | reverse complement strand
CAGCCATTCCCATCGCCCTGTTTGCGGGTCCTGGCCAGCTTGCGCAGCATCGCGATCTCGCGCATGGCCTCGGCCATCGGCTGCGCCGGATAGCCTCCCCAGATCTCGCCCGCCGGGACGTTGCTCATGAATCCGCTTCTCGCTGCAAGCTTGGCCCCAGGCCCAATGGTCAAATGATCGGCGAGGCCGACGCCGCCGCCCATGGTGACGCCGTCGCCGACGACGACGGAACCCGAAATACCCGAAAGTCCGGCTATAATGCAATTGCGGCCGATGCGGACATTGTGG
>NZ_SRTG01000565.1:0-288 GCF_004792125.1 Mesorhizobium sp. M5C.F.Ca.ET.164.01.1.1 | reverse complement strand
AGAGGCGATGTCGATCGCCGACCGCATCCCCATACTGGACTATGGCAGGATCAGGCAGATCGGCGCGCCGGCCGAGATCTATGACCGCCCGGTCAGCACCTATGTGGCGCGGCTGCTCGGTTCGCCTGTCATGAACATCCTCAAATCCGTTCGCGGCGAGAGCGGCGTCGAAGCGGCCGAAGGCGCGCTCAGCATCGCCGACCGCGCGGCTCCGGCCGACGCAGTCGAGATCGGACTGAGGCCGGAAGACATCAAGGTCAGCCCCTGGAGCGACAACGGGAAGGCGGG
>NZ_SRTG01000564.1:0-288 GCF_004792125.1 Mesorhizobium sp. M5C.F.Ca.ET.164.01.1.1 | reverse complement strand
TGGCCTCGCCTGCGCCGGACCGAAAGGCGGCTTCGTTCTGCCGGCAACGCGGGTGGTTCTCGCCACCGGCGGCCTCGGCGGCCTCTACGAGGCCACGACCAATCCTTCCGGCAATTTCGGACAGGGCATCATGCTGGCCGCCCGCGCCGGCGCAATTCTTGCCGACATGGAATTCGTACAGTTCCATCCGACGGCGCTTTCTTCAGCGCGGCGGCCGCTGGCGCTGGTCAGCGAGGCGGTGCGGGGCGAAGGCGCACTTCTCCTCAACGAAAGCGGTGAAAGGTTCAT
>NZ_SRTG01000563.1:0-288 GCF_004792125.1 Mesorhizobium sp. M5C.F.Ca.ET.164.01.1.1 | reverse complement strand
CGATCGCGCCGGACGATGGCATTGACGCCGACCAACTTCTCAAGACCGGCGACATGGCGCTCTACCGGGCGAAGGCGGAAGGCCGCGGAACCTACAGGTTCTTCGAACCGGAAATGGATGCGCGCATGCAGGCGCGGCGGTTTCTCGAACTCGACCTGCGCGAAGCGGTGGTGCGGCAGCAGTTCGAAATCTACTACCAACCGCTCCTCAATCTCGACCGCGGCGAGGTCAGCTGCTTCGAGGCGCTGCTGCGCTGGCATCACCCCAATCGGAAGGGCGGCGTGTAGG
>NZ_SRTG01000562.1:0-288 GCF_004792125.1 Mesorhizobium sp. M5C.F.Ca.ET.164.01.1.1 | reverse complement strand
GCCAGGAAGCCTGTCCTATGGGCGCGACGCGACACGCGACCGCGGTTACCTGGAAGTGGCGCGCCTGGCCATGCTGCGACGGGCGCAGAGCAAGGCCAGCTCCAGCTGATGGCGAAGATCCGTCGCATCGGCAGGCGTTTTCCCGACTATGGCTGGTCCTGGCCGACCGGATCGCTGGACCGGCTGCTCAAGGCCGCGCTTCTGCCCGACGAGGAGGCGGCACGCCTTTGCGCCGCCGGCTGGCTGGACGAAAACGACATCGATCATGTCTCCTTCCGGGAACACCGG
>NZ_SRTG01000561.1:0-288 GCF_004792125.1 Mesorhizobium sp. M5C.F.Ca.ET.164.01.1.1 | reverse complement strand
GCGGATGCGCACCAGCTCATCGATTTCGCCATTCTGGGTACTGGCATGGCGCGCTCGATCTTCGGCATCGACCGTCCGAGCGTCGGTCTGCTCAATGTCGGCGTCGAGGAGATCAAGGGCCAGGAAGAGGTCAAGGAGGCCGGGCGCATGCTGCGCGAGGCCAACATGGCATCGATGAACTATCGCGGCTTCGTCGAAGGCGACGATATCGGCAAGGGCACGGTCGACGTCGTCGTCACCGAAGGCTTCGCCGGCAACATTGCGCTCAAGACCGCGGAAGGGACCGCC
>NZ_SRTG01000560.1:0-288 GCF_004792125.1 Mesorhizobium sp. M5C.F.Ca.ET.164.01.1.1 | reverse complement strand
CCGCGGAGAGGTGGCAGAGTGGTCGAATGCACCGCACTCGAAATGCGGCATGCTCGCAAGGGCATCGGGGGTTCGAATCCCTCCCTCTCCGCCATTTAGCTTCCATAATAATCGTTTCCTTTCAAAAGCTTCCTTGTTGCGCTTGACCAGCGCGAAGCGAAACTTATCTTAGACTGTGTAACAAACTGTGTAACATTAGAGAAAGATAATGCGACGTTCCGCAGCGCCAAAGCCGCATAAACGTGAAGGCATCTGGTATCTCGTCCGCAGGGTGCCGAAGGAATTCGC
>NZ_SRTG01000559.1:0-288 GCF_004792125.1 Mesorhizobium sp. M5C.F.Ca.ET.164.01.1.1 | reverse complement strand
TGGCGATGGCGCTGCTCGGCGAACGCTTCTCAGGCGTGGCCTGGGCCGGCACATTCCTGTCCTTCGCCGGCATCGGCATCATCGCGATGGGCGAGGGGCAAGGGTTGCATTTCGACAACGGCGCGCGACAGAAGCAGGACGATCGGGATGCCGAAGCTCAGCGCCAGCAGCACAAGCAAAGGTGCCGCCAGCGCCAGCGACCGCAGCCGGTCGCCGAAATCGGCGCGATGAAGCGCTGCCGCGACTGGTCGGCCGCCGATTCCGGCACAGCAAAGTCGGTCGCGGCAG
>NZ_SRTG01000055.1:0-747 GCF_004792125.1 Mesorhizobium sp. M5C.F.Ca.ET.164.01.1.1 | reverse complement strand
ACCCACGCTCAGGAATAGCAGCCCGAGAATAGGGCGCGGAAGTCGCCGTGACGGCCTCCTTCCGATGCGCTTTCGCCACCGGTTAGCCTGATCGGCGCCTTGGTAACGGTTGGCTTTCCCCACGCCTGCTCTCCCCAACGGGAGAATGCCTTCACCGCAAAGGAGAGTCCAGAGAGCTTTAAGCGGTTGCTAACTAAAGCGCTGGCGGGCATGCGGCGTCTGATTTATCATCGGCGTCTATGGGAATACTTACACCGCGCGCTTGCGCTCGCCCTAGTGTTGGCGCTGTTGTTTTGCCTGATAGGCTCGTCGGCGGTTGCCAAGCCCGCGGCTTTGCCTTCGCATGAAGCGTGAAGGGACCTGGAACACGTCGTCACCTAGATCGTTGACTGCGTGCCGCCGGAAACCTTCGCCGCGTTCAAAGCGGCCTTTGCGAAGGGCCGCTATTTCAATGACCACATCCGCAATCACTTCCGGTACCGTCTAGCGCCTACTAATGGGGACCTCGTTGTGGCGCGCGTTAGGAACAGACAGTCTAGTGGTAAAAGCCTGACACTTGGTACCCGACGTGTGGGGCAGCTCAGGCTGAAAGACCGCGAATCAGGCAATCACGGACAAGTTGGAAGGTCAGCCCCGCAATCGCGCCCAGGGCGTCCTCAATAAGCCCGAGTGAATCCGCCATCGTGTAGAATGTTCAGGCCTGTCATGTGATCAGTGAGGGGCGACAACAAGCCCTCGACGACGACG
>NZ_SRTG01000558.1:0-289 GCF_004792125.1 Mesorhizobium sp. M5C.F.Ca.ET.164.01.1.1 | reverse complement strand
CTTCAATGTATCCCACGGGAGCATCACCGTATGAAGGCAAAGAGAGGGAGTGCGACATGGACCCGCTGAGCCCGGAAGAAATAGAACGCTACAAACGCCATATCCTGCTGCCGGAAATCGGCGGTGCAGGCCAGCAACGGCTGAAGGCCGCGCGCGTGCTGGTCATCGGGGCGGGTGGTCTCGGCCCGGCTGGCGCGATCATCGGGCGACGCGGACCTCGATCGCGCTGCGCTCGCCGCGCTGCAGGGCGCCTCGGTGCCGGCGCCGCCGTCGGAGCTCGGCGCGCCCG
>NZ_SRTG01000557.1:0-289 GCF_004792125.1 Mesorhizobium sp. M5C.F.Ca.ET.164.01.1.1 | reverse complement strand
GAGTTCTTCATGGTGCGCGTCGCCGTCCTTGCCGGCCAGGTGCGCGAGGGCATCGTGCTGAAGAGCCCGGACGGACGCACCCCCGAACAGCAGCTCGAACAATTGCTGCGTGAAGTCGAGCGGCTGCAGGAAGACCAGCAGAAGAGCCTTTCGGCACTCACGGTTCTGCTCAACAAGGAAGGCATCGAGAGCATCACCCGCGATGCGCTGACCACGGACGAAAAGGTCTGGCTGGAAGAGCATTTCCAGGACCAGGTGTTTCCGGTGCTCACCCCGCTGTCGATCGACC
>NZ_SRTG01000556.1:0-289 GCF_004792125.1 Mesorhizobium sp. M5C.F.Ca.ET.164.01.1.1 | reverse complement strand
GCGCCAGCGCGTCGTCGTAGAAGCGGCCGAGCCTGCGCGCGGTGCGCCGCAAGGTGGCATTGTTGCACTGGCTGAAGCCCGGCTGCTGAACGTCGGTCATGTCAACTCCTTGCCGGAGCATTCCGGCGAAACCGCTGGGCGCTTCTGCTGGAATTGCTCTGGCAGGGGCGCCAGCCCTGTCGCAGAAATAGTTTTCGCGGCTGCCGTTGACAAGATAGTGGCCTATACCTATTTCGCCGAACGTGGTATATGCCACTAATTGATATCAGGACAATGGGCTCGACGGCCG
>NZ_SRTG01000555.1:0-289 GCF_004792125.1 Mesorhizobium sp. M5C.F.Ca.ET.164.01.1.1 | reverse complement strand
CTATTCCCGCTCGCATGGCCAACGCTATCCGAAGCGGAAGAAGTCGTTCTTCGAAGAGTTGTTCGACTGATCGCATGACGCCCGCCACCCGGCCGACGTTTTGCTGAAATTTCCGAAACCACATCGATAAAGGTCACCCCGATGACTTCCCGCACAAGCCGATTTGCCGCCCTCTTCGCTGGACTGTTCCTCGCCTTCTCCATGGTCGCGATCGATCATGCCGAGGCGCGGCGCGGCGGCAGCTTCGGCAGTCGCGGCACGCGCACCTTCCAGTCGGCACCGCCGACCA
>NZ_SRTG01000554.1:0-289 GCF_004792125.1 Mesorhizobium sp. M5C.F.Ca.ET.164.01.1.1 | reverse complement strand
GACGATTTCGATAAGGCCGTACGAAGTGCATTCGCCTTGTCTCAAGGCAAACCATCGGACCTGCCGACTTGCGACGCTGTAGGAAGCCTAAGCGATGCGGAAATTTCAATCCGCAACGAGAAGTACCTCGATGATATCCGCATTCAGGATGGCACGACGTTCATCAAGAGCCCCAAAGGGACCGGAAAGACCGAACGTCTCGCTCGAATCGTGCGCTCGACCAAAGGCCGCGTTCTCCTGATCGGTCACAGGCGAGCATTGATCGAATCTATGTGCGTCAGGATGGGGC
>NZ_SRTG01000553.1:0-289 GCF_004792125.1 Mesorhizobium sp. M5C.F.Ca.ET.164.01.1.1 | reverse complement strand
TCCGGATCAGCTCGCGCAGGGCTAGCCCCGCCACGAAGACGATGTAGTCGGCCCGGTCGATCGCTGCCGAATCGTCCTGCTCGTCGATCGCCGCCAGCCAGTCGAAGAAGACCTGGTTCAACAGCTTGTCGTCGATCCGGTAAGAGAACCCAAAGTGCTCCTTCACCAGTTCCGCATTGTTCCGGAAGGCCTTGGAAAACCACCGCAATTGGCGGAGCCGGTGCCGCAGGTCCGGTATCGAGGACAATTTGTCCTTGGGTGTCAGATCCATTGTCCAGTTCCAACTGAG
>NZ_SRTG01000552.1:0-290 GCF_004792125.1 Mesorhizobium sp. M5C.F.Ca.ET.164.01.1.1 | reverse complement strand
GGGCAGTGACAGCTTATCTCGCCCTTTGTGGGAGAGATGGCCGGCAGGACAGAGGGGGGCGCCGTAGAGCGCGACCTCCGAGGATTGCGAGGAGCATCCTTTCGCCATGACCCGCGCCCTCGCCCTCATCCGCCGCCGTCTCGTCGGCAGCGTCTTTGTGCTTTCGATCGTCATCATCGGCACATTCCTCCTGCTCGAAGCTGCCCCTGGCGACGCGGTCGACGCCTACATCGTCTCGACCGGCGGCGACGCCGGCCTGATCGAGGTGCTGCGCCACCGCTGGGGCCTCG
>NZ_SRTG01000551.1:0-290 GCF_004792125.1 Mesorhizobium sp. M5C.F.Ca.ET.164.01.1.1 | reverse complement strand
CTGTAGGTGATCGTCGAGCCGGCATCGGGATCCGTCGCCAATGCTGTAATGCCGATCGCCGTGCCGGCGGCGGCGTTCTGGGCAACCTGGTTGGCGGCGGTGTTGGCATCCGGCGGGTTGTTGAACGCGACCGGCTCAGGGCTGTTGAGGACGGCGAGGGTGAAGGCCTGGTTGGCGGTGCTGCCGTCGGAGGAGGTTGCCGTGACCGTCAGGTTGATTGATGACTGGGTCTCGAAATCGAGGGTGCCGGTGGCCGAGCGGGTGATGACGCCGCTGCTGGCGTCGATGGC
>NZ_SRTG01000550.1:0-290 GCF_004792125.1 Mesorhizobium sp. M5C.F.Ca.ET.164.01.1.1 | reverse complement strand
GGATCGATGCCGACTGCGGCGAAGTCGGCGAAGTGATCGGCGTCGTCACCACCATGGTGGAGACGACGGAGCAGAAACGCCGCGAGCAGACGCTGAAAACGCTGCTGCGCGAAGTCAGCCATCGCTCGAAGAATCTTCTGGCCATCATCCAGAGCATAGCCACCCAGACCGGACGCTACTCGGAGACGCTCGGCGATTTTCTGACGCACTTTCGCGGCCGTATCCAGTCGCTCGCCTCGTCTCAGGATCTGGTGACATCCTCCAACTGGCGGGGAGCGGCGCTTCGTGAG
>NZ_SRTG01000549.1:0-290 GCF_004792125.1 Mesorhizobium sp. M5C.F.Ca.ET.164.01.1.1 | reverse complement strand
CTGGAGACCATGTATGACGCGCCGGGCATCGGCCTTGCGGCGATCCAGGTCGGCGAGCCGCGACGGCTTCTGGTCATCGATCTCGCCAAGGAAGGCGAGGAGCCTCAGCCGCATGTCTTCATCAATCCGGAAGTGCTCGAGAGTTCCGACCAGCGTTCGGTCTATGAGGAAGGCTGCCTCTCGATCCCCGACTATTATGCCGAGGTCGAGCGCCCGGCTTCGGTGCGGGTAAAATATCTCGACCGCGACGGCAAATTGCAGGAGTTGCAGGCGGAAGGCCTGATGGCCAC
>NZ_SRTG01000054.1:0-749 GCF_004792125.1 Mesorhizobium sp. M5C.F.Ca.ET.164.01.1.1 | reverse complement strand
CCGCCGAGCGCCAGCGAAATGGCCGCCACAGGAACCGACGATGTCAGGGCAAGGGAGAGGCAACAGACTGCACAAGCCACAGAGGCGAAGGCCACCAGCCTGTTTTGAGACGTGACCTTCCTCAAGAAGCCGTTGCCCATGCCCGCGATGAAAGCACCCATGCCGAAGCCGGCCAATAAGATACCGTAGACAATTGGCCCACTCTTCAACTGATCCCGGACGACGAGAGGGAGCAACGCCAGAATGGAGATGCTTGCCAATCCGAAAAGAGCTGCTCGGGCGGTCGCTGCCCTGATCTCCAAAGACATCGCCGTAAAGCGCACTCCGTCATGAATTGCCGTCGTCATTCTCTCACGAGGGAGAGGCGAAGAGCGGACCTCCCATTTGGTGCGCCATATCGCGCTTATAGGCGCCAGATCACTCACCGCAGCCAAGGCGAAAGCGGCCAGCGGCCCAAAGACGGCCAGGATCACGCCCCCCAAGGCCGGACCAACGCTGCGCACAATGTTGTATCCGACGGACATAAGCGTCACTGCGGCCGGAATGTCGCGTTTGTGAAGGATATCGCCGACCGAAGCGTGCCAGGCCGGATCATTCAAGGCAAAGCCGCAGCCGGCCAGGAAACCTAACCCGAGAATCAGCCAAGGACTGACAAATCCCAGACCCACAGAAATCATCAGCGTCGTCGACGCCGATGCTATCAGGCAGTGTCCCGCAAACATCACCCACCGGCGGCTGAAGTTGTCGGC
>NZ_SRTG01000548.1:0-290 GCF_004792125.1 Mesorhizobium sp. M5C.F.Ca.ET.164.01.1.1 | reverse complement strand
GCTGCTATCCGCAACTTGCGAGACTACAGCATCTTTGGGTGGAAGCTGGGAGGGTGCTTTGACTTACGAGGACATTGCCGGTCACCCGGCACTGCATGCTTGTGTGCGCGCGCAAGCCATGGCGATGCAGCACGCCTATGAGGGAAATCCGCGGGCATCCTCGGTCTTTGCCACCCAGCAACGCTGGCTGATGGCCCATATCGGTCTTGCCTTGTATTTTCGCAGGGATCCCAGCGACTACCGGAAGGAACTGACGGCGGCGCGTTTTGTCGACGTCACCGTCCAGCACG
>NZ_SRTG01000547.1:0-290 GCF_004792125.1 Mesorhizobium sp. M5C.F.Ca.ET.164.01.1.1 | reverse complement strand
TCTGTGAAGCTCGACCCTTACGACTTCCAGGAATTCCCGGTCATCTTCTGGGATCTGTTCGGCGAGCAGGGCCACCCTATCCGCGCGACCATTTCGGAAATGGGACCGCTGCTGCTGTCGCGGCTGATGAACCTGACCGACGCACAGGAAGGCATCATGAACATTGCCTTCCGCATAGCCGATGAGGAAGGGTTGCTGCTGCTCGACATGAAAGATCTGCAGGCGCTGCTCGCCAACATTGCCGAGCGTGCGGAAGAGATCAGCGCCCGTTACGGCAACGTCACCAAGCC
>NZ_SRTG01000546.1:0-290 GCF_004792125.1 Mesorhizobium sp. M5C.F.Ca.ET.164.01.1.1 | reverse complement strand
GTCAAAGGGCTGATGCACGCCAGGCCTGGCACCAAGGTGAAGGTCGAGATGGTGACGTTGCCGCCCAAGGCCGAGACCGCCGGGTTGCAGCAATGAGGTTCGCACATTTCTTCGTCGACCGCCCAATCTTCGCATCGGTCGTTTCGATCGTCCTGCTGATCCTCGGCGGGATTGCTTATACCCAGCTGCCGGTCGCGCAATATCCCGAGATCGCGCCGCCGACGATCGTCGTTCGCGCGCAGTATCCCGGCGCCGACGCCCAGACGGTCGCAGCGACGGTGGCAACGCCG
>NZ_SRTG01000545.1:0-290 GCF_004792125.1 Mesorhizobium sp. M5C.F.Ca.ET.164.01.1.1 | reverse complement strand
GTAGCCCGGCACCGGGCGGTTGAAGAGCAGCTGGTCGAAAGTGAGCTCGCCCTGAAAGATGTTGCCTTCGGTGAGGCCGACCTCGGCCTCGATCTCGCGCGGCGTGCGCACCTCCATATGGACGATGCGGTTGCGGAAGCCGGGCGAGTACTGAGCGATCTGCGAAATCACGCTTTCGGCGAAGCCGCCGCGGTCGGTGTCGGTCCAGTCGCGGCCGTCTATCTTGGGCGGCGCATATTGCACAAAGCAGCTCATGAAGTGTTTTCCCGGCGGCGCCATGGTCGGGTCGA
>NZ_SRTG01000544.1:0-290 GCF_004792125.1 Mesorhizobium sp. M5C.F.Ca.ET.164.01.1.1 | reverse complement strand
ATTGAGCGTCGCCATTGACGGCGCCATCGGGCCGGCCAGCACCAGGCAGCTTGAGGAAGCGTTCGACACCGCCGCCAAGCGCGATGCCGCGGTGCTCATCCTTCAGCTCGATACGCCAGGCGGCCTGGTCACCTCAATGCGCGAGATGATCGCCGACATCCTGGCCTCGCCCGTGCCCGTCATCGGCTATGTCGCGCCCTCCGGTGGCCATGCGGCCAGCGCCGGCACCTACATCCTGTACGCCACCCACGTCGCGGCGATGGCGCCCGGCACAGATCGGAAGAGCACAC
>NZ_SRTG01000543.1:0-290 GCF_004792125.1 Mesorhizobium sp. M5C.F.Ca.ET.164.01.1.1 | reverse complement strand
CGGCCCTCGCGGAGGAAGAATTGAGCCTCTACAACTGGGGCAACTACACCAGCCCGGAACTCCTGGAAAAATTCAAGAAGGAAACCGGCATCAAGGTCACGGTGACGGACTACGACTCCAACGATACCGCGCTGTCCAAGGTCAGGGCGGGCGGCTCGGGTTTCGACATGGTGGTTCCGTCGGCCAATTTCGTGCCGATCTGGATCAAAGAGGGGCTCCTCCTTGGCTACCAGCCGGCCAAGGACGGCCTGTCGCGCACCAACACCGCCAGCGCCGGCTGTATCAGCTGG
>NZ_SRTG01000542.1:0-291 GCF_004792125.1 Mesorhizobium sp. M5C.F.Ca.ET.164.01.1.1 | reverse complement strand
GAGCCTTTCGTCGTCACCGGCGGCGGCCCCGGCAATTCGACGACATTCCTGTCGATCGACCTCGTCAAGACGGCGCTCGGCCAGTTCGACCTCGGTCCGGCGGCGGCCAGGTCGTTGGTCTACTTCCTGATCATCCTGCTGTTGTCATGGGTCTTCTA
This sequence comes from Mesorhizobium sp. M5C.F.Ca.ET.164.01.1.1, assembly GCF_004792125.1. NCBI lineage: Bacteria > Pseudomonadati > Pseudomonadota > Alphaproteobacteria > Hyphomicrobiales > Phyllobacteriaceae > Mesorhizobium > Mesorhizobium sp. M5C.F.Ca.ET.164.01.1.1. Next base: position 133 of record NZ_SRTG01000542.1, on the reverse strand, counting down.
CACCGTGATGACCAACTACGACGCGGAGCGCTGAGATGGCGAGCGCAAACGAGACGACACGCGTAAGCGAAGCGGCGGTCACCGAGGTAGGCAGCACGCTTTCGCAGGCCGAGGTGGCGAAGCTGATGCGGCG
>NZ_SRTG01000541.1:0-291 GCF_004792125.1 Mesorhizobium sp. M5C.F.Ca.ET.164.01.1.1 | reverse complement strand
GGACGAATTTTGCGTCATCTGGCCTCCGACCTGTCGGAGCGCGGCGCCGGCCACGTGCGGTCTGTTTGACGGCCTCGCGCTCTTCGGAAACTAGGACTGCGGCACGCATGGCGATGGCGGCAATTGGGAGAAATGAACCGTGAGTTTCTGGGGATTGGTGCAGCTTGGCGTTTCGACCGTGATCTTCCTGCTCGCGGCGACCGCGGCCAAGCAATGGGGGCTGGCGCCTAGCCTCGGCAAGATCGTGCTGACGCTGGCGCTCTATTCGCTGGGCAATCTGATCATGCTGAG
>NZ_SRTG01000540.1:0-291 GCF_004792125.1 Mesorhizobium sp. M5C.F.Ca.ET.164.01.1.1 | reverse complement strand
GCGGCGCGACATGGTTGGACAACAGCCGCATGTACGGACCGAAGCGCAGCCACAGCGTCTCGATCAGCTGAAACAGCACATCGGAGCCTGAGGCGCGGTAAATGATGAAATGGAACTGCTGGTTCTTGGCGATCAGCTCGAAGATGCTGCCGTCGCGGCCGATCACCTGCTGGTCATCGGTGATACGCTGCAGGCTGGCGATCTCGACCGCCGTCAGGCGCGGCGCGCCGAGCTCGGCCGCCAGCCCTCCGACCGCCAGGCGGGCACGGCAGAGGTCGTCGAGCCGCGCCC
>NZ_SRTG01000539.1:0-291 GCF_004792125.1 Mesorhizobium sp. M5C.F.Ca.ET.164.01.1.1 | reverse complement strand
CGCGCTCGAAGCGCATGGGCTGGCGATGTCGGCTCCTTCGGCCCTGGCCACCGCGGCGCTCAAGAAGGATGAAGACGCGATCGCTGCCGCCGGCCGCGCGCTGAACCTTCCGGTCATCATCGTCGATGACGCAGCTCTCCAGGCAGCCTCGCCACGGACGCTCAGCAGCTCCAGCCTCTCGCGGGACCTGGCCGGCACACCATCGGTTTCCGAAGCGTCGGCCGTTGCCGTCGCCGGCAAAGGCGCCAGCCTGCTTGGTCCGCGCACGGTGCTCGGCGCGGTCACCTGCGC
>NZ_SRTG01000053.1:0-750 GCF_004792125.1 Mesorhizobium sp. M5C.F.Ca.ET.164.01.1.1 | reverse complement strand
TTTGCCAGGTCCACCCCGATCATAGTATCCTTCATTTGCCGTCCTCTCCTTCTCGTGGCGTTGAACATCACGACCTTGGCACATTGCGATGCCGTCTGGGGAGGGCGGCAACCATCCCATCTTCTGCGCCTTCACGTAAGGACGCACGTATTCCGGCGACATCAGTCGGACCTCATGTCCCTGGTCGCTCAGAAGCCCACCCAGATGATGCGCGCCGCAGCAGGCTTCCATTGCAACCGTGCAGGGCGCAAGCTTCGAGGCGAAGCCCACAATCGTTTTCGGTTGCATGCGGCGGCGCAGAACCACCTTCCCGTCCGCATCCAATCCCGCAACGCTGCAGCTGTTCTTGCCAAGGTCAATTCCCAGTATCATGATCGTCATGGCTCGTCCTTCTCCGGTTCCAAACACCGGCATCCTAGCGCGATGCCCTCGAAGGAGGGCGGGCCATTCCATAAAAGTCCGCGCACGCACTGGAGCAGGATCGCCCCGACGTGCTGAAGCGGCGCCAGGACTGGTTCGACGGCCAGTTCGATCTCGATCCGGCGAAGCTCGTGTTCATCGACGAGACCGGCCTCTCCACAAAGATGGCCCGCCTGCGTGGAAGAGCGCCGCGCGGCGAGCGCTGCCGGGCCGGCGTGCCGCATGGCCACTGGAAGACCACGACCTTCACCGGAGCGCTGCGGCTGACGGGCATGACTGCGCCCTTCGTCTACGACGGCGCTATGAACGGCAACGTGTTCCTGGCCTATG
>NZ_SRTG01000538.1:0-291 GCF_004792125.1 Mesorhizobium sp. M5C.F.Ca.ET.164.01.1.1 | reverse complement strand
ATCTGATCCTTGTCGCGCAGCGAACTCACGAGAATGCCGAGCGTTGGCAAGAGCCAGAGCAGCACGACGATCAGAACGCTGGCGTGAACGATGAGCCGCGGCAGGCCGACGCGGCGGAGGCGTTTGACAATATCCATCTCAGCGGCCCTCCATCTCGCGGTTTGCCTGGCGGATGTTCCAGACCATGATCGGGGTGACGGCCGCCATGATGATGAGCGCGATAACAGCGCTTCGGCCGCTATCACCGCCGCCGCGGAACATCCAGTCGAACATGAGATTGGCGAGAACCAT
>NZ_SRTG01000537.1:0-291 GCF_004792125.1 Mesorhizobium sp. M5C.F.Ca.ET.164.01.1.1 | reverse complement strand
CTTCTGGATGTCGGCGACCCGCTTGGCGATCTGTTCGGGCGTCGCATCCTTGCCCAGGATCGTCTTCAGCCGGTCCTGGTTGACGACGACGGCGATCGACATCTTGGTCACCGTGTAGCCGTTGGAGACGGTGGCGATCTTCTTGGAGTTGATCTCGTAATTGGTGATCTCTTCCTTGCGGTCGTTGGCCGAGGAGGTCTGCGGACCATCGGTGCTGGTCGCCTGGGTCTCCGGCAGGTTCTGCTCGACGCTGGCCGGGGTCGAAGCCTGCTTCTGGTTGCTGTTTTCGTT
>NZ_SRTG01000536.1:0-291 GCF_004792125.1 Mesorhizobium sp. M5C.F.Ca.ET.164.01.1.1 | reverse complement strand
TTCCGCCGCGACCGATCCGCTTGTGGCCGTAGAAGATCGGGCCCGGTCGGAAAGCTTGACCAGCAGGGCGACCATCAGGAAAAGCGGGCTGAGCAGGACCAGACCCGCCAGGGAACCGACGATATCGAAACTGCGTTTGAGCAGACCGCCGATGGGGGGTGGAAAATCAATGCCGGCCTGCGAAAAACCCGCATTAGCCGGCTTGGCGACGTCCCTCATGCAAAAGCTCCATACGTTGAACGGATGGTTTACGGCACGATACCAAAAAAATGCTGCAGCGCAACACACAAT
>NZ_SRTG01000535.1:0-291 GCF_004792125.1 Mesorhizobium sp. M5C.F.Ca.ET.164.01.1.1 | reverse complement strand
TTCGGCCATACGCTTGGCGAGCAGTGCGATATCGAGTTCGATACGACGCAGCCGCTGGGTGAAGATGCGCTTCACCATCGGCTCGCGTAGCTGCTCGAGTTGATTGGCGAGGCTGACCTTATCGTCGCTAAGCTGCCTGCGGGCCACGACCAGATCGGCCAGTTGCTCCGCAATCGGGTCGCAACGCACCGGCCGGGTCGGCAGTTCGGCGATGTAGCGCGCAATCAGCAAGGCGTCGATGCGATCATTCTTGGCCAATCGGCCAAGGGCGCGGGCATAGTGGCGCAATTT
>NZ_SRTG01000534.1:0-292 GCF_004792125.1 Mesorhizobium sp. M5C.F.Ca.ET.164.01.1.1 | reverse complement strand
AGCGGTTGCCTGCGGATCGCGGGTGTGGATTTGCAGGTGTTCCGTTGCAATATAATCCGCGTAATCAATCATGGTCTCTTCGTCTTCAACCACGGTAATCTCGCCATAATCATTCCAAGCGAGGCCTGCCACCGGAGCCGTGGGCAGGTCTTCCAACTGCCTTTCTACTTCCTTGAGAACGTCTTCAGCAAGCTTGCGATCAGTCGTCACGAGCCCAACGCGGGTGCGGACGTCGTGCTCGGCCTGCGCCAGCAGATCGGTCGCGATGGTTGCTGCATTGCCTGTCTCGTCG
>NZ_SRTG01000533.1:0-292 GCF_004792125.1 Mesorhizobium sp. M5C.F.Ca.ET.164.01.1.1 | reverse complement strand
GCCATCGCCGTTCGTGTCCCGGTACCCTGCGGCGTCAAGCCGGCGGTTGGCTTCGGCGAGATCGAAGTGGCGCCTGATGTCGTTTAGGTCCGAATAGTAATCGGCCGCCACCGGCATTACCAGTCCCACGCCAGGGTCCGCGTGCCCGCGGTAAGCTCGGTCGACGATGGCCTTCTGGTCGATCGCATAGCCGATCGCGTCGCGAAAAGCCGGGTCCTGCAGGGCCTTGGTGCTGCCTGCCCCCTTCTCCGAGAGAGTGTTAAAGGCCAAATAATTACGCCGCTCAACGCGC
>NZ_SRTG01000532.1:0-292 GCF_004792125.1 Mesorhizobium sp. M5C.F.Ca.ET.164.01.1.1 | reverse complement strand
GCGGTCATAGTCCTGCATCTGGTTGCCGAACAAAAGATCGCGTATCTTGTCGACACCTGGAAAGTCACCGCCGGACCCGCCCTCGCGGCTTTGGGCGGCCATGAAGTTCAGCCCGTTTTCGCTTACGTTGCCTAACAGATTTGCGTCCGCTTTATTTGCCGAAGAAGCGGCACTCGAAGAGTCCTTTGCCATCCTTACGCCCCATAGACCGATGAGAAACTCCGAAACGGGGAACATGTCAGACAAATACCCGGGCCACAAGCCGGAATCCTGTTGGCTTGGGCCGATTTGT
>NZ_SRTG01000531.1:0-292 GCF_004792125.1 Mesorhizobium sp. M5C.F.Ca.ET.164.01.1.1 | reverse complement strand
GTCGCTGCGAGCAACGGATTCTATGAAAACCTGCCGCCCGAGCTGCAGAATGCGGTCGAACGGTATGATCCCGCCAAATACATCGCCGCGGCTACCGTCATGGACAATGTCCTGTTCGGCCGCGTGGGCAACAACCATCCCGACGCGCCGGACCGCATACGCTCCATCGTCTATGACATTCTTGACGAGCTGGGGCTCTATGCCGAAGTTCTGGATGTCGGTCTGGACTTCAATGTCGGTTCCGGCGGTAGGCGGCTGACCGGTGGACAGCGCCAGAAGCTCGACGTCGCCC
>NZ_SRTG01000530.1:0-292 GCF_004792125.1 Mesorhizobium sp. M5C.F.Ca.ET.164.01.1.1 | reverse complement strand
CGGCGAGAAGGTCGGCGGCTGACCCTCGCGCCGAGGGATCACTCGAACACGATCGAGGGCACCGCGGCTTCCGCCGCGCCACGCTCCTCATTGACCCTGTCCCAGACCTTTGCCGCAATGTCGCGGTAGATCTTCGCCTCGGCGCCTTCCGGCTTCGAGACCACCACCGGCGCGCCGGCATCCGAGCTTTCGCGAATGCCCATTTCCAGCGGCACCTCGCCGAGGAAGGTGACGCCCAGCCGCTCGGCCTCGCGCCGCGCCCCGCCATGGCCGAAGATGTCGTAGCGCTTGC
>NZ_SRTG01000052.1:0-755 GCF_004792125.1 Mesorhizobium sp. M5C.F.Ca.ET.164.01.1.1 | reverse complement strand
GTGTGGTCGATCTGGAGACGGTCACCCCGGCCTGGGCCGAGCTGCCCGCCTGCGATCCCGACCCGCGCGCGCTCGGCCTGACCGCGCGCCATCTCGCCTATGTCATCTACACCTCCGGATCAACCGGAACCCCAAAGGGCGTCATGGTCGAGCATGCCAGCACCGTCAATCTGCTGCATTGGAGCAGCGGCGTGTTTGCGGACTCCGAGATCAGCCGCACGCTGTTTTCTACCTCGATCAGTTTTGATCTGTCCGTCTATGAGTGCTTCGTTCCGCTGTCGCAAGGAAGCACGCTGTATCTTGTCGAGGATGCGCTGGCGCTGGCGCAGACGCCCTTGGATGTCTCCTTGATCAACACGGTCCCCTCGGCGATCGCCGCTCTGGTCGACCAGAAAGCGGTGCCGGCTTCGACAAGCGTTATCAACTTGGCCGGGGAGCGGCTGAAGGCAGATCTGATCGAGAGGGTCTTCGAGAGCAGCGGCGTTGAGAAGATCTGTAATCTGTACGCTCCTTCCGAGACGACGACGTACTCGACCTGGATTTGCATGCCGAGGGGAGAGGCTGTCGTCGAGACGATCGGGCGTCCGATTGCGAACACGCGGGTGTATCTTCTGGACGGGCATGGTGGGCCGGTGCCGTTCGGGGCGGTGGGCGAGCTTTGCATTGGCGGGGCAGGCGTTGCGCGGGGCTACCTGAACCGCCCTGATCTGACGGCGGAGCGGTTCATCGCCAGCCCCTTTGTGGACGGCGATCGG
>NZ_SRTG01000529.1:0-292 GCF_004792125.1 Mesorhizobium sp. M5C.F.Ca.ET.164.01.1.1 | reverse complement strand
CGGCTATCCGGTCTGGGTGGCGATCGCGGCCGTCATCGTCGCCCATGTCGCGCTCTATCACACGCGCTTCGGCGTGCATCTGCTGGCCACCGGCGGCCAGGCCGAAAGCGCCTCGGCGCTGGGCATCCGCACCGGCAGGGTGAAGATCGCCGCCTACACGATTTCCGGCTTCTGCGCCGGCATCGCCTCGCTGCTCCTGGTGGCGCGGATCGGCTCGGCCGAGCCGCTGATCAACACCAGCCTGCTCCTCAATTCGGTGGCCGCCGTGGTGCTGGGCGGCGTGAGCCTGTTC
>NZ_SRTG01000528.1:0-293 GCF_004792125.1 Mesorhizobium sp. M5C.F.Ca.ET.164.01.1.1 | reverse complement strand
CCAGGATAAGTATGCCCAGGCTGGCCGGCTTGGTCCGGTGGCGCGGCTTCTGCCGACGACGGCGGCGACGACGCTGCGCAAGGTCAAGGGCGAATCGGTCGTCATCGACGGGCCGTTCGCCGAGACCAAGGAGCAGTTTCTCGGCTTCTACACGCTCGAATGCGACGATCTCGACGAGGCCGTGGAATTCGCCCGCGAACTCTCCGAGGTCAACCCCAGCGGCGGCTCGTATGAGATCAGGCCGGTGTCCGTCTTCAATCCCACCGGGGTTGCCGTATGACCGAACTTGCCTG
>NZ_SRTG01000527.1:0-293 GCF_004792125.1 Mesorhizobium sp. M5C.F.Ca.ET.164.01.1.1 | reverse complement strand
GGCCGGGTCGGCCGCTAGGCCTAACCAGCAAAACGGGGTAGGTTTGCCGGCTGACTGCGCATTATAGCACCGCTCATTAGCGGATGCTAATCTATTCAAATTGTCTGCACCACTCAAACCCTGCCGCAAGTTCCTCACTTTGCGTTGGAGTGGGGAGCAATGGCCCCTGGAACATTGTCGGTGTTCTGGGCCACCTTTATCCGCCAGCCCGACTTTTCTTATTTCACAATCAGAAGCAGGATGCCCTGCCGTGGTCCGGCCGGTGAGCCGTCCGGAGCGGATGCACCGGTCAG
>NZ_SRTG01000526.1:0-293 GCF_004792125.1 Mesorhizobium sp. M5C.F.Ca.ET.164.01.1.1 | reverse complement strand
GCGAATATTTCGGTCACCAGCCGGCCGACGGCTCTGGGGACGTGTTCTTCCATCTCGATCCGCTCTGGGCGAGTTCAGACATCGACGCCATTGGCATCGACAATTACATGCCGCTCTCCGACTGGCGCGACGAAGATGCCGCAAACGGCAATCCTGACGGCATGACCGGCCCGGATGACGCTGTGGCCTTCCGCCGCGCCGTTACGGCTGGCGAGGGTTTCGACTGGTTTTATGCAAGCGAAGCCGACCGCACGGCCCGGCGGCGAACCCCCATTGCCGAGATCGGAAGAGCG
>NZ_SRTG01000525.1:0-293 GCF_004792125.1 Mesorhizobium sp. M5C.F.Ca.ET.164.01.1.1 | reverse complement strand
GTGGCTCTCAACAAATCCAAGGCCAAGCGCTGAGCGGCGGCAATTGCCGGGCACTTCAGCGGATACTAATGCGCTTAAATATCGCCATCACGTAGGGTTAGCGCCCGGCAGCAGCGATCCAATAACTCGTGAAACAAATACTGGACAAATTTATCGGCTGTTAAGCCAGGCGCTTTATCTGAATTGATGTCGCCAGTAACCGGACGACATGTGGGGAACAACATCGTCTCAACCGACGGATGAACCAGTCGGACAGACACCGACGGGGTCGCGGCAGGCTCCGAGGGAATGAG
>NZ_SRTG01000524.1:0-293 GCF_004792125.1 Mesorhizobium sp. M5C.F.Ca.ET.164.01.1.1 | reverse complement strand
CTTTCTGCGTCAAAATCCTTCCATATCAATGGCGGGATCGGCGGACCAAATGGCGGCTGGACATGATGTCCGGTCCCATCGACGCAGATAAACGCAGCCATTTACGGTTTACCCGGCGGGTCACGGTCGACCCGCCGGGTTTTTAATGTCCGGTCAAAGCGATTGAATTTCGCCAAGAATATCGCTTTCGATCACGATACCGCTTTCCAACGCCTGTTTACGGATACCCTGGCTGCGGCGACCGGGCAGGCGGACGTTTTCCTGTTTTTCTATCTCCTTGGCGATAGTTCGGC
>NZ_SRTG01000523.1:0-293 GCF_004792125.1 Mesorhizobium sp. M5C.F.Ca.ET.164.01.1.1 | reverse complement strand
TGCGGCGCTGCGTCTGCTCGAATTCGCGCACGGAGCGGGTCGAGTTCATGCTGGAGAAGGTGGGGCTACTGCCGTTCTTCGCCGGCCGCATCTTTTCGGGGCTCGACATCCCCAGCAAAAAGACCAAGCCGGCTCCGGACGTGTTCCTTTACGCCGCCGAAAGGCTCAACGCCGATCCGAAAAATACCTTCGTCATCGAGGACTCGGTGCATGGCGTCACCGGCGCCAGGACGGCCGGCATGCGCGTCATCGGCTTCACCGGCGCCGCGCACAGCTATCCCGGCCACGCCGAC
>NZ_SRTG01000522.1:0-294 GCF_004792125.1 Mesorhizobium sp. M5C.F.Ca.ET.164.01.1.1 | reverse complement strand
GGGCGCGGATGCCAAGACTGCCATGAAGGTCGAAATGACCGAAGCGGCCGCGAAGCGGATCGCCAGGATTCTGGCCGGCGAGCCGGGCAAGAATGCCTTGCGCGTTTCCGTCGAAGGCGGCGGCTGCTCCGGCTTCTCCTACAAATTCGATCTGGTAGGCGAGCGCAATGACGACGATGTCGCCATCGAGAAGGACGGGGCGACCATCCTGATCGACGACCTGTCGCTGGTCTATATGGGCGGCTCGGTGATCGACTTCGTCGACGACCTGATGGGCCAGTCCTTCCAGATCAG
>NZ_SRTG01000521.1:0-294 GCF_004792125.1 Mesorhizobium sp. M5C.F.Ca.ET.164.01.1.1 | reverse complement strand
GGGCGAAGGAATTGTAGCTTTCCTGATGCGAGATCAGCAGGAAGCCGGTCAGATTGTTGCCGAGATGGGCGCCGAATGCCACGCCCAGATTGCCGGTGGCGTAGACCAGAAGCGTCAGCACCAGCGCGAAGCTGGCGATCGAGACCAGCACGCAGGCATTGATGGCGAGCGTCGAGCTCGCGCTCCAGTGCAGCGCGCTGAACAGCAGCAGCGGCAGCCCTGCCCAGATCAGCGGGTTGTTGAACCGGTTGGCGAGGCCGCGCAGGAGATAGCCGCGAAACAGCGCCTCCTCGG
>NZ_SRTG01000520.1:0-250 GCF_004792125.1 Mesorhizobium sp. M5C.F.Ca.ET.164.01.1.1 | reverse complement strand
GGCTCGACGGCGGATGCCGAGGCCTGGCCGGTATTCGAGCGGCTGTTTGAGGAGCATGGCCTGCCGGACCGGTTCCGAAGCGACAATGGCCCGCCCTTCGCGTCGGCCGGTGTCACCGGGCTGACACCGCTTGCGGTGCGCTTCATCAAACTCGGCATCGCCCTGGAGTGGATCGCGCCCGTCAAACCCCAGCAGAACGGGCGCCACGAGCGCTTTCATCTGACCCTGTTGCCGCTGGCCGAGGCACCGG
>NZ_SRTG01000051.1:0-761 GCF_004792125.1 Mesorhizobium sp. M5C.F.Ca.ET.164.01.1.1 | reverse complement strand
GTGTGGTCGATCTGGAGACGGTCACCCCGGCCTGGGCCGAGCTGCCCGCCTGCGATCCCGACCCGCGCGCGCTCGGCCTGACCGCGCGCCATCTCGCCTATGTCATCTACACCTCCGGATCAACCGGAACGCCCAAGGGCGTCATGGTCGAGCACCGGGGTGTGGTCAATCTTACAGCATGGCATGTGCAAACATTTTGTCCGCAACCAGAAACCTGCTGCACACTTACGGCCGGAATGGCATTCGATGCCAGCGCTTGGGAGTTGTGGTCTGCATTATACAATCGTAGCACATTGCTGCTCCCGCCCAGGGCGGCAGCAGGAGATCCTCTGCTTCTCCTGCAATGGTGGCGTGATCAACCACTGAACGCCGCCTTTTTGGTCACGCCGCTGGCTGCAACGGCTTTGGAAGACGAGCTGGTAACTCCCATGTTGGAGTACTTGCTTATTGGCGGTGACCGTCTGCAGCGTGTGCCTTCCCGGCTACCGTCGCCTCTCAAGTTAATAAACAACTATGGCCCGACGGAAGTTACCGTGGTGGCAACCTCGGGACGGCTCTTCAGTGACAACACTGTGCCACATATCGGGCGCCCGATTGCGAACACGCGGGTGTATCTTCTGGACGGGCATGGTGGGCCGGTGCCGTTCGGGGCGGTGGGCGAGCTTTGCATTGGCGGGGCAGGCGTTGCGCGGGGCTACCTGAACCGCCCTGATCTGACGGCGGAGCGGTTCATCGCCAGCCCCTTTGTGGACGGCGATCGG
>NZ_SRTG01000519.1:0-294 GCF_004792125.1 Mesorhizobium sp. M5C.F.Ca.ET.164.01.1.1 | reverse complement strand
CACATCCAGATGGCCAATGCCTCGACGCTGGGGCCCGACGACGTGCTGTTTGCGCTTTCCTATTCCGGCGCCAGCATCGAAACCTTGCGCATCGCCGAGCTTGCCAGCAAGCGCGGCGCAATGGTGATCGCCGTCACCGGCCTGCACGACAATCCGTTGAGCCGTGTCGCCGACATCCGCCTCTACACCATCGCCGACGAGGAGCGGGCGCGCTCTTCGTCCATCACGGCGCGCGACGCGCAACTGACGCTGACCGACCTGCTGTTCATTCTGCTGGTGCAGAGGCAGCCGGAC
>NZ_SRTG01000518.1:0-295 GCF_004792125.1 Mesorhizobium sp. M5C.F.Ca.ET.164.01.1.1 | reverse complement strand
CGCAGGACACGCTGGCCAACGCCACCGCCTATGCCAGCGAGCAGATCGGTGCGGTGCGCACGCTGCAGGCCTTCACCAACGAGACGCTGGTCACCGGCCGTTTCTCCGCAGCAGTGGAAGCCGCCTTCGAGGCGGCGCGCGGCTCGGTCCTCGCGCGCGCCTTCCTCACCTTCTTCGCCATCTTCATGATCTTCTCGTCAGTGGTGGCGGTGCTCTGGTTCGGCTCGCGCGACGTGCTTGCCGGTACGTTGTCGGCCGGCACGCTCGGCCAGTTCCTGCTCTATTCAGTGTTTAG
>NZ_SRTG01000517.1:0-295 GCF_004792125.1 Mesorhizobium sp. M5C.F.Ca.ET.164.01.1.1 | reverse complement strand
GAAGACTTGTCGTAGTGCTTGAAGAATTTGATCATCCCCATCGACACGCGGCCGCGCCGCGACAGCGAGTTCGGGTCGTACGGCGCGATCATCTTGTAATCGACGCCATGGATCTCGATCTCGTCCTCATGGCCGTCCCGCTTGCTCGGGCCCTTGATATCCGGGACTTTCAGGAAACCGTCGATCTTCATCGAAGGCGCATCGGCTCTGTCAGGCATTGTCTTTCTCCACCGCTTTCAAACGAAACACTTTGCGATTTCAGCCCTTCACTGACGGCAGTTCCGACACCAGCCGG
>NZ_SRTG01000516.1:0-296 GCF_004792125.1 Mesorhizobium sp. M5C.F.Ca.ET.164.01.1.1 | reverse complement strand
CCCAGTAATTCTTGTGGACCCCGTTTTGCTCAAAGTAGACAGGATCGCCACGTTCCAGGCGCCGGTCCGAAAGTCCTCCATGTATGAGACTTGTTCGATCGCCGGAGGTGATGATACCGCCGAGCGACGCTGCCCCCGCCTTCACCAATGCGCTAGACACAGCCTCGGCGAGTTCTCGCTCCGCGACTCCAGGCGCGATAGCCTCGATGCCGGCCCGCAGACCCACTTCAACTAGCCGCGCAGCGCCGCGCAGATGTTCTAGTTCCCGCGGCGATTTGATCAGGCGCAGGTGGTCG
>NZ_SRTG01000515.1:0-296 GCF_004792125.1 Mesorhizobium sp. M5C.F.Ca.ET.164.01.1.1 | reverse complement strand
TGCGAGAGCGGCTTCGTCGAGCGGCTGCAGTTCCTGGCCCTCGGCGCCGATACGGCCCTTGACCGTGAATCGGTCCTCGCGCGGGATCAGCGGCGTCGGCAGTTGCAGGTTGAGATCGTACTGCTCGAAGCGGTTTTCCGTCCGCATCTCGATCACGTCGCGAAAACCTTCGGTCGTGACCAGCGCGGTTTTCGCCCCGCGCCGCTCGATCAGGGCATTGGTGGCGAGCGTCGTGCCGTGGATGATGATGCCGATTTCGGCGGGCAAGATTCTGGCATCGCGGACGACGACGGCGA
>NZ_SRTG01000514.1:0-296 GCF_004792125.1 Mesorhizobium sp. M5C.F.Ca.ET.164.01.1.1 | reverse complement strand
AGAGCCGAGATCAGCGAGACAAGCGTCCCCATCTGAAGCTAGCGGCGGGACAGGAGGGCGAAGAGGAAGCCGACGCCCGCCGCGATCGCCAGCGACGTCACCGGCTTCTCGCGCACTTTTGCGATCAGCTGTGCTTCCATGTCCTCCGCGCTTCCGCGCATGCTCTCGAACGCGGCCTCACCTTGCGCGCGCAATTGTTCGACGCCGTCCGCGGCAGCGCGACGGGCCGCGCCATAGCCGTGCTGGCCGGTCTTGGCGAGTTGCTCGGTGAGCTTCTGGATGTCGGCTTTCAGTTG
>NZ_SRTG01000513.1:0-296 GCF_004792125.1 Mesorhizobium sp. M5C.F.Ca.ET.164.01.1.1 | reverse complement strand
CGATGACGGCGGCAATATCCAGCGTCTGGCGGAACACGAAATATCCGATGCCGGAAATCAGCACGATGCCAAGCCCGCTCCAGATCGCGTAGGCCACGCCGACCGGCAGCGCCCGCAGCGTGAACGACAGAAGATAAATGGCTGCACCGTAAAACAACGCCATCAGCACGGTCGGCACCAGCCTGGTGAACTGCTGCGATTGCTGCAGGAAGGAGGTGGCGATTACCTCGCAGACAATGGCTGCGACAAGCGCGCCATAAGTGAAGACCGCGGTATTCATCGTCACCTATCCTTCT
>NZ_SRTG01000512.1:0-296 GCF_004792125.1 Mesorhizobium sp. M5C.F.Ca.ET.164.01.1.1 | reverse complement strand
CCTTGAGGCTGGAAACGAAGACCGGGACCGCTGCCAGTCCCTGGGAGCGCAAAGCCTCGGCCAGCGCATCGATCGGGGCGACGTCGGCCGCGAGCAGCATCGAGCGGTAGAAGAGAATAGGGACGACGGGAGCGCCGACCATTGAAAGGTCCGGCTCCTCCGCGACCCCCAATCCAGACTGATAGTAACCGGCCTTCGGCACGCTGACCGGACTGGCGACGGACGTATCCTGTCCAGCCAGGCCTGCCAGCCCCCGAACCAGCGCGCTCATATTGGCCGGGCCGCCCTCTCGGAAA
>NZ_SRTG01000511.1:0-296 GCF_004792125.1 Mesorhizobium sp. M5C.F.Ca.ET.164.01.1.1 | reverse complement strand
CAGCAGGCCGCGGGTGACATAGAGGTAGCCGCCGGGCAGCGCGAAGGCATTGACGTTGGGCGAATTGAGGATGGTGATGCGATAGGTCTGGGTCGGATTGGCCGACACCACCGTCAGGCTGCCGACGACCTTGGCGACCATGCGCTCGAGCTTGGGATCGGAATATTCGCCGCCATAGGTGGCAAGGATGCGCGGGTGCTGCGCCTTCGCCATTTCGGCAAGCTTCGAGTTGGCGACGACATTGTCGACGGTGATCGGCTTGTCGGACGGCTTGAAACAGGATTCCTGCACATCCG
>NZ_SRTG01000510.1:0-296 GCF_004792125.1 Mesorhizobium sp. M5C.F.Ca.ET.164.01.1.1 | reverse complement strand
CTGACGATTGCCGAATGGCCGCCCTTCTACCAATCGATGACGCTGATGTTCCAGCGCGAGGTAGCCGAGCGCATCACCGCCGCCCCAGGCAGCGATGCCTATGGCCGGCTCGGCGTGCTCGCCGGCTGGCGCACGCAAGCCAGGATCGCCTTCGACGTGCCACCGCAGGCCTTCACCCCGCCGCCGAAGGTGACGTCATCGGTGGTGCATCTGGTGCCGCGCACGGCCCCCTTGCCGGTAGAAGCGAAAAAGCTCGGCCGCGTCACCGAGGCCGCCTTCGGCCAGCGCCGGAAAAT
>NZ_SRTG01000050.1:0-761 GCF_004792125.1 Mesorhizobium sp. M5C.F.Ca.ET.164.01.1.1 | reverse complement strand
GTGTGGTCGATCTGGAGACGGTCACCCCGGCCTGGGCCGAGCTGCCCGCCTGCGATCCCGACCCGCGCGCGCTCGGCCTGACCGCGCGCCATCTCGCCTATGTCATCTACACCTCCGGATCAACCGGGACGCCCAAGGGCGTCATGGTCGAGCATCGCGGAGTGGTCAATCTGGGGCTGGCTCAGATCGGACTGTTTGGCGTTGGTTCAAACAGTCGAGTGGTGCAGTTCGCCTCCTTGGGTTTTGATGCCAGTGCCTGGGAAATGATTATGGCGCTTGGCTCCGGCGCCGCCTTGCATCTGCCCGCGGATGAGCTCTGCCAGGCGAGTGCCAGGCTATCGCATTATCTGCGAAGCCAAGCTATCACCCACGCGACATTGCCTCCGGCCTTGCTGCAGGCAGGCAGGAATGTGGAATATTTGGCGTCGCAAGCTCTCATTCTTGCTGGAGAGCTGCCGAAGGCCGAACTCATCCGACGTTTACCTGCAGCATCTGTTATCAATGCCTATGGACCGACGGAAACGACAGTCTGTGCAACGACCTGGACTTGCCCGGCTGATTTTGACGGGTCAGTTGTCCCGATCGGGCGGCCGATCGCCAACACGCGGATCTACCTGCTGGACGCTCATGGCGCGCCGGTGCCGTTCGGGGCGGTGGGCGAGCTTTGCATTGGCGGGGCAGGCGTTGCGCGGGGCTACCTGAACCGCCCTGATCTGACGGCGGAGCGGTTCATCGCCAGCCCCTTTGTGGACGGCGATCGG
>NZ_SRTG01000509.1:0-297 GCF_004792125.1 Mesorhizobium sp. M5C.F.Ca.ET.164.01.1.1 | reverse complement strand
GGCAGATTTGTTGCTGGGATCCTCATCGACTATTATTAGGTTGCGTTGCCCTCCATTCAGGCGCCTTCGGAGAATGTGCTGCAATAAGATGGCTTCTAAAGCTTCCGCGAAAGCATGGATACTATGGCATCAGGTAGTTGACGTACCCACCCATCGCTACCCACAGCGCCTCCGGACAATGAATGAGTCCAAGGAGATTAGCAGGGTCGCGTCGCCAGAGGTTGTGTAGCTCGGCGGCAGCGAAGCCGGTCCCGAGGGCGCCCCCTCAATAGCTCCGTAGCGAGAGATCGGCTTCGC
>NZ_SRTG01000508.1:0-297 GCF_004792125.1 Mesorhizobium sp. M5C.F.Ca.ET.164.01.1.1 | reverse complement strand
ATCGCCTTGTTGCCGGACATGGAGCCCAATGCGTTGACGAAGTCGTCCTCGTGGATGAGTTTCCACAGCCGGTTGGCCCCCATTTCGGCAAGGCTCTGCCTGATCTGCACCGAACCGCGCAGCCGCTTCACGTCCTCCGGCGAATAAGGGCGTTCAATGCCGTCGAAGCGACCTTCAGGCGCCGAGGGAACGAGGTTGTAAAAATCAGTCATTGGTCACTCCGGAGGGTTCTGGATGATGTCTGCGCGCCAATTTGTTGGGGGCGCTTCTATGTGACTGAATTTACATTTCGGCGCG
>NZ_SRTG01000507.1:0-297 GCF_004792125.1 Mesorhizobium sp. M5C.F.Ca.ET.164.01.1.1 | reverse complement strand
ATCTTGTACGACAGCCGTGCCCGAAGCCGGCTCGCCACCCCATGGCCATGGCTCGGCCTCGCGGTTTTTCTCGGCGTCGCGGCGCCGCTGGCGGTTGAGCTTGTCCGCCTCGACTTCATGCCGTTGACCTATGCCGAGCACCGCAACGCCTGGGTGCTCGCCAATCGCGCCCGGCTCTACTATATCGGCGTTCAGCTTGCCGGGCTCGCCGTTCTTCCTATCGTTCTTGCCCTTTCCGGCCTGCTGCGACGGCAGGCCGACCCCACGCGAGAACCCGTACAGGCCCACCCCGCCCCC
>NZ_SRTG01000506.1:0-297 GCF_004792125.1 Mesorhizobium sp. M5C.F.Ca.ET.164.01.1.1 | reverse complement strand
GCGATGATCCTTGCGGGCTGCCGACAGCTCCACTTTGCGTCGCTGCTCGGCTACGCCGGCCATCTTCTCGTTCTCTCGCAATTGCCCGGTTTTGCTGGCGGCGACTTCGAACCGACCCTGAAGCCGATACAGGCTGGCAGCCTTCACCGGCTGTCCGACAAGCGCACCGAACGCTGCATCTTCGGCGTCGACCGTGCGCTGAAGGTGTTCGGTGACGGCGGCCGCCGCTTCCTCGACCTCCCTCGCAGCCCGCTGCGCGGCGGCTTGCCTTCTGATGACCTCTTCCGTTGCGCGCTC
>NZ_SRTG01000505.1:0-297 GCF_004792125.1 Mesorhizobium sp. M5C.F.Ca.ET.164.01.1.1 | reverse complement strand
GAATACCATCGCAATATAGGATATCTGGCTGAATTCTCGCTGATGACGGCTCTTGTCACCGAATACCTTTCTTATTACAACTTCGGTATCCCGCCTCCATTTCATGAAATCTTCTTGTCCAGTGCCGGACGATATGACCAATTCTTGAAGGGCGCGTTGTTTGGTAAGAAGATCGATCGCCTGTTTTCTTTTCATCATGTGAAAATATTTGTCCGTGTCTGATTTGGCTTCGCTACGAATTTAGCTTACTTGTTGAACAGACCATTTCTTGGTTGTCGATTTTAATCACTGGTTGTG
>NZ_SRTG01000504.1:0-297 GCF_004792125.1 Mesorhizobium sp. M5C.F.Ca.ET.164.01.1.1 | reverse complement strand
GTGCCCGATGGTTTCAAGGAAGCCTATGACGCCTATTGCGAAGGCGGCTGGATCGGCCTTGCCGTTCCCCAGGAATTTGGCGGGCAGGGCCTGCCCTATACGCTGCATGCGGCGATCGGCGAATATATGTCTTCCGCCAACCTGTCGCTGATGATGTATCCCGGCCTGACGCAGGGCGCGATTGCCGCCGTTCTCGTTCACGGTACTCCGGAGCAGAAGCAGACCTATCTGCCGAAAATGGTCGAAGGTATCTGGTCCGGCACCATGAACCTTACCGAACCCCATTGCGGCACCGAT
>NZ_SRTG01000503.1:0-298 GCF_004792125.1 Mesorhizobium sp. M5C.F.Ca.ET.164.01.1.1 | reverse complement strand
CTTCCGATCTCGCGCTGCAGCTCGACCAGCCGGTTTTCGTCACGGGGCGCGGCGAGGGCGCGCTGTGGGAGAGATTGGGTAATACGGTCAGGATGATCCAGGCGGAATATGCCGACAGGCTGCCCGGTGTCGAAAGAATCCTGCCGCCGCTGATCGCGGTGGCGCTGTCGGGCATCGCTAGCCTCGATGCGCAATCGCATGCCATCGCGGTGCCGGCGGCGGTGGCGCTCGGCGGCCGGCTGCGGCGGCTGATCGACCGGCACTTCCGCGAGGACTGGCCGGTGGAGCGCTATGTCGA
>NZ_SRTG01000502.1:0-298 GCF_004792125.1 Mesorhizobium sp. M5C.F.Ca.ET.164.01.1.1 | reverse complement strand
GGAAAGCGCGCCCTATGCCGGGGCCCTCGGCGCCGTCGTCGCTCTGCTGTTTCTCGGCAATGGCGACGCCGAAAGGCTGATCGCCAGGGATTTCGGCCTCGGCGTCGCCGGCGTCTCGGCTCTGGTCTTCGCCGCCACCATTCCGGTGTCGTCCTGGGGCCAAGCCCAGTGCGACACGTTCTCGCTCGTGCAGTTCGCCGTTACCGCGCTTGCCGGCGCCGGTCTGGCAATCATTGCTTCGTGGAAGGCCGCCAACGCGACGGCCGCCCGGCGCCTGATGTCGCTTGGCCTGCTTGCC
>NZ_SRTG01000501.1:0-298 GCF_004792125.1 Mesorhizobium sp. M5C.F.Ca.ET.164.01.1.1 | reverse complement strand
CTGATCGAGGCCGACGGCGTTGCCCGCACGCTGGAGGAATCGCTCGGCGCCGCCATCAAGGCGCTGCCGCCGCAGGAGCGCCGCAAGGGCCGTGTCTCGACCATGCGCCGTCCGCGCTTCCTTGCCCGCCGCCGGGCCGGCGATCTTGGCCTCAGACTCGTCGTCGACGGCGAGGAGATCATTTCGCACGAGTAGTCTGCTCATCCCGCTGGCGATTGGCGAAACCGCAGATGACAGCCTTCTTCTCCCCGTCACCCTTCAGAATTGCGCTTCTATCTACGCGAACCGGAGTCGAAAA
>NZ_SRTG01000500.1:0-298 GCF_004792125.1 Mesorhizobium sp. M5C.F.Ca.ET.164.01.1.1 | reverse complement strand
GAGGCGAGCAAGCGCAGCTCGTCAATGTTCGTGCCCGGAGAGATACGGCTGCTCGCTCTTGCCGCAGCGGCCGCGGCAGGGCTTGGTGCATTCGAGGTCGGGCTCACCCTGCGAAACGTGGAGCTCGCCATGGGGCCCGCTGCGCTCGGCCTCATGTTCGCGACATGCAGCGTTGTCATGTTTGCGGTCCAGGGGCTTGTTTTTTCGCCGCTCGTCAAACCGGCAGCGGCAAGGTTGCTTGTGGCTCCTGCTTTCCTGGTGATGGCGATCGGTCTGGCGCTTATTCCGACAATCGCCG
>NZ_SRTG01000004.1:0-328974 GCF_004792125.1 Mesorhizobium sp. M5C.F.Ca.ET.164.01.1.1 | reverse complement strand
CGATAAAGGACTGGGTCACGCCCTCGCCCTCGTTGAGCCAGACCATAGCCTTCATGCCATCCGGCAGCTCGTTGACCTGGTCGATGTATTGAACGTCGACCAGATTGAAACCGGCGCTTGCGACTTCTGTGGCGGACCCACCTGCTGCGAAATGAAGTGCCATTGATAATCCTTTTTTTCTTAGCGCCCCGCGGTGCCTGCCTACTCGACGGCGTATATTAGCGCCAAATCACATACCCACACCCCTCTGATAGAATTTTTGAGATTTTTGGTATTGCATCGAGTGCCGCAGGCCGGACTTCACCGCACAAAGTTCGCGCTCCTGCCAAGGTCGAATTCGTGAAAAACAATCCGTAGACAGTCTTGAAGAACTACCAGAACATTCTTTTTTTGTTCCTGGGCGTGCCGATCCGTTCGACGCGCTTGGTAACGCAAATATCAACATTTGTTTGTTTCTGGCTGCTGCCTTCACTGTTTCCTGCCGCCGCATTTGCTCGATTTTTGCGCTCTGGCGTGGCAGTGACAATGGAGGCGACGCGCTGGCCGCCTCATAGCCAGTTTGGACTATTTGTTTGAACAATCTTGCCGCGGGCGATCGCAGTTTGCGATTTCTCGCCGCCGACGGTCCCCATCCGCGTTTGAGTTCGACGCAACTCATCTTGTCGTATTTCGCGGCATCAACGGGTGTGCACAAGGCAGATGAGCAACTCGGAAGAGGCTGTCCGTTTCGCCTGGTGCAATAATGCCTTCCACGGGCAGCGACAAACCGATACAGCCCGCGCCGACTCTGATCGTTGCGAGGTTCGTTGTCTCCCCTGCCCGCGGCAAGCCGCTCAAACAAACTCAGCGCCGCCTCGTTATGGAGCCGGTTGGGGCCAGCGCTGTAACGCAGCACGGCCAACGTCCGTAAGCGCATAGACGCCGCGCTCGGCCCTGGCGAACCAGCCATAGACATTGTGAAGCAGGATCTTGGCGGCGCGTGGTGAAATGGTTTTCAAGTCGCGCGGGCGCTTCGGGCCGTCGACCATCGCAGCGGCGCAGGCCAGCGCATCCTGCCGGTAAGCGGTCATTATCGGTGTACGCGAGCCACCGCCGACCACAGGGTCGCCGCGCCGGCGACGATGCTCGTCCACGAGGCGCGATCTTCGTCTCGGGTCTCGCCGGGGCGGCAAGGCGGCCGGGCTGAGCAGCAATTCGACGTTGCCGGCGCAACCAACCCCCAGAAGTCCGAACCCGAGCCGCCGGCAGAGTGCGCGGAACCGGCGATCATGCTCGCGGCCTTTGCCGCGGGCAGACATCCGCGCCGCGAGCCAGACCTCATCGCATGAAGCAGCACGATCGACACCTTGAAGTATGAGTTCGAGGTTGAACTGCAATTTCAATTCGCAGATAACGACCACAGGCGGCTCGCCGTCACGCAGTCCCACGACATCGCAGCCGTCGACTTCGCCTTTGACGGTGAATTCCAGGCTCTCAAGAAACCGCTTCACCGGGATGTAGAGAGACGTTTCCTGCATGCCGGAGCCATAACCGATTCGTGACTGGCTGGCACAGCATCACCGAAGGGCATGCCGCTCTGGGGCAGATTTGCCGCTCGTCGAACGCATGGAAGTGTGGGATGCATTAAGCAGTTCGCTGGGGACTGCCCGGCTCGGCCGCTAAGCCCTCAGCACCCTTGCCTCGCCTCCGCGCTTGCGCGGAACCAGCATGTCCCTGGCCAGGAGGCGGCTTACCCGGCAGAACGCCATGAACGCCCGGCAGGCATCCTCGGTCTCGACCAGGTCGACCGTGGCGCCAAAGCAGGCATTGAACGCGGCCTGATAGACCGGGCCCTGCCGGCGAACCGGCCAGCCTTGCAGGAAATCCAGCGCCTGTTCGACGCTGTAGATTTCCTCGACCGGCAGGCCAGGCGCTGTCGTGATGCGCACCGGCACCTCGAATTGCAATCTGTCCATTCGTGTCTCTCCAAAACGCGTTCCCCACTTGTTGCTCAGAAATATGTCGTCAGTGCGGACGAACACCCCGGCACAGGCTGGACAGGCACAGGATGAAGCCGCAAGACATGAATATCGGCGGCTTGAGCCCATCGCCGGCAGTTCGTCCTTGAACCTGGCGCCGTCCGGTGCCAAATCTGAGAGACTTTTCGCGCGGGCTCATCAGAAGCCCTTTCTTCCGGCAAGACGGACACAATGGTCACCTATCTCGACGCCGCCGCGGCACCACTCAGAAACACCGGCCAGATCCGCCTCTACGGCGAAGAGGGCTTTGCCGGCATGCGCAAGGCATGCGACCTCACCGCACGCTGCCTCGACGAACTGGTGTCGATCGTCGCGCCGGGCGTTACCACTGAAACCATCGACCGCTTCGTCTTCGAATTCGGCATGGATCACGGCGCATTGCCGGCGACGCTCAACTATCGCGGCTACACGAAGTCATCCTGCACCTCGATCAACCACGTCGTCTGCCACGGCATTCCCGACAACAAGCCGTTGAAGGACGGCGACATCGTCAACATCGACGTCACCTACATCCTCGATGGCTGGCATGGCGATTCCTCGCGCATGTATCCGGTTGGCACGATCAAGCGCGCCGCCGAGCGCCTGCTCGAGGTCACGCATGAATGCCTGATGCGCGGCATCGCCGCGATCAGGCCCGGCGCCCGCACCGGCGCCATCGGCGCCGCCATCCAGACCTATGCCGAAGGCGAGCGCTGCTCGGTGGTGCGCGATTTCTGCGGCCACGGCGTCGGCCAGCTCTTTCACGATGCGCCGAACATCCTGCACTATGGCAGCGCCAGCGAGGGCGTCGAGATGCGGCCGGGCATGATCTTCACCGTCGAACCGATGATCAATCTCGGCCGGCCGCACGTAAAAGTGCTGTCGGACGGCTGGACAGCGGTGACGCGCGACCGCTCGCTGTCGGCGCAATATGAGCACACGATCGGCGTCACCGAGACCGGATGCGAGATTTTCACGCTGTCGCCGAAAAACCTCGACCGCCCCGGCCTGCCGGCCTAGTGTTTCTCTCGGCGCCGGACCTTTCCGGTCAAGGGGATGCAGGCGGTCTATGGGGACAAAGAGCGACGAGCGGAGTTTCTTCTCCGAAAATCAGATCCAGCCTCCAGTAAAAACCAAGGCGACCGAAGAAAAACCGCATTATCTCGGTCTTCGCGACCGCTTGCGCCAACGGTTCGCGGCCGCGGGTTCCGACGCCCTCCCCGACTACGAATTGCTGGAGCTCTTGCTCTTCCGCCTGATCCCCCGCGCCGACACCAAGCCCGTCGCCAAGGCGCTGCTGGCGCGTTTCGGCACGCTTGCCGAGGTGCTTGGCGCGCCTGTCGCGCGACTTGAGGAGGTCAGGGGTATCGGCCCGGCAGTGGCGCTCGATCTGAAGATCGTTGCCGCGGCCGCCCAACGCGCGGCACTTAGCGAGATCAAAGGCCGCGAGGTCTTGTCGTCCTGGACGCAGGTTCTCGGATACTGCCGGTCGGTAATGGCCTTCGAGGAGCGCGAGCAGTTCCGTATCCTGTTTCTCGACAAGAAGAACGCGCTGATCGCCGACGAGGTGCAGCAGGTCGGCACCGTCGACCACACGCCGGTCTATCCGCGCGAAGTGGTCAAGCGCGCGCTCGAACTCTCCGCCACGGCGATCATACTGGCGCATAACCATCCGTCAGGCGATCCGACGCCGTCGCGCGCCGACATCGAGATGACCAAGCTGGTCATCGAGACGGCCAAACCGCTCGGCATTGCCGTCCATGATCACATCATCATCGGCAAGAAGGGGCATGCCAGCATGAAGGGCCTGCTGCTGATCTGACGCCCTGCTTGAAGATGCGTCGGCTTCTCGCCGAAAGCGTCCCGTCTCGTGTCATGACACGCCAGGCAGCGAGGGGCGCGCCGCGAGAGCGCGGCTTCCAATCGCGATGGCGAGCGCGACGACGATCAGTATAGCCGCGACCGCAAACGTGATCCGCATGCCGGCGGCAACGGCCTCGGGGCGCGCCGTTGCAATGTCGATCGCGACTGAGGGGAATGCGAACACGGCGCCCATAGCGGATGCACCGGTGATGAGCCCGAGATTGCGCGACAAATTGAGCAAGCCGGAAACGACGCCCCG
Organism: Mesorhizobium sp. M5C.F.Ca.ET.164.01.1.1; assembly: GCF_004792125.1. NCBI lineage: Bacteria > Pseudomonadati > Pseudomonadota > Alphaproteobacteria > Hyphomicrobiales > Phyllobacteriaceae > Mesorhizobium > Mesorhizobium sp. M5C.F.Ca.ET.164.01.1.1. The sequence goes on along the minus strand of NZ_SRTG01000004.1, from coordinate 324,855 downwards.
CTGATCCGGGCGGATATCCGACATCACAGCGGTGTTGTTGGCGGTTTGGAACAGCGCATAGCCCGATGTGATGACTGCGATCGGGGCGATGTAGCCGGGGATGCCTGATATTGCCGGCATCACGGATAGAATGAAGCAACCGGCGGCTATCGCGATGAGCCCAATGATGGTCATGCGCCCAGCGCCAAAACGGTCGGCTATGCGACCAGCTGGCACACCGGTCAGTGCGGCGATAAGCGGACCGACCGACATGACAGTGCCAACGAGAGCCGCGTCGAGCCCGAGCGCACGAGACAGATAGAACGGCCCGACCACCAGTGTCGCCATCATCACCGTCGCGACGAGTGCGCTCGTGGCGAGGCTCGTACTCAGCGTCGCATTGCGGAATGCGGCCAATCGGATCAAAGGCGACGCCACTCTTGCCTCCACAAGCACAAAGAAGCCGGCTCCGAAAACGGCTGCCACCAACAGAGCCATATTGAGCGGACCAAAACTGCCACGCCCGATCGTCATCGCGAGCGCATAGGCGCCAAGCGCCAAGGCAAGCAGCAGCGTGCCCACAACGTCGAAGCCGATCCGATCCGTCTTCGGCCCCCGGCGATCAGCCGGCAGGTAGCGATAGGCGAGAACAAGGCCCAGCAAACCCAGCGGCACGTTGACGAGGAAGATCGCCCGCCAACCCGCTCCGGCAATCAGAAGACCGCCGAGCGACGGACCGAGAGCGGTGCCGATCGCCGACATCGTTCCGAGCAGCCCCATAGCGCTGCCGGTCCTTGCCTTCGGAACGGTATCACCGACGAAAGCCATGGTGAGGGCCATCATGATTGCCGCCCCCAAGCCCTGCACCGCCCGGGCGGCAATCAGCAGCCAGAGCGTCGGCGCGACACCACATAGGACCGAAGCCGTCGTGAACAGGAACAGTCCGGCCAGCAGCAGGCGCCGGCGGCTGGTGACGTCACCGAGCCGTCCGACGCTGACGATCAGGGTGGTGATGGCGAGGAGATAAGCCAGCACGATCCACTGGACTTCCTGGAATGAGGCGTTGAACGCCTGCGCCAAGGTCGGCAAGGCAACATTGGCGATGCTGATGCCAAGTGAGGACAGCAACATCGACAGCGAAAGGCTGGCGAGCGCCCACCGAACTGAGGGTGCCCGTTCCATATTTTCGGCGTCGATTGGCTTCAACGTGAACTCCGTTTTCTGGCGGCTCCCGAAACGGAGCTGACAGACAGGTAGCCCCTTGCTTGATGTGGCGTAAGGCGCGTCATTTGCACTTGATCATTGCGTTTGACGCTATGTCAGGGCGGCCCGACCATGGTACGATCCGTTGATGTCGCATCCCGATCTCAATCTGCTTGTCACCCTTGATGTGCTGCTGACGGAAGGCAGTGTGGCACGCGCCGCCAGAAGGCTGCGGCTAAGCCCGTCGGCGATGAGCCGGGCGCTGGCGCGATTGCGTGAGACGACGGGCGATCCGCTGCTGGTCAGGGCTGGACGCGGTCTCGTTCCCACACCCCGAGCCCTCGAGCTCCGCGAGCGCGTCGGTCAGCTTGTGCAGGACGCCGAAGCCGTTCTGCGTCCTGTTGAAACGCTCGAGCTGAAACGGCTTGTGCGGACCTTCACGCTCAGAAACCTGGACGGCTTCGTTGAGAATTTCGGACCGTATCTCATTGCGCGCGTCGGCCAACAGGCACCGGGCGTGCGGCTGCGGTTTGTCCTGAAGCCGGACAAGGACAATACGCCCCTGCGCGACGGCAGCGTAGATCTTGAAACGGGCGTCGTCGGAAAGACCACGGGACCTGAGGTGCGCGCGCAAGCGCTGTTCCGTGATCGTTTCGTCGGTGTCGTCCGCATGGGGCATCCATTGTGCAAGCTGACGATCACCCCTGCCCTTTACGCAGCAGGCCGGCACATCCTCATCTCCCGTCGCGGGCTCGACAGGGGGCCGATCGACGATGCCTTTGAGCCACTAGGGTTGAAACGAGAGATCGTGACGGTCGTCGGCGGTTTTTCGGAAGCTCTGGCTCTGGCGCGCGCCTCGGACCTGATCGCCAGCGTTCCCGAACGATATACGGGGAACCTGCGCGACGGAATGTACTGTTTCCCTCTGCCGGTTCCCCTGCCGGAAATCACGGTTTCACTTTTGTGGCACCCGCGGCTCGATCCCGATCAGGCGCACCGCTGGCTGCGCGGGTGCGTTCGAGACGTTTGCGCCGGAATAACTCACTGGATTTCTTAGTGGTTGAGGCGAGCGTTGCTGATCCGATCACGGCAACTCGGTGTTGCAGGTGCCGGCGATCTGGCCGACCGCCTCGCTGAATCCGGCAAGGTCGAAATCGGCCTCGCCTCGCCCCGACAGCAGCCCGAACCGCCAGGACAGCTGGAGCCGGTCTGCGGAAACCAATCGCCTGATCCCGTCGGCACCATCCCGAACCAGCCTCCTCCCCCGCGGGCCGACCGACCAGCTTTCGTTGACCTTGCTGCCCTTGTCGACGGTCACCGACACGGTGATGGTCCGGCTGGCGGAGACGGCATCGTTCAACTGCAGCCATTCGCTCCAGCGCGGTTCGCCATTCGCCCGACAGGCAATGGTCAGGATCGGGCTGTAGCTTAAGGCGCCGCCGCCCGTGATGAGCTTGTTGGTAGCATGGAGCGAGGCCGTGACCAGGCCATCGCTGCCGGTGTCGAACCGCCAATTGTCAAGGACGCTGTCGGCCCGGGCGATACCGCAGACCGAGGCGAAGAGGAACGCCGTGGCGACCGCGCCTCCGATGCCGACGAATAGTTTCAACGATCCCTCCAACGACCCTGCACTTTGCAACTCGGCGCAGATAATGATCAAAACATCGTATCGCCAGCCGGCAACCGCTGCTTGGGCGCGAATCTGTCGCTTATCGCATCGGCCCGAGAATCGGGATCGATTCTCGGACGCACGATGCGCAGATAGTGAAAGTTCGTTCAGAGTTTCTGCGTCCAAGTGGACGCACGTCGCTTTACGGCGACTATGAAAAAGGATGCATTGATGGCGGTCTTTCATAATTCGGCGCAATGCCGTGTTGTTCGGCGCCCTTGGCAGCTTTTTCTTCGCTGCAGCCTTCTTCTTGGGTTCTTCCGCATCATCGCCATTGCGTTTTCGGCTGACCGGAAGACCGCACTAGAATTTCGACGGGAAATCGAGCTATGATGCATTTGGCATTTCCCGGGGCGGCTTCGCGCCCTTGGAATGCCGGGAGGAAACGGGATATGGCCATCGCGCTTGTACTCGTTTTGGTAGTCGTGGGCTCAGTGTTGTTTCACTTCCTGAGCCCATGGTGGTGGACGCCGATTGCCTCTAACTGGGACTATATCGACAACACCATCATCATAACCTTCTGGATCACCGGCGTCGTCTTCGCCGCCGTCGTCCTATTCATGGCCTATTGCGTCTTCCGCTTCCGTCATCGGGAAGGGAACCAGGCGGCATACGAACCCGAGAACAAGCGGCTCGAATGGTGGCTGACGATCGTCACCGCAATCGGGGTCACGGCCATGCTGGTTCCCGGCCTGTTCGTCTGGAACCAGTTCGTCAGCGTCCCAAGCGACGCAACAGTGGTCGAAGTCGTCGGCCAGCAATGGCAATGGAGTTTCCGCCTGCCCGGCAAGGACGGCAAGCTCGGCACATCCGACAGCCGCAACGTCAGCCCTGAAAATCCCCTGGGCGTGAACGCCAGTGATGCCAACGGCCAGGACGATGTCGTCGTCGAAGCCGCCGATCTGCATCTGCCGGTCGGCAAGCCGGTCAAGATGCTGCTCCGCTCGATCGACGTGCTGCATGATTTCTATGTCCCTGAATTCCGCGCCAAGATGGACATGATCCCGGGCTCGGTCACCTATTTCTGGTTCACCCCGACCAAGACCGGAACCTTCCAGGTCCTGTGCGCCGAACTTTGCGGCCAGGGGCACCCGTTGATGAATGGCGTGGTCATGGTCGACACGCAGGAAGATTATCTGGCGTGGCTCGGCGAACAGCAGACTTTCGCGCAATTGTCGGCCCCCCAGCAGGTGGGCTCGGCAGAGTAGACGCCGGGAAAGACGGCGACGTGGGTTGAAAATTGCGGCAGGGCTCGAAACTGTCGAGTCTGCCGAAAAGGGCACGGAGTGTTCTTATGGTCGATATCACACCTGCAGATGCGGTACCGCCGGCCGAAGTCGCGGAGATGGAACTCTACCATCCGCACAGCTGGTGGACCAAATACGTCTTCTCGCAGGACGCCAAGGTCATCGCCATTCAGTATTCGGCGACGGCCACGGCAATCGGCATGGTGGCGCTGGTGCTGTCGTGGATGATGCGGCTGCAGCTCGGCTTCCCCGGCACGTTCGACTTCATCACCCCGGAAGCCTACTACCAGTTTATCACCATGCACGGCATGATCATGGTGATCTACCTGCTCACGGCACTCTTCCTGGGTGGCTTCGGCAACTACCTGATCCCACTGATGGTCGGCGCACGCGACATGGTCTTTCCCTATGTCAACATGCTGAGCTACTGGATTTACCTGCTTGCCGTACTCGTTTTGGTGTCGAGCTTCTTTGCGCCCGGCGGACCGACGGGTGCCGGCTGGACGCTCTACCCGCCGCAGGCGATCATGACCGGCACACCAGGCGGCCAGGACTGGGGCATCATCCTGATGCTCGTCTCGCTGATCCTGTTCATCATCGGCTTCACGATGGGCGGCTTGAACTATGTCGTGACGGTGCTGCAGGCCCGCACACGCGGCATGACGCTGATGCGCCTGCCGCTGACCGTCTGGGGTATCTTCACCGCGACCGTCATGGCGCTGCTCGCCTTCCCGGCGCTGTTTGTCGCCTGCGTGATGATGCTGTTCGACCGTGCGCTCGGCACCAGCTTCTTCATGCCGGCGATCGTCGAGATGGGTGAACAATTGCAGCACGGCGGCGGCAGCCCGATCCTGTTCCAGCATCTGTTCTGGTTCTTCGGCCACCCCGAGGTCTACATCGTGGCGCTGCCGGCCTTCGGCATCGTATCCGACCTGATCAGCACCCATGCGCGCAAGAACATCTTCGGCTACCGGATGATGGTCTGGGCCATCGTCGGCATCGGCGCGCTGAGCTTCGTGGTCTGGGCGCACCACATGTATGTCAGCGGCATGCATCCCTATTTCGGCTTCTTCTTCGCCACCACGACATTGATCATTGCCGTCCCGACCGCGATCAAGGTCTACAATTGGGTGCTGACGCTGTGGCGCGGCGATATCCACCTCACCGTGCCGATGCTTTTTGCCCTGGCCTTCATCGTCACCTTCGTCAATGGCGGGCTGACCGGATTGTTTCTCGGCAACGTCGTCGTCGACGTTCCGCTATCGGACACGATGTTCGTCGTTGCCCACTTCCACATGGTCATGGGCGTCGCCCCGATTCTCGTGATCTTCGGGGCGATTTATCACTGGTATCCGAAGGTCACCGGCCGGATGCTGAACGAGGCAATGGGCCAGTTCCATTTCTGGGTCACCTTCCTCGGTGCCTATCTGATTTTCTTTCCCATGCACTACATCGGCCTGATGGGCGTGCCGCGCCGCTACCACGAACTGACCAGCACGGCGGTGATGACCGAGTCGGCCCACGATCTGAACGCGTTCATCAGCATCATGGCGTTCCTCGTCGGCTTTGCCCAGGTCGTGTTCCTGTTCAATCTGATCTGGAGCATCCGCCACGGCCGCGAGGCCGGCGGCAATCCGTGGCGCGCCACGACGCTGGAATGGCAGACGTCGGAAACACCGCCCGCCCATGGCAATTTCGGCAAGGAACTGCCGATCGTCTATCGCTGGGCCTATGACTACAGCGTGCCGGGCGCCAAGGAGGATTTTATCCCGCAAAACGTGCCGGGCTCCTTCGGATCCTCCAGGGAGCCGGCATGAGTGTCATTCTGGTCTTCCTCCTCGTCATCGCCGGCTTTGCCGGATGGTGGCTTTCCCACCAGCGGCTGATGGCCAAGCCATGGCTCGAGCAAGGTATGATCGGTGATGTCATCGGCCTCGAAGGATCGCCGCTGCCGACCGCCAAGATCGGCCTCGGCGTCTTCCTCGCCGTCGTCGGCTGCCTGTTTGCACTCTTCACCAGCGCCTATTTCATGCGCATGGCGCTGTCGGACTGGCAGGCGCTGCCGCTGCCGCGCGTGCTCTGGTTCAACACCGGCGTGCTGGTCCTGAGCAGCATCGCGCTGCAATGCGCCTCGGTCGCTGCGCGCCGGGGCCAGATCGACACGGTCAGGCTCGGCCTCGTCACGGCAGGGCTCACCGCGCTTGCCTTCCTGATCGGACAGCTTGTGGCATGGCGGGAACTGACCGCCGACGGCTACTTGCTGACCGCCAATCCGGCCAACAGTTTTTTCTACCTGATAACCGGGATGCATGGCCTGCACATCCTGGGAGGGCTGGTGGGTCTGAGCCGAACAACTGCCGGTGCCTGGAACGGAGCACGGCCGGAGCGGCTTCGCCTCAGCGTCGAATTGTGCGCCATGTACTGGCATTTCCTGCTTTTCGTCTGGCTCGCCATTTTCGCGCTTCTGGCCGGCTGGGCCGCGACTTTCATCGAGATTTGCCGACAGTTGCTGACCTAGGAGGGCCGGACGGATGGCAGACACGACACTGACGCATACTGGCCAAGCACAGCCGCGGCCGGCGGGCTTGCAAGGCGTCGCCGCCGACTGGTCTTCGGATCAGCGCGCGTTCAAAAACGTGTCCTGGGGCAAGGCCATGATGTGGATCTTCCTGCTCAGCGACACCTTCGTCTTCGGCTGCTTCCTGCTCTCCTACATGACCGCGCGCATGTCTACCCGAGTGCCGTGGCCCAATCCGAGCGAGGTCTTTGCCCTTCACATTGGCGGCTCGAATATTCCACTGATCCTGATCGCCATCATGACCTTCGTGCTGATCTCGAGCAGCGGAACGATGGCCATGGCGGTGAATTTCGGCTATCGCCACGACCGCCGCAAGACTGCGATCCTCATGCTCTTGACCGCAGCACTCGGCGCGACCTTCGTCGGCATGCAGGCCTTCGAATGGACCAAACTGATCACCGAAGGGGTACGGCCCTGGGGCAATCCGTGGGGTGCGGCGCAGTTCGGATCATCCTTCTTCATGATCACCGGCTTTCACGGCACCCATGTGACGTTCGGGGTGATCTTCCTGATCGTCGTGGCGCGAAAGGTCTGGCGCGGCGATTACGACACGGGGCGGCCTGGTTTCTTCACCAGCCGCAAGGGCCGCTACGAGCACGTCGAGATCATGGGGCTCTACTGGCATTTCGTCGACCTGGTCTGGGTGTTCATTTTCGCATTCTTCTATCTTTGGTGAGAAGCAGCATCTTTGAGAGGCAGATATGGCTGAGGTAACCGCAAACGGCCTGGCGCAACACACGCTTCACGGAGCTCAAGCGCATGATCCGGCGGCAACCGGCACCGCCCCCGCGGAAGTTCATCAGGAGCACCCGATCAAGCTCTATCTGGTGGTCTGGGCATGGCTGTTCATCCTCAGCGCCTGCTCCTATCTGGTCGATTATGTCGGCCTCCAGGGCTATCTCAGATGGTCGCTGATCCTGATCTTCATGATGCTCAAGGCCGGGCTGATCGTCGCGGTCTTCATGCACATGGCCTGGGAACGGCTGGCGCTGACATATGCGATCATATTGCCGCCGATATTGGTGCTGGTGTTCGTGGCGATGATGGTCTTCGAATCGGATTACACGCTTCTCACCCGGACCGTGTTTTTTGGGTCCGAGCCCTGACGCGCAATCCACGTACAGGGTTTGTCGACGGCGTCGCCCGTCAAGAGCAGGAAGCGCTATTTTGGGGCCGCTCCTGTGCGCCTTGAAACAATCGACAGCTGGCCCATTTTTGTTGGTAGGGGAAACGACAGAAGCAGAATGATTGTCCTCGTTTCCACATGCGTCGCGAACTCCAGCGAGGGAGGCTCAAGATGACGATCGCAAACAGACTGAAGGACTTTATCGACGAGAAAGGAATTTCTTACGACACCGTCGAGCACCACCGCACCTCGACAAGCAGGCAGTCCGCCATAGCGGCGCATGTGCCCGGCAGCATAATGGCCAAATCGGTGGTCGTTCACCACGACGGTGGCTATGCGCTGGCCGTGGTGCCCAGCACGCACAGGATCGAGCTCGGCACGTTGCAGGACGTCATGGACCAGCGAATCGGACTCGCCTCCGAAGACGAGGTGGTTTCGCTCTTCGAGGATTGCGACACCGGCGCCATCCCGCCGATCGGCGCGGCCTACGATGTGCCGGTGATCCTCGATGAAAGCCTCGGCAATGCCGCCGACATCTATTTCGAGGGCGGTGACCACAGGACGCTCGTGCATGTCAGCGGCAAGGATTTCCGCAACCTGACCAGCGACGCACAGCAAGCCCGCTTTAGCTACCCGGCTTACTGAAGGCTCAGCCCTTGCCGTACCGGCGCGCTCGCCGGTGCGGCAAGGCAGGATTTTTTCAGCTCGCCGGTTTGGTGGAAGCCGGCGATTCCACTACTTTGCGATAGACGTGCCAGGTGGCGTGACCGAGGATTGGCAGCACGACCGCCAACCCGGCAAACACCGGCAGCGAGCCTATGATCAGGGCGACGGCGACGATCAGGCCCCACACTGCCATCACGATCGGGTTCGCCAGGACCACGCGCACCGAGGTGTGGATGGCTTCATAGGCGCCGACGTCGCGGTCGAGCAACAACGGGAACGCGACGACCGTGGTGCACAATACGACCGCGGCGAAGACGAAGCCGATGGCGTGGCCCAGGATAATCAGCGTCCAGCCGCGTCCGGTGGCGAATATATCACTGATGAAGCTGGAGAGCGATTCCGGCGGGGCCGGGCCGAACACCTGCTGGTAAAATATCTGCGCGGTCAAAAGCCAGGCGATGAAGATCGCAAGCAGCATAATCCCGACCGCCGCGATGGCCGGCAGCGCCGGAGAATTCCTGACCTCGAAAGCGTGGCCCCAGGAGGCGTCGAGCCCGGCTTCCCGCCTGCGGCTGATCTCATACAGGCCGATCGCCGCGAATGGACCGATCAGCGCAAAACCTGACACCAGCGGAAACAACAGCGGCAGCGCATTGTTGCCCGACGTCCAGACCGCGAGCACGACGCCGACAAGCGGATAGATCAGGCAGAGGAAAACGATATGCGACGGTTTGACCATAAAATCGTCGACCCCTCGCTTAAGCGCGTCGAAAAGGTCGGAAACGCCGATCTTTCGTATTCTGGTGTGCTCCAGCGTCTCGCTGGCGCCTGCAATCACGTGAAAACTTGCCATGACCATTCCTCCAGACCAGGTCCGGTAAGGTCGCGATTCAACGGTGCTGCCGTTCAGCGTAACTGGCCACGCAAAACCGCGACCTGCACCATGGTCAACATACGCTCTTGCATGGGATTTGTCGCCGCCCTTTGTCTGAGGGGACGGCTCCGGTGATCCGGCTAGCTCTAACGGCCTTCCTTCGATATCCTCCAAGCCGGGTTGAAGGGTGAAGGTCATGGATGGAAAGACCGTTCTCATGCTCGGCCTTGGCGTAGTTATCCTGCTGTTGCTGGGGTTCTGCGCAGTGCCAACGTGAGGTTTGAGCAGGTTCGGGGCGGACCTCGTTCAGCAATCGCCGATTGGTTGTCTCAATCCGGCAGGCAATCCGAAAACATCAGGATTCGATGCAGCAACGAGGCAGGTCACGCCGTCAATTTCCGGCTGACGTGAGGATACGCATGGCAATGGTATCGGCAAGCAGCACGGCAAAGATCGCGAAAAGATAGAAAATCGAATAGGCAAACAGCGCCTTTGCGCGTTTCATCTCCCACCCTTCAATACACCTTTTGTCGATCAGAAGCTTCCAGGCATGCCAGATGAAACCCGCGCCCAATGCGGCCGAAACGAGCCCGTACGATCCGCTCGCGAATCCAAAAACCCAAGGGAGCACGCCGATTGGTGCCAGGATCAGTGAATAGACGAAGATTTGTTTTCTGGTCGAAGCCTGACCGGCCACGTTCGGCATCATGGGAATGCCGGCGGCAGCATAGTCGCCGATCTTGAACAGCGCTAGCGCCCAGAAATGCGGCGGCGTCCAGAGGAAAATGATCAGAAACAGGATGAGACTTTCAACCCCGACGGCGCCGGCGGCCGCCGCCCACCCGATCACCGGAGGAAGGGCACCCGCGGCGCCGCCTATGACAATATTCTGCGGCGTCGAGCGTTTCAGCCACATCGTGTAGATGACGACGTAGAAGAAGATGGTGAAGGCCAGCAGCGATGCGGCAAGCCACCCCACCAGCACGCCGAGCGTCATGACCGAAAGTACGGAAAGCACCAGGCCGAAGCCGAGAGCTTCGCCTGGCATGACCCGGCCTGACGGGACCGGCCGCTTTGATGTGCGCGACATCAGCGCATCAATATCGGCATCGTACCACATGTTGAGTGCCCCGGCCGCTCCCGCTCCAACCGCAATTGCGCCAATTGCAATCACGGCGATGACCGGATTCATCACCCCAGGCGCCACCAACAGGCCGACGAAGGCGGTAAAAACAGCAAGCGCCATGACGCGTGGTTTCAGAAGCGCGAAGAAATCACTGACCGTCGCTTCAGATATCTGGATACCGGTATCCTTGAGGCCTCTTTCCCGCGCCGACATTTCAGGCGACCACCGATGGGGACAGGCAATCTGGCCGCGCCATTGGCCGGCGGAAGAGCCAGGTTACTTCCTGGCGGAAGAACCGGGTTACTTCCTGGCGGAAGAACCGGGTCATTTGGAAAATTGCTTCAGATAGGCGATGACGTTGGCGAGATCTTCATCCTTCTTGAGGCCGGGAAACGCCATCTTCGTACCTTTGATCATGGCCTTCGGGTCGCGAAGGTAGGCCGTCAGCGTGGCGTCATCCCATTTGACGCCGGATTTACCCGCCTCGGTCATCGGCTTGGAGTATTTGAACCCCGGATGCGTGCCGGCCGTCCGGCCGATAACGCCGCTCAACGACGGACCGATCTTGTTCTTGTCCTCGTCGACGACGTGGCAGGCCTTGCATTTGGCGAAGACCTTCTCACCCGCGGCGGCATCCTGTGCCTGAGATTGGCTCGTGATAAACGTCGCAACGGACACGACGGCGAAAAACGCGATTGCACGCATGGCATTCCTCCCCGATCGCCAAATCTGTCTTGGACGATCTGCGCGTGCCGACACGGCATGCGCCCCTTGCACGACAGCGCGGAACATCCACGTCTCCCGCATGGAATTGCGGCATCTACGTACCACAGAATCTGGCCCTCAGATAGAAGAAGTCGACCAGCAGGATTGCTGCCGGGGTGACGAGGCAGATCGATTGGCGTCGAGCGCAACCGGAACGCATACGGGGTAAAGGCGTTAGACCAGCTACGGTAAACATCTGGAAGATCAAAAATCAGAGAAGCGTCAATGAACGACGGGAGCGTCCTGGAGGTGCGCCACGGCACCCGCACGATCGACGGCGACACGGTCTTTTACAGAGAGGCAGGCCCTGAAGCCGCGCCGGTGTTGCTGCTTCCGCATGGTTATCCCTGTTCATCCTTCCAATATCGCCGGCTGATGCCGGCGCTCGCCGATCGGTGGCGGACGGTCGCGCCGGACTTCCCCGGCTTTGGCTACAGTGGAACCCCCGATCCGGCACGGTTCGGTTATGATTTTGACGCTTACGCGACTTTTCTGGAGCGGTTCACCGACGCGCTGGGGCTCGGCAGCTACGCGCTGTGGCTGCACGACTACGGCTCGCAGATCGGCCTGCGGCACGCCATAGCGCAGCCATCGCGGATCAGGGCCCTCATCATCCAGAATGGCGACATCTACGCGGATGCTCTTGGCCCCAAATACGAAACGATCCGGCGTTTCTGCCGGGATCCTTCACCAGCGAACCGCGCGCCGCTCGAAAAGGCGGTGAGCGAGGACGGCTTTCGCGCCGAGTTCGTAGGCGAAGTCAATGGCGATGTCGCTCGACGTGTGCCGCCCGATCTGTGGAAATTGCATTGGCCGCTGATGGATACGCCTGTGCGCCGTGCGCTTTCAGTCGGACTGATGGAGAAGCTCAAGGCTAATCTCGACTGGTTCCCTCGTTACCAGGGATACCTGCGCGAGCAGCGGCCGCCGGCAATGATCCTTTGGGGACCGAAGGACGAATACATGCCTGAGCCGGCAGCGCGGGCCTATCTGCGCGATATCCCCCAGGCCGAGCTGCATTTGCTGAACGACGCCGGACACTGGCTGCTGGAGACCCATTTCGAAGTCGCCCTGCCGCTTGTGCGACGGTTTCTCGGCGAGGTCCTGCATTCCCCCGCACAGAGGAGCACTTCATGACCGACAACGCCACAATTGCCCGGATCTGGCGGGGAAGGACACGCCGTGACCTGGCAGACGCCTACGAGCCCTATCTACGCCGCGAAGGCATTCCGCCGCTTCAGGAGAAGGCACTTGGCTTGCAATTGTTTCGCGAAGATCGCGAAGAAGAAACAGAGTTCGTGACAATCTCGTACTGGCCAAACGTCGAAGCCATGGCGAGCTTCACCGGCGGCGACCCGCACAAGATCCACCACCTGCCGCGTGACGAAGAGTTTCTCATTGAACTGCCCAGGCGAGTGACCGTGATGCGGATCCTCGTCAGTCAATTGCCTCGCGATTAGGGGGGGCGGCCTTACGACGTCGACGGCAACGAAAAAGGCCGCCTTCGTGGGCGGCCTTTCACAATTCGCAGAATGCCGTGTCATTCCGCGTCCTTGGCAGCTTTCTTCTTCGGCGCGGCCTTCTTCTTGGGCTCTTCCGCATCGTCGGCCTGCTTGGCGTCGGCCTTCTTCGCAGCGGCTTTCTTCGCCGGCTTCGCCTTGGCCGTCTCGGTGTCCTCGTCGTCGGCCATCAGCTCTTCCTTGCTAACCTTGACGTCGGTGACCGAGATCTGGCCGAGCAGATGGTCGACCACCTTCTCCTCGAATAGCGGCGCGCGCAGCGTGTTCAGCGCTTCGGGGTTGCTGCGGTAGAATTCGAAGGCTTCCTGCTGCTGGTTGGCCGGGTAGCGGCGCACCTGCTCGAACAGGCCACGCTGCAATTCGTCGTCCGACACCGTCACGCCGGCCTTCTCGCCGATTTCGGCGAGAACCAGGCCGAGACGCACGCGGCGCTCGGCAAGCCGCATATATTCGGCGCGCGCCTCTTCTTCCGTCGTCTCCTCGTCGGCGAAGGTGCGGCCGGCGGCTTCCAGATCGCGATTGACCTGGTTCCAGATGTTGTTGAACTCGGCCTCGACGAGCTTCGACGGTGCCTCGAACGAGTAGGCGGCATCGAGCTGGTCGAGCAGCTGGCGCTTGATCTTCTGGCGCGTCATCGAACCGAACTGGTTCTCGATCTGGCCGCGCACCACTTCACGCAGGCGCTCCAGCGACTCCAGGCCGAGATTCTTGGCCATTTCGTCGTTGATTTCCAACGCACCGGGCTTGGACACTTCCTTGACGGTGACGTCGAAGGTCGCTTCCTTGCCGGCCAGATGCGCCGCCTGGTAGTTTTCCGGGAACGTGACCGTGACCTGCGTCTCGTCGCCGGTCTTGCTGCCGATGAGCTGATCCTCGAAGCCGGGAATGAATTCCTTGGAGCCGAGCACCAGCGGCTGGTCCGTGCCGGCGCCGCCGCTGAAGGCTTCGCCGTCGATCTTGCCGACATAGTCGATCGTCACTCGGTCGCCTTCGGCGGCCTTGCCGGCCTTCGGCTCATAGGTGCGCGCCGATTCGGCGACACGCTGGACCTGCTCGTCGATTTCCGAATCCGGCACGTCGAACACCTGACGCGTCACCTTGATGTCGGAGAAATCCTTGATCTCGATCGGCGGGATGATCTCGTAGTTCAGGCGGAACTCGAAGTCTGCGCCGCCGGCCAGGATCTTCTCGGCCTCCTTCTCGTCCTCGGTCATGATCACTTCGGGCTGCATGGCGGCCTTTTCGCCGCGCCCGGTAATGATCGAACGGGTCGAATCGTTGAGGATCTCGTTGACCACCTCGGCCATGAACGACTTGCCGTAGACCTTGCGCAGGTGCTGCACGGGCACCTTGCCGGGGCGGAAGCCGTTGATACGGACCTTGTTCCTGGCATCGGAAAGCCGCGCCATCAGCTTGGCTTCCATGTCACCGGCCGGCACGGTGATCTTGATCTCGCGCTTGAGACCGGAGTTGAGCGTTTCGGTGACCTGCATCATAGAACCTTTGTTTCCACCAATGAGGCAGCCAAACGGCTCCTGCCGTTTACAGCCTGCCGGTATTATCTTGCCGGGAATGGCTTTTGGTGCGGGACTTGGCGATCTGTCCGCCCAACGCGGCTCAAATCCTTCAGAAATACGCTCCAAAATGTGAATAAGTCTTTGTTTATCCTACTTCTTATCACATTCTGCAGAAGCGGATCGTCGCATCCCGTCACATTCGACACGCCTTTTGTCACAGGCGCGGCTAATTTTCAACCATCTTCGCGTCTACAGCGCCGCGCGTCCTCTTGGACGCGCAAAGGACGTTGTAGCACCTTGATTTTGACGCGTGATCCTTTCCGAAAATCGATTTTCGATTTTCGGGATCATGCGCCGGCGAACGGCCCTATTTTGACCGCGACATTGACAGAACGATGGCCCAGCGCAGCGATCCTGACGCAGAGAAGCCCGCCACGTTGCGAGTGGCGGGCCGGCCGCGAGGCCAGGAGAGTATTGTCAAAGCCTCCACGGCGGATGCGATACTCGCGTTTGCGCAGTCTTCTCAGCGGCGTGCGATCAGCAAGCAAAGCTCACGTAGGTCGCGATCGTATGTGCCGCCGCTCCCGAGCACGTCGACGCAGCGCTTCTTCATCCGTATCAACTGGCTGCTGGACATCTGCGCGACCAGGCTCACGCCGTGAGTGCCGGGTGTTCCAGGAATCCCGGCTGTGCTAAGAAGGGTTCCGCCGCCCACGCGGACACCGCTCGTCCCACTAACATTGTCACCCACACCCGCTGTAATGCCGGTGCCGCCCACATTGGCGCCTGCACCGGCAGTGATACTACCAGAGCCACCGACATTGGCACCCCCACCAGCGGTAATGCCTCTGCTGCCGCCAATCGATGCCCCGGCGCCGGCATCCACTCCGCTGCTACCGCCGATCGAGGCGCCGGCTCCCGCGTTAACACCGCCGCTATCCCCGATCGAGGCGCCGAGACCGGCAGTAATGCCCTTGCTGCCGGCAATCGATGCACTGACGCCGGTATCCACCCCGCTCCTACCGCCGATGGAGGCGCCGAGACCAGCGGTAACGCGCCTGATGCCGCCAATCGATGCACCGGCGCCGGCATTCACCCCGCTACCACCGCCGATCGAGGCGCCAGCTCCCGCGATGCCGCCACTGCCGCCGATCGAGGCGCCGAGACCGGCATTTACGCCGTCTCGGCCGCCAACTGATGCGCCGGCTCCGACGCTAACGCCGCCTGCGCTGGAAGGAAAAGACAGAGATAAAATAAGTGCACCACCGGCCAAAGCTGTGGCGAAACACTTAACGACATTTGCCATGACACTCTCCTTTGGTAGTTACCTCAGCAGCAGTTTCAAAGCCTGCAACTTTGGCGACAACGAACTCAGAGAGTTTTTGAATTGCTGACCCGGAATTTGTTTACGATCGTGACTTACGGGTAGCAAAAAATTCCGAATCAATTTGAAAGAATTGTGAATACATTCCCAGGCAGAAAAACCTGACCGCCGATGAGTTCGTTCGCGCCGCCGTCGCCTACTTTGGACGGGAGATCCGCGCCGTGGCCGCCGATGGCACCATCTGGTGCTTATCTTGGCCGACAGCTTTGCAAGAAACCCTAAATATGATCCGTCAGTTCGAGGCGATGCCAGCGCGTGGCGCGGCGTGATGTCCACGGTCCACCGACAGGGGACTTGCCCAGGCGACTGGCATAGACGGCACGCGGGGGCCGAAAAACCTCGAAAATCTAAGTCTTGAACTTATGACACAGCTTGTGACATAGACGTGTTACGGTGACACAAAGCCAGCGGGTATGGCGGAATTGGTAGACGCACCAGATTTAGGTTCTGGCGTGAGAACGTGGGGGTTCGAGTCCCTCTACCCGCACCACGATTTTGCGTGTATCTCTCATTAATTCTTGTTATCATCCAACAGCGCATCGGCTTCCCCGCGTTTTTGTAGCTCCAGCTCCAGGCGGCGCCAGATCGGCAGATAGAGATCGGCCTTGTCCATCAGGCGCGCGACCGTGTCAGCGAGTCGGCTGCGTTTAATGGGTATTACGTTGGAACCTAGCTTAGCTAGGCACGCGCCCCCGTGTCTCTAGCTTGGAGCATTTAAGTGCAGACGAACAACTCGCCGGTCGTCAGGTGATTCAGCCCATACCTGCCAACGTCGCGTGGGTCGAAATCGCGAGCAGTGATCATTTCGACATTGAAACCGGCCGCCTTCAAGCGGTCCTCTATGTCGAACCCATATAGCCTTACGTGATCGATCTGGCCAAACTTTTCAATCCGAGATTCTGGCGTTGTGACCGTGGGGTCCTCGTAGGTCTTTCTGCGCCATATCGGGACAGCCACGACGCATGTTCCGCCTTTCGTCAGTACCCGGCGCAACTCCGAGAACGCCGCGCGATCGTCTGGGACATGTTCCAGAACGTTTGAGCACCAAATGAATTCGAAGCTCTCGTCCGAGTAGGATAATTTTGTGATGTCCTCGACCTCCATCGCCAATCCCGGTTCAAGGTCACAACTGACATACCTGCGGGAGATGCTTCTGAGCCATTTTTCAATTGGCTTCTCTGGGGCGAAATGAAGGGTGCTTTGAAGGTCCTTCAGCTTCGACCGAAGAGCAAAATAGCCAAGACGGTGACGCTCCAGGCTACCGCATTTCGGACAGTATGAATCGGCTGACGGCTTGCGCGGATTAAGCCGTGGCCGGAACTCACTTCCCTCCCAGCCGCAGAATAGACATTCACGTCCCTTTCCAAGGTCCGAGAGAGCGTAAACCAAGCGCCGTCGTACGAAATCTACTATCGTCACGTTCACTGCCCTTACCTGCGATCGATGGCTGACCGCATAGAGCACGATTGTTGGAATCGCAAGTGTATCGGGAAGAGCCGGCTGGCCGTTCAACTTACAAGCGATTGCCGTCCGGCCTCTGCTTGTTCGACCACCAAATCAGGCATATCGAGCCTATCTTCACGACCGGGACGCGCCGATCCCGATGGCGCGAGCCCACCATCGTGCAAAGCCGGAAAACTCGACCTTCCGGCGGTCCAAGAATGGTATCGGATCAAAAACGGCCGAGGCTCTAATCGCCACTGGATGAAAGTTCAGTGGCAGGTCAGAAGCTATCGTTGACGGATCTCGGTATTTTCACCGGCCTGTCACGCCGGAGGTCTAACCGAAAAAAGTTTTACAATCTTCTCCTAACCCATTGAAATCAAACGAACGGATTTTCGCCGGTTTCACACAGAAGCCCTTGGAATCCAAAGGAATGGGCTAGCTAGTCGGCAGTTCCGAAATCGCGTGTGCTTTCAAAGGGGTCAAAAATCTCAGGTGCACTCTACCCGCAGCACTGCTCCCCTAGAAAAGTGGATTAAGGTTCCAGTGCCGAAAGCGTAGGGTTCGTGTCCCTTCATCGCACCAAGTTTTTCGCCAGAAGGCCTGGAAACGCCGCGTTCTCCCAGGTGCGATCTGTTCGGCAGAGCATCAAATGGCCCTTGCGAAAGCTGATCCTGCTCAAGATGACTGCCGGGAACCAGCCTCGGCAAAACACGTTGCTAAGTCATCGACCTTCACAAAAAGGATCCGTGCGATGGCGAAAGACCTATCTCGCGAGGAAGAGAAACGCGGCACCGGAAAGGTCTTCATGTGGGGCGCCGTGATCATCGCTCTGCTTTTTGTTGCCCTAATGGCCGTGTTCATCCTTGGGCCGTTCTGGTCTTAGCCGCCATTTTTGGGCATCGTGAAACTGCAGGCCGCTTACTCCTCAAAGACCTGGCGCGTGAACCACTCGGTCAAATTCGCAAGTTCAGGTCCCAGCACGCGATCGTCGCCGACCGGCGGCACGATGCTTCTGATATCCGCGACGAACGACAGAAGCGCCGGAGGCGCCACACGCTCGGTTACGTGCAGCGCCTGCGAGGCGATCACCGCCAGCATCGCCATCGCGGCATCGATGCAGCGGCCGGCGCGTGCTTCCTTCGTCCAGGCGAGGAACACCGTCGTCGCTACATCGTCCTGGCCGGCGCCGGCCGATTCCGTTCCCGGGATGAAGGTGCGCTGCGCCGCGAGTTTCGCCTGCTCCAGATAGCCCGTGATCGCCATCGGCACATAGCCGACATTGCCGTGACCATCGCTGTCACTCCAGTCCCGCCCCGTCAAAAGCAGATCGGGCAGGAGCGATACCTTGCCGTTCAAAAGCTTCGAGGCGTGGCGGTCGCATAAGAGGCAGATATCGGCCCATATCGCTGCCAGATCATCCAGGGCGGGTGTTGCCATGAGCCGCCCGTGCTGATGCAGCGCCCGAGCGGGTGCCCGTCGTCAGGCGGGATGTAGACCGGGTTGTCCGATACCGAAGCGAGCGACACAGTGGCCGCCCGCTCTGCCGACGCCAGCGCGCGATGCGCCTGCCCCAGGATGCGAGGAACGATTCGGTAGCTGACCGGTGCCTGATAATTGCGGCGCCCGGTTCCGGCGCCTGCAAGAAACTCTCTCAATCCGCGCAGGGCCGTTGCTTCGTGTTCATCGCCCCAAAGCGCGTCGAGCGCCGGATCGTAATGTTCGAGCGGCGCGCGAAACGCCTCGATGGAAAGTGCAAAGACTTCTTCGGCAAGGCGAATGCGGCGGCGAGCCGCCAAGGCCGCGTCGGCCACGAGCGCGGCAGCGCAAGGCGAGCCATTGATCAAAGATCCCCGTTCCTTGATTTCCAGTTCGAAGCGCGTCGAAAGTTCCGCAAAGAGCGGATAGAGGGCGAGGATTTCACCGGCGCCACCTTGGCCGGAGGACGGCACCATGGGCATGGGTTTGCCGCCCAGCATCGCGGCGACGGCGAGCGCCATGCGCGGTGTCGTCGCGGCGTTTCCTTCGAGGAAATTGGCCAGGCGGGCGAGCACGATCGCCCGTACCACGCGATCTGGTAAAGGCTCGCCGAACGATGTGGCGGCTGCGAACGCCTTGATGCGCGCATGGCGACCCCGCTCGCCAGGTTCGAGCCGCCTGCTCGCCAGTTCTCCCATAGCGGTGGTTACGCCATAGATGACCGGTACAGGGTCGGTTTCAATAAGACGTAGGAACGACGCGCGACACTCTGCGATGCGCTGCAAGGCCTCGCCGCTGATTTGCACCGTGTCTTTCTTCCAGGCGACGCGGAAAACGGAGCTGAGATTTATGTCTTCGCGTGTCGTCAGGATAGTTGTCATGTTTGATGCTGTCCGAGCGGCCACGCTTTCCCAATTCTAATCCGGGCCAATTCTAATAAAGTGGTTCCTCAAACAGCGTCTTGTCGCCGTCCATCAGCGCCTTGATCTGCCCGGCGCCATCGGCTGCGATTGCGACGCGGATGCCGAACGGCCGCACCCGCATATCGTTCTGGATCGCTATTCCCTCGCCTTCCGGCAGGTAGAAACGTTCGATGCCGTAATCCGGCGCGATCGTCGTGGCTGCGCTGAGATCCCACCCCGCGGACACATGCCCGACGATATCGGTTTCGTCGGATGCTGCCGGCGCCGGCGCTTGCCCGAACCAGGCCGCGGTCGCCTCCCAATAGCCGTCGGCGCCCTGCTTCAGCCTGACGACGATCGGCGTGTCGTCGCTCGTGAGCTTGCCGGCTGGAATGTTGGCGATCAGCTTCACCGGTATGCGGGAAATATCGTAGCCAAGGCGAATGAAGTCGCCGCGCAGCAGATCGCGCGGATCGATCGGTTCGACCCTAAGCAGCACTTGCTTGCCGTCGCGCAGGATCGCCGCCCGACCAGCGATGATCCAGCTCAGGAAGCCGGTCTGGACGAGCGCCAGCACCACCGCCGAGATGATCAGTCTTTTACCGGTCATCATGCCGCCGCTCCTTCTCCGCTCGGGGACCTCATGCGCTTTTCAATGCGGAGGATGACAAAGGCAAGGATGCCGAGAAGCACTGCTGCCGCGAGAAAGAAGCCTGCCGTGTCGAGCATCGACTGCAACATCACCATGTAGATGATGGCGAGTTCGAAGGCGAAGCCGGCATAGGCAACCCAGCGCAAGCCCCTGCTGTCGCGTCCGCCCAGCACGATTGCCGCGACAATGCCGGCAAGTGCAACGGCCGAGGCAATGGCGAAGCCGCTGTTGTAGCTGCTTAAATCGGCTAATTCGAACTGGATCATCGCCAGGCCGGTGAGAAATCCGACCAGCGCGTGCAAGGGCAGCCGGCCGCCCAGCTGCAGTATCCAGTCGACGGGCTCAGCAGCGAAGATCGCAGCCGAGAAAAGCAGCACCGACGCGACGACGAGCGGCACAGCGACCTGCAGTGTTTCGTATTCCGTAAACAACAGCACGAGATAGAAGATGGCCGACAAGATGATCAGGTGGCGCGCCGCCTGGCTGCGGCTCCAGAACGAAATGGCGAACAACACGCTCGCCATGACGACGAAGAGGTGCGGAAATTCCGCACGCCCGAAATAGTCGAACCCTCTCAGGAACAGCCAAGCGTCGGCAATGCCGACAGAAGCGACGGTCAGCGGGTTCGAGCGCAGCGCTACCGCCGCCAAGGTCGTGCCAGCGCCCCAGGTGATCAAGGCCGATGTCTCGTCGCCGGATAAATGATACATTTGGCCGATCAGCGCGATCGATCCGCCGAATGCCGCCGCGGCGACCATCCAAAGTGCCTCGCCGAGCGCAGGATGGTCGCGCGTCTTCAGCACCGCGCCGCCGACATAGCAGGCGAGGATGATGGCGAAGAGCGCCGCCACCCGCGCCAGCCGCGGGATGGCTTCCCAATTAGCGGCGACGAAGATCAGGATGGCGGCGCCAAACAGCAGCGCCGCCATCATAGCCAGGATCGAACCGAAGCTCAGCGATGTCCGTTGATTGGCCTCGACGTCGCGCGTCAGCGCGCCGGCCGTCGAGGCATCGATCAGGCCAGCCTGCAGCCATCGTGCGATATCGGCCCTGACGCGTGACGAATAGCTCGCCATACCTTCTCCCCCAGCTCGGTCTTTTTTTCAGCCGATCCGGCCAAACCGTTGACGCAACGGCATTTTCCGATTCGGGTTTATCTATGTCGAAGAAGCGAGCGCGCGTTGATTGTGCATTGCACAATTTGCATTGCTGCCATGCACCAATAGCGCTTTTAAATCGATATGACCCCACCTATCTTCACGGCGTACACAAAGACGGAATGATCCGAAAGAAAGACGAAACGAGAATACCATGAACCTGATCCGCAACTATCGCAACTGGCGCCGCTACCGAGACACCGTTTCCGAGCTGAGCCGCCTGAGCAACCGCGAACTGACCGACCTCGGCATCAGCCGCAGCGACATTCACTACGTCGCCCGCAAGGCGGTCTAATCCTCTTCGGACCGCAAATGGTCCGAACCAGTTTGAATTGAAAAGAGAACGACAATGAACCTGATCCGCAACTATCGTAACTGGCGCGTTTATCGCTCGACGGTTACCGAGCTGGGTCGCCTTTCGAACCGCCAGCTGCATGATCTCGGCATCGTCCGCGAAGAGATCAAGAGCATCGCCCGCAAGGCGATCTAGTCAAGGAATTTCGCCAGGGTCGACCTCCTCCCCGACCCTGACGAATACGGTCAGCCTTCACCTCCTCCCGAGGGTTGACCACAAAAACGGCGCCCGCCGCACCTCCTCCCGCGGCGGGCGCTGTTTCCAAGAGCGAAACGTTCGTCCGCGAGGCGAAACGAATTTCGTCCCAAAAGGGTTTCGCCCCCTTCACCAGGCGAAAGGAATTTCGTCAAAGCCGACCTCCTCCCCGGCGATGACGAATACGGTCGATCTTCACCTCCTCCCGGGGATCGGCCAGCAAAACGACACCCGCCGGACCTCCTCCCCCGGCGGGTGTTGTTGTTTTCAGAGTCGAAGCAGTCCGAGAGCCGTTTGGCGGGAGACTGTCGTCAGTCCAGCGCACCGCTTTCCAGCACGCCCCGTTTCTTCCACTGGCTCAGCGGAAAAATGTCCGGTGCGCCGCCCATCGGCGCATACCAGGAATCCACCACCCATTCGGTGCCCCCGCGGTCGCTGATCACCGCCGTCCAATGGGGATAGCGCCCGTCGACAAACAAGCCTCGCGAGGCGTTGTCCTCGACCTTGTGAAACCTGAGCAATTTTCGCTCGGCAAGATAGACCAGCAGCGCATGCGTATTGGTCGATTCGTCGACACAATCCATCTGGCCCCTGATGCGCGATGCACCGAATTCCGACTGCGGCAGATCGCGAATGCCGATGGCCCGGAAAATGCGCTGCTCGAAATAGCGGACCGCCTTCGAAATAGCTGAGCGCTCGGCTTGGGGCGAACCCGCACCCGCACGCAGGATAGAGCGGAAACGCGCGCCGTCACCGGGGCCAAGCGCCAGCATCGTGCGATAGTTGCAGCTGTAGCCGTGGCATATGGGGATCCGCTTGGAAGCCGTCGCGGCCAGTTCGCCGGCGGCCGCTGATCCGCTCATGGCGATCACGACTGTCAAAAAGGTAGCTCCGGCAAAGATCCCGAGACTCCCGTCCATTCTCCGATAGTAGACGATTGCAGCACTTGGCGCCAACAGTGCGACGAACTCATGCAATTGCAATCGCAGCTACAAGGGATTATTTCGGCGCTCATGAACAAGAATCCCATTCACGTCATCGGCGGCGGTCTCGCCGGCTCCGAAGCCGCTTGGCAGGCGGCCGAAGCCGGCGTTCCTGTTGTTCTGCATGAAATGCGTCCCGTGCGCGGCACCGATGCGCACAAGACGGATGGGCTGGCCGAGCTCGTCTGTTCCAATTCCTTCCGTTCCGACGATGCGCAAACCAACGCCGTCGGTCTGCTGCACGCCGAAATGCGGCTGGCCGGTTCGCTGATCATGAGCGCTGGCGATGCCAACCAGGTGCCCGCCGGCGGTGCGCTTGCCGTCGACCGCGACGGATTTTCCGAAGCGGTGACCAAAAAGCTCGAAGCGCACCCGCTCATCACCATCCAGCGCGAGGAAGTGCCCGGCCTGCCGCCGGCGGATTGGGACCAGGCGATCATCGCCACCGGCCCGCTGACCGCACCGTCGCTCGCCCAATCGATCGCGGAAGTGACCGGCGCCGATGCGCTCGCCTTCTTCGATGCCATCGCGCCGATCGTCCATTTCGACACGATCGACATGGACGTTTGCTGGTTCCAGTCACGCTACGACAAGGTCGGGCCTGGCGGCACCGGCAAGGACTACATCAACTGTCCGATGGATAAGGAGCAGTACCTTGCCTTCGTGCGGGCACTCGTCGACGGTCAGAAAACCGAATTCAAGCAATGGGAAGGCACGCCATATTTCGACGGCTGTCTGCCGGTCGAGATCATGGCCGAGCGCGGCGTCGAGACGCTGCGTCATGGGCCGATGAAGCCGATGGGGCTGACCAATGCGCACAACCCATCGGTGAAGGCCTATGCCATCGTGCAACTTCGCCAGGACAATGCGCTGGGCACGCTCTACAACATGGTCGGCTTCCAGACCAAGCTGAAGCATGCCGAGCAGGTGCGCGTGTTCCGCACCATCCCGGGCCTCGAAAACGCCGAGTTCGCTCGCCTCGGCGGCCTGCACCGCAACACCTATATCAATTCGCCGACGCTGCTCGACCATTCGCTGCAGTTGAAATCGCGGCCCGGCCTGCGCTTCGCCGGCCAGATCACCGGCTGCGAAGGCTATGTCGAAAGTGCGGCCATCGGCCTGCTTGCCGGGCGCTTTGCCGCCGCCGAGCGGCTGGGCCACGCGCCGGCGCTGCCGCCGATGACCACAGCCTTTGGCGCGCTGCTCAACCATATCACCGGCGGTCACATCGTTTCCGACGACGAGCCGGGAAAGCGCTCCTTCCAGCCGATGAATATCAATTTCGGCCTGTTTCCCCCTGTGGAAGCGCCGAAAGCCGAGGGAAAGCGCCTGCGCGGCAAGGATAAGACCGTCGTCAAGCGACGTGCGGTGACGTCACGCGCGCTGGCCGACTGCCGCCAATGGCTGGGATTGCCTTCGCGGGCGGAAGCAGCGGAGTAGCAGTTACGGAGTTCGTGTCAGCCTTCAGGCGTCCGGCCAGCCTCGCGTCGCGCGACGCAAGAGCAGCCAATGGCGGCGCCAGGCCGAGAGCTGCGCCACGCGCTTCAGAGGTGAATGAGGAGAACTTCCCATCTTGCCGAGATACGCGCGCGACAAGGCCAGCGGCAAAAATGCCGGTCGCAGCGAAACCGGCAAAGCCGATGCACCGCTTTCGAAAGCGGCAAGATGTTCTTGCGCCAGCGCGATCATCGCGGCGACGGCGCGTTGCGCTCCAGGGCCACCATCGCCCGCAACGAACTCTTCCGGCGAGGACCCTGCGGCCGCCAGAATGTCGGCCGGAACAAAGCATTGCCCGCGCTTGCGATGCAGCGGCAGCAGCAGCAAAAAGCCGGTCATCGCCTGTGCACAACCGGCCCTGCCGGCAAGTTCGGCAAACCGTGGTGCTTCGACGGGATCAAGCACCATCGCTGCAAGCTGGATGAGCGCCGCTGCGGTCTCGCCGCAATAGCCTTCCAGATCGGTCCGCGACGGCATAGGGTCGTCATAGAGATCGAAGATACGGGCTTCGAGCATGTTCTCGAAGGCAGATTTCGGCAGGCGGTGGGCGGAAATCGTGGCCGTCAACGCGTCCGCAACCGGATGGCCGGTGCCTGCCCCGGCGTCCTCGGCTGCGATGACATCGCGCCACCATTGCAGCCGCACTTCGCCGGGCAGCGCCTCGCGGACACGGTCGCGGATGCCTGATATCTCGGCATTGAAGGCATAAAGCGAAAAAAGTGCCTCACGCTTGTCTTCAGGCGCATAGAGCGCGGAAACATAGCGGTCATGGTCGGCGCCTCGCACCGTTTGCATGACGATTTTGGCGTTCTCGCTCACGTCACTCGACGGCAATCAGTGCGGCGGCCACCGCACGGTTTTCCGCCAGAAGAACATTGTAGGTCCGCACGGCCGCGCCGGTCGACATCGAATCGGCCGCAATGCCCGCCGCTTTCAGCGCGGTACGCAACGCGGCCGGCAACGGCTTGAGATCCTTGCCGGCGCCGACCAGCAGGATCTCGACCTTGTCAGCTTCATTGAGCAGCTTGGCGAAATCCGCCGCCGTCAGTGCCAGGGGATCGGCCGGCTCCCAACCGTAGATGCCCGACGGCAGGCACAGAAGCGAGCCGCGATGCGACATGTCGGCGAAACGAAACCCGCCATTGCCATAGGCGTCGATCGGCGCGCGGCCGGGGAAATGCGCTTCGCGGATGACGATGCCTTTGATCACCCCGTTGGCCGCCCGTCAGGTCGCCAGGGCTTTGCCGCCGCTCACCGGCTTCTCCTCATCGGCCGTCGCGGCCTGCGGCCGCAGCTTGAACAGGATGAGGAGTGGTGCGGCGATAAAGATCGACGAATAGGTTCCGAAGACCACGCCGAACAGCATCGCCAGCGTGAACGAGCGGATCACCTCGCCGCCGAACAGCACCAGCGCCAGCAGCGCTAGCATCGTAGTCACCGAGGTCAGCGTCGTTCTGGACAGCGTCTCGTTGATGGCGTTATTCAACAATTGCGGCAGCGGCATTCTCTTGTATTTTCGTAGGTCTTCGCGAACACGGTCATAGACGACGATCGTGTCATTGAGCGAATAGCCGATGATGGTGAGTATCGCCGCAAGCGACGACTGGTTGAATTCGAGACCGGTGATGACGAAGAAGCCGATTGTCATGACCACATCGTGGACTGTGGCGATGATGGCGCCGACCGCAAACTGCCATTCGAAACGGAACCAGACATAGATCAGGATTCCGAGCAGTGCGATCAGCATGGCAATGGTGCCTTGCTTGGCGAGTTCGCCGGAAACCGTCGGTCCCACCACCTCGACGCGGCGGAAATCGTAATGGTCCTGCAACTCGCCGCGCACCTTGTCGATGACGGTCTGTTCGGCGTTCTCGCCGCCCTCCTGCGTGCCGACGCGAATCAAGACGTCATTCGGGTCGCCGAACTGCTGCACCTGCACTTCGCCGATGTTGAGTTCCGAAAGCCTGCCGCGGATGTCGGCGATATCAGCGGTGCCATCCTTGGCCTGGACCTCGATCAGCGAACCGCCCTTGAAGTCGATGCCGTAATTGATGTCGACAGTCATGAACAGCACGACCGCCAGGATCGACAGCACGCTGGACAGCGCGAATGTCCAGCGGCGGATGCCCATGAACGGAATTCTCGTGCCCGGCGGGACGAAGGTCACCGGCGCGCGCGGTAACTCCTTCGGGCGGGCGCGGCGAAGCCAGATCGACACCAGTAGCCGGGTGAAAGTGAACGCGGTGAAGACGGTGGTCAGAATGCCGATGGCGAAGGTTACGGCAAAGCCCTTCACCGGTCCGGTCCCGAGCCAGAACAGCACCACGGTCGCGATCAGCGAGGTGACGTTCGAATCGACGATGGTCGCCAGCGCTTTCGAAAAGCCGGTATCGATCGCCTGGATGACCGAGCGACCGTTTCGCCGTTCCTCGCGAATGCGCTCGTAGATGAGAACGTTTGAATCGACCGCCATGCCGATGGTCAGCACGATACCGGCGATGCCCGGCAATGTCAGTGTCGCGCCAAGCAACGACAACAACGCGATGATCATCGCCACATGCACCGCCAGCGCGATGTTGGCAATGAAGCCGAGGAAGCCATAGGCCACGAACATGAAAACGACGACGAGGATGGAGCCGATCACGCCGGCGACCTTGCCGGCGTGAATGGAATCCTCGCCGAGCCCAGGCCCTACCGTGCGCTCTTCGATCACCGTCAGCGTCGCCGGCAGCGCGCCGGCACGCAACAGCACGGCGAGGTCGTTGGCGCTCTCGGCGGTGAAGTTGCCCGAGATCTGGCCGCTGCCGCCAAGGATCGGTTCGCGGATCTGCGGCGCCGAAATCACCTGATTGTCCAGAATGATGGCAAACAGCTTGCCGACGTTTTGTGAGGTCGCCTGGCCGAAGCGCGCCGCTCCCTTGGAATCGAAGGTGAACGAAACCACCGGCTCGTTGGTCTGGGAATTGTACGTCGCCTGCGCATCGACGAGATTTTCACCCGAAACGATGACGCGGTTCTCGATCAGATACGGAACCGGTGGATCATCCTGCGAATACAGAACCGAGGATCCCGCCGGCGGACGACCGTTGAGCGCGTCCTGCACCGGCATGGTCTGATCGACCATCTGGAAGGTCAGCTTGGCGGTCTGGCCAAGAATATCCTTCAGCCTTTGCGGATCCTGCAGGCCCGGCACCTGGACCAGAATGCGGTCTTCGCCTTGGCGTTGCACGATCGGCTCGGTGGTGCCGAGTTCGTTGACGCGGCGCTCGACGACCTCAAGCGACTGCGCCAGCGCCGTGGACGTGCGGTATTTGATGCCGGCATCGGTGACGGTGAATTTGAGCAGGCCGGGCTCGGAATCATCCAGCGACATCTCCTGGACCGAGCCGCCGCTGAACAGGCCGGCGGCCACCGGGTCAGTCAGTGTCTTCAGCGCCGTCTTGGCGGCATCGACCTGGCCGGGATCAGTGATGCGGACCTGCACGGTCCGGCCTGATCCGGCAAGGCCGGTATAACCGATCTTGGCATCGCGCAGCAGCGTCCTGATTTGGTCGCGCGTCGTCTCCAGCCGATCCTTGGTCAGATCGTTCGGATCCATCCTGAGCAGGATATGCGAGCCGCCCTGCAGATCGAGGCCGAGCGTCATCTGGCGCTTCGGCACCCAGTTAGGAAGCTGGGCCAGCGTGCTGGCAGAGAAAAGATTGGGCGCGGCGAGGATCACTGTGGCGGCCACGGCCAGCCAGATCAGGATCATCTTGAAGCGCGAGAAATAAAGCATATGGCGTCGTCCGTCAGGGCATTCTGGCGGATCGTTCCGCCTGGAATCGGGTTATATCTTGGCGTTCTGGTTCGCCAGCGGCTCGTCGTTGGTCCGCACATGGGCAATTATCGAGCACGGGTCAGTCACTTTGGTGCTGCCATCGGGCCTTCTTCAACTATTGTCAATCTTGCCGGCAAGGGGCCGGCGCGCAATGGCATCACGATATCGTTGGCGCCCTGTGACGAGTGGCCAGCCAAGATTTTCGGTCAGGGCGTTCCTGGCGGATCGTTCCGCCGACAATTCGGTTATTTCTTGGCGTTCTGGTTCGCCACCGGCTCGCCCTTGACGCGCACATCGGCGATCGTCGAGCGCAGCGCCGTTACCTTGGTGCCACCGCCGAGATCGATCTCGAGTTCGTTGTCGTCGATCACCTTGGTCACCTTGCCGACGAAACCGCCGCCAGTGATGACCGTGTCGCCGCGACGAACCGCCGCCAGCATCTCGCCGCGCTTCTTCAACTGCGTGCGCTGCGGCCGGATGATCAGAAAATACATGATCACGAAAATCAGAACAAACGGCAAAATGCTGATGAACATATCCGGGGAGGTGCCGACGCCTTGGGCATATGCCGGTGTCACGAACATCGAGGTACTCCTGAATTTTGAAAAACAGCCGCCAAACCGTCCTGGGGAAATTTGGCGGCCCCGTGAAATTTGGCCGGAATATAGTCGGTAAAGTTACCAATGCAACTGCGGCCAGGCATTTCAGCTGCTTTTCCGGCTGGTTGAGCCGTGTTAGAGCATGATCCCAAAAAATGGAGTGCGGTTTCGGAAAAGATCATGCTCTAACAAAAGGTTGGAGCCGGTTCCGAAACCGCCGGAATCAAATAGGTTCCGTTGTCACACTCCTGAATGCAAAAACAAAAAGACAAGAGATGAGCGACAGCACCATTGAAGCCCTGAACAAGAAGCTAGACCGTCTAATCGAGGCGGTCGCCCGCCTCGCCCCGCCGCCGGTGCCGGAAACCGACCTCGGCGAGGCCGATTGCTTCGTCTGGCAGGCTGATCCCGGCTATATGGAGTCGGTGCTCAAGGTCAACCGCGTCGACATCGGCCTGATCCGCGGCGTCGACCGCGTCCGCGACATACTGGTCGACAACACCGAGCGCTTCGCCTCCGGTTACGCAGCCAACAACGTGCTGTTGTGGGGCGCACGGGGCATGGGCAAGTCCTCGCTGGTCAAGGCCGTGCATGCGGCGGTCAATGCCTCGGCAAAGCTGGACCTGCCGCTCAAGCTCATCGAGATCCATCGCGAGGACATCGACACGCTGCCGAAGCTGATGAATTTGCTGAAGGCAGCACCTTACCGGTTCATCCTGTTTTGCGACGATCTCTCCTTCGACCACGACGACACGTCCTACAAGTCGCTGAAGGCGGCGCTGGAAGGCGGCGTTGAGGGCCGCCCGGCCAATGTTATCTTCTACGCCACTTCAAACCGGCGGCACCTACTGCCGCGCGACATGATCGACAATGAGCGCTCGACCGCCATCAACCCGTCAGAGGCGGTCGAGGAAAAAGTCTCGCTGTCCGACCGTTTCGGCCTCTGGCTCGGCTTCCACAAATGCTCGCAGGACGAGTATCTCGACATGGTCGACGGCTATGTCCGCCACCACGGCCTTGCCATCGATCCCGAGACGCTGCGCGCCGAGGCGCTGGAATGGGCGACGACGCGCGGCAGCCGTTCGGGCCGCGTTGCCTGGCAATTCACCCAGAATCTGGCAGGCCGGCTCGGCAAATCGCTCAAAGATTAGGGACGAAGACGGAAAAAACCCGCCCCTTGCGGAGCGGGCTGAGCCGGCGGGCCGGACTGGAGGTCAGGCGGCGCGCAATTGCTTTTCTTGTTCTAATCGAGATAGGTCGACGGATCGACTTTCTTTTGTAGGTCGAAGGATCGACTTTCTTTTATTCAAGATAGGTCGAAGGATCGACCGGCGCTGAATTCTTGCGCACTTCGAAATGCAGTTTCGGCGAGTCGGTGGTACCGCTCATGCCGGACTGCGCGATTTCCTGGCCGCGCTTGACCTTCTGGCCGCGCTGGACCTCGATCGAGCGGGTGTGGCCATAGACAGTGACCAACCCGTTCTCGTGGCGTACCAGCACCGTATTGCCGAATTCCTTGAGGCCATCGCCGGCGTAAATGACGACACCGTTCTCGGCCGCCTTGACCGGGGTTCCTTCCGGCACCGCGATGTCGACACCATCCTTGCCGCCGCCAAAGCTGGAGATCACGCGGCCGCGTACCGGCCAGCGCATCTTGCCGATACCGGTGGCGTTTGGCGCCACCGCGTCGTCGTCCTCGGCCTGCTGGATGACCTTGGCATCCTTCCTCGGCGGCGTGTAGGCGGCGAGCGTCTCCGACGGCGTGGTCTTTGCCGCAGGCGGGGTGGTGGCAGTCGTTACCGGATCGACCTTTGCCGGCTTGGCACCGGCAACCGTCGCGGTTCCGCCGGCCGGCACCTTCAGGGTCTGGCCGATCTTGAGCAGACCGTCTTGCATGCCGTTCGCCTGCTTCAACGCAACCACGCCGACGCCGGTCTTCCTGGCGATCGCCGACAGCGTATCGCCCTGCTGGACCGTATAGGTGCCGCCGGCACTAGTCGTCTTGGGGGCGGCTTTTCCGTCCTTCGGCTGGCTTGCTGCGGCCGATGCATCCACCTGCGCGGCGGACTTGCCCTCCTTGAGCTTCGGCTGCTGCGGCAGCACGGCCACCATCTCCGGCGCCTTGGCCGGCAAATCGTGCTTGGTGTCGTTCGCAGGCTTGGCGTCCGCAAGCTTCGGCGCCGGTTTCTTGCCCGAATAGGCATAGGCCGGGATGACGAGCTTTTGGCCGGTCTTCAGCCCGTTGGTCGCGCTTAGCCCATTGACCTTCATGAGGGCATCGGCGGGCACGCCGTAGCGCCGCGACAGGCCGGAAATGGTCTCGCCGTCCTTGACGACGATCTCGGTAGCACGCGGTGCGCCGCCTGCCGTCGCCATGCGCGGAGCATCAGACTGTGCGTCCTTGAACGGCTTTGCCGCTGTCCCCGTTGCGATCCGGTCGACCTGGGGGGCGGCTGGCGCAGAAGCGGTGCGAGCCGGACTGGCGGCGGGCGCCGGCTGCGACTGGCTGACCGGCGGCAATTGCTGCGTCGTAACCGGCTCGAGGCTTGAGCGGCTGACCGACTGGGTATGGCTGCCGTCGAGCGGCGCGGCCGACACCGGCGCATCGCCAGGATAAGGCTGTGCAGCGTCCTGCTTGTCGATGATGGCGCGCTGGTTGTTGGTCGAGGAGGTAAAGACGTCATCGACGCTGTTGAACCGCGAGACCTGGGAACTGCATCCCGCCGCGGTGCCCGCAACCATGAGGACAGCGAAACCACGCGCCAGGTTGCGTCCGTTTGCCTTCAAAATACTGAATTGCATCGCTTTTACCCGCAGATACCCGGTACAGACTGACCGTGATTAAAGCGCGTTAATGTTACTGGTCGGTTAAACCTCTAGAATCAGACGCAAATTTTCTTAAAATATTTAAGGCTGGACCTGTCGGGCTGAGGTTCAGGTAAGGCCCCGGTCGCGGACGGGCGCGAAGCGACCAGACCGGTCGGTTGCGGCCATCACCTGAACTATCGACAGATCCCTAGATGACCGCGGCTACGCTGCGCAGGATCGGCTGCAGGCGGACGAGGCCGATGTCCTCGCGTTCGAAGCGGCTGCCGACCTTGGTCAATTTGGCCAGCACCTGCTCGCCCTCCTCGGGTCCGATCGGGGCGATGACGATGCCGCCGCTCGACAATTGGTCGAGCAGGAACCGCGGCAGGCTGTCGAAGGCCGCCCACGCGACAATACGGTCGAACGGCGCTTCATTGGCCAGTCCGTTGGAGCCGTCCGCTTGGCGCACGATGACGTTGCCGATGCCGAGCGCCTCGAAGCGCTGTTTGGCCTGCTCGGCCAGCGTCTTGTAGCGGTCGATGGTGACGACCCGCGCGGCAAGTCGCGACATCACCGCCGCCGTGTAGCCCGACCCGGTGCCGATCTCGAGCACCCGGTTGCCCGGCTCGACTGCAAGCGCTGCGATCACCGCGGCTTGCAGATCGGCGCCCTCGATCGCCTCGCCGCATTCGATCGGCAGCATACGGTCCGACCAGGCGATCGGATGGAACTGCGCGGAAAGGAAGCCGCGCCGCGGCGTCGCCTCGAAGGCGGCGATCAGCGCCTTCGGCACCACGCCCTTGCCACGCAGGCGGAGCAGGAAAGCGGCGAAGCCTTCGCGGTCGTCGAGCGTCGGACCGTGGTTCAGGTTCATGCGAGCGCCTTGGTCAGTTGATCGCGGATTTCATGAGCGGTGAGATCGAGCTGCAGCGGCGTTACTGACACCAGCCGGTTGCGCATGGCATAGAGGTCGGTGCCTTGCTTGCCCTCGACCGGCTCGCGGCCGAAGCGCAGCCAATAATAGGGAAGTCCGCGGCCGTCGCGGCGCTCGTCGACCCACAGGCTGTGGACGAGCTTGCCTTGCGAGGTGACCACCGTGCCGGCGATCTCTTCGGGAAGGCAATTGGGAAAATTGACGTTGAGCAGCACGCCGTCCGGCAGCGGCATGGCGACAAGCTTCTTGAGCAGCGCCGGCGCCAGCGCCTCGGTGGTCTCGTAGGGTACGACGCGATCCTCGCCGACATAGGAATAGGCCTGGCTGAAGGCGATCGAGCGCACGCCGAGCAGCGCGCCTTCCATGGCGCCGGCGACGGTGCCCGAATAGGTAACGTCGTCGGCGATGTTGGCGCCGGAATTGACGCCGGACAGTATCAGGTCGGGGGCTGCCGGCAGGATCTTCTTCACGCCCATGATGACGCAGTCGGTCGGCGTGCCGCGCACGGCGAAGTGTTTTTCGCCGATCTTGCGCAGGCGCAGCGGCTCCGAGATCGACAGCGAATGCGCGTAGCCGGACTGGTCCTGCTCCGGCGCCACCACCCAGACGTCGTCCGACAGCGTGCGGGTGATGCGTTCAAGCGATGCAAGGCCCTCGGCATGGATGCCGTCATCATTGGTCAGGAGGATGCGCATTATTTCGATTCGATCTTTTCCAGACCGCCCATGTAAGGCCGAAGCGCTTCAGGAATGGTTACGCTGCCATCCTCATTCTGGTAGTTTTCGATGACAGCAATCAGAGCGCGGCCGACGGCGGTGCCGGAGCCGTTCAGCGTGTGAACGAAGCGATTGGCCTTGCCGTCCTTGTCCTTGTAGCGGGCGTCCATGCGCCGCGCCTGGAAATCGCCGCAGACCGAGCAGGACGAAATCTCGCGATAGGCGTTCTGGCCCGGCAGCCAGACCTCGATGTCATAGGTCTTGCGCGCGCCAAAGCCCATGTCGCCGGTGCACAGTGTCACGGTGCGGAACGGCAGACCGAGACGCTTCAGCACGGTCTCGGCGCATTCGGTCATCCGCTCGTGCTCGGCAAGCGACGAGTCCTGGTCGGTGATCGACACCAGTTCGACCTTGTAGAACTGGTGCTGGCGCAGCATGCCGCGGGTGTCGCGCCCGGCCGAGCCGGCTTCCGAGCGGAAGCACGGCGTCAGCGCCGTGTAGCGCAGCGGCAGCTTTTCGTGAGGCGTGATGTCCTCGCGCACGAGGTTTGTAAGCGGCACTTCGGCGGTCGGGATGAGCCAAAACTGTTCATGAGTCTCGGCACGTTCAAATATTTCATCCACCAAGTCCGGCAGGGGGACCCTTCCCTCGCAAAGTTTTCGGACATCCTCAGCGGTCGTGTACTCGACCAAGGTCTCCTTGCCCAATTTTGAACGGCCCGGAATATCCGCACCGATAAAGAGATCCTCTCCAAATTTCGGCAGTTGCCCGGTGCCGTACATCACCTCGTCCCGCACCATCAGCGGCGGTTGGACCTCCTCATAGCCATGCTCGGTCGTGTGCAGGTCCAGCATGAACTGGCCGAGCGCGCGCTCCATCCGCGCCAGTCCGCCCTTCAGCACGGTGAAGCGCGAGCCGGACAGCTTCGCCGCCCGCTCGAAATCCATCATGCCGAGCGCTTCGCCGATTTCGAAATGCTCCTTCACCCAGTTCGGGCGCGTCGGCACCTTGCCGACGATGCGCTTGACGACATTATCGTGCTCGTCCTTGCCGATCGGCACGTCGTCGAGCGGCACATTGGGCAGCACCGCCAACGCGTCGTTCAGCGCCTTGTCGAGTTCGCGTTCGCGCGCCTCGCCGTTCTGGATGAAGGCCTTGATCTCGCCGACCTCGGCTTTGAGTTTCTCGGCAAGGGCGGCGTCGCCCGAACGCATGGCGTTGCCGATCTCCTTCGAGGCGGCGTTGCGGCGCTTCTGCCTGGTCTGCAGCTCGGTCAGATGTTCGCGCCGCGCCTCGTCCCTGGCGATCAGATCATCGACCGCGGACTGCGCGTCATCGCTGGACCACGAGCGCTTCTTGAGCGCCTCGACAAGGGCCTTCGGGTTGTCGCGAATCCATTTGATGTCAAGCATGGTCTTGAACGCTCCTGAGCTAGGCCA
Source organism: Mesorhizobium sp. M5C.F.Ca.ET.164.01.1.1 (assembly GCF_004792125.1). NCBI lineage: Bacteria > Pseudomonadati > Pseudomonadota > Alphaproteobacteria > Hyphomicrobiales > Phyllobacteriaceae > Mesorhizobium > Mesorhizobium sp. M5C.F.Ca.ET.164.01.1.1. Next base: position 290,222 of record NZ_SRTG01000004.1, on the reverse strand, counting down.
GAGGGCGTAAACCGCATCCTTGACCGATGCAAGACGTCAAAGTCGAGTTCCTTCACGCCCCTGTCCGGCAGGGCAGAGGTGGGCGCTGTCCCGCAAATTTTTGAAGATAAAGCTACCCGCCTCAAGCAGCCTACGTCGACGACGCGTCCGCTGCCTTTTCGGCCGCCGCTTCCGCAGCCTCCCGCTTCTCGCGCGCCAGACGTTCCCGTTCCTTGCTGCGCTCGATCAGCCGGGCCGACCAGATTGAGACCTCGTAGAGAATGATCGTGGGGATGGCGAGGCCAATCTGGCTTATCGGGTCGGGCGGTGTCAGCACAGCAGCCACCACGAAGGCGATGACGATCGCCCATTTGCGCTTTTCAACCAGCGCCTCGGACGACAGCATGCCCACCCGCGCCATCAGGCTGGTCACCACCGGCAACTGGAACACCAGCCCGAAGGAGAAGATCAGCGTCATGATCAGGCTGAGATATTCCGACACTTTCGGCAGCAGCGAAATCTGCACCTGGTCGTCGGTGCCGGCCTGCTGCATGGCGAGGAAGAACCACATCACCATCGGCGTGAAGAAGAAATAGACCAGCGACGCGCCTATCAGGAACAGGATCGGCGAAGCGATAAGGAACGGCAGGAAAGCGCTGCGTTCATTCTTGTAGAGGCCGGGCGCGATGAATTTATAGATCTGCGTGGCGATCAGCGGAAAGGCGATCACCATGCCGCCGAACATCGCCAGCTTGACCTGGGTGAAGAAGAATTCCTGCGGCGCCGTGTAAATCAGCTCGACTTTGTGCGGGTCGAGCCCTGCCCATTGGGTCGCCCATTTGAACGGGATAACCAACAGGTTGAACAGTTGCTTGGCGAAGAAGAAGCAGAACAGGAAGGCGACGAAGAACCCGGCGATCGACCACATCAGCCGCCGGCGCAACTCGATCAGATGCTCCATCAGCGGAGCCGCCGATTTATCGATCTCGTCCTTTTCCGAAATGCTCACTTGGCGGCTCCCGCCATCTTTTTGGCGGCTGCAGTCGGCTTCTTCACTGCTGCCGGTGCAGGCTTCGGCTCGGCCTTTTTAGCTGCGTTCTTCGTCGCGGCAGGTTTTGCGGCTGCTGCCGCTGGCCTCGCTGCGGCCTTGGAGGCCGGCATCGCTTTCGCTGGCGCGGCCTTCTTCTTCGCTGCCGCGGCCTTTTGCGGTGCAGCCGGCGTCGCCGTCGCGACAGGCGGTGTCACCACCGACTCATCTGTCATCGCCGGGAAGGTCGGCGCCGCCGGCGCCGCTTCCGGGGCGTTGACGCCCGGCAGCACCGTCGCGCCATTCTTCAGCTCGGTATCCTGCGGCGTCGAAGCAGCTGGCGTGACCGGGTCGACTGCTGGCTTCGGCTTCATCACCGCGTCGACGCCTGAACGGACATCGGCTGCCGCCTGCTCGAACGGGTTGAGCTGTTTCCTGATCTCGGCGGCCGGGTTGAGGCTTCTGAGTGAGTCGACCGACTTCTTGACGTCGTCAAGCTCGGCCTCCTTCAGCGCGTCGTTGAACTGTTTCTGGAAGTCGGCTGCCATACCGCGCATCTTCGCCGTCGTGCGGCCGAAAGTGCGCAGCATCTTTGGCAAATCCTTGGGCCCGACGACCACGATCATGACGATCGCGATCACCAGCATCTCGGTCCAGCCGATGTCGAACATGGCGATGCGTTCCGACTAAAGTTTTGGGCTCAGCTCTTGCTGGCCTTTTCCTTCACTGCCGAAACGGTTTCGTCGGCACGGTGTTCAACGGTGCGCTTGTCCTCGGCAACCTCGTCGTCGGCCATGCCCTTCTTGAAGCTCTTGATACCCTTGGCCATGTCACCCATCAGCTCGGGAATCTTGCCGCGGCCGAACACCAGCAGCACGATCACCAGCACGATCAGCCAGTGCCAAATCGAAAATGAACCCATAACAATCTCTCTCGAAAGTTTTCTCTGACGATGATCTATGCGCTTTCGCGTCGGGATTCAAACACAACCGCGACAGAGTTTTATAAATCAGTGGCCGAAGTCACGCACTTTCGGCGCCATAGCCCGCTACCAATCGGCGCAGCCGCGAAATACCAACGGCTTTCGGCACGTCGTTTGGGTCAATCTTCCTCGACGCGCGGCGTCAACAGGCCGAGTTCCTCAAGGTCGATGTCGGTCAGCGGATCCTCGTCGTCGGTCAGCGCATCCGGATCGGCCGGTGGCAGCGGAATGGTAAAATTCGACGGCATGCGGCCCGAAAGCAGCCCTGCACCCTTCAATTCCTCCATGCCGGGAAGGTCGCGGATCTCCTCCAGCGCGAAGTGGTCGAGGAAGATGTCGGAGGTGCCGTAGGTGACGGGACGGCCGGGCGTGCGGCGCCGGCCGCGCATCTTCACCCATTCGGTCTCCATCAGTGTGTCCAGCGTACCCTTCGAGGTCTCGACGCCTCTGATGTCCTCGATCTCGGCGCGCGTCACCGGCTGGTGGTAAGCGATGATCGCCAGCACTTCGAGCGCCGCGCGGGAGAGCTTCCTCTGCTGGACCGTGTCGCGGCTCATCAGGAAGGCGAGATCGCCGGCGGTACGGAACGCCCAGGCATCGGAGACGCGCACCAGATTGACGCCCCGCCGCGCATAAATCTGCTGCAGCTCGGCCATCGCCGCGGCAATGTTGATGCCGTCAGGCAGGCGTGCGGCAAGCTGCTTTTCGCTGACCGGCTCGGCGCTGGCGAAAACGATCGCCTCGGCCATACGCACGGCTTCCGCCATATGCAGCCGCTCGCCAGGGTTCAGGGACAAGTTCTGGGTCTGGCTTTCTGCCGATGCCCCGGCGAGCACGCCCTCTTCGGTCTCGTCGTCGACCTTGAACGGAATGACCGAAGCGTTGGCGCGTTCACTCATGATGCCACCTCGACTGCCCTGATACCTTGCGCACGGCCGCGCAGATAGAGCGGCGCGAACACCTCGTCCTGCCGCATTTCCATTTTGCCTTCGCGCACCAGTTCCAGCGTCGCCGCAAACGAACTGGCAATCGCGGTACGCCGCTCGTCCGGGTCGATCAGGTATTCGACCAGGAAACTGTCCAGCGCCCTCCAATCGGCAAGCGAGCCGATCAGCCTGTTCAGGATGTCGCGTGCATCCTTGAGTGACCACACACCGCGCTTGGCGATCGTCACATTGGTGATCGCCTGCTTCTGGCGTTGCGCCGCATAGGCGGTCAGCAGATCGTAGAGCGAGGCCGAATAAGCGTTGCGCTTCTCGACGATGACCATTTCCGGCATGCCGCGGGCGAACACGTCGCGCCCGAGCCGGTTGCGGTTGACCAGCCGTGCCGCCGCGTCGCGCATCGCTTCCAGCCGCTTCAAACGGAATTGCAGCACCGCCGCCAGTTCCTCGCCGCTTTCGCCGTCGTCGCCGGGTTGCTTTGGGATCAAAAGCTTCGACTTGAGAAACGCCAGCCACGCCGCCATCACCAGATAGTCGGCGGCAAGCTCCAGCCTGAGCGCCCTCACCTTCTCGACGAAGGCCAGATATTGCTCGGCCAGCGCCAGGATCGAGATGCGCGACAGATCGACCTTCTGGTTGCGGGCAAGATGCAGCAGAAGATCGAGCGGGCCCTCGAAACCGTCGACATCGACGACCAGCGCGGGATCGCCGGTCAGCCGCGAATCGTCGTTCTCGGCCCACAGACGGTCCATCGGTGCGGCCTTGCCGGCCTTGTTGTCCAATGTTTCCGCCACTTCCTGTTGCTTTCCTTTGCTTCTATCTTCTTGTTTGACCATGATCTGTTCCGAACAACCGGCTCCGATTTTTCGGGATCATGGTCTAGGCCACCGCATCGAAATAGGTGGCGAATTCGGCGCGTATCTCGGCTTCATCAGCCCGATCGCGGTTCTTGATATAGGTCAGCGCCCGTTGCGCGCGTTGCAGCGACGTGCCTTCAAGCCCCGTTGTGCGCGACGCAATGCCGGCCATCTCCTCGAAAACGCCATTGCAGTGAAGGACCAGATCGCAGCCCGCCGCAAGGATCGCGGCCGCCTTTGTCGGGAAATCCCCAGAAAGTGCCTTCATCGAGGTGTCGTCGCTCATCAGCAGCCCGTCGAAGCCGATTTCGCCGCGGATGATCTCATCGATGACCTTGCCGGATGTCGTGGCCGGGTTCTTCGGGTCGATCGCGCTGTAGACGACATGCGCCGTCATCGCCATCGGCAAATGATTGAGCTCCCTGAACGGGGCGAAATCATGCCGCTGCAAGTCGCTCATCGAGGCATCGACGGTCGGCAGTTCGAAATGCGTGTCGGCAAAGGCCCGCCCATGCCCGGGAATATGCTTCATCACCGGCAGCACGCCGCCCGACATCAGGCCCTCCGCCGCTGCGCGACCCAGTTCGATGACGGAACGAGGCTCCTTGCCATATGCGCGCGCGCCGATGACGTCGCTGGCGCCCTCGATCGGAACGTCGAGCACCGGCAGGCAATCCGCCGTGATGCCGTAGCGCAGCAGGTCGAAGGCATGCAGCCGTGCCATCAGCCAGGCGGCGCGGTTGCCGGCGTCGTGGTCGTTGCGCCACAGGGCCCCGAGCGCGCCACCGGCCGGATAATTCGGCGCCAACGGCGGGCGCAGGCGCTGCACCCGGCCGCCTTCCTGGTCGATGAACACCGGGGCGTCCGGGCGCTCGATACAGTCGCGCATCGCGGCGACCAGATCGCGGATCTGCTCGGTCTCGGCGATGTTGCGCGCAAACAGGATGAATCCCCACGGGCATTCATTGCGATAGAAATTGATTTCTTCGCGTGTGAGCGATTTCCCGGCGCAGCCGAGGATCATGGATTTTGATTCGGTCATGGGCAGGAGTTTAGAGCTTCACGCGGACAAAGGGAATCGCATCGAACCACATGCGGCCAAGACCCCTTCCACACAAAGAAGTCCCTTCCACAAAGAAACCGGCGCGGTTCGTGACCGCGCCGGTTCTTTCCGCCCAAGGGCGGGAGACTTGAAATGGCTAGCGCGACACGAAGCAGTTGCCGCCGGCAGCCTTGTAGCTGGTGCACAGGTTGATCGCATCGTTGCGCGACTTCGCCGGGACGCGGACGCGATAGAAAGTTCCCTTGCCGGCGATCTCCGCCTTGACGATGTTGGCGGTATGGCCGGAAAGCACGCTGCCATAGCGGCGCTGCAGATCCTGATAGGTCGACTGGGCGCTTTCGACGGTCGGCTGCGAGGCGATCTGCATCGACCATGAGCCACCGCCGGTCGAGCCCGCCGCCGGATTGATGGACGCAACCTGGTCGGGCTTGACCTCGCCGACGACGTCGACCGGCTGGTCGGACGGACGCTGCGGCGCGACCGGAACCGAGGCCGGCGTATTGGCAGGCTGGGCGGTTTGGGCCTCAGCCTCAGGCGCAGCTGCCGGCGCGGCCGTCGGATTGACTATTTCCGGCTTGGCTGTTTCCGGCTTGGCGGCTTCGGTCTGGTCGCCGCCCACTGGGTCGCCACCCAGTAGGTCGTCACTTGCCTGGTCGGTAACAGGCGGTACCGTACCGGTCTGTTGTTCTGCGTCGTCGGCCTGACCCGTCGGGGCCACATGCTGGGGCGCCGGATCGACAGGCTCGACGGCAGCCATCTGCGGTGCCGCAGGCGCCGGATCCTCGCGCGCAACCAGCGAGCCATCGGGTTTAACGACCATGGTTCTCACCTTGCGCGGCGCAACCGCGACGAGGTCGGGGTCGATGCCCTGGTCGGCCTCTTGCAGAACCTGGGCGATACGATCCTCGGATTTGGATGCCGGCACGGCGGCGACGTCGGCATTCCCGGCCGCTTGCGTGCCGCCGGCCGCTTGCGTGCCGCGGATCGCGTTGGCGCCTTCAGCGGCGGCGGATTCGGCATTGCGGGTCGCATCGGCGGCTTCAGCCGTGTCGATATCGTCAGGCGAAAGATCGACCACACGGCTCTGCGGCGGCTCCTTGGCCGCCACGTCCACCGGCTCTTCGGTGTTGGTGACCAGTTTTTCCTGGACCGGTTCGGCAGGCTTTGCGCCACCCTTGGCCACGGCGTCATAGACCTTATTGTCCTGGTTCGGCACGACGGTGCCGCCCGGATTTTCCGGCCTGACCTTGATCGGTGCGTTGTCCGCCTTCACGATGACCGGCGCATCGGTGCCGCCGGCGCCGCCGAAAGACAGCGCAAAGGCGCCGAGACCGCCGGCGAGCGCCACGGCGCCGACCACTGCGGCGACCAGCAAGCCGCGGCTCCGCGGCCTCGCGGCATTGTGATCAGCCAAGCCGGGCACCGACATGGCCTCATCCAGTTCGGGGTCGTAGTCGAGTTCGTCCAATCCAAAGTCGTCGGCCTGCGAGGCCGGCCGGCCGTTGGGCAAGTCGGCCAGATCGAAGCCGCTGGCGGCATCGGCATAAGGCGCACTGACAGACGCTTGTGCGGGTCTCGCCGCATAGGTGCGCGTTTCAACGCGGTCGGGCTCATAGCCTGACTGGAACCCGGCCGCCGACTGGAACCCGGCCGCTGACTGGAACCCGGCCCCTGGCTGAAATCCGGCATTGTAGGATTCGTCGTCATAGGCCGCGCTGCGCGCCGGGGCGGCAGCGACGTCTACGGCATTCATTTCCGTGAGAAGGCTGGCGAATTCGGTGTCGAGATCGTCATAGGCAGGCGCCGCCGGTTCGTCGTCATTGAAGTCGAGGTCCGGAATATCGAGGTCGTCCGCCAGCGCCACCACGCGCTCGGGCACATCGACCGTCTCGACATCGGGCATCTCGTCATACGCCGAAGACTGTTCGCCTTGCGCCGGCGCAAATGCCGCATCGGCGGCACCGTCTTCGGCCGGCTCATCCTGATAGGACGGTGCCGTAGCTATTGGCGGAGTCGCATCCGTGGTCTTCACCGAAGTCGTGGGCTGGGCTGCAAAGGCGGGCTGCGACTGTGCGACCGGCGTTACGCGGCTCCACGAACGGGCCGGCGTCGGCGGGGCGGAGGGTGCCGCCATCCAGCTTAGCGCATCAGCCGGATCCTGCTGGGGAGCGGCGGCAGCAACGTCATCGCCGTCGCCATGATCCAGACCGATGTCCTTGGCGAACGCGGTATGCAATGCGTCATCGTCGAAATCGACATCGGCCTGCCCGGCGGCATCTTCAGCGCTGAAATCCTGGCCCTCGAGCTCATCGAGGAGAACGCTATCGAGATCGGCGTCGGCGGCGTGAACCGCGCTACTATCCGGCGACCCCAAAGGGTCTTGCTCGTCGAGGCTCCAGTCCAGTTCTTCGACGGGATTCGCTGGTTTGTCGGCGACCTTTTCAGTCGCGGCTACAGGGTGCTGAACCTTAGCGGGTTCGTTGGCCGCGGAGGCCGCCACGGGGGCAGCCCGTGTGCGCATGGTGCCCAACAGCGCGTTCAGCTCGTCTTCGAGGCTCCGCTCGTCAGCGATGGGGGCTGGCGCCGCCGGCTGGACTACGGCGGCCGGCGCCGTCGGTTGGGCAGCAACGCCGGAGGCCTGCGCAACCGGCTTTTCGGCTTCCTCGGCAAGCGCATCCTCGAAGCTCAGGTCAAAATCGGCGTCGAACGCATCTTCCGGGGTCTCGGCGGAAGGCTCGTGCTTGGCGACGATAGCCTCCGGTTCGTCAATTTCTGGCTCGTCAATTTCGACCGGTTCAGCCGTGCGAACGTCGAAATCCATGTCGACATCGACCATGATATCGTCGAAATGGCCGGCAAAGTCCTCATCGGACTCGTCCGAAACAGCCCGAACAGGCGCAGCAGGAGCTTCAACAGCGGCCTGCTCCATCGGCCCATGTTCGTCGAGCATCAACTCGTCTTCGAGCGAGCTTGCGACGGCATTGTCGAATTCGTCGTCGAAGGCGGGTTCGGCGGCCGGCGCGGAAACGTCGGCGGGTTCGGCAGCCTGCTCCATCGGCACGTGTTCTTCAAGCATCAGCTCGCCTTCGAGCGAGCTTGCGACCGCATTGTCGAATTCATCGTCGAAGGCGGGGTCGGCGGCCGGCGCGGGGATTTCGGCGGCTTCGCCAACCTGCTGCATCGGCACCTGCTCGTCGAGCATCAGCTCGTCTTCGAGCGAGCTTGCGACTGCGTTGTCGAATTCATCGTCGAAGGCGGGTTCGGCGGCCGGCGCGGATGCATCGATGGCGGCAGTATTCTGTTCGGACTCGTCCGTCGCCTCGTCGTCGACCAGTAAATCCTGTTCGAGCGACGCGGCAAGCTCGTCGTTCCCAAGCTTGTCGTTCACTGGCAAATCGTCGTCGAATGGCGACACATCTTCGAGCGAACTTGCGAGCCCATCGTTGGAATCGTCATCGAAAGCCGCTTCAGCAGCCGGCGCGGATGCTTCGGCAACGACAGAACGAATGTCGTCGGCAGCAACGGCATGGGCAGTCTCGTCCGTCGCATCGTCGTCCAGCAGTAAATCCTGTTCGAGCGACGCGGCAAGCTCGTCGTCCCCGAGCTTGTCGTTCCCAAGCTTGTCGTTCCCTGCCAAATCGTCTTCGAAAGGCGACACGTCTTCGAGCGAACTGGCAAGCGCATCGTCGAAATCGTCATAGAACGCAGCTTCAACAGCCGGCGCGGATGCTTCGGCAACACCAGAACGCGCGTGGTCGGCAGCAACGGCATGGGCGGTTTCGTCCGCCGCATCATCGTCCAGCAGGAAATCCTGTTCGAGCGACGCGGCAAGCTCGTCGTCCACGGCGTCGGTGGCCTCGAAAGCCGGCTCGCGAATCTCGGTTGCGCCGTCGTTGTCGTCGGCGCCGAATTCGCCCATCAACTCCTTCTCGAGATCGATGTCGAAATCGCCCTCGTCCGCCGGCTGGCTGGCGGGGGCCGCCTTCGGCTGGGCCTGCGGCTTGACCGGCTGGCGCGGGTCGAACCCCATGATCCTGGTCAGTTCCGCGAACGGATCATCGTCGGCGATATCGTTTTGGGCGGCTGCTCTCAGCTGGGTTCTGTCTGCCATTATTGTTCCCGAACTCGCACTCATTCGGACGCCATGGACGTCGCGCAGGGTTGGCCCTTACCAGCGCAATGTGGGCAAAAGGTGACAGGTTTTTTAGTCAAACCTAACGCATTTCGGTGGGCGCATCGGCCCCGATCAGCATCAGGCCGGACGTCAAAACGTCCGAAACAGCCTGCACCAGCCCTAGTCTGGCATGCGTCAATTGTCGGTCGTTAACCTTAACAAAACGTAAGTCCGGATTCTCGGTGCCGCGGTTCCAATGTCCGTGGAAGCTGGAGGCGAGATCGTAGAGGTAGAATGCCAGCCGGTGCGGCTCGAGCGCAAGTGCCGCGGATTCAATCAGCCGCGGATATTCGGCAAGCTTCCTGATCAGGCCGATCTCGCCTTCGTCGGTCAGCGAAGCGGTGGCGGCGGCCATCCGATTGCGGTCGAAGTTGGCTTCGCCCAACTGTTCGCTCGCCTGCCGGAACACCGAATGGCAGCGCGCCGAGGCGTACTGCACGTAGAACACCGGATTGTCCTTCGACTGCTCGGTCACCTTGGCGAAGTCGAAATCGAGCGGCGCATCGTTCTTGCGGTAGAGCATCATGAAGCGAACTGCATCTCGACCGACTTCTTCAATGACTTCGCGAAGAGTGACAAAATTGCCGGTCCGCTTTCCCATCCTGACCGGTTCGCCCTCGCGAAAAAGCCTCACCAACTGGCAAAGCAGCACTGTAAGCTTCACCTCGTCGCCGGAAATTGCCCGGGCGAGCGCTTCCAGGCGCTTCACATAGCCGCCGTGATCGGCGCCAAGCACATAGATCAGCTCGACGAAACCGCGATCGACCTTGTCCTTCAAATAGGCGACGTCCGCGGCGAAATAGGTGAAGGTGCCGTCGGACTTGACCAGCGCCCGGTCCATGTCGTCGCCGACCGCTGTCGAGCGGAACAGCGTCTGCTCGCGATCCTCCCAGTCGTCCGGCTTCTCGCCCTTGGGCGGCGGCAGCTTGCCCTTGTAGATATGGCCCTTGAGCGTCAGGTCGTTGATGGCCGAACGGATTTTCCGGGCGTTGTCGGCGTGCAGCGTGCGCTCCGAGAAGAAGACGTCGTGATGCACATTGAGCAGCGCCAGATCCTCACGGATCATCGCCATCATCGCATCGATCGTCCTGTCCTTGACGATCGCAAGCGCTTCCTCGTCGGGCATCTGCAGCAGGGAGCGGTCGAATTCGCTGGCCAGCGCCTGCCCGACCGGCACCAGATAGTCGCCCGGATAAAGCCCGGCAGGAATCTCGCCGATATCGTCGCCGAGCGCCTCGCGGTAACGCAGCATGGCAGAACGGCCGAGCACGTCGATCTGCGAACCAGCATCGTTGATGACATATTCCTTGGTCACGTCATAACCTGCGAAGGCCATCAGATTGGCGAGCGCATCACCCACCACGGCGCCACGGCAATGGCCGACATGCATCGGTCCGGTAGGGTTAGCCGAGACATATTCGACATTGGCTTTCTTGCCGCCGCCGACCGTCGAGCGGCCGTAATTGCGGCCTTCGCCGAGCATCGCGGTCAGATGCAGCTGCCAGAACGCATCCTTGAGTCTGAGATTGACGAAGCCCGGACCGGCAACGTCCGCAGCGGCGATGTCGGAGTCGGCGCGCAGCGCCTGCGCCAGCCTTTCAGCCAGTGCGCGTGGCGACTGGCCGGTCGGCTTGGCCAGCACCATTGCAGCATTGGTCGCAAGGTCGCCATGGCTGGCGTCGCGCGGCGGCTCGACGGCGATGCGCGACAGGTCCAGCGAACCGCCGTCTTTGTCTTTTAAATCAAGCGCTTTGACAGCTCTGGTGATTCGCGCGTTGAAATCGGCGAAGATGTTCATTGGGATGGCTCTGGGGTGTGGCTCTGGCAGCTTTGCAGGGATCCGGCTTATTGGCCGGCAAAATCGAGCTCGGCCTAGCTTAATTCAGGCGTATGGTCAAACAAACGGCGGTGTTCTTTCAAAGCGTAGGTATCCGTCATGCCCGCCAGGAAATCGGCGACGCTGCGCGCCTTGATGCGATCGTCGGCCCGGTCGAGCCCTTCGCGCCAGCCGTCGGGCATGGCGCGCGGATCGGCGAAATAGACCTCGAACAGGTCGTTGACGATCTGCTCGGCCTCGTTACGCACGCGCATGACCTCGCTGTGCCGGTAGAGATGCTTGTAGAGAAAGGCCTTCAATTCCTTTTCGAACGCGGCCATTTCGGCTGAAAAGGTCACCATCGTCTCGCCCGCCGCCCTTACCGCGTCGGCGCTGTCCGGCTTGATGCGGGCCAGATTGGCGGTGGTGGAAACGATGACATCCTCGACCATCATCGTGATCTGCCGCCGCATCAGTTCGTGCCCTGTCCTCACATCGTCCAGCGCCGGATAGCGCTGGCGCACGCCTTCGAGAATCGAGCCGGGCAGCGAGACCATTTCCAGCATGTTCAGCGTCAGGAAGCCGGATCTCAGGCCGTCGTCGATGTCATGGGTGTTGTAGGCGATGTCGTCGGCGATCGCTGCGCACTGCGCCTCGATGCCGGCGAAGCGGTCGAGTTCGAGGTCGTGCAGCTCCGAATAGTCGCGGATCGCTGGCGGCACCGGCCCCTTCAGACCCTTTCCGCTGGCGTCAGTCAGCGGTCCGTTGTGTTTTACCAGGCCCTCCAGCGTTTCCCAGGTGAGGTTCAGCCCGTCGAATTCGGCATAGCGGCTCTCCAGCCGCGTCACCACGCGCAGCGACTGCGCATTGTGATCGAAGCCGCCCCAGGCGATCATTTTCTCGTTCAGCGCGTCCTCGCCGGTATGGCCGAAGGGCGTGTGGCCGAAATCGTGCACCAGCGCCACCGCCTCGGCCAGGTCCTCGTCGCCGCGCAGCGCCCGCGCCAGGGCACGCGCTATCTGCGCCACCTCGATCGAATGCGTCAGCCGGGTGCGGTAATGGTCGCCCTCATGCGCGACGAACACCTGCGTCTTGTGCTTCAGCCGGCGGAATGCCGTCGAATGGATGATGCGGTCGCGGTCGCGCTGGAATGGTGTGCGGGTCGGGCTCTCCACCTCGTCGAACAGCCGCCCGCGCGACTTCGCCGGATCGCAGGCATAGGCCGCGCGCGGCCGATAACCAAATCCGATGTCGCCCAACTCATTTGTCATCGCCGCTGCCGCAGTTGACTTGCCCCCTCGCGCTTCATACCTATCATGTGAAACCGAAAGCAAGGTGACGCCCATGGGCGCTGACGCCAAGACCGCTATGAAAGTCGAGATGACCGACGCCGCCGCAAGGCGGATCGCCAAGATTGTATCTGGCGAAGCCGGTAAGACGGCGTTGCGCGTTTCGGTCGAGGGCGGCGGCTGCTCCGGTTTTTCCTACAAGTTCGACCTGGTCGACACGCGCAACGATGACGACGTCGCCATCGAGAAAGACGGCGCAACCGTACTGATCGACGACCTCTCGCTGGTCTATATGGGTGGCTCGGTGATCGATTTCGTCGACGACTTGATGGGCCAGTCGTTCCAGATCAGGAACCCGAATGCGGTCGCCTCGTGCGGCTGCGGCACTAGTTTCAGTATTTAGAAATGCCTGCCATCGGCGCGGTCCGTCAGGTCGCGCTTTCAGCCGGGCGCGATCTCGATGCAACGCTGGCGTTCTGGCACGACGTGCTTGGCATGACGGTGCACGCGCGCTTCGATCCGCCCGGCATCGCCTTCATCATGGCCGGCGACGTGCGGCTGCTGTTCACCGATGGCCTGCCGGCCGGCACCGTCTATCTCGACATATCGGGCCTCGACGATTTCTACGCCTCAGCAAAAGCCGCCGGTGTCCCCTTCACCGCGCCGCCGATGCTCGTCCATCGCGACACCGAGGGCCTGTTCGGGCCGGCGGGCGAAAGCGAATGGATGGCCTTCCTAAAGGACCCGGCAGGCAATACGATCGGCCTCGTCGAAGGTCATCCGCCGGAACAGCAATGAGGCCGTCATGAAAATCGTCACCTGGAACATCAACGGCGTTCGGGCCCGCATCGGCAATTTGACCCATTGGCTGACGGAAAGCGCGCCTGATATCGCCTGCCTGCAGGAGATCAAGACTGTCGACGAGCAGTTTCCGCGCGCGGAGATCGAGGCGCTCGGCTACAACGTTGAAATATATGGCCAAAAAGGTTTTAACGGCGTCGCCATCCTGTCGAAGCTGCGCTTCGACGAGGTCATCAGAGGCTTGCCGGGTGACGACACCGACGAGCAGGCGCGTTTCATCGAGGGCGTGTTCTCGACCGACGAGGGCGCGTTGCGCGTTGCCTCGCTCTACTTGCCGAACGGCAACCCGATCAATGACGAAAAGAAGTTCTCCTACAAGCTTTCCTGGATGGCGCGGCTGGAGCGCTGGGCCGAGGAACGGCTCATGCTCGAAGAGGCGCTGGTGCTGGCCGGGGATTACAATGTCATCCCCGAATACATCGACGCGAAATTCCCGGAGAACTGGCTGAGCGACGCGCTGTTCCAGCCGCAGACGAGACAGGCGTTCCGCCGGCTGAAGAATCTCGGCTTCACCGAAGCCGTGCGCGCGGTCACCGACGCGCCGGACATCTTTACTTTCTGGGATTATCAGGCCGGCGCCTGGCAGAAGAACAACGGCATCCGCATCGATCACTTGCTGCTCTCGCCCGAAGCCGCCAACCGCTTTTCCTCGGCCTCGATCGAAAAGCATGTGCGTGCCTGGGAAAAACCCTCCGACCATGTGCCGGTGGCCGTCGAACTGGCTTTCGCGCCAATCTGATCATTTCGAGGCTCGGACCGCCGGATTCCCGGTTGATGGACCGTCATATCGCCACAATCGGGGTTTCCGCTGCAATCCGGGTTCGGCCGGGGTTTCAAGATGACGATCAGATTTGCGCTTTGCCCATGTGCCGCCGCGCTCGCCCTCGCGGCGACGCCGGCTTTTGCCGATCCTGAATGCCTGGCCAACGGAAAATCCTTCCAGATCGGCCAAGTCGCCTGTCTGACGCTGTCCGGCCGGAGCCATCTCGCCCGCTGCGACATGGTGCTCAACAACACGTCATGGACAAAGATTCGGGACGAATGCCCGCGAACGACGCTGGCGCCGTCGGCCACGCCAATTTCAACACCTGAGTCCGGTCTCGTTCCGACGGAACCCACCGAGAACTGATCTTCCGACTTGATTTTTCGAAGTAGCCAGTCCTCCGACTTATTGCCTTCCTCACTATCGGCTTCGTGGCTACTGGCTTCTTGGCTACTGGTCGCCGCCGCCCTTGGTGAGGATGTCGTCGGCCAGCGAAATCGCGGTGCGGCGGTCGGCCTCGCCCGCGGCGGCAAACGCCTCTTCCTGCATGCCGCGTATCCATGGCTGGTCGGAAGGTGAGGCCCGTTCGAGCGCCGCGGTCATCATCGCCAGCCCCCGAACGATCTTACCGCTCTGGAAAAGCAGATGGCCGAGCGTTGCCTGCGCGCCGGCATGGCCCTTTTCCGCGGCGAGTTGGAACCAGCGTCCGGCCTGCTTGATGCTGGCCTTGACGCCGCCCTTGCCATTCAGGAAGATCTGGCCCATCTCGAACTGGGCATTCGGGTTGCGGTAATTGGCGGCGGCGCGCATGTAATATTCCTGGGCCGCCACCTCGTTCTCTGTGATAGGGCTGCCGGGGATGCCCTTCCTCAAATAGTCGCCGAGCGCCACGAGCGCGTCCGACACATAGCTCTCTTCCGGCGAACCGGGCTCGACGTCCTGGTCGGCAATCTCGCTGAAGAACTTGAACGCCGCGTAGTCGTCGCGCTCCACGCCGTCACCCTCGGCATACATACGCGCAAGCTTCCAGGTGGCGCCGATCTGGCCGTTTTCGGCCGCGTATTTGTAGGCCTCCGCGGCCTGTTCCTTGCGGCCGTTCTTATAGGCGGAGAAGCCGAACTGAAACACCGCCCACGGGCTGGACTGCGGCTTCACGCCGGTCTTGTCGTCGAACACCTTGTCGTCGAAGGCCATGGCCTGGCCCGCGGCGCCCAAGGTCGCGCCAAAAGTGGCGATAGCGACCAGTGCCGAAAAGACAGACAACCTCAGCAACTCAGATATCCGCATAACAATGTGTTTCTTTCGCACCTCCGGGATGGGTGACCGCGCCGTCGCGGGCAGGCCCCACCGTTTGTGCATATTTCCAGATCGCGCCCGACTGATAGTCGGTCGCGCGGGCCTTCCAGGCCTTTGCCCTAGCCGCCAGTTCGGTGTCGGACAGCGCCACCTCGATTGTGCCGTTCACCGCGTCGATCGAGATCAAATCGCCATCCCTGAGCAGCCCGATCGGACCACCCACGGCGGCTTCCGGCCCGACATGGCCGATGCAGAAGCCGCGTGTCGCGCCCGAAAAACGTCCGTCGGTGATGAGAGCCACCTTGCCGCCCATGCCCTGGCCATAGAGCGCCGCCGTCGTCGATAGCATTTCGCGCATGCCCGGACCGCCGCGCGGACCCTCGTAGCGGATGACGAGGACCTCGCCTTCGCTGTAGCTGCGATCCGTAACCGCCTCGAAACATTCCTCCTCCGAATCGAAACAGCGCGCCGGACCAGAGAATTTCAGCTCCGACATGCCCGCGACCTTCACGATCGCGCCTTCGGGGGCAAGGTTTCCCTTCAAGCCCACGACGCCACCCGTTTGGGTGATCGGTCGGTTGGCGGGACGGACCACATCCTGGCTATCATTCCAGGCTACGTGCTCCATATTTTCGGCTAAAGTGCGGCCGGTCACCGTCAGGCAGTCGCCGTGCAGATAGCCGTGGTCGAGCAACGTCTTCATCAAGAGCGGAATGCCGCCGGCCTCGAACATGTCCTTGGCGACATATTTGCCGCCCGGCTTCAGGTCGGCGATGTAGGGCGTCTTCTCGAAGATCCTGGCTACATCGAAGAGGTCGAACTTTATCCCGGCCTCATGCGCGATCGCCGGCAAATGCAGCGCTGCGTTGGTCGAGCCGCCGGTGGCCGAGACCACGGTCGCCGCATTCTCCAGCGCCTTCAGCGTGACGATGTCGCGCGGGCGGATATTCTTTGCGATCAGCTCCATGATCTTTTCGCCGGAGGCGAAGTTGAAGCGGTCGCGCATCTCGTAGGGCGCCGGTGCCCCGCAGGAATATGGCAGCGCCAGACCGATGGCCTCGGCGACGGTGGCCATGGTGTTGGCGGTGAACTGGGCGCCGCAAGAGCCGGCCGACGGACAAGCGGCTTGTTCGATTTCGAGGAGCTCGGCGTCGCCGATCGTGCCGACCGAGTGCTGGCCGACGGCCTCGAACACATCCTGCACGGTGATCTGCCGGCCCTTGTAGGAACCGGGCAATATCGAGCCGCCATAGATGAAGATCGACGGCACGTTGAGCCGCACCATGGCCATCATCATGCCGGGCAGCGACTTGTCGCAACCGGCAAGGCCGACCAGCGCATCGTAGCAATGGCCGCGCATGGTGAGTTCGACCGAATCGGCTATGACCTCGCGCGACACCAGTGACGATTTCATGCCCTGGTGGCCCATGGCGATGCCGTCCGTGACGGTGATGGTGCAGAATTCGCGCGGCGTGCCGTTCGCCGCGGCGACGCCCTTCTTGACCACCTGCGCCTGGCGCATCAGCGAGATGTTGCACGGTGCCGCCTCGTTCCAGCAGCTCGCGACACCGACCAGCGGCTGCGCGATCTCGGCCGCCGACAATCCCATCGCATAGAGATAAGAGCGGTGCGGCGCGCGCGCCGGACCGACGGTCACATAGCGGCTGGGCAGCTTGGCCTTGGAGATGACTCTGGCGTTCATACTCTTCCTTGCCGCGGGCGGTGCGACCTGCCCCATTGCCGAGCCTCTTTGGGCACGTGTTCCGGGACAAATTCGAGTGCGCCGGGTTTATGGCGGGAAATAGGCAATCTCCCCGGGCGTCCTTGTGGTGCGAGGGTTGCTCAGAAACTGTTGCCAAAACGTCACAATCGCGGGAGGCAGAGGGGTGCCGCGTTTTTGTAACGCCGCCTGCGTGTCAGGAAGCCGCTCGAACAAAAAAGCCGGGCAATGCCCGGCCTTTTTGCTATTGAAAACTTATGTTTAGAACTTGACCTTAACGGAAGCTGAGCCGGCAAGGAGCAGATCGTCGTCGTATGTGTAGGTGATGGCATTTGCCGTGTCGCCAACACCGGTGAAGGTCGACGACCCACTGGTCAGAACACCGATCGAACCACCAAGTCTGACCTCGATCTTGTCGTTCGGCGAATAAGAAATGCCGCTGGCCACGGACCAGGTGTCCGACTGATAGCCGGAGGTCGTCGAGGTTCCACGATCCCAGGTCAGCGAAACCGCGCCAGACAATTGGTCGGAAAACTTGTGAGCTATGCCACCCGAAACCGTCCAGCCGTCGCGATAAAGCAGGTCGAAAGAAACGGGCGAGGGAGCGCCGGTCACCGGACTGCGCACGCCATTGATGGGAATGACGCCAAGCCTGCTCCATTCCTGCCAGCGGATGGAACCAAAGGCCAGCCAGCCAGGCGCTATACCGCTCTGCAGCTTAAGTTCCACAGCTTGGGGTATCTCGGCCGAGGCGGAGACAGGGAAGACCCCGGTAGCGCCTGGAATCAGATCCGCCGGAAAGGCGCCCCTAAAACCGGTGGTGTCGACAGTTCCCGACAGCTCGTCATATTTGTAGCTCGAAGAGTACATCAGGCTTCCGCGCAAGGCGATTTCGGGAATTTCATAGGCGGCACCAACACGCCAGCCCCACGCCTCGTCAGAAAGCTTGAACTCGCCGATGCCGGTATTGCCGAAGGCCAGCAGTGTCTGGCGGGACAGAAACGCATCGACCTCCTGGTAGGAGACGCCGCCGATGAACCGCATGGAGCCCTTGCCGACATTTACCTTGTAGGAGCAGGTAAGGCCGAAATCATTTGTTTTGACGAAGTATTCAACCGCCGTTGGCGAATAGGCGTTGTTCATTCCGAAGTCTGCCTCCGCACCATACGGTTCCGTATAGGTGGCAAGGCAATCCACCGGTTCAAAGATGTTGGCCTTGATACCGATGCGCGGCACCGCATAGTCGCCACCAACATCCACTGACGAAGACGACAACGCAACCGGGTTCGGCGGGGAATCCAAGCGCTGCACATTCTTCAATTTGCGCTGTGGCGAAACATATGTGACGCCAGCATCGAACGAATATGGCGCGGCATCAAACAACTGGTCGATGTTGACACCGCCCCGGTCGAAGCCGCCGGCGTTCGCAACGCCCGAAGTCAATAGAGAAAAGCACCCCGCCCCCAGCAGCGCTTTCCGACGCAAATTGTTCATGAATCTCCTCCCGAATACGAATGGGATTAAGCTAGAACCAATTCAGGTTAACGGCGCAACAATGAATTCCCGATGCGGTACATGTACACCTTCGCCGACCGCATTTTAGACAAAGTGACAGCTTTCGCCGCAAAGCCGGAAAACGGCCCGTTTGGTTGCAAATCGACAAAAAATTCAGAAAACTCGCGTGGAACGACGCCAAAACGGCCGGTTTTGCGAAGACAAGGCCACATTGTTACATTATGGCAACAATGGGGCTAAAACATTCCGTTTACGTCAAGATTTACGCTGCGGAATGCCTATTTCGCGTCAGGAAGCCGTCCGAAAACCAAGGTCGCAGGACTCGCGAATCCTGAGCATCGGACCCAAAAGCGGAAGCGGGTTTTGGTCAATCCGACCCTCAGCCAATTCGATTCTCAAACACCAGAATAAGTCAACCGGCTTCGCGCACTCGTGTCAGCGCCACCGAAAGCTTTTCTTGCGCCTCGCGATACTCGGCGAGTTTGTCGCGCTCGGCTTCCACGACATCTTCCGGCGCGTTGGCGACGAATTTCTCGTTGGACAGTTTCTTGTGCAGGCGGGCGATCTCTTCGGTCACCTTGACCAGTTCCTTCTGCAGCCGCGCCGCCTCGGCGGTAAGGTCGATCAGGCTGCCGAGCGGCAGACAGATGGTCGCCTCGTTGAGCACGATCTGGGCGGAGCCCTTAGGCGTCGTATCGACCAGCGAGATGTCGCCGACCCGCGCCAGTCGCTTGATGGCCGTTGCCTGGCGCTCAAGCCTTTCGTGGGTCGCGGTATTGGCGCCGATCAGCATCAGGGGCGCGATCGCGGCCGGCGGCACATTCATTTCCGAGCGCACGGAGCGGATGCCTGAGACGAGCTCCACCAGCCAGTTGATGTCGGCGGCCGCTGCCTCATCCTCAAAGTCTGGCGACGGCCACGCGGCATGGCAAAGCAGCGACGGCCGTTCCTTGCCCTTGCCTGATGTCTCAGCCCACAGCTCTTCGGTCATGAATGGCATCATCGGATGCAGCAGCTTATAGATCTCGTCGAGCACGAAGGCGACACAAGCCCGGCTTTCGGCCTTGGCAGCCTCGTCCGGACCTGTGAACACCGGCTTCAGCAGTTCCAGATACCAGTCGCAGAACAAGTTCCACACGAAGCGGTAGGCCGCACCTGCAGCCTCGTTGAACCGGTATGAGGTGATTCCTTCGGTGATTTCGCGCGCGGCGCGTGTCAGTTCGGTCAGGATCCAGCGGTTGACCGCCAGCTTGGCGTCGTTCAGCCAGAACTCGTCGTTCCTCGCGACGTCGTTCATCTCGGCAAAGCGCGTCGCGTTCCACAGCTTGGTGCCGAAGTTGCGGTAGCCGGCGATGCGGGCCGGATCGAGCTTCACGTCGCGCCCTTGCGCGGCCATCACCGTCAGGGTGAAGCGCAGCGCGTCGGCGCCATATTCGTCGATGAGATCGAGCGGGTCGATGACGTTGCCTTTCGACTTCGACATCTTCTGCCCGTTCTTGTCGCGCACCAGCGCATGGACATAGACGGTGTGGAACGGCTCTTCGTCCATGAAGTGCAGGCCCATCATCATCATGCGGGCGACCCAGAAGAAGATGATGTCGAAGCCGGTCACCAGCACGTCGGTCTGGTAGTAGGTTTTCAGCTCCGGCGTCTGGTCCGGCCAGCCAAGCGTCGAGAACGGCCACAGCGCCGACGAGAACCATGTGTCGAGCACATCCTCGTCGCGGGTCAGGATCTCGCCCGGCTTGAAGTTCTCGAGCTTGTCCTCAACCCAGGCCTTCCATGGCCCTTCCAGCGCCAGATAATATTCGACGGCGGCTGCGAGCGCCTCCTCCTCGGTCTTCTCGACGAAGACGCGTCCATCCGGTCCGTACCAGGCCGGGATCTGGTGACCCCACCAGAGCTGGCGCGAAATGCACCAGGGCTGGATGTTCTCCATCCAGTCGAAATAGATCTTTTCCCAGTTTTTCGGCACGAAATTGGTACGGCCCTCGCGCACCGCACGAATAGCCGGTTTGGCGAGCTCCGCCGCGTTCGCATACCATTGTTCGGTCAGGAACGGTTCGATCGGCACGCCGCCGCGATCGCCATGCGGCACGGCATGGCGATGCGGCTCGACCTTTTCGAGGAAACCGCCCGCCTCCATCAGCTCGACGATCTTCTTGCGCGCGACGAAACGATCGAGGCCGTTGAGTTCATCCCAGACGGCCTGGCGCTCGGGCGTCACCTCCAGCCCGGCGAGAAAGTCGTCATTGTCCGTGAGGGAGACCGCCGCCTCTACGGTGAGGACATTGATCGCCGGCAGCTTATGGCGCCTGCCGACCTCGAAGTCGTTGAAGTCATGCGCCGGCGTGATCTTGACCGCGCCGCTGCCTTTCTCCGGATCGGAATATTGGTCCGCCACCACCGGGATATTGCGGCCGACGATCGGCAGGACGAGGTTCTTGCCGACCAGATGCCGAAAACGCTCGTCGTCGGGATGCACCGCCACCGCCGTATCGCCCAGCATCGTCTCGGGGCGTGTCGTTGCCACCGTGATGAAGGTTTTAGGATTTTCCGGATCGAAAACCTCGCCCTCGACGGGGTAGCGGAAATGCCAGAGGGTGCCGTTGACCTCCTGCTGTTCGACCTCGAGGTCGGAAATCGCAGTCAAGAGCTTCGGGTCCCAGTTGACAAGGCGCTTGTCCTTGTAGATCAGGCCTTCCTTGTAGAGCGTGACGAACACTTCGAGCACCGCCTTGGATAGGCCCTCGTCCATGGTGAAACGTTCTCGGCTCCAGTCGGCCGAGGCCCCCAGCCGCTTCAACTGGTTGAAGATCGCGCCGCCGGATTCAGCCTTCCACTCCCAGACTTTCTCGATGAACTCGTCGCGCGTCAGGTCGCGGCGGTGGATCTGCTGCTCCATAAGCTGGCGCTCGACCACCATCTGCGTAGCGATGCCGGCGTGATCCATGCCGGGCTGCCACAGCACGTTCTTGCCGCGCATACGCTCGAAGCGCACCAGAATGTCCTGCAGCGTGTTGTTGAGTGCATGGCCCATATGCAGCGAGCCGGTGACGTTCGGTGGCGGGATGACGATGGTGAAGGCTTCCGCGCCCTCCTCGGCGCCTGCGCCGGCACGAAACGCGTCGGCCTCCTCCCAGATTTTGGCGATCTTCGGCTCGACGATTTTAGCGTCGTAGGTTTTTTCGAGCATAGGGAAATGGTCCGAGCTGTCGAATTTTTGCTGGTCCGGTGTAAATCGGAAGGTCTTGGCCAAGTCAACCGCGAGGCGGCAGGCGAGCGGGCTCGCCTGCCATACAGATAGATCTGACAAGATCACAGGCAATGCCACTGCCGAGGCCGTAGGCATTAAATCGCACATCAACAAAACGCCGCCAGCGGCGGCGTTCCCCATCCGCCAACCGTCGGAATTGTTACTGCGCGCCGCGCGCTACGCGCTCGATTTCCTCGCGCACCAGCCGCTCGACCAGCGTCGGCAGATTGTTGTCCAGCCAGTCCTGCAGCATGGGCCTGAGCATCTCCTCGGCCATCTCGTCGAAGGTTTTCTTGCTGCGGCTGGCGAACGCATCGGAAAGCTCGCCGAAGGCGGCGGCGACCTGCCGGCCCGTATGTTCGGAAAGGATCGCCGGACGAGTGGACGGTGCCTCGCTTGTCGCCGGGCCCGCCAACCCGCTTCGCGGCGGGGCCGGCTCGAAAGCAGGTTCGGCCGCGTCCTCGAAAACCTCGGCCTTCGGTTCGGCGTCCGGCGTCCGTCGCACCTCGGCCCTGTCCGGCTTGGCCGCGGTCATCGCTTCGCCTACTGAGGCGATCTCACGCCGCCAATCGGCGACGATGCTGTCGGTCGTCTCCGCAACCCTTCCCGTCGCAGGCGCATCCGGCTCCGGCTTGGCGGCCGGGGCCGGTTCGGCTGCAATCCTGGCACCAGCAAGCGTCACGGGCGCTTTGACCGGAGTCGGGTCGGAACGCAGCGGCGGCTCCATACGTGCGAGGACCGGCTCGGCGGCCGACGGTGGCGCCTGCACCTCGGTCAGCGTGACCGGCCTCCTGGCGTCCAATCCCGGACGCAACTCGGCGCGAAACGCACCCGCCTCCGGCGGCGCCCCGCCAGCCTCCGGTGGCGCCCCGCCTGGCGCCGGTGGCGCCCCGCCTACCGCCGGTGCCGGCACGGCAACCGACGCTAAATCCTGCAGCAGGTCGTCCGCTTCGTCCGGCTGCTTGCGGCCGGTATCGTTGTCTTCGATGATCCTCCTGATGGAAGCCAGTATCTCCTCCATGGAAGGTTCGCGCTGTACGCTGCTTGCTGTCGCCATCGTCACATCCGCCGCCCTTGTGACTCGTTGCAGATTTCCAGTCCGGCCAAAGCCGGATTCGAATCATGGCAACAGCGTAACCGACGGATCGCCTTACGAGAATCCCCAATCTGAGGGCGCGTTGGATTTCAACAGATTAGAGCCCGCGCGTTCCTTTGAACGGCGGGCTCTAATGCCTTGAAACTGGACGGAATTGAAACTGGTGGAGCGATCAGCGGCCGTCTGGCGTGCGCAGGCCGATCCACTTGTCCTTGACCGCATTGTAATGCTCTTCGGGTCTGTATTTCGTCACCTGAAGGGCGAGACGATCGACCGAAAGACGACCGATCGCCGAGAGGATGGCATAGCTCGCCACCACCAAATCGCGTTCGGAACTGGCCTGGTTGATCTTGGCGGTGATGAGGGTAGCTTGGGCGTTGAGAACGTCGAGCGTGGTGCGCTGGCCGACATTGCGCTCCTCGATGACGCCGCTCAAGGCAAGCTGCGCGGCGGCGATCACCTGCCTGTTGGCCACCACGGTTTGCTGGGCGGCGATGTATTGCGTCCACGCCGAGGTCACGGCTTGCCGCACGGTGTCGCGGCTTACATCGACCTCGATCCGGGCTTGGCTGAGCGATTCCTTGTTCTGGCGCACTATCGCCGACGTCCGCCCGCCCGAATAGATCGGTATAGTCAACGTCGCACCGATGCTGGCCGAATTGGTCTTACCATCCTGCCCAGTATCGGCAGAGCCCGGGGCCGTCCTGCGAAAGGCGCTGGAAACGCCGGCGGAAGCCGAAAGCTGCGGCAGCAGCGCGCCTTCGGCCGATTTCACCGTAAACGCCGCCGCGTCAACCAGATGCTGGGTGGAGAGGATGGCCGGGTGCTCGCTGGATGCGATCGCGATCGCCGCATCGAGGTTCGACGGCAACAGCTTCGACAACGGCGAAGCGCCCCTGAGCCTGCCCGGCTCGTCGCCGACGATCTGGCGATAGGTCGCAGCGCTTGCCAGCGCCTGGGCGCGGGCGGCGGCCAGTTCCGCCACGGCAGAGGAGCGCTCGGCATCGGCCTGTGCGACGTCCGTGCGGGTGCCTTCGCCGACTTCGAAGCGCGAGCGCGCGGCGCGCGCCTGCTCGGTCAGGAACTGCAGGTTCTGCTCCGTCAGCACCGCCACTTGGCGGTCGCGAATCACGTCCATGTAGGCGCTTGCCGCGTTGAACAGAATATTCTCTTCGGTGTTGCGCAGGCTCTCGACCGAGGCGCGGACCCGCGATTCGGCGGCGGCGACGTTGTTCCTGGTCTGAAAGCCGTCGAACAGGGTCTGGTCGATCTGGACGCCGAAGTTGCCGGTGGTTAACGAGATGCCCCGGTTCGAGCCGAGATTGGTACGGGCATCGAAATGGCTTCTGGAGAAGTCGATATCCGCAGAACCGGTGATGGTCGGGCGCCAGCCGGACTTGGCGATGGCAACGCTCTCATCGGTGACGCGGACGCCGGCACGAGCCGAATTGAGCTGGGAATTGTTCTGGTAGGCTTTTGAAAGTGCACCGAGAATAGTTTCCGCCGAGGCGGCCAGCGGAGAAAGCGCGGTCGCCGAAACGAGGACGGCGGCAAAAAGGCTCTTGCGTAAAGACGGCACGTTATTCCCTCATTCGTTTTGCATGGGAACCACACCGCGCCGGCTTCTCCCATTTGAGCAGCCGGCGCGGTGCGTTTCAGGTTCCCTGCTGTCAGCCCCCAAAAGAACACCCCGGTTATGCGGATCAGCAACGATTGTTCAAGCGCAAGCGAACATGACATCGCCTTTGCTGCAAGCCAAAATCATTCAGAACTCAAACGCACGAATACGTTCGAATCCCGGTAGTGGCTTAATTGCCGCATTAAATGCGCCTCTTCCGGTTACACCCCCCCCTGTTTTCAGAAACAATCGGGCCACACCCGAATTCCCCTGCCCTTCGACGGTGACGAGCCGGCCGCCTTCCGCAAGCTGGTCGAGCAGCGACTCCGGCACTTTCTCCACGCTGCCGCCGATGAAAATGACGTCGTAGGGTGCTCCCGCGGCATGGCCTTCCGGCAGCGGTCCCGTGACCACGCTGACATTGTCGCAGCCAAGCGCCGAAAGAGTCGACATGGCGGTCTCGGCCAATGCCGGATCGCTTTCCAGCGCAACGACGGACTTTGCCAGCCGCGACAGGATCGCCGCCGCATAGCCGGTGCCGCAGCCGACATCCAGCGCCGAATCGCCAGGGCCGATCTCGGCCAGCTGTATCAGCTTGGCCAGCGGCGAAGGCTCCATGAGGTAGCGGGGGCCATCCGCTGCATTGGCAATGCGGATGTCCTCGTCGATATAGGCCAGATCGCGCTGGCCGGGGGCGACAAAGGCCTCGCGCGGCACGACAAGCATCGCCTCGAGCAGCGGCGCGCTGGTCACGTCGGTGGTGCGGATCTGGCCATCGACCATCTTCACCCGACGTTCGGCAAAATCAGCGCTCATGTTCCAACCAATCCGCCCAAAACCAATCTGCTTGCCGCGCCAAGACCGCGGCTCATTTCGACCGGAACTCAAGCCCCCTGGCGCTGGTGCGCGGGAGCTTGGGCATTTGGAGGCCTCGCCCGGAATCGAACCGGGGTGCAAGGATTTGCAGTCCTCTGCGTAACCACTCCGCCACGAGGCCTCATTGCTCCCGGCGTTCCACCCGGTTCCAATAGGTTGCGGCGAAAATGCCGTCAAGCGGCCATGGTGCATTCCGGACGGTTTCCCCTCGGCCATGATGCCACGCATCGCGTCGTCGATACGCATGCTGCAATCAAAATATTAGTTAACTGTTAAGTACGGAATTTTGCTAAGGGAAGCCCGGGGCCTGGAACCTCGCGTCGGGTAAGCAGAAGGTCCGCCATTTTGAAGGAGTTGCAAGGGCCGGAAAAAAGCGTGCCGGGCATCAGCCGGGTTGAGTCGAGCCGGAAAGACCGCCCCTTCACAGAGGCTTGCCACGCGGTGCAAACCGTCAGTTCGGCCGCCGCCGCCGTTCCCACCACACGACGAGCCGGCGCCGGTGGCGGCGCACCAAGGCGAACTCGTAGGAGAGCACCAGCAATCCGATCGGTATCATCCAGAATCCCAGGATCGGTAGGAAGCCGAGAATGCCGCCGAAGATCAGCACGACGCCGATCGCAATTCTGAGGCCGCGCGAGCGCGGCATGGTGAACTGACGGCCGAAGACCGATATTTTCCGTGCCGGTGGATGGTTGTGGCTTGCTGCGCTCATGTCTGGTCGGTGGTCCGTGCGGGCAAAGTAAAAGCACCAGCTGACGAAAGCCGCAACCACGGTTTCGGTTCCGCGCACCCCGTCAGACGGCTCATATGAGGACGCGCGCACATGATTGCCAGAAATCGTCGCGCGAAAAAGCGCCGAAAAATACGAAATGCTTCTTTGCAAAGCCGAAACGGGTTTGCTATAGGCTGCGCCACTCACATGAGAGCCTCTGTTCCCCGGTAGCTCAGTGGTAGAGCAACCGGCTGTTAACCGGTTGGTCGCTGGTTCGAATCCGGCCCGGGGAGCCACCGCCCCTTCTACGCCATGGCGCGATGCTGCGCGCCAGCGTGCAATTTCTCCCATACTCTTCGATCTCGATAGTCCTGCTTCCAGAGTGTCAGAACATCGAGGATCCTCGTCTAGGCTATCCGCCCGCGTGGTCGTTGCCACCGTGCGCGGCGACGAACATGGCGACGGCCGACCGGCAATAGGATTCGATTTCGTTGTCGTCCTCTGCTCTCGCCTCATCGAAGCGTGCGGTAATCAGGAGATCGGATCCTTTGAAAAGCGCGGCAAACAAGCGGGCGGACCGGAGAGGGTCGGGCACGTTCAGAACCGCCTTCGCGTGCAACTGACGCAACAGGGCCTCGATTTGGGCGATGACATGGGCAGGGCCGGCTTCGTAATGGAGCTTGCTTAACGACTTTTGATTCGTCTTGTCGGCCATTACCATGGCTTCGACACTGCGGACGTCTGATCTCAACAGGGTGCGAAGCAGTGATGATCCCACCGCCATGAGTTGATCTTCGACCGAACCGTCGACGCCGTTAAGAAGGGTCTGTGGTGCAAACAACTGATGGCAGCCGGCCGCGATGGCCGCGCTGAACAGCGCCTCCTTGTTCTCGAAGTGCCGATAGATGCTGAGCTTGGATACCTTCGCTTGCTGCGCGACCTTGTCCAATGTCGTTGCTTGAAAACCCAATTCCACAAAGAGTTCGGACGCGGCGGCGGCTATCGTTTGGCCAAGCGCCTCGTTGGCGGGCCGGCCGCGCCGCCCCCGGCTGTTTTCGGTCATCTTAATTTCTGTCCTTGACAGTATCCTAATTCTTGAATTACGATACCACGCAGTTTCATAAATACGCAAGCCAAAGAATGGATTTTACCATGGATGACGTGATCATCATCGGCGGCAGCTTTGCCGGTCTCGCTGCCGCCCTGCAGCTCGGCCGTGCCCGCCGCAAGGTCACCGTTCTCGATACCGGCCGGCCGCGCAACCGCTTTGCCGGCCATTCGCATGGTCTGCTTGGCCACGATCACAAGCCTCCACTGGACATCCTGGCCGAGGCGCGGCAGCAACTGACGCGCTATCCAACGATCCGGCTGGTCGATGCCCGGGCCGAGAGCGTGTCTGGCGCAATCGACGATTTCAGCGTCGTCACTGACGATAACGAAAGCCTTGGCGCGCGCCGCCTGATCCTAAGCTACGGCGTCGTCGACCAGATGCCTGATGTTCCGGACTTTGCCGAAGGCTGGGGCACGTCCATCGTGCCCTGCCCCTATTGCGACGGCTTTGAAGTCGCCGACCAGCATTGGGGCCTCGTCTGGTCCGGTCCGCAGTCGCACAATCAGGTCAGGCTGTTCCGCGATTGGACCGACACGTTGACGGTCTTGACCGATGGTCACGACATTCCGCCCGATATCCGGGCCGATCTGGCGCGTCGCAACATACCTGTCGTCGATAGCCGGATCACCGAGATCGCGCATCACGAGGGCCATAGCGCCACCGTCAATCTCGACACCGGCCGCAATGTCGCAGTCGACATCCTGTTCGCGCATCCGCGCAACAAGCCGTCCGCAAGCCTGCATGAATCACTGGGCCTCGCCACGGTCGACACGCCCCTCGGCATCGCCCTCAAGGTCGATGAGCGCCGCGAAACCAGCATGCCCGGCATCTACGCCGCCGGCGACCTCGCCAACCCCGGAATGCCCTCGGTCACCGTTGCATCATCGCAAGGTGCGCTGGCGGGTATCTCCGCCCAGCAGTCGATGCTGGTTTGAGAGCACAGATTGGAGATGAGCATGGCCGTCGAACCGGACAGCGCGGGTGTGCGCTTCCCTCCGCCCTTCGTCTATCTGGGAGCGCTGCTGTTAGGGCTGGCGGTGGAGCGGTTCGTCACTGCGCTCTTTCGGCATCGACTGGCGGTTGCTGGCGGCGACGGGCGCTCTGCTGTTCGCTGCCGGCGCGGCGATAATGCTTGCAGCGGCGGGGCTGTTCCGGCGGCTGGGCACCAACGTTCCCCCGTCGCAGCCAACGACCCTCATAGCAACGACCGGTCCCTATCGGTGGACCCGCAATCCCATGTATCTCGGCATGGCGCTTATCTATAGCGGCCTTGCCATCGGCCTCGACGGGCCGATCGCCTTCGCCTTGCTCCCGTTGGTGCTGATCGCGATCCAGACGCAGGTGATCGCCCGCGAGGAGCGTTATCTCGAAGCGAAGTTCGGCGACGACTACCGCCGCTACAAGGCCGAGGTTCGCCGCTGGCTCTGACCGTCGCGAGATCACCGCACAAGACGGCGACGGGATACGCATCAAGCAGCATCACGTTTGGCGGCGCGATATACTCCATAACCGACTTTGATGAGCAAGCCCTCATCGCACATCCGGGCTAGGTAGCAGCGGGGAATGCCGATTGCTGTCAGTTCAGCCGTTCGCACCTCGCCACGCTCGCGAGCGAGGGCCGCAACTCGGTCTCTCAGCGTCGGCTTTGGCCCGCCAGCAAGGCGTAGGGCTTCTGCGCGGTCACGATCACGTTTGCGCATCTTCGTCACCGAGGGCGCATTCTGGCGTAGGGGAATCGCGAATTCGAATTTCTCAGCTTCGTCGATCCCGGGGAGCCACCGTCTTTTGTACGCCAAGGCTCGATATTGCGCGCCGACGCGCGATTTTTCCCTACGCATCGATCCGATTCGTTCGGCTGGAATGGCGCAAACAGCAGAGATGCAGATCGAAGTCAGTGGTAATCTAGCGTAGCACCCTCCCCTCGCCTAGGCCTTCAAAGCCCCCATCGTAGAGTCGGCGGCGACATCGGGAAAAGACATGCACCCGGCGCCATTGCGCCGAGACGATCCGTTTCAGAGATTTGGCCAACGACCGAGTCCGGCGCAAACCTTCCCGTTCGAGAACCGGAAGCGTTGATCGAAACAGTTCTCACAGCTAGGACGCGGCTGGCTGTTTTGCGCCCCCATGGCGCCGTTCGAGCTGCGTCGACCGCCTTCCAAAAGCAGGCATAGATATGCCGCCGAAGTTCAGCTGAAACCTCATCATCAATGCCGCAACGCATGGCCGAAGCGCCAAGATGAGCCTTGGACAGGAAGGCGGCTATTCCGTGGTCACGATCCGCGATGAAGGGCCGGGTATTCCCGAGGAACTTATTGACCAGGTGTTCGAGCCTTTCTTTCGGGTCGATGCTGCGCGCCGCAAGATCATGCCGGGCGCCGGGCTCGGCCTTGCCATCGCCAAGGAGATCATCGAGCGCTTCGGCGGGACCATCACGATCGCAAATTGCAAAAAGCCAAAAGGTCTGGTTCAAACTGTGAAATTGCCACTCACTTCATCTCAGGATCGCCTATAGCCTGCCGGCCGCAACCTATCGCTATGTGGGCGGACCAATACTGGACATGAGCGCGTGCGCTTATCCGATGATCTCAGCGACCGTATTCTTGCTGATACGAGCAGCCTGTTTGGGAATCTCTAGTGTGACCGCCAAGCCGCCGGTGGCCGCCGGCGAAGCTGTAACCCGGCCGCCATGTTGCTCGACCGCCTGCTTGGTGATGGCTAAACCAAGGCCAAAGCCGTACGGCGCAGCCGCTTCGTTTCCGCGCGCAAACGGCTGGAAGATACGGTCGAGCTCACGCCCAGGAACACCAGGCCCTTCATCCGTGACGGTCACGCGAAGCGCACCAGCAACAATCTCGGAACGAATGAGGACGCAGGAGTTGTCGGGCGAATATTTCAAGGCGTTGCGGATGACATTCTCGAAGGCGCGGTAGATCAGCTCCCCGTCGACCTCGGCGACGAAGGCTGCGGCGCCGTCATGGGACACGGCAATCCCACGCGCCTGGGCCTCAAAAGATGCATCGTCGACGATCTCGTTCAGCAGATCCATGACGTCGAGTGTCTGCACGGCGCGATCGCCAGAGCCGGCAGTCAG
Organism: Mesorhizobium sp. M5C.F.Ca.ET.164.01.1.1; assembly: GCF_004792125.1. Taxonomy (NCBI): domain Bacteria; kingdom Pseudomonadati; phylum Pseudomonadota; class Alphaproteobacteria; order Hyphomicrobiales; family Phyllobacteriaceae; genus Mesorhizobium; species Mesorhizobium sp. M5C.F.Ca.ET.164.01.1.1. The sequence goes on along the minus strand of NZ_SRTG01000004.1, from coordinate 260,176 downwards.
GCGCGCGAGCGTAAGGATCTCGCCGACCAGCCCGTCGATGCGTTCGATCTCGCGGTCCATGCGATCCATGATGGCTTCAAGCTTCGCCGGATTCTGCCGAAGCACGCCAATAGCCGCCTGAAGCCGGGACAGTGGCGAGCGCAGTTCATGCGACACGTCGTGGAACAGTCGCTGCTGGACCTCCTGGAGCTCCTGCAGGCGCGCAGCGCTGGCATCGAAGTCATGGGCGAGAGCCGTCACCTCGTCCTTCCGGCCATCCATTCTATCGCCGATGCGGACGTCGAACCGGCCATGGGCAAGAGCGCTCAGGCCATGGCGAAGATGGGCTACGGGACGGATGAGATAGCGGGCGAGCCAAAACGCGGACACGGCACTGGCGACGAGGGCCGATATCCATGGCACCAACTTTGGCCAAGTTCCGGCAACGACACCGGGCTCCGGGGTGGTGGATATCACGCGGATGCATCTGCCATCGGCAACGACGCCGCGCATATTCCTGGCATCGATACCGGTGCAAGCGGTCTCCGGACCGGCCTCGGTTATGGACAGTTCGACAGGCCGAGGCGTTGCTCTTGCGGCCCGCGCGAACGCCTGGGCGGCCTCTTTCCCGTCTTGCTCGATCAGCCGTTCGGCCACGTCAAGGGCGAAGGCCCGCTGCTGGCGCGCGATGTCCTGGGACAGTGGGCCCACATCGAGCAAGGCACTGATCGCGAACACACCTGCAATCGATGCTGCCATCATCAACCAGGTGATGGTGAAGAATTTCCAGAACAGGCCGCGCATCATCGGTCCTGCAGGAGCTGATAGCCCTGTCCCCGCACGGACTGTATCCAGGACTGGCCGTCTTCTCTGGTACCGAGCTTCTGTCTGACGCTGCTCAAATGAACGTCGATCCGCCGGTCAAAAGGCGTCAGTGGCCGCCCGAAGGCATGCTTCGATATCTCCTGCTTGGAGACGAGCTGGCCGGCATTGCGGGCCAGCACCTCGAGCAGGCTGAACTCGGTGCCTGTCAGCTCCAGATGCTCGCCGCCCCATTCCGCGGTCCGGTTTCCCGGATGCATGACGAGCTCGCCCACCCGTATGACATCCTGCGAGATGCCGCCACCAGAGGAGCCGACACGGCGCAATATGGCCTTCAGCCGTGCCGCGAGCTCGCCGGGCGAGCACGGCTTCGGCACATAATCGTCGGCGCCGAGATTAAGCCCGGCGATCCGGTCCGCATCATCGCCCTTGGCCGTCAGCATCAGGACGGGCACCTGACTCAGTCGCCTGATCCGCTGGAGGACGTCGATGCCGTTCATGTGCGGCATCATGATGTCAAGGACGATGATGTCGACGGCGCTCGACGCAGCCTGGGCGATCGCGGCGCGCCCGTCCTGCGCTGTCGCGACCTCGAAACCCTCTTCGGAGAGATATTCCTTCAGGAGCGTCGTGAGATCGACGTCGTCGTCGATGAGGAGCACCTTTGCCATCCTGGAAGCCTGTCGTTCCTTCAGGACACAGCCATACAAGACAAATGCCTGTCGGACAGTGGATTTTACCTATCTTAACACTGGCTTGACCCTACTTAACATTCGACCTGCTACGGACGTCAGAAATCGTCGGCTGTCCGGACAGGTCAATGAAAACTGCACTCGAAAAGAAACTTCTGCCGTGCGTGTCAGTCGCACTCAGTCTGCTTCTGTCCGGCTGCGCCACATTTGCAGAGCTTCAACCCGCAGACCTCAAAATCGCGAATGTCTGGCACGCGACAGTGCCGCATGGCGGCAAGACATCCAGCCTCGTGTCGTGGTGGTCGACCTTCAACGATCCGTCGCTGACCTCTCTCATCGGCTATGCCGAGGAGGAGAACCCCAGCCTAGCTTCGGCCGCCGCCGACATCGATAAGGCGCGCGCGACACTGGCTTCCGCACGGGCGAGCCTGTTTCCGGGGCTGGACGGCTCGGCCTCCGTCACGCGTTCCGGCACGGACGGCGATGCCTACAACCGCATTGCCGCCTCGACGACCTCGAGCGGCGGCCTGGACGCGTCGTGGGAAATCGATCTGTTCGGCAAGACGCGGCGAAAGAGCGAAGCGGCGCAGCTTCGGGTCCATGAACAGATCGCCAATTGGCACGAGGCGCGGGTCTCTCTCGCCGCCGAAGTGGCCGACTACTATGTGCAGTACCGGGCCTGCCGGCAGCTCGAGAACGCTTACAGCGTCGAGCTCGCCTCGCAACGGGAAACGATTCGTGCCACGGAAACGGCCGCCACCTCCGGCCTCACATCCACCGCCGATCTCGCGCTGGCGCGGGCAAGTGCTGCCGCCTCTTCCTCGACGCTGACGGCGCAGCGGGCCGAATGCGAGGTGCTGGTCAAATCGCTCGCCCAGGTCACCGGCGGTGACGAGGCAAGGGTTCGGCAGTTACTGGCCAAGGGCAAGGCGGACATTCCGACACCCAAAAACCTCAAGCTTGCGGCGGTGCCCGCGGACACGTTGCGACAGCGCCCGGACATCGGAGCGCTCGAACTGGAGGTTGCCGCGTCGATCGCCGATGTCGGCGCGGCGAAAGCCGATCTCTATCCTAGCCTGAGCCTCGGCGGCTCGGTGACGATCAGCGCTTCATCGCTGACAGGTGAATCTCTCCCCTGGTCCTTCGGCCCCGCGCTGACTATTCCCTTGATTGACGGTGGATCGCGCCGCGCCGTCGTCAAGGGCGCGATCGCCGACTACGATACGGCGGTCGCGAACTACAAGTCCGGTGTGCTGAGCGCGGTCGCAGAGGTGGAAACCGCGCTCGTGCGGGTGGACGGCGCCCGCAGGCGCATCGGCGATGCCAGCAGCGCGGCCCGTAACTACCGGACCTACTTCAACTCGATCGATTCGAACTGGCGGGCGGGCGGCGTCAGCCTGCTCGACCGGGAGGAAGCCCGTCGCTCGGCGCAGTCGGCGGAGATCTCGCTCATCGAAATCAGGCGCGATGCGGTCCGCTACTGGATCGCGCTCTACAAGGCACTCGGCGGAGGCTGGGACGCCGGCGTCGCCTCGCCGCAGCGCCAGACAAAGACACAAGGACTTTATTGATGCAGCCTGCCCATCTCCTGGTTGCCCTGCTCGCCGGGGCAAACCTTGCTCTCGCCGCCACGCCCTCGCATGCGCAGCAGCAGGAAACCGCGGCTCTGACCGTGGCCGTCGTGAAGCCGGCGGAACGCCAATGGGCGGAGACCGTGCCGGCGAGCGGCTGGCTGAAGCCCTGGCACGAGGCGATCATCGCCTCGGAGATCGGCGGTCTTCGCATCACGGATGTCCTCGTCGATGTCGGGTCGATGGTCTCGAAGGGCCAGCCGCTCGTCCGGCTGGCGGACGAGACCGTGCTTGCGGATTTGCGCAAGGAAGAAGCGGCGCTCGAAACGGCAAAAGCCGATCTCGCCAAGGCGAAGGCGAATGCGGACCGTGCGCGTAAGGTGCAGGGCAGCGGCGCGCTTTCGGACGAGAAAGTCACGGAATACCTGATTGCCGAGCAGACTGCCGAAGCCAGCCTCAAATCAGCGCATGCCACGCTGGAAAGCCAGAAGATCAAGGTCGATCAGACCACAATCGTCGCGGTCGACGACGGACTGATCAGCTCCCGTTCCGCACAGCTCGGCGCCGTGGTTTCGTCCGGCACCGAGCTATTCCGGCTTGTGCGGCAGCAACGCATCGAGTGGCAGGCCGAGGTCTCTGCGCGCTATCTACCGCACATTAGCCAGGGCCTTGAGGCTGCAATTGAAAGCCCCGGTGATGGGCGGATCGAAGGGAAGGTCAGGCTGGTCGGCCCGACCGTCAGCACCGATACGGGCCGCGCTATCGTCTATGTCACACTGCCGCCCGAGGATCACCCTCCTGTCGGCATCTATGTCACCGGGCAGATCGAGTTGCAGTCGACGAGCGCCCTCACGGTGCCCGAGACGGCGCTCGTCTTCCGCGATGGCATCAATTACGTCTTCACGGTCGATGCGGACCGCCGCGCCGCGCGGGTACGGGTCGAGACCGGACGGCGCAATGGCGCAGAGGTGGAAATCCTGTCCGGAATCGATCGATCCGCCTCGGTTGTGAAGTCCGGTGGCGCCTTCCTTTCGGACAAGGCTCTGGTGCGGGTCGAGGGAGAAGCCCAATGAACTTCTCCGCCTGGTCGATCCGCAATCCCATACCCTCGATTCTGCTCTTTGTGCTGCTGACCGTGGGCGGCCTGCTCGCCTTCGAGCGGCTCGCCGTCCAGAATTTTCCCGACATGGACCTGCCGACGGTCAAAATCACCGCGACGCTAGAGGGTGCTGCCCCGTCGCAACTGGAGACCGAGGTCGCCCGCAAGATCGAAGACAATCTCGCCTCGCTCAGCCTGCTCGATCACATCACCACGACCATCACCGACGGGTCCGTGTCGATCAGCGTGTCCTTCGAACTGGAGAAGGACAGCGAGGCCGCCCTCAACGAGGTCCGCAACGCCGTGGACAGCACGACGGACCTGCCGGCAGACATGGAATCGCCGAGCGTCACCAAGGTCACGGTGCAAAGCTCGCCGCTGATCACCTATGCCGTGCGTTCGACCCGGCTCAACGAGACGGAGCTGTCCTGGTTCGTCGACAATGACATGACCAAGGCACTGCTGTCCGTGTCCGGGGTCGGTGAGGTGAGCCGCATAGGCGGGATCGACCGCGAGGTGCATGTCGATCTCAACCCGCAGATCATGGGATCGCTCGGCATCACGGCCGCCACGGTCTCTTCCCGCCTGAAATCCGTCCAGGCGGACAGTTCGGGCGGCCGTGGCGAGATCGGCGGCAACAGGCAGACCATCCGCACGCTCGGCACCGTCGCGTCGGTCGAGGATCTGAAGGCCCTCGCGATACCGTTGCCGAACGGCAAGCTGGTGCGCCTCGACGAGATCGGCACGGTGACAGACAGTTTCGCCGACCGCTCTTCGCTTGCCTATCTCGATGGACAACCGGTGATCGGCGTCGAGATAAAGCGGTCCAACGGCTTTTCGGATACCGGCGTCGCAGCTGCAATCCAGGCCGCGATGCAGGACTTTGCGGCCGCCAATCCCGACGTGGAAATTATCGAGGCCTATAGCACGGTCGGGCCGATCATCGAGAACTATGACGGTTCGATGCACATGCTTTACGAGGGCGCCATTCTCGCCGTCGTCGTGGTCTGGCTGTTCCTGCGCGACTGGCGGGCAACCTTCCTGTCGGCGATAGCACTCCCCCTGTCGGTCATCCCGACCTTCCTGGCGATGTATCTGGCGGATTTCAGCCTGAACACGGTGACGCTGCTCGCGCTCTCCCTGGTTGTCGGCATCCTCGTCGACGACGCCATCGTGGAAGTCGAGAATATCGCCCGTCACCTGAACATGGGAAAATCGCCGATGGATGCGGCGCTGGAGGCTGCAGACGAGATCGGCCTTGCCGTCATCGCCACGACCTTCACGCTGGTCGCCGTGTTCCTGCCGACCGCCTTTATGAGTGGCATTCCAGGCCTCATCTTCCGCCAGTTCGGCGTGACCGTGGCCGTGGCGGTGCTGGCTTCGCTTCTGGTTGCGCGCCTGCTCACCCCGATGATGGCCGCCTACATGATGAAGGTGCATTCGTCCGAAGAGGAGAACGGGCGTATCATGCGCGCCTACATGGCCGTCATGAAAGCGTGCCTCAACCACCGAAAGCTGACTGTCCTCGGCGTCTGCGTCTTCCTCGGCCTCTCGTTATCGACGATTCCTCTTCTCAAATCGGGATTCCTGCCGGCGTCCGACGATGCGCAAACCAAGGTCACGCTCACACTGCAGCCCGGAAGCACCATCGAACAGACAGACGCGTTGACTCGCCAGGCCGCAGACATCGTCGGGAAACTGCCGAATGTCACCCGCGTGTTCTCAACAGTCGGCACCGCGTCCTCGGGAGGGGGACTCGATGCCTCCACGACAAACGACGTCAGTTCGGCGACGCTCGTCGTCAACCTGACCCCGATCGGCGACCGCGACCGGAAACAATCCGAGATCGAGAACGACATCCGGCAGGCGCTTGCCGTGCTGCCGGGCGTGCGGGTCGAAGTAGGGACGGGCGGAAACGGGACGACGCTGGAAATCACGCTCGCCAGCGACGATGCCGATGCCCTCGATCAGGCCGGCAGCGCGCTCGAGGAGCAGTTGCGCACCCTGGAAGCCATCGGGGCCGTCACGTCCAGCGCCTCCCTCAAGGCGCCCGAGGTCCAGATCGTGCCTGATTTTACGCGAGCGGCGGCACTCGGCGTCACATCGGAGGCAATTTCCGAAGCGGTCCGCGTCGCGACCAACGGCGATTACTCCACGTCCATGGCGAAGCTCAACCTCCCGCAGCGCCAGATCTCGATCCGGGTGCGGCTCGACCCCAAAAACAGAATGACGCTGGACGATATCGCCAACCTTCGCGTGAGCGGTACGAACGGCAATGTCGACCTTGGTTCCATCGCCGAGATCCGCATCGGCGGCAGCCCGTCCGAAATCAACCGCATCGACCGTTCGCGCAACATCACCCTTTCGGTCGAGCTCAACGGCCGCATCCTCGGCGACGTCTACCGCGAAGCACAGGCGCTGACCGCGCTCAAGAACCTGCCGCAGGGTGTGAGGCTTGTCGAACAGGGCGAGGTCCAGCGCAGCTCTGAATTGTTTGAAAGCTTCGGCATCGCCATGGCGATCGGTGTGTTCTGCATCTATGCCGTGCTGGTTCTGCTCTTCCACGATTTCCTGCAGCCCCTCACCATCCTCATGGCGCTGCCGCTGTCGCTCGGCGGAGCGCTTCTGCCGCTCATCGTCACCGACACGAGCTTCTCCCTGCCGGCGGTCATCGGACTGCTCATGCTGATGGGCGTGGTGACGAAGAACTCCATCTTGCTGGTCGAATACGCCATCATGGCACGGCGTGGCGGCATGGCGCGCTTCGATGCCCTGGTGGATGCCTGCCACAAGCGGGCACGCCCTATTATCATGACCACGATCGCCATGGGATGCGGCATGCTGCCGGCGGCCTTGAGTCTCAGCGGCGGCGATGGAAGTTTCCGCCAGCCCATGGCGATCGTCGTGATCGGCGGGCTGCTGACCTCCACATTCCTCAGCCTGCTCGTCATCCCGGTCATCTTCACCTTCGTCGACGACTTCCTCGAATTCCTCCAGCGGCCATTCCGCGGGAGACAAGGGAAAAAAACGCAACCGATGCCTGCGGAAGCTGGCTGACTGGTTGTGCGATCGGAGGTGGCGCGGCGGGTGTGCGCCGGCCAGGTCAACGTCAACGGCGGAGCTTCGACGCGCCTTTCGGTAGCTGCGGGATGTCCGGATCGGCCGTGAGAACGGTCGGTACGGCCTTGATGATTTTCTCGAATATCGGTCGCTGTAGCAGCCGCAGCGCAAGGTATGAGCGCGATGGAATTCACGCAGGTGAAGCTGCAGGTCGAGCCTGGCGTTGCAGCGGTCTCGTTAGATGGCCCGGACAGAATGAACGGCGTTACCGTCGTCATGGAGCGTGAGTTCTAGGCAGCCATGAGGCAAGTCGACGCTGACCCCCAAGTGCGCATCACTGTCCTGACTGGCGAGGGGCGGGCTTCTACGCCGGCATGGACGTGACGAAACTTGAGGCCCTTGCTGAGGCAAGCGCGGCACCGGTATCGGAAGTCGCCGTCAGTTCCGGCACGGCTCGGAGGAGGTTTTCAGCCGCGCCTTCCGTCCGCTTGCTGATGACTTCAGCCTAGAAGCTGTCCATCCGAAACCGGCCCCAATCGAGACATTCGATCTGTCGATCCCGGGCGCCAGCTTTCTCTGGCGCTACTTGCCAGTTCCAGAGCACAAGTCCCACCTCTTCTGCGCCAGCGTACCTAATCCCACTCCGGCTCTCGTCAGCATCTTGCACCCTCAAGAGCCGTTCGTATCATGCCATCAAGCCGCTTTGGGAACGGCCGCACGATAGCGGCCGTAACGCACCTTCACGAGCAACCCTTCCTCGCGCAACGAGGAACACCGATGTCGGTCAGGTCTCTTGTCCGGACTTCACCCTTCTCAAGAGCGAGCCGGACGGCGCGTTCCCTCAATGTCGGCTTCGGACCACCGGCAAGCCGGATCCGCTCGGCGCGATCGCGATCACGCTTCCGAAACTTGATAGTGGGCTGTGGCGTAGTTTCGAGGGGAATCGGCAACTCATAGTTCGCATCTTCGTCGATCCCGGGGAGCCAACGCCATTTCTACGCCAAGGCGAGTTATTGCGCGCAAGCGTGCGATTTTTCCCAAGCTCGATCCGCTTCGCTTCTGCTGGCTGGCCCCCAAGCGGCAGGGAAGCCGGTCAAAGTCAGTGGTAAGCTAGCAGAGCCCCCTGCCCTGACCAGGCGCGCTCTCTCCGGCAGACCTTGGGGAACCTGGCCGGCCCGAGCACGTTGTGGCCGGTCAGCCCGGGTTACGCATGCAACAGCTTTTCCAAGAATTCGGCCATCCGACATACCTCCCGTTTCCGGTTATTGCGGCGAGGCTTCTGCTGGCGTCGATCTTCGGTGCTGCGATCGGTTTCGAACGCGAATGGCGAAATCGGCCCGCCGGGCTTCGCACCCATATCCTGGTCTGCGTGGCAGCGGCTACTTTCGGTATTCTGACGATTGAAATCGTTCACGCGCCGATGTTTCTGCAGGATTCCGTGAGGGTCGATCCGATCCGTGTCGTCGAAGCGGTTACCGCTGGCGTAGCGTTCCTTGCTGCCGGATCGATTTTGTTTTCGAGAGGCGAGGTCCACGGGCTGACGACCGGTGCAGGCATGTGGCTGTCTGGGGCAATTGGCGTGGCGTGCGGGCTAGGTCTGTGGCAGGTGGCGGCACTCGGCACGCTATTGGTGCTTGTCGTGGCAGGCCTTCTTTATAGTTTTGCGGCCAAGTCCGGGATTCGCGAGAACACCGGACAAGAAAAGCCCATTTCGGAAGAGTCCAAGCGGCGCAAAGGCTGAGGACAAATGCCCGCGCGCAAGGGGCCGAACGGCGGCGTGCGTGGCGGACCCCAATCCGCCAGGCTGGCGCCTGGGCATTCTACCTCACCCCTTAGCGGCGCCGGCCTTCCCCCTTGTCTGGCGCGTCGGACTGACAAGGAGAAGCCCGCGCTCCTCCTCCGAGCGCGGGCCGACCGGGTTACAGCCCGACCTGCAGCGGGCTAAAGTTGGGGGGAAGGCCCGCTGGTCCCGGAAAAGCATTAGCGCACGCTAATGTCACCCTTAACGAACACAAACGGAGACGGAATCCCAGTCATTCTTCCTCCCAAAAATCCTGCAGCGAAGCAGGGCTATAGGTTGCGGATTTTTCCCAAGAAGGCGTCCCTTCAGCCGCCGTCAGCAGGTGCTGCCGGAGCGGGTGCTGCCGGAGCAGGTGCGGCCGGCTCTGCCGGAGCGGGCGCGGCTGGCGCTTCGACCTTGGGCGCTTCGACCGTAGGCGCTTCAACCCTGGGCGCTTCAACCTTTACGTCGACGTCCTTTCCGGTGCCCCCGCCGTTTATGTTGATAACGCCGGTGAACAACAGCAGCATCACGATTGCGATAACTGCGAGAACGACGGCGACAGCGGTGCCGGCGCCATTTCCGCCTGAGTTAACAACGGTGGGACCGTCAGCCATGACTATCTCTCCCATTCTGAATTATCACTGGTCGGCAACGGAACCGGCGGGCACTTAGTTCCGCCGCCGGGCTATGGTCCATGATGCAGTAAGACTGAAGTCTTTGCGTTAAAGACAGAGGGCTGAGGCTGGCAACCAAGATCTTACCAACGGATTGGTATTGGCCGCCGAGCAAAGTCCCTTCATCGGTGGTTCCGGGTGCCCGCTGTATCCCTCATCGGCGGGCGCCCGATATGACTCTAACAGCGGAAACAACTGTGCCCCTTCCCCAGAGCAGACAGAATGTCGATGAGGTCGCAAGCCGACCCGCAAATGACAATCAAACGCCTGAGCCAACAGATTTCTCGGTGGTTGATCTCATTCCGTCGAGCGACAACGAGGTCGCTGCAATCGCCAGGCGAACAGAGCGCCTGGCCCTTGTCGTTATTATAGCGATGGCGATCTTCCTGATCTTTGCACCGGTGATCTTCATTGCCCTGATGTGACGTATGGGATTTGAGATGTCCCGCTTTAGCCCTCGTCCCAGACTCCTGCAGCGAAGCGTGGCGTACGTCCTCCTCGCCGCGCAAGTGCTTCACGCGGGCTTTGATCCCCGGCTTGACCCATTGCGTTGCCGGCCGCCTATCTGCCGATCCGGGCGATTGATGAGCAAGCGAGACGGAAGCAGCGCGTAGGCTGGGAGGCGACCTGTATCTAGCAGACCCGCCGCTGCATTTGCGAAGCGACGGGCCTCCACCCCATTCCCCCAGACCTGACCAAGCAATTGCGGTGCCAGACGTGTTGACCCATTGCGGCGCACCTTATGACCTTTGCGCAGCGGAATTACCAATACGTACTTCGTTCGAATGTTTCGACTCCATTAGCTTGAGCGCATGTATTCCGCCAGCCAGGTGAGCGCCCCCCGAAGGCTCGCTGGTCAGGCCCAGCGGCCTCCCCCCACAACCAAAGCCGCTGGGCCGCCCGGCTTAGAGCGAAGAGCGCTGTCTCGCATATTAGCAACCCTCTTGACACAAGACCTCGCCTGCAACGGTCAAACGAATGGCAACTTTCTGTCTGAATGTGTTTACGGTCCATTCTCGGAGATCCACGCATGTTTTCGCGCGGGAGACACAGTAACTTCCCTTTTAAAGGCGTCGAGATGCTACGAGCACCGCAAAGCCAGTTCCTGAAGCCTGAAGATCGGGCGATCTGCCAGCGGGTGGTCGACCAGATAACCGCCGACGCTAAATGGTACAGCAGCTCGATAGACGGCCAGATTCTGGCCTCGACCACGCTGACTCTCTTTCAATCCGGGGTCGTCAATGAAACTAATTTGCTGGCGCATGTTCGCGCGCGCCGCCACGACTTCACTAAGCTGACCGGTTAGCGCTTCCCCTTCGGCGTGATCTCTTCGATCTGGCCTTATCGCCGATCTCTTCGCCATAGCTTCCGCCTTGGCCTTGTCCTTCGTGGTCAGCACCGTTCGCCAGTGCGGTTTCTCGAAGACACTCACGATGTAAGTTGTCGCCGGTTTGTCGGCCATCGCGCTAACATAGCTGGATAGGAATATACGCCAAGCACGGCACTTCCGCGATCACGCCATATCCACGGCCGCAAGCTCTGTTAGCTTCTTGGTGCGGCGGACCCCAATCCGCCAGGCCGGCGCCCTACAGGCAATCTACCCCAACGCCCCCCAAGCGGCGCCGGCCACCTTCCCGGGAGCCACGATCAGCCGTTCATCCCCGGAATCTTTCCGTGAACCAGTGGATCTTGCCGTCCGGGCCTTTCATCGGCTTGTGGATCATCAATCGCTTGGGCAGGTGCTCGGGATGCGCTTCGAGCAGGGATGGGGCTTTGCGAAGCCGAGTCAGACGCCCCACTGGTTCTGTTTCGAGCACCGTGCCGAGGGGGAGCGTTTCCTCTGACTAGAGCTCCTAGTCGTCTGGTAAGGACCCCAGTCCGAAAGGAATAGCATCTTGCCCTCCTTTGGCCGCAGCTTCTAAAGCTTTCATCTATTCGGCTGATGCGCCGATCCGCTGGAAATTGACAATCTGCCCCAGCTCTAAGACCGCTTCATGCTGGCGGTGGCGTCTCCAAACTTCGGATGAAGGGCTGTCCTATTTTGTTGCGCGCAGGCTCATATCCGATCGTGGCAAGGGTTGCTTTCCTTGCCGCGTTGGCCGGCGTTCTCCTGCTGCTCGCCCTTTTTCCGGAGTGGCTCCTGCGGAATTTGGGAGTAACCTTCACGCATCATCGCAAGCTCATCCACGTCGCCGCATTCACCGTTTTGGCGGCCTTGGCAAGTGTCGGCTGGACGAAACACAAGGCAAAGCTGTTTGTTCTCCTCGCTTTTTCGGGCGTGGCGATTGAAGTTGTTCAGGGCGCGCAACTGATAGGGCGCGGTCCGGATGTATTCGACTGGATTGCCGACTGTGCTGGCATGGCCTGCGGGATCACAATCGCAAGCTGGACAAAACGGCACCGGGTGAGAAACCCGCCGAAACGACCCGGCGAATATCCCGATCGCGAGATCGATTGTCAGAAGGCCATGGAGCCAAGCTTTCAGGCGATCGTCGATTGCATGCTGGAAGCGGGCTGGGCCCGCGGAGAGATCATGCGCTCGCTACGCCGGCTGATCTCCGCAGACAACATGACGCAAAAGGAAAATGCCAAGGTCGAGGCGCAGCTTGCGATCGCACGCGCCATGAGCCGCGCCGGCCGGCCTCTCTAGGATCAGCAACTCAATGAATTGCCTACAGACAATGGCCGAAATGGCGGCGAGCCTAACTGTCCGCAATCAGACAGAGCGTTGAAGGCCGCCACGTTTGGCCGGAAATCGTGTTCGTCAGGGTTTCAGGGAGGAATTCTCGATGACTCACTCTTTTCCCACAGTCACGGTTGATACAGTCGCCGAAATCTACGTTCTTTCCAGAGGCAAGGCCCGCTTCCTATCGATCGGACAGGCAATCTGCGCCCTTCGGAAACTCATGCCGGCTTGCAAGGCGACCGACCACGAGTTGGAGGAGATATTGGCAGCAGCGTGCGTGATTCACGGCGTGCCCGTAGCTTTCGACGCCAAAACAGCCGATGGCGCATGGCTCCATTCGTAGGGCCGGAGATGCGCTCGCAAGCGCAGTGGCCTCCGCATCGGACGATCATGAGGGATTGTCCTACTCAACGAACGGCGAGATGACGACCGAAGGGGAACAAAGCCATCTGCTGTCGAAACTGCCGGAGAGGAATTAGGGTAAGCTGAGCGTGGGCTGTGGTGATCGGCCTCGGCTTTGATTGTAACGTGGCATGTGTTCCGAGTTGTTGCTTTCTTTCTCGCCGTCATCACCGGAAACTTCGCTCCATAAGCTGTTCCAAAGAAGAAGCCCGCCGCTCCTTCCGGCACGGCGGGCTGTCCCTTCCAGTCGCTTAGGTCATTCGATGACTTTGATGATCTTGCGTGTGCCTGAGTCAACGACAACGGTCCGGTTGTCGACCACCACGTACCTGTATTTGGTGTCGGGAACTTCATGAAGCTCGACCGTCTCGGGCAGGGTTGAGCCGATATTGAGCTCCACTCCAGGGATTTTCACCGACGCGAGCGGCTGCTTCTTCACATATTCTCTGATGACGGTTTCCTGTTCAGGCTCGATGATTACGTCCTGAGCAGCAGCAGCGCCGATACCTGCCAGCATTAGAAATCCCGCGGCTGCAGTGGAAAGATGCATTCTCATGAGTGCCTCCTTTATGTGAGATCTGTTCCGCTGAACGCGTCTTCGCGCCAGGCTCACCAAACCTCAGGCAGCCGCAAATGTTCCTTTTGCGGGCTTTGGTCTGATTGCGTGACAGGACCTAAGTCTCGCCTGTTTTGGCGTGATAGGACGGACATCGCGCCACCGGAACCGCCCCTGCGCATAGTCGTTGCTCGCTGCTTATGTTCCGCTTGACGAACACTCCCGAAACCGAGGCGGAATCCGGTTATTCTCCCTCCCAAAAATCCTGCAGCGACGCGTGGCGGAGGTCCTCCTCGCCGCGCAAGTGCCTCACGCGAGCTTTGATCCCCGGCTTGACCCATTGCGTTGCCGGCCGCTTCTTCATGTCCTTCGGCGCCTCGCCAGCGTGTTTCTGGACGCGCTTCCACAGCCGCTCCCGCATCTCACGATTGACGCTGACAAAGGCACTGCCGACATATTTGCGGGTGCCAGGCTCGGCCATCAGCGCGAATGCCGGCTTTCCAGCCTCACGCTCGACGCCGAGCAGCTCAAATTCCCCGACGGTGTAGCATTTCGTCTTCAGCCAGTTGGTCGAAGGGCCGCTGCGATACTTGCTGTCCCGACGCTTGGACACCATTCCCTCAAGGCCGGCCTGGTCGACCAGGTGATAGATCGCCTTGGCGTCGCCCGGCAGCGCCTGGCTGAACTGGATGCGGATGTCAGGCGGGATGATGCCGGCAAGGATATCGCGGCGCTCTTGCAGCGCCATGTCGCGCAGGTCGTGGCCGTTAAGGTGCAGCAGATCGAAGGCGACGAAATAGAGGTCATGCTGTCGCCGCGTGATGGCCTTGCGCAAAGCCGCGAAATCCGACAGGCCGGCATCATTGAGCACGATGATCTCACCGTCGATGATGGCGCTGTCCACGGCGAGCGACTTCGATGCGGCGACCAGGTCGCGGTATTTCGCCGTCCAGTCCAGGCCACGGCGGGTGAAAATGCGCGTTCCGCATTCGTCAATGATCATTTGCGACCGATAGCCGTCGAACTTGAGCTCATGAAGCCACACGCCGCTTTCGGGAGGCTTCTCCACCAAAGTCGGCATTAGTGGCGGGACAAACTTCAAACGCATGCACTGACTCGCAAAACTGCGATTCAATTAGCATACGCTTAAATTAGTTCCCATTTTAACGAATCGTTGACCGCGCTGTCCCAGAATAGGACGGCGCGGTCAAACCCAACCGGACTGCGCAGGCGGCTCCGGCAACTCAGCACCCCGCCTCACATTGCCGGAGCCGCTACCACACTCCTCTAGAATACCCGCAATGGTTGAATTAACTGTTACCGCACGTGCTTTCCAGTGCGCTTTCCCAGTCGTTAGACTTTGATGGAACCGGGCCTCGTTCGGCCCCTGCCTTCACGGATGACGCTGAGACAGTCCATCTGGTGAAGAAGCATGGACGGCCACGATGACATCAGCAACGCCTGGGCCGCCCTCAAGCCCGTGCGTAAGGCTATTGAACAGCCATGCCCCTGCCGGCGTGCTGCCGAGCGAAGAGCCGTCCTGTTGCTTTACCGCCCCGAGCCGATCCACGAGGGCGAGGCTCTTGCGAAAGCCATCATTGAGACGGTCGAAAGCAACGACGGTCCTGTCGACGTCGCCGACGACAGCGACGCGGAATGCGTCGCGCGCGCCGGCATCGTGCCAGTCACCCGCTTGGCCAAGAGGACGCCATCCTGCTCGTCGCCATTAATGGCGAACTCCATGCTGATCCTTCTCGCGAGGTCAGCATCAATGCCCGACGCGGTCAGATTTGCGAATGTCCCGCGCTGTGCCCTCCTCTGCCGCTACCCACTCGGCAGCCCGCAGAGGCCGGGGCCGGTTTCGTCTCCTCGATATTGTCGACGTTGGCTGCGTTCATAGCGGATTCGCGCGGGGCTGTTCGACCCAGCGTGGCCCCGCTCTCCGGGCTCTGACCTAGTAAGACCCATCTGTCGAATTGGACAGGTCCTCGAATGCGCGAATTTCCTCAAGCCGTGCCTCAAGCGCCGCCCTTGTCGCAGTAACGGCATCGCTGCCGGCCAGGAACTGCTTGGCGGATTGTCCATGCCGGCGATTTTCACAAGGGCGTCGCCAAGTACTACATTGGTTACGCCGTCACGCCACCACGACCGGTTTTCGGTGCCGTCATCCAGGGCATGGCTGCAGAGACGTCCTCGAGAATCTTGGCCGATCTCGCGAAGCCGGCGAAAGCCTCGCGTGCAACTGAAATGGGAACTTGGCCATCGTAGGCGCGCTGGCAAGCTCGGGACGCAGTGTCAAAGATTGGCCCTCTGCGATTCTTCGGCCATTCCTGCAGGAACTCGAAAGCGTCAGCTAAGCATTCGATTTCCTCTACCATAACTCCCCTCTCTTGACGAAAACAGGCCGGTCGAAAGTCCTGTCGTTCATTAGAACCTCCATTCAACTGAACGAGTGTTTGAGCTTCCACGAGAGCCGTGAGCGACGGCTGCGAGGAAATATGTGAAGACCGCTTTTTGCTGTCAAGGAAGGACCAATTCGGGACTGAAGCAAAACGCATCGCAGGACTGGGACCGCATGCGGAATGTCGCTGTGTACCGCTGTGACCTGCAGCCGGGACGCTCTGAACTCCATTGCTCCCGATGAAAACCGAACTCTCGCAAAGACCGCCTGGTGGCACCATTCGCGGCGCCGGAAAGACGCAACAGCAGAAAGCCCGCGCCCTCCGGGAGAGGACGCGGGCTCGTCGGGGCCACCGATCTCGCAGCATTTGTATGAGGGACAATACTACGCTGCTGGCACTAAACTTTTGTCGCAGGACAGTGTTCCACCCTCTAAGGAAAAAACCGCAGGTTTGGGTTGGCCGCTATAGAAACTCCTCCCGACGAAGGACCGCGTACACTGCCCCGCCCACCATCGAGAGTATAGAAAGAACCAGGGGCGAGGCGACCGGCTATGGCTCGCCGACGACGGCGTCAGCTTCGTCTTGTTTCTCGTTCAAATTCTCGTTTCGATCGCCTTCCTGACGCTGCAAGATGGCCCGGTCCGACCATTTCGGCTGCTTTCGGTTTCAAGGCTCAGTAGCAACGCCCTGGTCCTTGGACCGCTTCAGCAGCGCACGCGACGCTCGTACCAAGCGTTGTGACAGGGCCAGTGTGTAGCGAAGGTCCTCAACGAGCGCCCTCCGCGTTCGGCGGTCTGCCGAACGCGCGCCGCATGGATTTTGTTGGTTTCCCAGATGGGTTCTTCCACGGTGTCTGAACTCCCAGGGCTGCGTCGTGGAATGGAGCGCTGGCCATTTGCATGGTCTGCGTAAGAACATGCTGTGCTGATTACAACAAGTTCTGCCCAGGCAAAAAAAGCCCGCCGTACCTCAGGTGCGACGGGGCGATCAAGCGGTCACCAAGCACGGCTTGGGAGGCTGGGATGTGCCCGGTGCGCGCGGACGGAAAAACCATACGCGCCGGCTGCCCGGCGTCTACCAACCGGCGGTTGGAAGAGATTTGTCCAGCAGCGAGCGCAGATTTTTCAATCTCCACCCTACCAGGACGTCGCGTCGGCCGAATAACAACCCGCGCCTCTGCTGGAACAAAGACACGAACCCTATTCGGCGCGCGCACCATGGCTCAGTACAGCGCGCATGAACGCGGACTGTTTGTTCCAACAGGCTCCGATCGCTTCCGCCCGGTCAATTCGCCCGGAACAAAATTTTTCCAGAGGTGGTTTTCCCCGTGAAGGGACAGACTTTTCGAAGGAGACGTCTCGTGAAGAAAGTTCTGATCACCAGTATGCTGGCCATCGGCGTTGGCTGTGGAGCAGCGCTCGCTCAGGAACAGCCGGCGCAAACCCAGTCGGGCGCCGACACCAACTGCCCGGCCGGTTCTGCCGGTTGCCCGGAAGGTGCGATGGACGAACAGTCCCAAGGTAAGGCCGGCGCCACCACCGAGGAGCAGGCTCAAGGCAAGGCCAAGATGCAGACCGATGAGCAAGCCCAAGGCAAAGCCGGTGTAACCACCGAGCAGCAGACTCAGGGCGAGACTGGCACCACAACCGACCAACAGGCGCAGGATAAGGCCAAGGTCCAGACCGAGCAGCAGACCCAGGGCGAGGCCGGTGCCACCACCGAGCAGCAGACTCAGGGCATGACCTCTACTCAGGACGAGACTTCGACCGGCGCGATCAGCAGTGTGACCGTTGAACAGAAGACGGAAATCACCCAAATCCTCAAGCAGGAAAAGGTCGAACCGGTTGCCAGCGTCGATTTTGACATCTCAGTGGGTGTCGAGGTTCCGCGGCAGAAGGTCAAACTGCGCCGCCTGCCACCGCGAATCGTCGAGATCGTCCCGGCTTACGAATCCTATGAGTATTTCGTGTTGGCCGATGGCCGAATCGTCATCGTCGACCCGGATACGCTCACGATCGTCCTTATTTTGACCTAACGGCCTTGTACGGCGTGAAGGGGCTCGCCGCACTAGCGGCGGATCCCTCCACATGCATCGATTGAGGTTTGAGAGCAGTCTCCATTCATCGGACGGCAAGGGCTATTTACGTCGCCGGTACATCCCGCTGTCCAAGCTGACGGCTTTGCGTGTTGAGGATCCTTCCAGCCTTTACCCCATGGATTACCCCTCGACGGCGCCTTTCATGCTCAAAAAGGCCTGAGATAGGGCTTCAGTCTGACCGCTGGCAGACTATGGGCTGGCACAGGCAGTGCTTTAGTCCGGGACCGCTATCGCAAAAGCCTGAGATGGGAGAGTTTTCAGGAACCGAGCTCCTGCAGGCCTCGTTGCGATGCCAAGCCGTGACATGAGGCTGCAATGGACCCCAGCATTCACCAGGCACGTTGGCTGCTTTTTCCGGTATTGGCTTGGTGTTCGGGGTCGCGGCCGTCGGGCTTATTATCGGCTGATGGGCCCGATCAATGAAGGCAACACACTTGCGCAGTAATGAGTCCCTTCCTGCGCTAGCGAGACCCACCGGTTTCTCCCCGTGAGACTGGTGGGTCTTGACACCGCCTGATGATGGCGAAAGCGTGATAGATGGTGCAGAGTACAGAGGATTGGCTCGGGCGAATTCGAAACAGGTGGAAATGCAACGCAGACCGTGACGGTCAGAGGATTATTCTGGCGTGCTATTGGCAAATTCATTGACCACAGACGCGATACGGCCGCAACGCCGGAGGCTTCGTGAGACAAGAGTTCTCGCCATTATGAATGTGCGGCCTGCGTGCTCTCAATCCCAGCGCAGGCTCAAATCTCTTCGAAGGCTTCGCGTCGCCATCTGCCTCACCGCATCGACCTTGATTCTCGTCGTGAGCCCCTACCGTGTGGCACAGGACGGCCTGTCCCTGATGCTTAGCCCGCAGGCCGCCCAGGCACAAGGGAACTCTGGGAACTCGGGGAACTCCGGGAACTCCGGGAACTCCGGGAACTCTGGGAACGCAGGGAACGCTGGAAACTCCGGGAACGCTGGAACTCCCGGGAGCTCGAACTCCAATGCCAACGCGGGCAAGGGCAAATCAAAATCATCGAAAGGCAATCCCCCCGCAAATCCAGTTGCCGCGGTAAATCCCGCCAACAAGCCAAAAGTATATGTCAACGCGACTACTGGAGACCGGATCGAAGTGCGCGGGGCAAGTGTGGGTGTGGTGCATTCCAACGGGCTCAGCGAGCGCATCGACGGCGGCCATTATGAAATGCGGGATGCCATGGGCCGCACCATCATTCGGCGGCAGGCAACGAACTCCGATCGGGCAAGACTGCTCGGCATGATCGAGTGATGGCGAGTTCACAGGCCGCAAGGCTACCTTGCTTCACGCAGGATGGCGGGCAGGCGGCTCGGTCGCGTCGCGCAGTGTCATCGCGGCTTCGGTCCGGTTGCTCACATTGAGCTTGGCGAGAATTCGCGTCATGTGATGCTTTATGGTTTTCTCGTGCAGGTTCAGCTGAAGACCGATCCGCTTGTTGCTCAATCCGGCGGCAACGAGCGTGAGGATCTCTCTTTCGCGACTGGTGAGTTCGGCCAGCACGTCGGGTTTCGCGGTCGCGGTTGATTTGCTAGACAAGTCGACCAACAAACGCGCCGACAATTGCGGGCAAACATACCGTTCGCCCATCGCCACCGTGCGCAGTATCGCGGCCAGAGTTCTAGACCCGACACCCTTCAGGACATAGCCTCTTGCCCCGCTCTGCAAGGCGGTCATGACGTGCTGGTTTTCCTCCGAAACGGTCAGCATCACGATTTTCAGATCCGGGTGCCGCTCCAGAGCCGGTTCGATCGCGTTGAGGCCCCCTCCAGGCACCGAGATGTCCATCAGGAGAATATCGAGCTGCTGGTCTTCCGATATCCGCAAGGCGTCATCTCTATTGCCGCCTTGGGCAACGATCTCGAACCCGCCGATCTGCTCGAGAGTGCGCACCACGCCTTCCCTGAACAGCGGATGGTCGTCGATAATGGCGAGCTTTATGGCCGCTGCCATCACGCCTGTCCTATTTCGACTATGTTGAGAACCATTTTCACCACCGTGCCATTCTGTGAAGATGTTACACCAAATTGGCCGCCGAGGCTTTCTACCCGCTCACGCAGCCCGATGAGCCCAAGCCTTTCAGGGTGGATGATCTTCGGGTCGAAACCTGGGCCGGTGTCGGAAACCTCGATAGAAACGCGCTCCCCGTCGAAATGTTTCGCGACCGATTGACCGGCACCCCCGGCGTGGCGGAAGCCGTTGTTCAGCGCCTCCTGAATGAAGCGAAAGATGCAGATCTTGGCCGCTGGTGACAAGGGTGCGTGCCCCCCGGTCATGGACAGCATCACTTTGACGCCGGTTCGCTCTTCGTGCGCTCGCACGGCAAGCTCGAGGATTTCCGGCAACTCGGCATTCTCGACATGCGGCAGCATGAGGCCCTTGCTGACATTCCTGATTTCTCGCATCGCATCGTCCAAATTCGCTTTGACCACCTGCAATTCCCGTGCGCGCGCCGCAGCCGGCGTGGCAGAATCGGCAAGTACGGGGCTGTCGATCCCCAGCGCCGCGAGGGCAACCAGTTGCGCCGGCCCGTCGTGTAGGTCCGCGCCGATCCGCCTGAGGTAACGTTCGTTAAGCGCCGTGGCGCGCTGCGAAGCACGCTGCACCCGCAGTCTCAACATTCTGTTTTGAACAACCAGATCGGAAAGTTCGGCAATGCGCTGCTTCAATGAGCGGCTCTGGGAACGAATCGTGCGGCTGCCACGAACAACGATCACCGAAAGCCCGAGGAAAAAAACCGCGGTGACGGCTGCGACATCGAACCAGGTCCGAACGAGTGCCTGCCGGAGGTCCTTTTCAAAATCGGTGGCGATCTCGTCGAATTCCAAAACAGCCACGACTTCGCCCGACCACGGCTGAAGCATCGGATTAAAGATTTCAAGAAGATGCAAGCCGCTGTCCCTCTCAGCCTGGTTATCATAGTGCCTGTCCAATTCAGCAACTATGTCGCCTGCGAATGCGGCCCGGAGATTGTCGCTGAGTGGAAAGCGCTTCCCGACCAAATTTTTATTGGTTGAATAGAGGATGGTGCCGTCGCGGCGCCAGAGCTTGAAGGATTCGAGCCTTGTGCCGAGTGCGCCTTGTCCCAGCGTTTCATCCAGCGCGTGGGCAACGCTCTCCTCGAGCACTTCGCTCCTGCGCATGTCGGGGAGCAGCGGCGCGATAACGCTGTCGACGTAAAGAGCGGTCGCAGAAGCCGAGTTCCGGGTGACCGCGGCTTCTATCTGGCTTGTCACGGAAATTCCCACCACGATCATTGCCGACAGCGAGAACAGCCCGCCGGCGAGCAGAAACTGAGTGGCCAGCGACAGTGCATTCCATCGATCGATCAGTCTTGTCGCTCTGTATGGCGCCATATCCCCAACGGCCCGGTCGGCGGCGCGTCGCGCCAGCGGCACGATTCGAGAGAACCGGCCAATCTGTTGTCGAACGACGCTAAGCGACGCCATCTTTGATCTGCAACCGATCAATCGCAAGGGAACTTAGGGCTTACAGACGGGACGGAAACCGCAGCCAGCGGTTTTTTTGAGTAAGCGCCACGGTCTCGTCGAGCGAGGCAGCAAGTCATGACGCGCAAACTCCGATCCTTTCGATCTCCCCCGGGCACAAGGTGCGGCGTAATTTTCACTTCCGGTCGCGCAATGCTCTCACCGCTTGAGTAAGGGTCATTCGATCGTTACCGTTCTTTTTGATCAGCTTACTGACCTGGCTGGGCGAAACGCCATTTTCTCGCGCGAAATGTTCCACCTCGTAGTACTCGTCGACCGACAGGCGGTCGTGGTCGAGTAAGTCTCGGTTGCACTTGTTGTCGGCCATTTCCTTTCTCCTGGCGAAGCCTAACACGGGGTCTGAATGTCGGTTGGAAACAGGCTGAATGAGGGTGGTGGACACTCCTCTCCATGAGTTCCTCCTGTGAGCTTGCGGCGAACGAATGCGAGCGGTCGTGGTTCCGGGCGGCTCGATAGCCGGACCCATTGCGCGCGGCAGGTCAGACTTAAGTCCAACGGCAAGGCCTCTCGGATCGGACCGAAGCCCAGCCAAGGAACGTTTGCAGCGGTCTCATGTTTGAGCAAGTCTAGCGCGAAGATGGATGAGGGGAGGAGACGCCCGCCGCTTCGAATGAGCGGCGGGCGACGACTATGCTATGGGCTGTGTCAAATGCGAACAATCAGCAGACTTTTCGATTCCCGCGACCAGGCAGCGCGTGCAGTTGCCGCGCTTCAGGCGGCAGGAGTTTCTCACGAACAGATCAGCGTCATCGGACCATACGACGACGAAATCAGCGCTGTCCTGCGCGGTCCGGGCGGTGTCGCATTTGGCGCGGCCGCCGGTCTGTTAATCGGCCTGGTTGCTTTTGGAGCCACCGGCATTGATCCTGTCGGAGCGGTGGCTGGCATGGTCCTCGTCGGTGGGGTCTGCGGCGGCTTTGCTGGTGGGCTTCTCCAGGCATCTGCCGATGTTGCCAAAAAGCCGGGTGAGCCGAACGTTGCACAAGGCGTCATCTTTGTGATGGCGCATGTCGATGAAGAGCAGGCCGATACCGCGCAGGCAGTGCTAGAAAATCCCGTTCGCGTAACGCAACTCGTGGCCACAGTCGGGTGAGATGCGTCGGGTTAGTTCGCGTAGGTACGAAACGCATTCAGATCGGCACTTCCCGCTGAGCCGTCAGTTTTCGCTCTGATAGTTCACGAGGTGGGAAGCGTCTGCTCGACCAGATTGACGTAGTAGCGCAGCACGGTCGGCACGATCTCGTCATTGAAGACGTAGCGGTCGCCGTGCAGGCCCTCGCCGGGCCCGACATCGCCGACGCCGATCCACGCGTAGCAGCCGCCTGCCTCGCGGATCATGAAGGCGAAATCTTCGCAGCCCAGGCTCGGGCTGAACTCGGTCGTGACGTTCTCCCTCCCGACGGTGGCGGCGGCCGCTTCGACGGCGCGGGCCGTGGCAATCGCCGTGTTGATGAGCGGAGGATAGCCCTTGTGGTAGTCGAGCGTGGCTCTGAGCGCATGGGCTGCGGCAATGCCCCCAGCGATCTCGCCGATCAGCTTCTCGCAATGATCGGAATGACCGGGCTCGAAAAACCGGCAGGTGCCTTGCAGCCAGACCTTCCCAGGCACGATGTTGCCGACATTGCCGCCATGGATTTGGGTGAGGCTGACGACCAGCGCGCTTTGCGGATCAACCGAGCGGCTGACAATGCGCTGGACGGCCTGGACAAAGGCGCCCGCGGCCAGGATCGGGTCGTCGCCGAGCTGCGGCATGGCGGCATGTGCGCCAAGACCCTCGAAGGTCACCTCGAAATTGTCGACGGCGGCCATCTGCGCTCCAACGCGAGCGGCGATGGTCCCCAGTCTGACGCCCGGCCAGTTGTGGACGGCATACATCGCCTCGACTGGAAAACGCCTAAACAGGCCGTCTTCGATCATGCGCAAGCTGCCGCCTTCATTTTCTTCGGCTGGCTGGAAGATGAAGTAGACGATGCCGTCGAAGGCGCGGGATTGGCTGAGCAACCTGGCGGCGCCGAGCAACATGGCTGTGTGGCCGTCGTGGCCGCAGGCGTGCATCACGCCCTCGTTCCTGGAGGCATAGGGCAAGCCAGTCCTCTCGACGACCGGAAGCGCGTCCAGCTCGGCGCGGAGACCGATGGCGCGCGCGCCCGCGCCGTTGCGCAGGACGCCGACAACCCCGGTTCCGCCGATCCCCTCATGCACCTCATCGAAGCCGAAGGCGCGCAGTTTCTCGGCAATGAAACGTGCCGTTTCGTTCTCATCGAATCCGAGTTCGGGATTGGAATGGATATGGTGGCGCCAGGCTATGACCTCTGGTGTCAGAGCGGCGATGGGTTCATTATGCAGCATGATGCTCCTTCCACGCCGGCAAAGGCGGTCATGGTTTGATCCGGGATCACGATTAGAAGGTCGCGCAAGAGGCGTCTTGAACCAGATTGACCGCAGCGGGGACGAAATACGTGGACGCGACAGAGATCAGGAAATACTGGCGCCATCCCTGCTTCCCGGACCTTGGCCTGTTCAAGGCGCGCTTCACGCAGCATCGCTACGAGCTGCACACGCACCCAACCTATGTGATCGCACTGATTACTTCTGGCTGCGAACGTATTCGCATCGGGCGCCACAGCGTTCTCGCTCCGGCAGGCGCAATTGCCGTCGTCAATCCCGAGGAGTGGCATGATGGCGAACGAGGTGCCGATGAAGGCTGGGCCTACCGGACGTTTTATCCCTCGGTGCCGCTGCTGACGGCCGTCGCCCGCGAGTTGGGCGGGGCTGACGCTCCGGTTTTTTCACGCGCGATCATCGACGACAGCAACCTCGCCCCAGCGTTGGCGGCGGCGCATGAGGGCTCGACGTCCCAGGACTCAACGCAGGCCGAGGCGTCGCTGCTCGTCGCCTTGAGGCATCTCATCGTTCGGCATGGCGATTGGGGCGGGCGAACCGAAGAGGTCGAAAGTTCGGGATCGCGACAAAGGTTCTCGATCTACGAGGACGTTATTGAATGCGAACTTGGCTCGCAGCTCGACCTACAGCGGCTTGCCGACGCCGCGTGTGTCACCCGGTTCCAGGTCATCCGGGATTTCAAGAAGGCGATTGGCCTGACGCCCGCGGCCTATATCCGCGACCGGAGATTGCGTCGCGCAAGCACCTTGATAGAACAGGGGCTCGGCCTCGCCGATGCCGCCATCGCGGCAGGTTTCGCCGACCAGAGCCACCTTTCCCGCACGTTCCGGACGACGCACGGCATGACGCCTGGCATGTTCAGGAGAGGCGGCTGGAGTGCTCCCGAAAGGAGACGCTTGCGCGCGGAAATTTGCTGAGCGATGGTGAAGTTGGGCTTGGGGGGAATCATGCGAAAAATTCTGATATCGACGACGCTGCTGCTAACGGCAGCCCTGTCCGCAACCGCCGCGCACGCGCTGGACGCCAGCGAGACCCCGGTTGTCGTGACCCCGCTTGCCTCGCGCACCGAGACGGCGTCCGGCCAGCCGATCACGCTGCCGCAGAAGAACGTGCAGGTCCTGGTGTCGTCCTATGAGATCGCGCCGGGCGCGACGTTACCGGTCCACAAGCACCCGTTTCCCCGCTATGCCTATGTCCAGGGTGGGACGCTTCAGGTCACCAATGTCGAGACCGGCAAGAGCACCACGTACAAATCAGGCGATTTCATCATCGAAATGATCGGGCAGTGGCATCAGGCTACTAATGTCGGCGCCGATCCGGTCAAGCTGCTGGTCATCGACCAGGTCGAAGAAGGCACCAAGAACACGGTGTTGCGCCAGTAGCTGGCAACAGTGGCCACCAGCCGGCTGCTCACTTCGCCGCCGCGTTCACCCGATCAGCGGCGGCGGCCAGCACGGCGCGGTCGCCTTCTTCGTACAAGCGGCGGATAGCGATGGCGCTGACGCGCCAGCCTTCGGGCGTTCGCACCAGCCGGTGTAGATAGCTGGCGCCGACTGTCCAGAACCGGGTGTCGAACCAGTGGGTGGCGCGGACGTGGCTGCGCGCAACCGCATCGTTGCCGGCGCCTTCGACAACGATGTTGGTGATGAGGTGCTGGGTGGCGTCGAAACCCGGCAGAAGGCCTTGCCACTGGGCAATCAGCGCGTCGCGGTCGCTGGTCGCAACCTCACCACCGAAAAGGTTGGTATAATTGGTCGTGATGCGGGCCGCGAAATAGGACCTGACCCGGTTCCATTCGCGCAAATCGGCATAGAGGCCGATCCCCGCCACTGCCTCGGCGATGGCGGTCTTGCTTCGATTGTCAGCGCAGCCGTGGACTGCGTGCTCAAGGCCGGCAAGGAAGTAGCTGCTAGCGTCGCGGCGAAGACTGCCGAGGCCACGACCTGCCGGCGGGTAACGGGGCTCATTGTCCTGCCTCCCCTGCATCGCCCAGCGTGGCGCTGAAATGCGCAGCAACGGCGTCACTCGCGGCCTTCACCGGCGCAGCGCGGTCGTAGAAATCGAACTGGGTGACGTTGTCGAGCCACAGCTCCTGCTTCGGCCCGGTCAGCCGTGCGTAGAATTTGTGCGCGCCCTGCGGGATGGCAGCCGCCTCGCTATGCACCATCAGAAATGGCTGATGCAGACGCGGAGCAGCCCGGATCGCATCGAATGTCAGCCAGCCGCGCCAGAAGGCCGGATCGGCCTCGTTGCGCCAGGCCGGGATCATCCCGCGATCGGCCTCGGTGTAGTAAGGCACCTTGAACATGATCGCACGCTCGTCGGTCGGGCTGGCGGCGGGCAGCAAGGCCTGCTTGCCGGTGCGGCGATACGCAGCCTCGGCCGCATCGCCCGCGGCTTCAAGCCTGGCGACGCCTTCCTTGCCGCCATAGGTCTCCTCGACCACCTTGGCATCATGCAGCCACGGCGCAACGAGGGCGACCGATTTGATCGCGGCATCTTCAGCGGCGGCAGTGACCATGTAGCCGGAGCTGGCGCAAATGCCGAGCCCGCCGATGCGGTCCTTGTCGGTCTCGGGCCGGGTCGCGAGATAGGCGACCGCCGCTTCGATATCGGCGATCTTGGCGCTGGGATCCTCGTATTGGCGACGTGCACCGCCGCTTTCGCCCCAGCCGCGGAAGTCGAAGGTCAAGGCTGCGAATCCGCGGTCGGCCATCTCGCGGGCATAACGGGCCGGCATCTGTTCCTTCACCGTCATCCAGGCGCCGGTCACGACCAGCGCGGGCCGAGGTCTCGCCGGGTCCAGATCCTCGGGCAGATAGAGGTCGCCGACGATCTGCTCACCGTGCGAGGCGAAAGTGACGCGCTCGACCCGCGGTGCGGCGAAGGCGCTGGAGCCGAGCGCGACGGCGGTTGCTGCCGCTAGCGCCAGGTTTTTCAGCATTGCAAGTCTCCTTGGCTTGGCGCCGGAGCGCGGCGGGTTGAGGCAAGCCGCCGTCTAAAGCGCGTCGCGTTTGACCGGCCTCATGCGACGCGCTTTAGGTTGTTGTTTTATGCATGTCGTTATCGCAAAACCGCTGCGCACTTTTGCGCGACATGCACTAGCGGTCACCCGCCAGTCGGCCGGGCAGTGGCTTCAGCGGGTAGTGCGTCCAGTAGAAGGCGTCCGACTGGTACATGTCGGTCAAAAAATTCTGTGCCTCGGCGATCTTGCCGTCCTTGATGCGAAACATCAGGGCATAGAGCTGGTCGATCTCGGGACCTGAGCCGACGTTCGACCAGCCGCGATGGATGTCGACGACGAGATCGCCCTGCGCCTGGAAGAAAATCGGCTCAGCCCTAAATTTGCCGTCGGCCAGACCACGGAAGAAGGCGACCACTTCCTCCGGTCCGCGCTTGTCGCCGGCCAGCGGATGATGGCCGGGAATGCGCCATACGATGTCGGGCGCGAGGAAGGGCCGGACGGCCTCCGGGTTCCCGGTCGCATAAGCTGCGTAATAGTCCTTGATCAGCTGGATGTTGCGGTCTTCGTGCGGACCGCCGTTCGCGGGAGCGGCAGACACCGCGAGGAGAGCGCCGGCGGCAAGCGAAGCGAGCCTGGTCATCGATCCTGTCTCCTTGCCTTTCGAGTTGCCTTTCGAGCCGTCGCAACGGCGAGGCTAAATCCAGCATGAGGCTTTTTCTTCCCCGGAAAAACCCGTATAGTTCGACAAGGCTATTTGGAATAACCTAATAATGCGCCTCGACCAGTTCAGCGGCATCGTCGCCTTCGTGAAGGTTGCGGAGGCCAGGAGCTTCACCCGCGCCGCAGCCGAACTCGGCGTCGCTCCGGCCTCGTTGAGCGAGGCGGTCAAGGGGCTCGAGGAGCGTCTGGGGGTGCGGCTTCTCAACCGCACGACCCGCAGCGTTGGCCTGACCGAAGCCGGCGCCCACTACCTCGACCACGTGCGCCCAGCGGCCGAAGAGATCCGGGCGGCTGGCGCGGCGCTGCGCGAGGCTCGCGACCGCCCCGCCGGAACATTGCGCCTGAGCCTGCCGTGGATTGCCGCACCACTGCTGATCGAGCCGCTGATGGGGCCGTTCATGGACGCTTACCCGGAAGTGCGGCTTAACCTGATCTTCGACGACAATTTCGTCGACATCGCCGCTCAGGGCTTCGATGCCGGTCTGCGGATCGGCGAGCTTCTCGAGAAGGATATGATCGGCGCGCGTCTGGGCGGGCCGCTGCAGACGGTCGTGTTGGGGAGCCCGGACTATCTGGCGCGTAACGGCACACCGAAGCGACCCGCCGACCTCGCCGCCCACTGCTGCATCGCCTTCGCCTTCACCCGCACCCGCGCCATCTCACCCTGGGAGTTCGTCGTGGACGGACGCCAAGTCGAGTTCACGCCCGACGCACGTCTGGTCGTGAACACACTTCCGCTCTGCATCACCGCCGCCGCGCAAGGGCTTGGCCTAGCCTTTGCCGTCGAAGGCCTCGCTGCGCCGCTTCTCGCCTCAGGCGCGCTGGTCAAGGTGCTGGAGCCTTTCTGTCCCACCTACGAACCGCTCCACCTCTATTATCCCAGCCGCCGCCTCGTCCCGCCGAAGCTGCGGGCCTTCATCGACTTCGTGCGCGCGAACGCGCACAATTTGCGGATCTGATGCGCCGCCGCGAAACCAGCCACGGCGCATATCGGCGAGCCGGTCCGCCTGACCCCCATGTGGTCTCCTTCAGACGCGTGTTTTGGGTGGGTGCGTTCTGCCGAGCCGGATGTCGCTCCGTCTATGCCAAACAATAACTGTTCGGTTATTAACTTGTCCATAACTAACTAGTTATGAATGTGTCGAGTGAAGAATTGGCAGCAAGCAAACGGCAACGACCTGTCGCGCCTTGACCCAACAGTTCCGGCTTTCGCGGCAAGGAGCCCGATGCTAGGGCATGACCAACTCGATTTCGCCAACGGATGCTCCGTGACCAACACCGAACGCCCTCGCCTGCCGCTGATCGAAATCTGTGTCGAAGGCATAGACGGCCTGCTGGCGGCGCAAGCAGCCGGCGCCGACCGGGTCGAGCTGTGCGCCAGCCTCATTGAGGGCGGCATCACGCCGAGTTTTGGCACCGTGCGCGCGGCCCTTGAGCTGGCGACGATCCCATTCCACGTCATCGTGCGGCCGCGCGGCGGCGACTTTCTCTACAGTGAAGCCGAGTACCGTTCGATGCTCACCGATGTGCGCGCGCTGAGCGAGCTTGGCGTAGCCGGTATCGTCGTCGGCTGCCTGAACGCCGACGGCACCATCGACGAAAAGCGCATGAGCGAATTGGTGCAGGCGGCAGGACCCTTGAACGTCACCTGCCACCGTGCCTTCGACATGACACGCGATCCGGCCGAAGCGCTGGAAGCGCTGATCCGCAGCAAGGTCGGCCGCGTGCTGACCAGCGGCCAGCGCGATACCGCATTGGAGGGCGTAACCCTGCTGGCGGACCTCGTCCGGCAGGCGGGGAAGCGCATCATCATTCTCGGCTGCGGCGGGCTCGACCCCAGGAACATCGCCGAAGTGCGGGAAAGAACCGGACTGACGGAAATGCATTTCGCCGCGCTCAAGGACGTGCCGAGCGCGATGCGCTACCGTAATCCCCAGGTTGGCATGGGCGGCACCGACCTCGACCGCGAGTACCGCAACACCGTGACCGACGCGGCGCTGGTGGCGGCGACGATTGCGGCGGCGAGAGCATGATCCCGAAGAAAGAAAACACGTGACGCAAGCACGCCTGCCGATCGACCAGGTCTCGCCGCAGGACGAGCCCGCCGTCCTCGCCCTCAACAACGAGCACGCGGCCGAGTTGTCCTGGCTCGAACCCGAGCGCCTGTCCTTCCTGCTCGGCGAAGCGTTTTATGCGCGCCGCATCGGTGGGCTCGAAGCCTTCATCATGACCTTCGACCAGAACGCCCGCTACGACAGCCCGAACTTCCTGTGGTTCCGCGAGCGCTATCCGCGCTTCGTCTATGTCGACCGCATCGTCGTTGCAGGAGAAGCGCGTGGTCGCGGCCATGCCCGCAGGCTCTATGAGGATCTGTTCGACCATGTATTGCATGCCGGCCAGACCATCGTCACTTGCGAGGTGAATGCCGAGCCGCCCAATCCGGCGTCGGATGCGTTTCACGCAGCGCTCGGCTTTGTCGAAGTCGGCGACGCGGTGATCCACAGCGGCAAGAAGGCGGTCCGCTACTATACCAGGCAGATCACCGGCTGAGGCGACAGCCCTACCAATTGCGGTTCAGCCAGCCACGGGCCGGCTTTTCGACGATGTAATAGCTGCACAAAGCGCAAGCGAACGCCCCGGCCAGCATCAGCAGCGGCGCACTGCCCTGTGAATAGAGGAATTTGTAGAACGGCTGCTGCCACAGATAGAGCGAATACGACCACAGTCCCAGCGTCGCCATCGGCCAGCAGGACAAAAATCCGGTCAGGTACCGTGTGCTGAAATCGAGCGAGTTGACGGCGAGCGCCAACAGCGGCACCGCGACCAGATAATGGATCGGCGTCGGCACCGCATCCATGAACAGAAGAACCGCCCCGACGGACGCCGCGACGGCGACATGCGGCCCCTTGAACAAGGCTGGCAGCCTGTCGTCGGCCTTGAGCAGGCATATCACCGCCGACAGCAGGATCGAGGCGATGTGCACGTCGGTCCGCCAGTAGGTGGTCTCGTAGTCCATTGCGAAGACCCAGTACGAAATCGCGCCGTTTGCCATGGCCAGCACCGACAGCGCGCTGAGCAGCATGACGACGCGGGCACGCCCTGAAACGAAAAAACTGATCAGTGCCAGGATGACATAGGCATGTTCTTCGACGCATAGCGACCAGATATGGTCAAGCGCGCCGGCGCGGCTGACGAGAATCCCGGCATAATTGTAGGTGAATGTCAGCGCCGTCAGCGCCGCCTTCCATTTGAAGGCGACAAACGTGCCGGACAAGGCAACCATCGAAGCGACGACGAAAATTAGCAGCGCCGGATAAATGCGGGAGAACCGGCGCTTGAAGAACGCCTTGAGCGGATAGCGTTCGACAAAGAGAATCTCGGCCATGAGCCGGCCGCTGAGCACGAAGAAGAACTCGACGCCCATGACACCGAGGTTGATTCCGGGAACGGGAAAGAAGTGGCCGATCAGCACCAGTGCGATCGACAGGCCGCGCCATCCGTCGAGATAGGCCAGCCTTGTTCTCGACGACGTGTCGGCGGCGGAGCGGGACACGACAAGCTGCGCCGCGGAGATATCCGTCATGCCGGTCCTTTCGCATTTGAATGATGCGAAAGGGCTGCAGGCTGTAACCGTGCGCTCCGAGCCCCGGCTCGCATTCCTCCATGCATATTGCAGTGCAATAGAGCACTGTGCAAGTGCGAGATGGCCACACTTTGGCTGTACGGCCGTAATGCCCGAGAGCGACGAGAAAGGGGCCGCGATGGCCCCTTCCCCAAAGCTGACAAACCCAAGACCCGGCGATCGGTATCTTCAGGCGTTGGCGGCAGCCACCGCGCGCTTGGCCATCACCACGATCAGATTGGCGCGATAATCGGCCGACGCATGGATATCAGTCATCAAATCATTCGCCGGCACTTTCACTCCGTTGAGGGCAGCGGCGTCGAAATTCGTGGCAAGTGCCGCCTCGATTTCCTTCGAACGAAAGACGCCGTTGTCGCCGGCCCCGGTGACGGCGACGCGGACTCCGTCCGCGCCCTTGGCCACGAACACACCGACGATCGCATAGCGCGATGCCGGATTGCGGAATTTTTCATAGGCCGCCTTGGCCGGCGCTGTGAAGGTCACCGCGGTGACGATCTCGCCGTCCTCCAGCGCCGTCTCGAACAGGCCGGTGAAGAACGCGTCGGCGGCGATCTCGCGCCTGTTGGTGACGATAGTGGCGTCAAGCGCAAGAAGTGCTGCCGGATAATCGGCCGCCGGGTCATTATTGGCGATCGAGCCGCCGATCGTCCCCTTGTAGCGTACGGCCGGATCGCCGATCAGAGAAGCCATGTGGGCCAAAGCCGGACAGGCCGTCTTCAGCCTCTCGTCGCGGGCGACGTCGTAATGCGTGGTGCCGGCGCGGATGGTGATGGTGCTGCCCGACACCTCGATGCCTTTCAATTCCTCGATATGCGAAAGGTCGACGAGATCGGACGGTGCGGCAAGCCGCGTCTTCATCGCCGGGATCAGTGTCATGCCGCCCGACAGCAGCTTCGCATCGCCGCTCTCTAGCAGCTTGACGGCATCAGCGACCGAGGCGGCACGGTGATAGTTGACTGAGTACATGGGATGCTCCCGCGAAGTGAATTGGTGAGTAGTCAGTAGTGAGTAGTTTCAGTGTTTCTCTACTGACTGCTCACTACTGACCATTCACCCCTTTTTCAGTGTTTCGTCGTCGCCCGGATCGCTGCCCAGACCGTGGACGGCGATGCCGGCATGGCGATATCGGTGATGCCGATGGCGTCGGTGATGGCGTTGATGACTGCCGGCGGTGAGCCGATGGCGCCGGCCTCGCCGCAGCCCTTGATGCCGAGCGGATTGCCCGGGCACGGCGTGTTCGAGGTCGAGACCTTGAACGACGGCAGGTCGTCGGCGCGCGGCATGGTGTAATCCATGTAGCTCGCAGTCAAAAGCTGCCCGCTGGCGTCGTAGCGGGTGCCCTCCAGCAAGGCCTGGCCGATGCCCTGGGCGACGCCGCCATGCACCTGGCCTTCGACGATCATCGGGTTGATGATGTTGCCGAAATCGTCGGCGGCGACGAACTGGACGATCTCGGTGACGCCGGTTTCCGGATCGATCTCGACCTCGCAGACATAGCAACCGGCGGGGAAGGTGAAGTTCGACGGATCGTAGAATGAGGTCTCCTTCAGCCCCGGCTCCATGCCGCCCGGCAGGTTGTGTGCGGTGTAGGCGGCAAGCGCCATTTGGAACCACGGCACTTGTCTGTCGGTTCCGGTGACCTTCAATGCACCGTTTTCGATGACGATGTCGCCCTCGTCGGCCTCGAGCAGATGGGCGGCGATCTTCTTGGCCTTGGCCTCGACCTTGTCGAGCGCCTTGGCAACGGCCGACATGCCGACGGCGCCCGAGCGCGAGCCATAGGTGCCCATGCCCATCTGGACCTTGTCGGTATCGCCATGGACGATGGAGACGCTGTCGATCGGCACGCCGAAGCGCTGGTTGACCAGTTGCGCGAAAGTCGTCTCATGGCCCTGGCCATGGCTGTGCGAGCCGGTCAATACTTCGATCGTTCCGGCGGCGTTGACGCGTACCTCGGCTGATTCCCACAGGCCGACGCCGGCACCGAGCGAGCCGACCGCCGCCGACGGCGCCAGCCCGCAGGCCTCGATATAGCAGCTCATGCCGATGCCGCGCAGCTTGCCATTCGCCCTGGCGGCCGCCTTGCGCTGGGCAAAACCGGCATAATCGGCAGCCTCCATCGCCGCGTCCAGCGAAGCGGCATAATGGCCGGCGTCGTAGTTCATGATGACCGGCGTCTGATGCGGGAACGACGTGATGAAGTTCGTCCGACGCAGCTCCGCCGGCGACACGCCCAACTCGCGTGCGGCGGTTTCGATCGTGCGTTCGAGCAGATACGTGGCCTCCGGCCGCCCTGCCCCGCGATAGGCATCGACCGGCGCGGTGTTGGTGTAGACGGCGCGCACATTGGCGTGGATCGCCGGAATATCATACTGGCCCGACAACAGCGTCGCGTAGAGATAGGTCGGCACACAGGACGAGAACAGCGACATGTAGGCGCCGAGATTGGCGATCGTGTCGACCTTCAGCCCGGTGATCCTGTTGTCCTTGTCGAAGGCCATTTCGACCGTCGAGACATGGTCGCGGCCATGGGCGTCGGTGAGGAAGCTCTCGGTGCGGTCGGCGACCCATTTGACCGGCACGCCGGTCTTCTTCGAGGCCCACAGGCAGATGATTTCTTCCGGATAGATATAGATCTTCGAGCCGAAGCCGCCGCCGACATCCGGCGCGATGACGCGCAGCTTGTTTTCGGGCGCGACATTGTAGAAGGCGCTCATCACCAGACGCGCAAGATGCGGGTTCTGCGAGGTCGTCCAGCACGTGTAGTGGTCCTCGGCCTTGTCGTAATAGCCTAGTGCCGCACGCGGCTCCATGGCGTTGGGCACCAGCCGGTTGTTGACAATCGTCATGCGGGTGACGTGGGCTGCGGCCTTGATTGCCGCGTTGGTCGCCGTGCTGTCGCCGAGCTCCCAGTCGAAAATCAGATTGCCGTCGGCTTCCGGGTGGATCTGTGGTGCGCTCCTTTCGAGCGCCTTCGGAGCATTGACGACCGCCTTCAGTTCTTCGTAGGTGATGTCGACCGCTTCGGCCGCGTCGCGCGCCTGCCCCTTGGTTTCGGCAACCACGACGACCACCGCGTCGCCGACATAGCGGACCCTGTCGAAGGCCAGCGGCGACCACGCCCCCATCTTCATCGGCGAGCCGTCCTTGGAATGGATCATCCACCCGCAGATGAGATTGCCGATGCCGTCGGCCTTGAGCTCCTTGCCGGTCAGCACGCCGATGACGCCCGGCATGGCCTGGGCCTTTTTGACATCGATCTTCTTGATCTCAGCATGCGCGTGCGGGCTGCGCACGAAGGCCGCATGCTTCATGCCGGGAACCACCATGTCGTCGACATAGCGCCCTGCGCCGGTGATGAACCGCTTGTCTTCCTTGCGCGCTACACGAGCGCCAACACCTTCAATGCCCATAAGAATTCCTCCGGAATTTAGGGGAGTAGGTGAATAGGCAGTAGGCAGTAGGGAAATTTTTGCTCCTGGTTCCCTACTGCCTACTGCCTACTGTCTATTGCCCTGTTCATGCCGCCTGCTTGGCACTGCCCTTCGCCCCCTTCGACATCGTCTCCGATGCAGCGAGGATCGCCTTCACGATGTTGTGGTAGCCGGTGCAGCGGCAGATATTGCCTTCGAGCTCGGCCCGCACCGTGGCCTCGTCGAGGCCTTCGGGGTGACGGTTGATCATGTCGGTCGCCGTCATGATCATGCCCGGCGTGCAGAAACCGCACTGCAGTCCGTGATGCTCCTTAAACGCCGCCTGCACCGGATGCAGGTCGGCTCCGTCCGCCAAGCCTTCGATGGTCACGACGTTCGACCCGGAGGCTTGGACCGCAAGCATTGTGCAGGACTTTACCGCCTTGCCGTCGACATGGATCACACAGGCGCCGCATTGCGAAGTGTCGCAACCGACATGCGTGCCGGTGAGTCCAAGATTCTCCCGCAAGAAATGAACCAGCAACGTGCGGTCTTCGGCAGTGCCGCTTACCCGCTTTCCGTTCACCGTCAACGATATGTCCGACATGAAACCTCCCTGGGTGCTACCTTGGTCGTTCTGGCGTCGGTGGCGCCGAGCCCTCCATCTGTCCGCTATTTTCTTAATACCGCATGAAGCACCGGGAAAAAGTGCCGCGGAATGCCGAGATTGCGAGAATGCAGTTCGTCCCAGAAACCGCATATTGTACTTTCGGTCACGCAAAGACAGGGACACGGCGGAACGCAGCGAAACCATGATCGCCGTGCGATGCTGCCTTCCGCGCATGAGCGGCTGGGGCTGGCCAAGCCGATTTCAGCCGATGCCGTGTTTTCTGAGAACCTCCTGCTCGTCGCCTGACACCCACCCAAATATTTTAGGATCTCCGCCCAGCTTCTGGACGAGGTAGTGGACGTCGAAATCGATCGTGACGTCCGGTCGGTCTTTGCGAGCGTAGGACGACGTCCAGGCGACGTGGGCAACGCAGTGATGCTCGTCTATCGGCGAGATGCGCACATCCCGTATCCGCATCTCCTTCGTGCCGATCGCTCGATAATGAGCATAACCTTGCTCCATAACTTGCTTGAGCTCGTCGTCGTTCTTCCCGACCATGACGCCGGCAGGCGACGCCGCAATGAAGGCGGAGGCATAGACTGATGTGACTTCGTCCATGTCGGCATCGCCGGCGAGAGATTTCCGGAAAAGCTGCTCGTACCTTTCGAACACCTTCCTGACCTGCGCTTCCATGGATCACGCTCCCTCCAGTGTGGTTTTGGATTTGAAGTTTGAACCTGATGCCGTCAAAGATACAGAAACTTCAAATCCATCGTGTTGGCTCATTGCCAAAGCAGCACTTGAAGACAACAATGACTTCGACGCCGGCGCGCCAAACGCACAAAAAAGAGCCGCGCACAAAAAGAGCGTCGGAGGAATCGAGGAGGAAGCCGCTGGCCAGTTCACGGACGCGCTATGCATGCGGCCTATCGGTGCTCACCACGGATGAGCCCGACGCCAATCTGTTCACCCAGGCGATCGCGGCCGAAGCCGCAGCCATCGGTGCCGGTTTCGCCCTGCTGTTTTTCTCCCAGAGCCTTGTCGATGCGGCGGCCCTGTCGGACGCGCTGAAGATCAACGCACCGGCACTTGCCTATGCCGGCTGCTCCACCGCCGGCGAAATCACGCCGCGCGGTCTGGAGGAAGGCCAGATCCTCGCCTTGCTGCTTCCGTCAGCATCGTTTTCGGTCGCAAGCACTATGGTCGACAGTCTCTCTTCGTCGGGCATGGACAGGATCACCGGTGAAGTCGGGGCACTGCGGCGCTCGCTGCAGGGCCGCCTCGGGTACGAACGGACCAACACCACCTTCGCGCTCTGCTTCATCGACGGGCTTTCCTATGCCGAAGAAGCGGTGACCTCCGCCATCCACTGGGGGCTCGATGACATTCCACTGATCGGCGGTTCGGCGGGCGACGATCTGAAATTCGAGACGACGCGGCTGATCTCGAACGGCAAGGTTGCCTCCGACTGTGCCATCATCGTGCTGATCACCACGGAAATTCCTTTCCGCGTGTTCAAGACCGACAATTTCGTTCCCACCGACGAGAAGCTTGTGGTGACCGCATCCGATCCCGATCACCGCACCGTGCGCGAATTCAACGCCACCAATGCCGCGGAGGAATACGCCGCCTCGGTCGGCGTCATCCCGCAGATGCTGACGCCGCTGAGTTTTGCCTCGCACCCCGTGGTGGTGAAAGTGGGCGGCGAATTTTACTGCCGCTCGATCCAGAGGATGCACGCGGACGGCTCGCTGTCGTTCTTCTGCGCCATCGACGATGGCGTCGTCCTTTCGATCGCCCAGCCCAAGAACATGGTTGAATCGACACGTGCCGCCTTTAGGGATGTCGAGGAAAGGCTTGGCGGCATCGACATGATCCTCGGTTTCGACTGCGTGCTGCGCAGGCTCGACGCGCTCAACCGCCAGGTCTTTCGGGAGATTTCGGAACTCTACAAAGTCAACAATGTCATCGGCTTCGGCACCTATGGCGAACAGTACCGGTCGATGCATCTGAACCAGACTTTCACCGGCATCGCCTTCGGAGAGCGGCAGGCGGCGGAGTAGGAGGTTCTCATGCCGCTCAGGAACATCAACGACCTGGAGAAGCTGAAGAAGATCAACGCAGCCCTTGTCAGCCGCGTCGAGCGCTCGATGGACCAGCAGGCCAATGCGTTCTCGCTGTTCCAGACCGCGATTTCGCTGGAGAATCGAGTGCGTACGCGCACCGAGGAACTGCACTCGACGCTGCGTAGATTGGAACAATCCAACATCGATCTCAGTGCCGCCAAGGAAAACGCCGAACTGGCGAACCTGTCCAAGACCAGGTTCCTGGCAGCCGCCAGCCACGACGTGCTGCAACCGCTGAACGCCGCGCATCTCTCCGTCTCAGCGCTGGCCGAAGTGCAGACCAGCGACGAGGGCAAGAAACTCGTCCGGCAGGTCGAGCGGTCGCTGGAAACGATGGAGGACCTGCTCCGCACCCTGCTCGACATTTCCAAGCTCGACGCCGGCGTCGTGCAGCCCGATATCGGCGACGTCAGCCTGGAGATGCTGTTTTCGTCGCTGCGCTCGGATTTCCTGCCGGTCGCCGAAATGAAGGGCCTGACGCTAAAATTCCGGCCAGTCAATGCTGTCGTGCGTTCGGACCGCACCTTGCTGCGCCGCATCCTGCAGAACATTCTTTCCAACGCGCTGCGCTACACCCGCTCCGGCGGGGTGCTGGTCGGCACCAGGCATCGCGGCGACACGATCCGTATCGATGTCGCCGATACCGGCTGCGGTATCCCCAACGACCAGCGCGAGGCGGTGTTCGAGGAATTCCACCGCGGCACGATCCCGACCGATGCCGGGCTTGCCGGCGGCGGGCTGGGATTGGGCCTGGCGATCGTGCGCCGCATTGCTGCCGCACTCGGCCATCCCGTGACGTTTTCGTCGAAGGTCGGACACGGCACGATCTTCCATATCGACGTTCCGGTCGGGATCGGCGCCACCGCCGACGCCATCGCCGGCACCGCCGACATGGAGCGGCCGCGCGGCTACGGGCTGTTCGGCACAAAGGTGCTGCTGGTCGAGAACGACATCGAGGTGCTGCAGGCGATGACGTCCCTGCTCGAACGCTGGCAATGCCTGGTGCGCCCCGCCACCTCGACCGGTGAGGCGCTCGACATGCTTGGCGATACGGACTGGGTGCCGGACATCGTCATAGCCGACCAGCATCTCGACGGCGGCGATCTCGGCACCACGACCATCGCCGAGGTCCGCGATCATCTCGGCCGTGCCGTGCCGGCGCTGATCGTCACCGCCGACGGTTCGGAGACGGTTGCCAAAGCTGCCCGCGCCGCCGGCATCGAGCTGATGCGCAAGCCGCTGAAACCGGCACAACTGCGCGCGCTGCTGGCGCATCTCTTGGCTTGAGAAGTGGCCACCGGAGAGAAAATGACCAGGATTACTGCATTTCTGTCAGTGACATCGAAGACGCTGGCTCCGCATGAGATATCCGACTTCCTGGAAATTGACGCCGACAGGGAAGTCGTGAAGGGCAGTCAGAGGACGCCTCCTCGGTCACGGCCTAAGAACAATGGCTGGAACATCGGCTGCAGATTCCAAGAGTATGTAGATCTCGACTTCGCCATTGGTGAACTGGCTAAGCGGCTTGGTGAAAAGGTAGAAAATTTATCTCGACTGCGTCACCACGAATATCTGAATGAGATATCCGTGAAGATAGCGATAGCTCCGGAACATGGGGAAGTCCCCCTGTTTTTCTCCAGAGAGACGATTGCCTTTCTAAGTAAAATCGGAGCATCGCTTGATATCGAATATTTTCCGGAATAGATCCGTGCGGCATGATCGCTGATCCTACGGGCCGGTCCAGTTAAATCAAAATGATAGTACAATTCTACGGCATCACCTTCGACCTTCCCGACGGATGGGAAGACATAACTGACGACCTCCCCGAGGGATCGCCGCCTACCTTAGTTAAAGAATCAGATGCCGGCGGCGCCCTTCAATTCTCTATTGCGAAATATCGAAGCGGGGAAAAGCCAAACGCAGATTTCGATGTTCTTAGAACGTTTATGATCGAGTTTTGTCGAAACAATTTCATAGATGTCGAGCGGATTTTTGAAAGAAAATTTGGCGACGTAATGTATGTTGGCGTTTCGTCGCGGACTACAGATCAAACCTTATCGGCCTGGTATTTGTCGAATGGAAACGATTTTGCATTCGTGACCTACCTCGCGCTAGGCGAGGAATACGATCTCATCGATGAGGAATTAGGCGAAACGAGAGAAATCATTTCGTCTATATCGTTCGAATAGGGACCAGCAGATCAAACGCCTTTGAGACATTCACCTGATCGCAGCGCCTTGCTGCTTCGTTTGCAGGGGCATCGGCACCGACCCCTCAAAACCCCGCCTGGCCGCGAAACAGCTCGGCACTGTCGAGCTTCGAGACCTCGATGACGGCTTGTGTGCGGCTGTAGACGTTGAGCTTGCGCAGGATCTCGGAAACATGCGCCTTGACGGTGGTTTCACCGACCTGCAGCTCGTAGGCGATCTGCTTGTTTAGCAGGCCCTGGCGCAGCATCTGCAGCACCCGCAATTGCTGCGGCGTCAGTTTGGCAAGGCGCTGCACCATCTCGGCGCGGTCGGTGCTGTCGGCGTCCGGCGGCTGGCCTTCATAGGTTTCGGGCACGTAGATCGCACCTTCCATCACCGAGCGGATGGCGGCGGCCAGATCGCTCTTGCGCGCCGATTTCGGGATGAAGCCGGCCGCGCCATAGGACAGCGCCTCGGAAATGATCTTGGGCTCCTCATGCCCCGAAACGATGACCACCGGCAGGCGCGGATAGCGCGTCCGAAGCTGCAGCAGCCCGTCGAAGCCATGCACGTCAGGCATGCTGAGGTCGAGCAGCGCGAGATCGAAAGGCTTCGCATCCGCCAGAAGCTCGAATGCCTCGGTGATCGAACGCGCCTCGACAGTGTCGACGTCCGGATAGGCCATTTGCACAGCGCTGTGCAGCGCCTCGCGAAACAGCGGGTGGTCGTCGATGATCAGAAACCTGGCGCTATCGTTGACTGCGGTCATTGGCGTTCGTTTCACTTCAAGGCAGGATAGAATAGCCCAGCAACCATGGCCAGATTATTGGCAAATAGTACATCGCCATCCCTGGCCGAAGGCGGAGATGGCAATTTCCGGACCACCATGCCTTGCCCGGTCGGCCAAATCGGCCGAATGTGCAGAAATGAGCGACCTCGTCCTTCACAACTACTACCGCTCCTCCACCTCCTACCGGGTGCGGATTGCGCTGGAGATGAAGGGACTGACCTACCAATACGTGCCGCATCATCTGCGCCACGGCGAGCATCTGGAGCCCGCCTACCTCGCGGTCAATCCGCAAGGGCTGGTGCCGGCGCTGATCCTCGACGACGGCACGCTGCTGACGCAATCGCTGGCGATCATCGAATTTCTCGACGAGACCCGGCCCGAACCGCCGCTTTTGCCGCAGGACGCGCTTGGCCGGGCCCGCGTCAGGATGCTGGCGCAGATGATCGCCTGCGACATCCATCCGGTGAACAATCTGCGCGTGCTGACCTCGCTGCGCACCCTGTTCGGCGCCGGCGACGCGGATGTCGCCAACTGGTTCCGGCACTGGGTGAACGAAGGTTTCCAGCCGCTTGAAAAGATTCTGGCTTCCTCGTCCGAAACCGGGACATTCTGCCACGGCGACACGCCGGGGCTGGCTGACATCTGCCTGGTGGCTCAGGTCGCCAGCAATGCGCGTTTCGGCGTCGACCTGACGCCCTACCCGACGATCACACGTGTCCACGCCGCCTGCATGGCGGTGCCGGCCTTTCAAAAGGCAGCACCGGCGAACCAGATCGATGCCGAATAGAGCGAGTTGGATTAAAGCGTGAGGAATTGCCGATGAAAGCCGTTGTC
Organism: Mesorhizobium sp. M5C.F.Ca.ET.164.01.1.1; assembly: GCF_004792125.1. Taxonomy (NCBI): domain Bacteria; kingdom Pseudomonadati; phylum Pseudomonadota; class Alphaproteobacteria; order Hyphomicrobiales; family Phyllobacteriaceae; genus Mesorhizobium; species Mesorhizobium sp. M5C.F.Ca.ET.164.01.1.1. Next base: position 219,127 of record NZ_SRTG01000004.1, on the reverse strand, counting down.
TTCGAAAAATTCGGCGAAACGCCGACGATCCAGACCGTTCCCGATCCGGAGCCGGCACTGGGCGGCGTTGTCATCAAGGTCGAGGCGACCGGGCTCTGCCGCAGCGACTGGCATGGCTGGATGGGCCATGACGACGGCATCCGCCTGCCGCATGTGCCGGGCCACGAGCTTGCCGGCGTCGTGGTGGCCGCCGGCCGGCAGGTGACCCGCTGGAAGATGGGCGAGCGCGTCACCGTGCCGTTCGCCGTCGGCTGCGGCCGCTGCTTCGAATGCAGCTCCGGCAACCATCAGGTCTGCGAGCATCAGTCCCAGCCCGGCTTCACCGGCTGGGGATCGTTCGCCGAATATGTCGCCATCGACCATGCCGACACCAATCTGGTCCGCTTGCCGGACGAGATGGAATTCGCCACCGCCGCCAGCCTCGGCTGTCGTTTCGTCACCTCGTTCCGCGCCATTGTCGACCAGGGCCGGGTGACGCCCGGCGAATGGGTGGCCGTGCATGGCTGCGGCGGCGTCGGCCTGTCGGCGATCATGATCGCCAGCGCCATGGGCGCCAACGTGATTGCCATCGACCTGACCGACGAGAAGTTGGACTTCGCCAAAAAAATCGGTGCGGTGGCGACGATCAACGCCGCGAAGACGCCGAACGTGGTCAAGGCGGTCAAGCAGATCACCAATGGCGGCGCGCATATGTCGATGGACGCGCTCGGCCATCCCAGTACCTCATTCAACTCGATCGCGAATCTGCGCCGGCGCGGTCGCCATGTGCAGGTCGGGCTGATGCTCGGCGATCACGCCAGGCCGCAGATCCCGATGGACAAGGTGATTGCCTTCGAGCTCGAAATCCGTGGCAGCCACGGCATGCAGGCCTACCGCTACCAGGCGATGATGGAGATGATCCGCACCGGCAAGCTGAGGCCCGATCTTCTGGTCGGCAAGAAGATCAGCCTCGACGAGGCGCCCGCGGCCTTGATGGCGATGGGCGGTTTCGAAGGCATCGGCATTGGCGTGGTGACGAAGTTCTAGCCAAGTCGGCTCTCCCTTCTCCCCCTGTGGGCGAAGGTGGCCGCGAAGCGGTCGGATGAGGGGTGTTCCAGCTTGGCACGTGGGCGTTCCGGCCAGCACCCCTCAACCGTTGGCGCTGCGCGCCAATCCACCTTCTCCCACAAGGGGAGAAGGAAGAAGGGCCGGCGCCTACCGCGCATATTTCTTCGCACCGATCACGCAAAGCACGACGGCAGCAGTGACCGCGATCATGGCAGGACTGACCTGTTCGTGCAGCAGCATTGCTGCCAGCCCAAGGCCGAAGAAAGGCTGGAGAAGCTGCAACTGTCCGACCGCAGCGATGCCGCCTTGCGCCAGTCCGCGATACCAGAACACAAAACCGATCAGCATGCTGAACAGCGAGACATAGGCCAGGCCGATCCAGGCGGCCTTGCCGACGCTTTCGAGCGACAGCGGCATGGTGATGAGCGTCAGAGCCAGCATGACCGGCAGCGACAGCACCAGCGCCCACGAGATCACCTGCCAGCCGCCTAGCTTGCGGGACAGCGTGGCGCCTTCCGCATAGCCCAGTCCGCACAGGATGATTGCGGCCAGCATCAGCATATCGCCAACCGGCGAGGCCGAAACGCCATGCGTCACCGCAAAACCGGCAACAAGGGCGCTGCCAAGGCACGAAAACAGCCAGAAGGCCGGTTTGGGGCGATCGCCGCCGCGAATGACGCCGAAGATCGCGGTCGCCAGCGGCAACAGGCCGACGAAAATGATGGAATGGGCCGAGGTGATGTGCTTGAGCGCCAACGCGGTCAGCAACGGAAAGCCGACCACGACGCCGAGCGCCACAATGGCCAGCGACAACAGGTCCCCGCGCTCCGGACGCTTCTGGCGAAAAATGAGCAGAAGCGCGAGGCCGAGGATGCCTGCCGTGGCAGCGCGGGCGACGGTTAGGAAAGCCGGATCGAAATCCATCACCGCCACGCGCGTTGCCGGAAGCGATCCGCTGAAAATCAGAACGCCCACAAATCCGTTGATCCAGCCACCCGCCGTCTTGTCCATCGCATGCTCCTGATGTTCTCGCCCTCTATCGGGCCGGACGTATGGCGCTACCAGAGACAATGAGGTACAGTTTGATAAAACTGTCATGGTAGGGCGAGCAGTACGGATGGACGAGCAGGCGACGGCAAGTGAGGGCAGCGTGACGCTTGTTGAAAGTGTCATGTCGACGATCAGGCACAGGATCGCCGCGCGCAGCCTCACACCGGGAACACGACTGCCTTCGCTCCGGGCTTTCGCGAGAACCATGCAGGTTTCCAAATCCACCGTGGTCGAAGCCTATGAGCGCCTTGCGGCGGAGGGAATCATCCGCTCGCGTCCAGGTTCGGGTTTTTATGCCGCCGGACCGCTGGCTCCCTTGTCACTGGCCGAGATCGGCCCCAGGCTTGACCGTGCTGTCGATCCGCTCTGGGTTTCGCGCCAGTCGCTGGAAGCCGGCGACGGCGTGCTCAAACCCGGCTGCGGCTGGCTGCCTACCTCGTGGATGCCGGAGGCTGGATTGCGCCGGGCACTGCGGACAATGGCACGCGGCGATGATGTCACGCTGACGGATTACGGCACCCCGCTCGGGCTGGCGCCGCTGCGTCATCTGCTCGCACGGCGCATGGCAGAGCACGGCATCGAAGCCTCTCCCGACCAGATCATGCTGACGGAATCGGGCACCCAGGCCATCGACCTCCTCTGCCGGTTCCTGCTCGAGCCGGGCGACACGGTGCTGGTGGACGACCCCTGCTATTTCAACTTCCATGCCCTGTTGCGCGCTCACCGGGCCAACGTGGTCGGCGTTCCCTATACGCCGTCGGGGCCGGATATCGAGCTATTTGCGCAGGCGCTGCTCGAGCACCGGCCGCGCCTCTACATCACCAATTCTGCGCTTCACAATCCAACGGGTGCAATTCTGTCGCCGGTCGTCGCCCATCGATTGCTCAAGCTCGCCGACCAATCGGATCTGACGATCATCGAAGACGATATCTTTGCCGACTTCGAACACACGCCCGCACCCAGGCTGGCGGCGTTCGACGGCCTTGGTCGCGTCGTCCATATCGGCAGCTTCTCCAAGACGCTTTCGGCGTCGGTGCGCTGCGGCTTCATCGCGGCTCCGCGCGACTGGATGGAAGGGCTGACCGACCTGAAGATCGCCACGTCCTTCGGCGGCGGACGGCTTGCCTCCGAACTGGTGCTGACGCTGCTGAAGGACGGCAGCTATCGCAAGCACGTGGATTTGCTGCGCACGCGGCTTTCACGCGCCATGGCTGAGACAAGCACCCGCCTGAAGGCAATCGGCATCACGCCGTGGATCGACCAGCCGGCCGGCATGTTTTTGTGGTGCAGCCTGCCGGAAGACGTGGATGCAGCTGAAATGGCCCGCCGCGCCTTGTCGGCCAATGTCGTTCTGGCGCCCGGCAATGCGTTCAGCCTGTCCCAAACTGCCAGTCGTTTCCTGCGCTTCAACGCCGCGCAGTCCGCAGACGAGAGAATTTTCAGGACGCTCGAAGTGGCGATGTCGCGTTGATTTTCGCTGTCACGAAAATGCAGCGCTTCGCCCCTCACGCCCCTGCCCGCCTGCGCCGCCGCTCATAGAGCATAACCAGCGTTTCGGCGGTCAGCGCCGGCTTCTGCTCACCTTCGATCTCAACGATGTTGGCGGCCTTCATTAGATACTGGCCGGGGCCTTTGTCCTCCATGGACAAAAGCGTGATGCGCAGCCTGATGCGTGCGCCGGCCCTGACCGGCGCCAGGAACCGCACCTTGTCAAAACCATAGTTGAAGACGGCTTGCGTGTTTTCGGGCACGATGCCCATATCGAGCGCCAGCGCGCCGATGATCGACAGCGTTAGATAGCCATGCGCGATGGTGGCGCGAAACGGGCTCTGCCGCTTCGCCCGCTCTGGATCGACATGGATCCATTGGCGATCGCCCGTACATTCGGCGAACTGGTCGATGCGGCTCTGGTCGACCGTCGTCCAGTCCGACACGCCAAGCTCCTGCCCTGTCATCGTCCTGAGCTGTTCGTAGGTCGGCGGCGTCCTCAGCCGTGTTTGCGTCATTCCTGCTTTCCCGATCGCTTGCCCTGCCTCCGGACCACGAACCGGCCGCCTCTGTCAATTCGCTCCGCGCCTTCCGCTGCGGTATCCCAGACCGGATCGCGTCGGTGCCGGTGTCCAGCGCCGGAAACAGGTTCATCCGGGCAAGAGGACACTTGTGAGCCCCGCCTGGGCCAAGGACCAACAATACGGCTTTCAGGAGCCGGACATGACGGGAGAAAAATCCGCCTGCTTTGGTGTGGGAACAGCTTACTTCTTATCGTAGCTGCTGCGGATTTCCGCCATCGCCTCCTTGATGCGGTCGCGCAGGATCTCGACCGATTCGGTGCCGGATTTCCTGGTCAGTTCGGCCACCTCGCCGGCATTCTTCAATGCGGTCTCGAAGGATTTCCTGGCGAACGCGGCTTGCTTGGCCATCAACTCCCGAGGATCGCCCGGCGCCCTGTAGCTCTGCGCCATGTCGGCGATCTCGTGCAGTGTGTCCTGCAGCATCTCGCGCTGTCTGGAGAGCAGCGACGACGCTCCGGCGGCACTCGCCCTGGCTGATTTTTCCAGTGCCTCGAGGTTCTTGCGATGATGGTTGAGGATCGCCTCGACATCGACGTTCGGCAGCTTCAGGTCGCGGCCGAACCTGCCGAATATGTCCATGAAGGTGTCGGATTCCGGTCGCTTTGCCATGCTGGTTTCTCCCCTGTTGCTGCGAATGCGGCACCTGAAGAGAACAATAGGGCACTGGAGCTTCGCGGTCCAATCGGAGGCGCAACACATCGCAGCTCAGTCGACGAGGAACAGCCGTTCCGCGGTATGGAGCACGACTCCGGCAATGCCGCCGATGACCATGCCGTTGAAGCGGATATATTGCAGGTCCCTGCTGATGTTCATCTCGATCAGCCCGGTGAGCTGGGAGCTTGACCTGATCGGCGGCGTGTCAGTCGCTAGAGGGTCTTCGGATTTCGATTCGTCCGATTGGCTGGCGCTTGCATTTCGGGGCTGGAGCCGGACAGCTGCCTGACGACGAACGCATAGAAGAGGAGGGATGATGCCGATCCCGCCCATCGGCCCGTTGTCAATTGCAGAATTCCAAGGCCGCCAAAGACCAGCGCAATATATGGATTCTTGAGAATTCGTAGCGCACCGAACGCATTCCAGAAGTTTTCGGTGGCGGGACCCAATCCATGGCCTCGCGTCGCCTGATAGGCGGCCAAACCCAACAGGCCGATTACGGTCGCTATGTCCCCTTCCAACGCGAGGGTCCTGTCGTCCGCCATGTTTCCCCTCGGAGGCGGCGGCCCTTGGCGAGGCGGCGGCGAAGATGTCTCCTGCAGGTCGAACACTTCGCAGTCGGCCGCAATTTTGCGAATCGAGGGCAAATCCGTCTTGTGCACGATGATAAAGCTTCCGGTCATCGGGTTCGCCCTCAAACCGGCAATCTCCGGATAGTTCGAGAGCTTGTCGATTGCCGAGCGGAAATAGGACACGTCGCCGCGGAAATCGGAAACTCTAACCCGAAGGCGCCCCGACATGGTGTGTTCGACTCTTGCTTTCGGAAGCATGACTCGCCTGCTCGTTGGAATCCTGTCTGCGCCCCGATGCCAGCTGGTCTTTTCGCCGCACTCCTTTGTATTGCCTTCAGCCTCGCATATCGAGGAGTCTTGCACCAGAGTACTCTGCTCACTGATTATCCAGGAATCTCGCTATGCCGGCAGTTTCGTCTTCTCCCCTTTCAGTTCCCGAACAACTCACTGATGCGAGCGCCGGGGACGACCAAATCGCCATCCGGCGTCAGCGTCGCAACCGCGCCTTCGCTAACGGTCTCCTTGGAGCAATGGCAGGAATCGTAGTAGGCACCCATTGGGTAGACGATCCGGGATTCGCGACATTGCTGCTGCGTGCAGGCGCGGAGGCGGGCGTGGTCGGGGGACTGGCGGACTGGTTTGCCGTCACGGCGCTGTTTCGCCACCCTTTGGGTGTCCCGATTCCGCATACCGCTATCATCCCGAATAGCAGGGATCGCATTGCCAGAACGCTCGGGCGCTTCATCGAGCGGCACTTCCTCACGGCGGACGTTGTCCTTGCCAAGTTGCGCAGTATTGGTGTCGGACACCGCTTCGCCACCTGGGTTGCTCTTCCTTCCAGTGCCGATGCGATCGCCGATACGATCGTGGACGCACTTCCATACCTGATCCGATCCGCGGGAAGCCCTGACCTGCTGAACTTCGCCCATCGCACGCTTGGCGAGCAGCTTCGGCAAGCTGACTTTACGCCTGTCCTCGGCCGTGTTCTTCACGCGCTGACGGTCAGCGGAGAAGCCGACGTCGTATTCGACCGGGCCATCCAAGCTGCCGAAAAATTACTCCGGGAGAACAGCGGCCAGATCGAAAAACTTGTGCAGGAACGCAGTCGCTGGTGGATACCGAAGGCCATAGACCGCCGGATAGCTGCTGCGCTTATTTCAGGTGTGATCGAAGTATTGCACAAGCTGCAGGAGCCCGAAGGTGACGCGCGGCTGAAATTCCGGGAAGCAATTTTGGACCTTATCCACACCCTGCAAACGTCTCCCGAGCAGCGGGAGCAGATAAACGCAGCCAAAAACCGTTTGCTCGAGCACCCCGGAATTCAGGCATGGCTCGGTTCAATCTGGGCCGACCTGTCGGAGCTTGCTCTACAGGATTTGCAAGCGCCTTCGTCGAAGACGCGCGCCAGCCTTCATCGTGGGCTTTCACTTTTCGGACAGGCGCTTGCAACCGATGAGGCAATGCAGAAACACCTCGACTCTGCACTGGAACGCTTGGCGCTTTATATCGTCTCGTGGCGCGGCGAGATCAGCTCCTTCTTCAGCGACGTCGTCAGGAACTGGGACACGAAAGCTCTATCGGATCGCCTCGAGTTGGTGGTCGGGAGCGATCTTCAATACATCCGCATGAATGGAACCATCGTAGGCGCGCTCGTCGGATGCCTCCTCTACCTCGGAACATGGGCAATTTCCTGAGAGAATCGTGCTGCCTTCAAAGCTTTCGACTGTCATCAAGCCTTCGTGCGAATCTCCTATTCAACTCGCGAAAGGCCGCCCTGGCGGCATCAAAGCGAGCGAACGAGAATGCATCTTCAAAGAAGCGCACATGTCGTCCACTGCGTGCCGGGCCGTCTGCGGATCAAGATTCCCGCTGCACGCAATCAGATCGAGTTTTTCGCCAATCTGCAGCGACAGCTTCTCGGTGCCGAAGGCGTATCCAGCGTGACAGTCAATCCCACGGCTGCAAGCCTGGTGATCATGCATGAGCGTGGTGTCGATCCGTTGGCTGTTTGCCGCGGCATTCCATATCTGGCGTTTGGATCGTCTGTTCGTTCTGTCGTGACGAATGGTCGCGCCGACGCTGCTAACGGGCACGAACTGGACCTGGTGTTCCTGCTGGCAAAGCTTCTGCCCTTCGTTTTCGCGAGGCATCCCGCTGCCCAATTGGCAGAGGTCTTCGCCGAGCCGGTACTTCGTGCGGTTGTTGGCGCAGTGACGCGTCCGCAGTCCCACCAATTGCCGAGCGCAGTGTACGAGGAATCCCAACAACCTATGCGGATCGCAGCGTAAGGTCGGGTACAACTACACGCGTGCCGGCAGGCAGTTACACTCTTACTCGCGGGTCCATACCAGTTCGCCCTCGGCGGTATCACGCCGTGATTTCATCCATTCCATGACAAGGAATGGGAGAGTTCCGCCGGCGAGGGTAATTATGGCGTCTGTTCCGGTCATCGGCGCTATCCCGAGAAGGCGTCTCACAAACGGCATTAAGAGGCAGCCGGCCTGAACGGCCATCGATCCGCCCAGGATCAGTGAGAGCGCATGATTGGGCTGGCGCGGGCTACGGTCAAAGATACTGTGCGACTCGGAACGGGACGTGATGGCGTGAAGAAGTTGTGCCATCACCAGGCTTTCGAAAGTCATGGTCCTCGTGGTTGGAGAATCCAATCCATGGCGCGAGGCTCCGAAAAGGCTCACCGCAATCGCTCCGCCGCTCATGATCGCAGACTGCGCGGCAAGCCGCCCGATTTCCTTCCGTCGCAATATTGCCGTGTCACCTTCTTTCGGAGCATGTCGAAGGATGTCGGATTCAGGCGCTTCCATCGCCAGTCCGATGCCGGGAAGCACGTCCGAAATCAGGTTTATCCAGAGAAGCTGCATCGGCGAGAGCGGTGCTCCGATTCCGACCGAAGTACCCGCCAAAACCAGCAGTACCTCGCTGAGATTGGTGCTGACCAGGTAGCGAATGGTCTTCCGGATGTTGCGGTGGGTCGTGCGACCCGTTTCGATGGCGGTGGCGAGTCCGCCGAGACCACCGGTGTGGATGATGACGTCCGCGATTTCCCTGGCGGCATTCATGCTCTGCTGCTCGCCGATTGCTATGCCCACATCCGCAGCCTTCAAGGCAGGGCCGTCATTCACCCCGTCGCCGACCATCGCCACCGTGATGCCGGCTTCCTGAAGGGAGCGAACGATTTGCAGCTTTTGCGCCGGGCTGACGCGACTGAACGCCTGCGCGCGCCGAGCGGACCGGGCAAGCTCGTCCGAAGTCATTGCTTCGAGGTCCGGGCCATCGACAATTTCCACCTTGCCTCGACCGTTCAGCCCGATACGCTCGCTGACGGCAGCAGCCGTTGCCTTCTGATCACCCGTGAGCATGATGGTCTGGATACCGGCCTCGTGCAGTTGGCCCATCAGTTCGCTGGTACCTGGACGCACTTGATCAGCCATCCCAACCAGCCCAAGCCAGGCGAGGTCTCGAGCATCATGCCCATTCGGCTCGGAACCTTTGGCCTGCCCACGCGCGACGCCCAGTACGCGAAGAGCCTGAGATGCCATTTCCAGATTTATTTTCCCGATGGCGGCGCGCCGTCCCGGGGTGAGTTCTCGCTCGGTGCCGCCCGGCAGGATTTCGGTGCGGCAACGCGCCAGAACCTCGTGCGGGCTCCCCTTCATGGCGGTCAGCGTGCCATCTTCCGTCGCATGTTGCGTTACCATGAAGCGATACGTTTCGGTCCTGCGCTGAATCGATATCCGGACAAAGCGGTTGCGCAGAGACGCAACGTCCACGCCAACGTCGAGAGCAGCCTGGACGAGGCATCTGTCGGTCGGCGAGCCGTTCAAACGCAATCCTTCTTCCGTCTGAACAATCTCGGTATCATTGCACAGGCAGCATGCTTCCAGCAGGTTGCGCAACGCGTTCTGCGCGCCCCTATCCCCATTGATCGAGTAAGCAACGTCGCCAATCCTGATCGTATCGACATCGATGCGGCCGAGGGTCAGCGTTCCCGTCTTGTCGAAGCAAACAACCCGCGCCGCCGCCAGCGTCTCGATGGCATCTAGCTTGCGGATGAAAACACCTTCACGTCGCAGCTTCTCGATGCCAAGAGCAAAGGTGGTCGTTGCCACCATCGGCAGACCTTCAGGGACTGCTGCGACGGCAACAGACATTGCCGAGCGGGCCATCTGGAAAAGACCGATGCCGCGCAGCCAGCCTACAGAGAAAAGACATGCGCAAGCACCCAACGTCAGCCAGCCGAGCCGCTGTCCGAGGTCCTTGAGCTCCCTTTGGAGAGGCGTTTCAGGGGTGAGCGTGGCACCGACCAGCCGCTGTATTCGTCCCACCTGGGTGAGCGAACCTGTCGCCACCACGATCGCGCGCCCGCTGCCTCCAGTCACGATAGTTCCGCGATAGATCATGTTTGAACGGGCCCCAAGAGGTACGTTCACCCATTCGATGGCACCCGCAGCCTTCTGAATGGGTGCGCTTTCGCCCGTCAGCAGGGCTTCACTAATGGTCAATGCCTCTTCACTCAGCAGACGCGCATCGGCCGGGACAACATCTCCGCGTTGCACCGCGAGCAGGTCCCCAGGAACGATCTCGCGAACCGGGATAGCGACCTTGACTCCGTCGCGCACAATCTGTGCGGTTTGGGGCCCCTTCGCTCCCAAACTTTGGATCGTCCGTTCCGCACGACTTTCGGTTTGGTAGCCGATGACAGCGTTCAAGCCGACAACTGCGAGAATCACGGCGGCTTCGAATGCGCCGCCGGTGAGAATGGAGATCGATGCGGCACCAAGAAGCATTGCAACCGGCAAGCTTTGAAATTGGTCCGCAAGAATGCTCGCGCTTGACCGTGGCTGAATGTTTTCGAGGAAATTGGGACCGGTGCCTGCCAACCGCCGCAGGGCTTCATCTCCCGGCAGGCCAGTGTCTGCCGAAGCCTCCAGCTTGAAACACGACTGTTTTGGCGAAAGCGTATGCCACTCGGGGCCGGCATCGGGCATTTCGCCCGGTGCAATGATCTCACCTCGCAATAAAGCTTCGAGATACTCAATGATGGAATCGAGGCCTGACGTTACTTCAAATTGGATGACGACATTTCCGGTCACGTCGCTCGCGCTGATGCTGGACACGCCAGGCGCCGCGTGGCCTCCCCGCTCCAACAGAGTCTTGATGGAACTTGAGCCTTGCAATCCGCCGAGTTTCAGCCTGGCCCGACCCGGGACTGATGTATGGATCCGGGTTATAGACACGGCGCTTCGACCATTGGACGCCTCGGGATTCCCCGACTCGGCATGCATCCCACGGCATCCTTGAGCTGACGGTTGTACCGAAATCCACCGCGTGGGCTGACTGGGCAAAACCACTGTGCCCGCGGTGGATTCCTTTTAGGCAACGAGTAGATGGCCTGGCGTATTGCAAAGCCCTCACGCCGGCCTTGACCCGTTCAGACGAGTGTTGATGCCTAGCTGCCAGGAGACTTTTCTGCAGCTTCGCTCTTACGGGCGCGACGCGCGCCGGTTTCGCTGCTGCCTCCATTTTCCTTGGTCGCTTCGGCCATCTCTGTTCTGGCTTCAGCAACCAGGTCGGACGTCATTTCATTCATCTCAGCAACGGCAACTCGGCCTTGGTCGTAGGCAATCAGACCGGCCTTGAGTACCGCTTTGGAAACAGGACGCAACACGGATACGGCAAGCGGCGCCAAGAAAGCCGCGCCCACTCCGAAGGCCAGACCCGTTGCTATGTTGCCGCCTTTAAATGCGTCTTCGAGTATCGCCATTGAACTTGCTCCTTTGTTAGTGCCCCATTCTTCCTACAGGTACAAACGAACTCCCAAGACTCGCGAACCTCCCAAGACTCGACCCCCCAAGACTTCAATTCGACAGCCGCATGTGGATGTCAGGATTGGTCCGCGGATTTCGGTTGCTCAGCCGCGGCTTTACGCGCTTCTTCCACTTCAGCCCGAGCCTCGGCCATGACGTCGCCGGTTCTCTCATTGAGTTCGGCGAAGGCAACTCGTGCTTGATCGTAAGCCACCAATCCAGCCTTGATGGCCGATTTGGCAAATGGCTTGAGAATAGGGGCAAGCATGGGGGCAATGACGCCTGCTCCAATGCCAATCGCCAAACCCGTGACGATATTGGTTCCCTTCAACAACGCCATAGTCCTACTCCCCTTGAAAGCTTTATCGCGACGCGACTGAAGCGCGTAGGATCATCACAACGATTTGCCGCTGGGCCGGTTCCGCGTGAACGTCGAAATTTGTCGCTAAATTTGTCACTAATTGTCATCCTCCAGTTCCATTCAAGAGGGTCTCTGCAACGAAAGCGGCGACAAACCCCAGCCACGCAAAACGGCCCCCGAACGACTTGGCCACCGCAAGACGAGGACCCAGGAGCGCGAGCGCTGCGGTGGCGACGAACTTGGTGCGCCGAAGCGCCGAAAGCTTGGCCTCCGCGTCGGCATCGAACCGGGCGGATGCCAAAGCCGGTGCTGATTGTGACATGGCTCCTGGTCGATCTCGCGGACTTAACTTAGTAATCCGCCCACCCGAATGCGCGCCGTATTAGGATTATGGTTTGCACGACCGCCCACACAAACTTGACAAAACTGTTCATCTATCATGAGGTGCCTGTCTGGAATTATTCCAAGGTATAGGCCATATTAGGCCTGAGCTACTGCTTCGTGAGGACAAAATGCGGCTGACACGCCAGACCAACTACGCCATGCGCATTCTGATGTATTGCGCGGCAAATACCGACCGGCTGAGCCGCATCCCAGAGATCGCTGCCGCCTACTCGGTGTCCGAACTCTTTCTTTTCAAGATCCTGCAGCCTTTGGTCGAGCATGGTCTGGTCGAGACGGTCCGCGGCAGGAACGGCGGTGTCAGGCTCGGCCGCCCGGCCGAATCGATCACACTGTTCGAGGTCGTGCGCGTGACCGAAGAGAGCTTCGCCATGGCTGAATGCTTCGAGAACGACGCCGCCGAATGTCCGCTGGTCGACAGTTGCGCACTGAATTCAGCGCTGCGCGAGGCGCTCAACGCCTTCTTCGCCGTGCTCGAGCGCTATACGATCGCCGACATGGTGGCGGCGCGCCCGAATGTGCGGCACCTGCTCGGCATCGACATGCTGGTGCAAAGGGCGCCGGCCGCCTGATTTTCGATCGCCGCAGACCAAGGGATCGCTTCAGGTTGAATTCGCCCCTCTTTCCGAGCGCTTGCGCTGCCCCTCACCTGCCTGTCGGCATCCTCTCTCCGTATAGCGACGGGGAGAGGGACGCTCTCGTCAATGATTTCGCCAATCGCAGCGTTGCAAAAGGGCGCGGCTTTGCGGCCTTCTCCCCGTCACTATACGGGGAGAAGTGCCCGGCAGGGCGATGAGGGGCAGCGCGGACGTTGGCAATTCATATGCAAGGCACCGAACACGCGCGGAAAACCGCATTTGCAGGCCGGCGACCAGCCCTACGCCGCGGACTGCGGCAGGACGAACGGCATGTCTCCGGCCGGCAGCACGCCGACCCTCAGCCGGCAATCGAACACTTTTTCGATCAGATCGTCGCTCAGCACGTCCTGCGGTGAGCCGGTGGCGGCAAGCCTGCCGCGATGCATGACGAAAATCCGGTCGGCATACATGGCCGTCAAATTGAGGTCGTGCAGGATGGCGACCACGCCGCCGCCCCTTGTGGCGAATTCGCGGGCGATGTTCATGATGATCAATTGGTGCTTGATGTCGAGGCTGGAAACCGGCTCGTCGAGGAAGAGATAGCGCGGTTTGCCGTCGAGGACCGGCGCCCAGACCTGGCAGAGCACACGGGCCAACTGCACGCGCTGCTGCTCGCCGCCCGAAAGCTCCTGGTAGAACCGGCCGGCAAAGCCGTCGAGATCGACGCGCGCCAGCGCCCGTTCGGGCAGGCGCTCCTCCTCGCCGGGAAGCGCGCCCGAGCGCCCGCCGAGCAGGCCGAGCCTGACGATCTCGCGCACAGTGAACGGAAAGGACAGCGTCGTCGCCTGAGGCAGCACGGCGCGCATCGTCGCTGCCTCGACCGGCTTCATCACCGACAGGTCGCGCCCGTTGATGGTGACCTCTCCCGAATAGGCAAGATCGCCGGACAACGCCCTCAAGAAAGTCGTCTTGCCCGAACCGTTAGGACCGACGATGGCCGCGATTTCGCCGGGCCGCATGTCGAAATCGACATTGGCGACGATACGCTTGCCGCCGATCGCCACCGAGACATCCCGCGCTTGGATCATGCCCGCACTTCGATCATGAAAAGCCCTCTCACAGCTCCCCCTCTCACAGATCAATGACCCCACGCTTGCGCAGCAGGATCCAGAGGAAGAACGGAGCGCCGGCGATCGCGGTGACGATGCCGATCGGCAGCTCGGCCGGCGCCACGATGGTGCGGGCGACGGCGTCGGCCAGAAGCAGCAGGCAAGCGCCGAGCAGGGCCGACGCCGGCAGCAAATAACGATTGTCCGGGCCGATAGCCAGGCGCAGCAAATGCGGCACGACGATGCCGACAAATCCGATGCCGCCGCTGACGGCGACAGATGCCCCAACTGCCGCCGAAACGCCGATGATGGCGGTGTATTTCAGCCGCTGCACCGGGATGCCGAGATGGCCGGCGGTGGCTTCGCCCAGCGCCAGCGCGTTGAGGCCGCGCGCCAGAAACGGCATCGCCGCCAGCGCCAGCACTATGATCGATCCGACGGAGCCGATCTTCTGCCAGGTCGCGCCGGCGAGCGAGCCAAGCTGCCAGAAGGTCAAGTCGCGCAACTGCCGGTCGTCGGCCATGAAGATCAGGATACCGGTCAGCGCCATGGCAAGGGCCGCCAGCGCAATGCCGGCGAGCAGCATGGTGGCTACCGAGGTTTGGCCGTGCCGGGTGGCGACCTGATAAAGCACCAATGTCGTCGCCAGCCCGCCGCAGAACGCCGCCAGCGGCAGAGCGAGTGTGCCCAGCGCCGAGGTTATCGGTGCCAGCGCCGTGGCGCCAAGCACGATGACGGCCACCGCGCCGAGGCTCGATCCAGCTGAAACGCCGATGAGACCCGGGTCTGCCAGCGGATTGCGGAACAGCCCTTGCATGACCGCGCCGGAGACGGCGAGTGCGGCGCCGATCAGCACGCCGAGGAAGACGCGCGGCAGGCGGATGTCGTAGACGATCAGGCGGTCGCGGGCGCTCAGCGCCGCATTGCCGGGTGCTGCACCCAACAGCCAGTCGCCGACGACGCTGACGGCCGATGCATCGGATGCGCCTGAGGTCAGCGACAGCAGCACGGCAACGACAAGCCCCAGGCACAAAAGCAGGATGACGATGCGCGCGCGCCCCGAACGGTCGCCGTCGGATGCTGTCGCCAAAGTGCCCGCACCAGCGATCGATTGATCCACCATTGGGTGCCCGCTCAGTCCGCGGCCTGCCCGCCATAAAGCGAGGCGGCAAGGTCGTGGATGACGTCGGCCGTGCGCGGCCCGAAGCCGAGCAGATAGCCGCCATCCATGCGGACCACCTTGCGCGCGGCACCCGCCGGTGTCGACAGGATGGACGGGTTCGCGAACAATTCGTCATCCGATGCGGCAGGACCGGCATTGTTCATCATCAGGATCACGTCGGGCCTGGCGGTGATAACAGCCTCGTCGGACAATTGCTTGTAGCCGGAGAAGCCGTCAACCGCGTTGACACCGCCGGAAAGCTTGATAATGCCGTCGGCGGCAGTGTCGCTGCCGGAAGCGAGGATCTTGCCGCCCTGCATCGACAGCACGAACAGGACGCGCTTGCGGTCGTTGATCGAAGCGGTCTGCTTTTCGGCGGCCTTCAACTTGGCATCGATCTCGGCTGCCAGCGCATCGGCCTTGGCGTCCACGCCAAGCGCCTTACCGACGATGCGGATCTTTTCGAGAATGCCTTCATGGCCGTAGCGCTCGGGCACCTCGATGAACGGAATGCTCGTTTTCTTCAGCACGTCGACGGCTTGCTTAGGCCCACTGCCGTGCAGCGCCAGGATGCCCGACGGATTGACCGACAGGACACCTTCCGGCGACAGTTGGCGCATGTAACCGACGTCAGGCAGCTTGAGCGCCGCCTCGGGATAACGGCTGGTCGAATCGCGAGCGACCAGCCGATCCTGCTCGCCGAGCGCAAAGACGATCTCGGTGATCGAACCGCCGATGGCCGCTATCTTCGACGGGTCCGCAAAGACCTCCGTCCCTTCGGCGGCACGGACCGGCAGCAATGCGGCAAAGGCCAGGGCAAGGCCGATGGTGGCCCCAAGCGCCATACTGAAAAAACCCGCCCGTCTAAGCAAAGGAGCCATTGTCGTTGTCCTCAGGCTGCGGTCGGGCTTGGAATGCGCGGCAGGTTCTCTGCCAGAAACCGCCAGTCCCCGCGCTCGCTTTCGCCTTCATGGCGCTTGCCGAAGAACTGGATGACCAACTTGCCGTCGGCGCCATAGGCTTCGAGCGACGTGACATGGCCGTCCTTGGTCGGTTTGCGCACGGCCCAGACCTCATGGATGTGGTCGGTTCGCAGATGCAGGTGAAAGGTTTCGTCCAGCACGTTGAGCCAAGGCCCCATCGGCTTGATCGACTTGATCGGGCCCGAATGGATCTGGATGCAGCCGCGATTGCCGACAAAGCACATGATCGGCATTTCGCCCTCGGCGGCATGATGGAACATGGTGCTGACGGCATCCTTGTCGAGCAGCCAGGCGTAATCCTGGCCGACCATGCGCATCGCCTGGCGGCGGTCGAGCTTCAGCGTCTTCAGCATGCCGAAGAACTGATGCACGTCCGTCAGGCGGCTCCAGCGGTCGCGCAGATCATCGACATCAGCGGAAGCGTCGGAAGCCTCGGCCTCGTCGGTAAATCCGCCGTCTGAAACCGTGACCGTCGGCTCCTGGTTCGGCGATTCGAGTTCGGCCACCAGCTTCTGGTAGGCATAGAGGTTGGACGCGGGCCGCAGATGCACCTTGTGCACCGCCCCACCTGCCGCATCGAAGAACTGCAGACTGCGCCTGATATCGCCGCCGTCGCGCTTTTCGACGGCAAAGCCGTGCGCCCAGACTTTCGGGAAGATGCGCAGGTCGATGTTCTCGCCAAGCACCATGGCATTGTGGGTGCCGGTAACGACCTTGTCGTAGACGCCGATCTTCTCGTGCACAGCGCTTTCGTTGCGGGTCAGCGCCATGACCTCGCCGACGGCTTCGAGGCCGGTCAGAAGGTCGTTGACGCGCGGCTCGACGCGGACGACTCCGTCGCCGCAATGCGCAGCGATCAGCTCGGCTTCCGAAATGCCAAGCTGGGCGGCGAGATCGCGCTCGCGCGTCTTCGGATTGTCTGCCCGCGCCCGCCGGATCTCGTGCGGAGCGGGTTTTACGCGCTGGTCCATGTCTTAAACACCTGCTTGTCTTAACACTCACTCGCCTTACAGCCACTCGCCTTGCAGCTACTTGTTGAGGATCAGCTTGCCCTGGCGGGTAATCTTCAACCGATAGAGCGCACCATGGTGCTCGATGCCGATCTCGTGCTCGCCCTGGAACAGTGTGTTGCTGGACAGGGTCCTCACGGTCAACGGGACCCGATCGAAACGAGCCGAATTGTCGTCGGAACGGCGGACGCGATAGCGAAAGTCATTGGGATTGTGCGTGTTCATCTGGTTCGATCCCTTTCCTGGGCCGGGCTTGGTCGGCTGGCTCGACGCTTGCGTGAAATGCCGATTCATTTCTTGACTTGAATAATCATGTTTATTAGTCAGTGCAATACCGGACTAAGTTAGTCAAGATTTAAGACGCCGGACACGACGAAAAATGCCAGCAAGCGCCACGCCAGCCAGCATCGAACCTGGAATTTTGGAGTTGGGGCATGGGGTTGGCGAATTGGGGACGGCTGGGTCTGGCGAATGGCAGCCCAGGTAGGGCGCATCGAAGTCCGGCGCATCGATCAATGGCAAAGGGCATGGCGGCATTGCTGGCGGGTGCTGCGGCGATCGCTCTGCTCACGCCATCGGCAAACGCTCAACAGGCCGCCCAACCGACAGCAGACCAGCAGCAGGCCGAGCAAGCGCAGACGCCTGAAGAGGCTGCCCCGGCAGGCGCAACGCTGCTCGACCAAATCCTGGTCATCAGCCGCACCGGCGAGACGGCGATCGATTCCCTGGCTTCGGTCAGCCATGTCGATCAGGAGCAATTGGAACGCCGCATGGCGACTACGCCAAACGAAATGCTGTTGGGTGTGCCGGGTGTAGCGGTCCAGGCAGACGCAAGGCGCGTCAGCTCCAGCATCAATATCCGTGGCTTGCAGGATTTCGGCCGCGTCGCGGTGATCGTCGACGGTGCGCGGCAGAATTTCCAGCGCTCCGACCACGGCACGCAATCGACCTTCTACATCGACCCGGAGCTCATCAAATCCGTCGACGTGATCCGCGGCCCGGTCGCCAACACCTACGGCTCGGGCGCCATCGGCGGCGTCGCCTTGTTTGAGACCAAGGACGCTGAAGACTATCTTCGCGACGGCGAGACATGGGCCGCGTCCGCGACCGGGCGCTACGAGAGCAACGGCGAAGGCTGGACGACCAGCGCCGCCGGCGCCTACCGTTTCAACGAAAACTGGGATGTCCTCGGCAACATCGTCTATCGCGACTATGACGACTACAAGGATGGCGGCGGCGATACGGTGAACGGCACCGGCTTCGACGTTTTAAGCGGTCTTCTCAAGACGACCATCCGCCCTAGTGAAAACAGCGAATTGAAGCTGGGCTGGAATGGCACGAGCGACGGCTGGAACGAGGTCAGCGGCGGCTCGCCGGTGAATGACGTCGACGTGGAGGCGAATACTTTCACGGCGCGCTACAACATCACCGATGAGGACAAGAGCTGGCTCGATCTTCACGTCAACGCTTCCTACAATAAGACCAAGCTGGAGATGACAAGCCTCGTTCCGCAAAACCGGTTTGATCCGGTCACCGGTCTTCCCATCGTCCTGCCGGTGGGTTCGATGTCGACTTTCGATATCGCCACTTCGGGTATCGACATCTGGAACACCTCGCGTTTCGAGACCGCCGGCGTTGCCCACGAGCTGACCTACGGTGGCGACTGGGTTGGCGACGACGTCGAGACGGGTGGCGCCGCAGGCGGCGCCAGTTTCTACACCCCTTCGGGCAAGCGAAACGTTTCCGGCGCCTACATCCAGGACAAGCTCACCTGGGACTGGCTCGAAGTCATCGCCGGGCTGCGTTACGATAGCTACAAGCTCGAAAGCGATGTCGGCGAAACTTCCGGCGACCGGCTGTCGCCGCGCATCACCGTCGGCGTCTCGCCGTTCGAAACCGCCAGCCTTTCGGGGCTGCAATTCTACGGCACCTATGCGGAGGGATATCGCTCTCCGTCGCTGTCGGAAACCCTCATCAGTGGCAATCATCCGGCAGGCGTCAGCTTTCCGTTTCTCCCCAATCCCGATCTGAAACCTGAAATCGGCAAGACCGTCGAATTCGGTGTCAACCACAAGCTGGACGACATCCTCGAAGCCGGCGACGCGTTTCGTTTCAAGGCGGCCTACTTCAACAACGATGTCGAAGACTACATCGACGGCGTCACCCTGTCGGCATTCGACCCGACCAGCGGCTGCCCGTTCGGCCCCGGCATCCCGATCTGCTTCCAGTACCAGAACTTTGCAGAAGCCAAGATTCGCGGCTTTGAAATGGAAGGCGTCTATGACGCCAGCTGGGGTTTCGCCGGGCTTTCGGCGTCGATAATCGATGGCCACACCATCTCCTATGACGGCGAGCGGGCAGACCTCGTCACCGTGCCGTCTTCCCAGGTTACCGCGCAGCTCGGCTTCCGCTTTCTGGAGGACAAGCTGACCGTCGGTGGCGAGGTGCAGTACAATGGCAAGCCGAAGGGCAACCCAGTGGCCAAGGACTACACGCTGGTCAATGCCTTCGCCAGCTACCAGGCGACCGACAATTTCAAGGTTGACTTCCGCGCCGACAATTTGTTCGACGTGAAATACACCAACCCGTTGAACGCATCGGCCACGAGTGTAATTTACGAGCCCGGCGTCACGCTCAAGCTGGCGGCGACAATGCGATTTGGAGGCTGACGACAATGATAAGCTTGACGGCATCGCTTCGCCTGCTGACCTCGGTGCTGGCGATGCCGCTTGTGATGGGTCCGGCGTGGGCGCAAGAGTCCGCGCCGGTCCCTGCTCTCACGCTTGAGCTCAATGGTGCGCAGGCCTCCGAAAAGGGCTGCCGTTTGACGTTCGTGGTCAACAACACTCTCGGCGCCGACCTCTCGAAAGCAGCGTTCGAGATCGCGCTGTTCAACGAGGCCGGCGTCGTCGACCGGCTGACCGTGCTCGACTTCAAGGACCTGCCGGCGGGCAAGACCAAGGTGACGCGTTTCGATCTTGCCGGCGCCGATTGCGCCAAGGTCAGCCGCGTGCTGATCAACAGCGCGACCGAATGCGCGGGCACCGGCATCCAGCCGGACGCTTGCATGCGGGGACTGAAGACCGAGACCAAGACCGGCATCGCCTTCGGGGTCTGAGAAGACAGTGGGACTGGAGCCCGCACTCGGACGGAACATCGTGGCATGGCCTTTGGCCACCTCCGTTCTGTGGCCGCTAGATGCCAACGATCTTGATTTGACAAGCCCGCACCGGTCGCGGCAGGTCTCGTTGCGACCATGCAGGAAATCAGTCCCCTCCCCGACGCCAATGGCGAACTGGCGATTGCGCCGACCGAACCGCTTGCGCCGGCCCGGCCGTCAGCCATGAGCCGCAAATGGACGGCGGCGATCATCGCCTCGTGCCTGTTTCATGCCGCGGTGGCGGCCGCTTTTCTCATCACACCTGCCGGCACATTCGATTCGAAGGACGCAATCCAGTTGGAAGGCACCGATCAAACCGGCACCAACGTAGTCGGCAGCGCGTTGGATGGTCAGGTCCCGGGCGCGATGAACGTTACCTTGGTGCCCGACCCGCAGCCGGCCAAACCTGAGGTCAAGCCCAAGCCGCCTGCCGACCGGCCCGCCAGGGAAATGGCCGCGCAGCCCCACGCGCCCTTGCCGCAGGTTGCCAAAAAACCCACCACCCCAGATATACTGATGGCCGACGCCCCACGGCTGGACGAACAGAGTGTGGCTCCGAAGGTTGAAACGCC
The DNA here is from genome assembly GCF_004792125.1 of Mesorhizobium sp. M5C.F.Ca.ET.164.01.1.1. Lineage (NCBI taxonomy): Bacteria > Pseudomonadati > Pseudomonadota > Alphaproteobacteria > Hyphomicrobiales > Phyllobacteriaceae > Mesorhizobium > Mesorhizobium sp. M5C.F.Ca.ET.164.01.1.1. The sequence goes on along the minus strand of NZ_SRTG01000004.1, from coordinate 198,570 downwards.
GGCAGAGCCGGCTGCTCAGGCCGAAAGCACCGAGGCGCCTCCTACCGATGTCGTACAACCGCCGATCCCGACCGCAAGGCCAAGCGCGACAGCAGGTCTTGGCGGAGCGGGCGAAACGAACGATGCCCGCGGCGCGGCGGATGGCGAGGAACGCGACGCGGTGACTTCCAGCACGGGCAAGAAGCAGGCAGTGGCAGGCAATGCGATAGAATCCCGCTACAGCGGTGAAGTCCAGAAGAAGCTTGCCCGCGCCAACCGTCGTGTCTCGAAATCGATACAAGCGAGCGCTCGCAACAATGCCAGGGTCGTATTCGTTGTCATGGCCGACGGCAGCATCAGCGACATCCAGCTTGCCGAAAGCTCAGGTTCTGCGGAACTTGATCAATTCGCTTTGACGCTAGTGCGCAAGCAAGCACCGTTCCCTCCCATTCCAACCGAAACTGGCAAGTCAAGTTGGGTATTTAAAGCGCGGATCGGTCCATTTTAACAGCCTGCGCCTCAGCGCTTCAGGCAATCCAACAAGGATCATAATCCGCAATCCCGAAAGGAACCACCAATGTACATAGCCATGAACCGCTTCAAGGTACAAAACGGCTCTGAGGATGCCTTTGAGGACGTCTGGAAAAACCGTGATTCGAGCCTTTCGGAGATGAAAGGTTTCAAGGAATTTCACCTGCTGCGCGGTCCGGTCGACGAGGCCGAAGGCTACACGCTGTTCGCCTCGCACACCGTGTGGGCAAGCCATGAGGACTTTGTTGCCTGGACCAAATCCGAGAACTTTCGCGCGGCGCACCGCAACGCCGGCTCCAGCAAGGTTCACTATCTCGGTCATCCGCAGTTCGAGGGCTTTTCGGTCGTCGAGGGCGCGTGAGGTGACCTCGCCTAACAGATAGAAGCAGCCGCCTTAAGCCGCGGCCAGCAGGCTGGCATTGCCACCAGCAGCCGTAGTGTCGACGCAGACGGCGCGCTCATGCGCATAGGCCGCCGGGTTGAGCACTTCGCTGACCAGCGGCACGATCGGGCCGGCGCGGTCGGCGATCACCTTGCGCACGATGCGCGCGGCCTCGGGCGTGCCGGAAAAGGCGACGAGGTCGACACGCAGCGCGCGTGCCTCGACCGGGTCGGGCCGGCCGTCGATTGCCGCCAGCGGCAGGCCCTTGCCGGTCAGTGACGACAGTGCCGCCGGCGCATCGGGCGCGACGGCCAGCACCGCATTGCCGGCCGCCAGCGCCTGGATGGTCTGGGCAAGCAGCGTGTCGGCATCCGGTCCGAGGCAGAGCACGCGGCCGCGCGGCGACAGCGACAGCGTGTTCGCCTCGCCGGTCGGGCCGGGCAAATCGACCTGGCCGAAATCGATGCCGGCGGCGGCACCGATGGCCGCCGCACCTTTGCCGCGCAAATGTTTCCTCAGCACCGCAATGCGGTCCGCCCGCGTCGACCAGCCGCCCAGCGTCGGGTCTGGCAGATTGTCGGCGAGTTCGGTCGCCGTCACCTTGCGGCCGTCAAGAATAGGCGTGCCCGCCTCCGGCCCCTTGCGGAACCGCCTGAGATAGTGCGGTCCGCCGGCCTTCGGCCCGGTGCCGGAAAGCCCTTCGCCGCCGAACGGCTGCGAGCCGACCACGGCGCCGATCTGGTTGCGGTTGACATAGATGTTGCCGGCATGGATGCCGTCGACGAAATGCTGGGCGCGGTCTTCGATGCGGGTATGCAGGCCGAAGGTCAGGCCATAACCCTTGCGGTTGATCGCGGCGATGACCCCGTCGATATCGTCGGCGTCGAAAGTGGCGACGTGCAGCACCGGTCCGAACACCTCGCGCTCGATGTCCTCGATGCCCTTGACCCGAAAGACATGCGGCGCGACGAAGCGGCCATCCTTCGGCGCTTCGAGCTTGGCGATCAGCCGGCCCTGCAGGCCCATGTCAGTGCAATAGTCGCGGATCGATTTTTGTGCCTCCTCGTCGATGACCGGGCCGACATCGGTCGAAATCCGCCAGGGATCGCCGAGGCTGAGCGCTTCCATCGCGCCCTTCAGCATCTCCAGCATCTTCTTCTCGACGTCCTTCTGCACATAGAGCACGCGCAGCGCCGAGCAGCGCTGGCCGGCACTCTGGAAGGCAGAGGCAAGGATGTCGCGTACTGCTTGTTCGGGAAGCGCGGTGGAATCAACGATCATGGCATTCAACCCGCCAGTCTCGGCGATCAGCATCGCGTCGGGCGCGGCGGTCTCGGCCAACTGCTTTTCGATCAGCTTGGCGACCTCGGTCGAGCCGGTGAAGCAGACGCCGGCAATGCGCGGATCGGCGGTCAGTGGGCCGCCGACCGAGGGGCCATCGCCGGGCAGAAGCTGGATGACGTCTTCCGGCACCCCGGCTTCGCGCAGCAATTCGACGGCGCGGAAGGCGATCAGCGGCGTCTGCTCGGCCGGCTTGGCGATGACCGAATTGCCGGTAACGAGAGCTGCCGCAATCTGGCCGGTGAAGATGGCGAGCGGAAAATTCCATGGCGAGATACACGCGATCACGCCGCGCGCCTCGGTTCCAGGTTCGGCATTGGCCGCCTCGGTTGCGTAATAGCGCAGGAAATCGACCGCCTCGCGCACTTCGGCGACGCCGTCGGCCAGTGATTTGCCGGCCTCGCGGGCGGCGAGCGCGAAGAATTCGACGGCATTGGCCTCATAGAGATCGGCGGCGCGGTTGAGGATGGCGGCGCGCGCGGCGACGGCGCGCCTTGCCCATGCCGGCTGCGCCTCCACCGCGATGCGCACGGCGGTCGCGACCTGCTTGGCGGTGGCCTCGCTGACCGTGCCGACCACTTCGTCCGGCTTTGCCGGATTGACCACCGGACGCTGCTTGCCGTAGCCGGCGGCCCGGGTGATCGGCTTGGCGTGCCAGCGGTCCGGCCCGGCAAACTCGGCCTTCGCCTTGTCGATCGCGGCCAGCGTCACCGGATCGGTGATGTCGAACCCCTTCGAATTGCGGCGCCCAGCACCGAAGATCGCCAACGGTCTGGGGATCGCCGGATTAGTGGCCGGACCCTGTTTCTCGACGGTTTCGAGTGGGTCGCGAGCGATATCCTCCGGCTCGACCTCCTCGTCGGTGAGCTGGTGGACGAAGGAGGAGTTGGCGCCGTTTTCGAGCAGCCGGCGGACCAGATAGGCAAGCAGGTCGGAATGCGCGCCGACCGGCGCATAGATGCGGCAGCGCGTATCCTCGGCCCGCCGCACCGTCTCATGTAACGCCTCGCCCATGCCGTGCAGGCGCTGGAACTCGAATGAGTCACGATCCCCAGCCATCGACAGGATGGCGGCGACGGTGTGGGCGTTGTGGGTGGCGAATTGCGGATAGATGCGGTCGGTCATCGATAGAAGCTTTTTCGCGCAGGCGAGGTAGGACACGTCGGTGTTGGCCTTGCGGGTGAAGACCGGATATCCGTCGAGCCCGAGCGTCTGCGCCCGCTTGATCTCGGTGTCCCAATAGGCGCCCTTGACCAGCCGCACCATGATGGTGCGGTCGTACTTCTTCGCCAGCGCATAGAGCCAATCGATGACGAAGGCGGCGCGCGGACCATAGGCCTGGACGACGACGCCAAAACCGTTCCAGCCGGCAAGCTCCGGCTCGGCCAGCACCCGCTCGATGATTTCGAGCGACAGGTCGAGGCGGTCGGCCTCCTCGGCGTCGATGTTGAGGCCCATGCGCGAATGGCGCGCCGCCAGCGCCAGCGACAAAAGCCGCTCGGCCATCACAGGCAGCATCTTTTCCTTTTGCGACACTTCATAGCGCGGGTGCAGCGCCGAGAGCTTGACCGAGATGCCGTGGTTCTGGCGGATGTCGGGACCATTGGCGCCGGCATCGAGCGAGGAGATGGCCTCGGCATAGGCCTTGAGATAGCGCAACGCGTCCGCCTCGGTGCGAGCCGCTTCGCCCAGCATATCGAAGGAATAGAGATAGCCTTTCTGGGTCATCGGCCGGCCGCGCTTGACGGCCTCGGCAATCGTGCGGCCGAGCACGAACTGCTCGCCCATTTCGCGCATGGCGGCGGCGACCGCCTTGCGGATGACCGGCTCGCCCAGCCGGCGCACCATGGCGCGCAGCGTGCCTTCGATGCCGCCCTCGCCCTCGTCGAGCACCCGGCCGGTCAGCATCAGCGCCCAGGTCGACGCATTGACGAAGATCGAGCTCGAGCCCCCTGAATGCGCTGACCAGTCGTGCGGCGCGATCTTGTCGGCGATGAGGTCGTCCATCGTTTCGGTGTCGGGCACCCGCAGCAGCGCTTCGGCCAGGCACATCAGCGCGACGCCCTCCTTGGTGGAAAGGCCGTAAGCGGACAGAAAGACTTCCATCAGCCGCGGATCGGACGAGCCGCGCACCGCCCGCACCAGGTCGGCGGCGCGGGCCGAAATTGCCTTCCGCTCTTTCGTCGAAAGCCCTGTCGCCTCGGCCAGCCACTTCACGGCCTCGTCTTCATCGGGCAAGTAATTGGCACGGATCTGCTGGCGGATGGCATCGAGCGCTGGCATGACGGTCCTATAGAGCAAGCATCAGGGAGCGGTCCGGCGGTCATCGGACCGAATGGCGCAAGCTAACACAAAGCTTGGTTTCGATCGGTCCAAAGAAATCGACAGGAGAGGCCGATTGGATTATCGTGTGGCCTGATTTTCTCCAATTTGACCACAAATTCGATGACAGAAGACCAATTAGACCGCATCGACAGGAACATCCTGTCGGCGCTGGGCAGCAATGGCCGGCTTTCCATGTCGGAACTCGCGGCCAAGGTCGGCCTGTCGAAGACGCCGGTGCAGGCGCGGGTCAAGCGGCTGGAGAAGGACGGCATCATCCGCGGCTACCAGGCGATCATCGACCGTGAGCGCATGGGCGAAGGCCATGTCGCCTTCGTCCAGGTGAAGTTGTCCGACACCCGCTCGGCCGCGCTCGACGCCTTCAACCGCGCCGTGCAGGCGGTGCCGGAGATCGAGCAATGCCACATGATGGCGTCGAGCTTCGATTACCTCCTGAAAGTCCGCACCACCGACATCGCCACCTATCGCCGCGTGCTCGGCGAGCGCATCTCCGCCCTGCCCCACGTCGCCCAGACTTCGACCTTTGTGGCGATGGAGACGGTCAAGGATCGGTAGTGCCTCTGCGTAGAGACCGACCTCCAGCTGCCGATCCCAACCTCTGCGATTAGCCAAATCCCCACGTGTTCGTCATCCCAGGGCGGAGCAGGAGCGAAGCGACGTCGCGCAGACCCTGGGATCCATGCCGTGACATCAGCCGAAGAATGCAGCGGCTCAGAACGGCGCTTGCATCCGCAACGGTGCGGGCTACCCTTCAACCATGACCGGCTATGCCTACATGACCGTGAGCCAGAAGCGTGGCACGATCTACATCGGTGTCACCAACGATCTCGGCCGTCGCATGCCAGAGCACAAATCCGGCCAAGGCTCGCGCTTCACCAGCCGCTACGGCGTGCAGCGTCTGGTCTGGTACGAAGAACATTTCGACATTCGTGACGCCATCCAGCGCGAGAAGTCGCTGAAGCGCTGGCCGCGCCAGTGGAAGATCGACCTGATCGAGAAGACCAATCCGGATTGGTTCGAGCTCCTTCCCGGAACGGGGTGGTAGCGTTCGGTTCTGGTCCGCAGGAGCACTGTCGCGAGGTAGCGGCATGGATCACAGGGTCTGCGCCGCGTCGCTCCGCTCCTTGCTCCGCCCTGGGATGACGAAGGGAGGGGTGTTTCGGCTAATCTCGAAGTTTGCGATTTGCCACTAAGCGTAATTGTCGCAAATTTCTCCTCCAAAACCTTGGCCGCGTCCTCACGATCTCGCTTCGCAACGTCTTCTCATAGAGACATGTCGCAAACAAACCCGGCCTCACTCCGCCAATGTCTTCAAAAACGCCACCAGCGCGGCGCGCTCGCGGTCCGAAAGCTGCAGCGGATGGATCTCGGATATGCCCTCGACACTCGCCGGCGCCGTCGAATAATGCGCCACCACTTCGTCGAGCGACGAGAACTGCCCGGCATGCATGTAGGGCGGACGGGTGGCGGCACCGCGCAGCGACGGCGTCTTGTAGGCGCGGGCGAGTTCCGGTCCGGCCTTGACCATGAAGCGCAGCTCGCCGCAGGCGCTGGCGTCGCCATCGCGAAACGCGCCGAAACAGTTGAACGGGTCAGCCTCGACCTGCGCCACCGCATCTATGCGGCCGCGATCCGCAGGCAGATTTGCAACCGGCGGCACGCCGGTGTTGTGAAAGCTGCCGTCGGTGAAACGCGGCCCGGTGTGGCACGTCACGCAATTGGCCTTGCCGATGAACAGCTTTAGCCCGAGGATTTCCTCGGGCGAAAAAGCATCGTCGCCTTGCGGCAACTGTATACCGGTAGCCAGGGCGGCAGCGAACCGGTCGAAGCGCGTCTGCGGCGGCGCGATCGACCGCTCGAAGGCGGCGATCGCCTTGCCGATATTGGCGAAGACGCGATTGACGCCGTCGGCCTGCGCTTCGGTCATCGTGCTCCACGCCGCCTTCTCGGCATCGCTGCCGAGCGGGCTGGCATTGGCCGGCACAGTCGAAAGGTCGGGCAGCGGCCCGAAGATGCGCTCATAGCGCTCGCCGAATCGCGCCTTGATATAATGCGCGTAGGCGGCGCGATTGCCGGCCTGCTCCAGCGGATTCTCCAGCGGCGCCAGCGCCTGCGCCCAAAGGCTGTCGCGCCGCCCGTCCCAGAAGAAGAATGGATCATGCACGACGCCGGCCAGCGGCATGGTGCGCCGGTTGGTGCGGCCGACGCCGACCGCTTGCGGCAGGTCGTCCTGGAATTGCCGGTCGATCTTGTGGCAGGTCGAGCAGGAAACCTTGCCGTCGCCGCTCATCCCGACGTCGAAAAACAGCGTCGCGCCGAGGGCGGCGGCGGCCGGCACGTCGGCGAAGCGGTTGGTGGTGTCGGTTTTCGGCGGCGGTAGCGCCGACAGCGCCAGTGAGGCGATGGTCTTCTTTTCGGCATCGGAAAACTCCGGCTTGCCGCAGCCGGCAAGCACGCCCATCGCCAGCAGCGCGAAAAGACGCGAAAAGCGGTTCATCTTGCTCCAGCGCTCAGAGCAACACATTGAAGACCACCGTATCGGATCCGGCCGCCGCGGAAATGGCGAAATGCAATTGCCACAATCCGCTCATCGTGAATTTCACCCCATCGATGCGATAGCAGCCGTCGCCCAGATAGTCGGTCGCCTGCGGGCTGGTCGGCAGACCGTGCCTGTGCCGCGGCATGCCCCCGGAAATCGTGATCGCAGCGCCCTCTACCGAGGTTCCCGCACCTGTCTTCAGGATCAGCAGCCAGGATTGGAGCTCGCCTTGCCTGATGACACCCCGCTCCGGCTCGAAACTGGCCACAAACAGCCCGTTCGTCGTCTTCTTCGAGCGGGCGACTTCGGAGCTCGCAAGCTGAGGCGCTTGCGGCGCGGTCAGATAGACGGCAGCGAGAATGCCGGCCAGCAAGGCAGCCAGACCAAGACCTGCCAGAACATAACGCCATAACGATGCCAAACCGTTGCCTCTTCCGGAGATAACGTCTCGCTGGGCAGATTGCGTCCCGCCTTCCGCGTGAGAAAACGCCGTTGGCGCAAAATCCGCCATGCCCAAGCATGGCGCTGCCGCTCGCAAAAAGCTACAGCACCGGGTCTTGGTTTTGTGCATGTCGTTATCCCAAAACCGCTGCGCAAGGTTTTGGGCGACATGCACCAGGAGAGAGATTCATGACAGGAAACGGCGTCGCCTCGATCGGTGAATGCATGCTCGAACTTTCAGGCCAGGCGGGGCCGAACTGGCGCATGGGTTTTGCCGGCGACACATTCAATACGCTGTGGGCGCTGCATGCGCTGAGCGGCGATCGGCCAGCGACCTATGTGTCGGCCTTCGGCGACGACCCGTTCTCGCGCGACCAGATCGGTTTCTTCGCGCAAAACGGCATCGGCGTCGGCGCCAGCCCGATCATATCAGGCGCCCGGCCCGGCCTCTATGCGATCACGCTGACCGGAGCCGAACGCTCCTTCACCTACTGGCGCGGCGATGCGGCTGCAAGGCAGCTTGCCTCCGACCCCTCTGCTTTGGCAAAAAGCCTTGAAAATCAGGCCCTTGTTTATTTTTCCGGAATCACTTTGGCAATTCTGGATGGCGCCGCGCGCAAGACATTGCTGGCAGCGGTGGCCAAGGCACGCGCCACCGGCTCGCTTGTCGCCTTCGACCCCAACTACCGGCCGCGGTTGTGGCGCCAGCGCGAGGAAGCGCAGGCCGCGATCCTCGATGCGTTCGCAGTCACCGACCTAGCGCTACCGACCTTTCCCGACGAGCAGATGCTGTTCGGCGACGCGGCGCCGCAAGCAACCGCGGAACGGCTGCGAAAGCTGGTCGGCGAAGTCGTCGTCAAGAACGGCGAGGAGCCGGCGCTGATCGCCGCAAACAGAACCCTGCAACCCGTTCCGGCCGTGCATGTCGCCGCCCCCGTCGACACGACCGGCGCTGGCGATTCTTTCAATGGCGCCTATCTCGCCGCCCGGCTCGCCGGGCACGCTCCGACTGAGGCCATGCTGCGCGCGCACCGCGTCGCCGCGGCCGTCGTGCAGGTGCGCGGCGCGCTGGCGCCATTCGAGACGTTAAGGGCAGCGTTCGAAGATTAATGCATGTCGCGCAAAAGTGCGCAGCGGTTTTGCGATGAGGACATGCATATAACAGCAACCTAAAGTAAAGCGTGTCGCGTGAGGCCGATCAAGCGCAACACGCTTTGCTTTAGGGTCAAACCGCAATCAGACTGGCCGCCGCCAACGGCCGGCAAGCTTGCAGCCCAAGGCGGTCGCTATCCGCGCTTTTCGATGACGCCGTACAGGACGTTGCGGTTCTCGCCAAAGAACACCTGCGCCTCGACGGTGTTGCGGTCGACGCTGGCATTGATGATGTTCCACATGTCGGCCTCCGACCGCAGCAGCAACACCCAGTTCATGAACGTCTCCCGGTAGCCGGCGTCAGGGTTGCCCTCTGCGTAATTCGCGAAGAGGAATGTCCCGTTCGGCTTCAACATCTGCAGGCAGGTTTTCGTCAGCTTCACGGCGACGTTGTGCGCAAGGTAGTCGTAAAGGCCAGAGGCGTAGATGAAGTCGAACTTGCCAAGCTTGTGGCCCCGCGTGAGCATGGTTCGTACCGAACCGTCGATGGCCTCTACCGCGGTGCCCTGGAAGTCGCGCGTGATCAATCCAACGCTCTGAGGATCCTGATCGAGCGCAACCCAGCGCTTGAGACGGCCCTCCTGTAAGGCGGTCGAACGATTGGCCTCCCTTAAATGGCCGGCCGCAATCGCCAGGACCTCGGCCTCCGGTCCATTCTTGGTCGCAATCTCATCGACATATCGGGTTAAAAGATCGCGTCGTTCCCGTGCCGCGATGCACGACGGTACATCCTTGGTATGGCTATAGAGCGCCTTGCCGATTTCCGAGGCGTTTGCCACGCTCTCGGCCACGTGCGGATCACAATAGATATAGTCGAGCAACTGCGCGTCGCCAGAATAACCTCTGGGCTTGTCATGGGACCACCGCGTGAGCGGATCCTCAAGAAAGTACTCCAGGATCGGGTGGTTCTGCACCACCGGTATCAATGCTTGCCAAACGTCTGGATGAACCTTGGAACGGGTTGCTTCGAGGTACGACATCAGACGATGAATGATCTCCGCGGGATCCTTTCGTTGCTCGATTTGCTGGTGTGTCGTGTGGAGAATGAGCGCAAGCTCTACGCGAGCAGTTTCGAACGCTTCGCTATGAGGCTCGAGCTTTCCTCGAGGGAGACTGGCGGCGATCATCTCGGCAGTAATCAGACTTTTGCCATCAAGGATGGTTGCCACCACATAACCCCATAGTTACAATTAGCTAGATAATAGTTAGATATTGCGTAAAATTTTACCTTTGCCAAGCCACATCCCCGGCATTTTAGCGGTGTCGTTAATTTCCCGCCAACCATGCTGGTTCTTTGGACGCCTTGCGGGTGGGATTCCGGATACGAGTTAACGAAAACCTATTTGCGCGACGCATATTGTTTGCGAGGCGCCGCAATCGCTGTCGCGCCTGAGGAGTCGGCCGGCATTGGGGGCAGAAGCTAGAAATGAGTTCGGAATACAAAGTCCCGTTCAGATGGGGTTTGTGGTGACGAACGAATGCGCGTCATCCGCATTGGCCGATATAGCCCATGCGGAACCGTTCGAACCGCGCTACGAGCCGCGGTCCGACGAGCTCCGCAACCTCTACCGAGAGGAAGGCCAAGCGAAGCGAAGAATGGACGCCAGGCCAGGGCTTTGGATCGCCGTTGTCATCTATCTGCTGTTTTCGGCAACTGATCTGCTGCTGATTCCGGATGTGGCACTCTATACGATCATGGCACGCTTCGCGGTCGGAGTGACTGCACTCCTGATCTTGGAGGCACAACTTCGCCGAGGCGTCGGAACGGAATGGATTGACGTCACTTGCGCCGGAGCCATCATCTTTGGCTATGTTGGCTGGCTGGGCCCAGCGGTCATGGGTGCAGACAAGGAAAGCGTCTCTTATTACATGGTGTTCGGCACCATCTTCATGATGAGCGCCAATCTCTTCTTCACGTTTAAGTTCAGCCTGTCTATTGTAACGTCTGCAATAATTTTAGTGATACTGTATGCCGTAAACTACTTTGTACCTTCCACATTAATGTACAAAATGGTATTTGGAACTTTTTACATTTCATGCTTCACATTTACGTCTTACGTTAATTGGAAGCTGAACGAGGAGCGCTACAACGTCTTCCTGAATGCCCTCGAAGCCAAAATCCAGCACAAGGAAGCCACCGAGCGCGGACAGGCGCTGTTGAATCTGTCGAGAACCGATCCGCTTACGGGTCTGGAGAATCGGCGGGCGATTGACGAGAAGCTGAGGGACTACTGGAGCGACTGGCAAAGGTCTGGCAGCAGTTTTGTGGCGATCCTAATCGACGTGGACTTTTTCAAAAGGTTCAATGACTATTACGGACATCAAGAAGGCGACCGCTGCCTGATTCTCGTCGCCAATGCCCTTGCCGAAATGATTAAGCAGCACAATGGCTCAATCGGCCGCTACGGCGGTGAGGAATTCATTGTCCTGGCTCGCATGGAGAAAAGAGAACAGATCGCAGATATTGCCGAAGCCATTCGAAGCACGGTGGAGAACCTCGCGCTTCCCCACGAGCAGCGCAGAGACGGTATCTCGGTTGTGACGGTGAGCGTTGGCGCTGCATTCACCAGGCCGCAGATTGGCGCCAAGCTGGAAAAAATCATCCATGAGGCTGATCGCGCACTCTATCTGGCAAAAGCAGGCGGTCGAAATTGTACCTGGCTGTTCGATCCAAACGATCCCCAGAGCAGTGACGAGAGCGAGAATATTGCGGCTTTGCTGAAGATCGCGATCGGCCAGGATCTCGTTTCACTCGTCTATCAGCCTATCCAGAATGTCACGTCCGGCCGAGTTGAAGCCGTCGAGGCTCTGATGCGCCTCAAAATGCTGGACGGTACATCGGTTCCACCGAGCCTGTTCATTCCCGTCGCGGAACGAACTGGCGCGGTCCTGGCGCTTGGGCGCTGGGCAATAAGGACAGTGTGCACTGAGCTTCTGGCGGACGATCACGTCCGTGTCGTCAGCGTCAACGTTTCTCCGATTCAGCTCAAGACGCCCGGCTTCGCAACCTCTGTTGCGGCCATTTTGAGCGAGACTGGCGTAGCCGGCAGCAGACTGGCCCTCGAAATCACCGAAGGGCTGGAGATGGAGATGCACTCCGACGTTCTCCGCTGCATCAGCGACCTGAAACTGCTAGGGATCAGGATATGGCTCGATGACTTCGGGACGGGCTTCGCCGGCCTCTCATGGCTTCGTCTGATCGATTTCGATACGGTGAAGATCGACCGCTCGTTTCTACACGACTGCGGCACCCCGAGGGGCAAGGCGATGCTGCAAGACATTATTGCCCTGGTCCGAAATCGCGGTCATAAAATCCTGCTCGAAGGGGTCGAAACCGACGAGCAGATGGCCCTCGTACGCGAATTTGACATAGATAAAATCCAAGGGTTTCACGTCGGCCGTCCTGCTCCCGCCGCTAGTTTCCGGACGAGACCGGTCACCTACAAACGCCCATTTTCGGTGGTCAAGTCCGCATGAATGGCGGCGGAGCGACCTGCGCTCCTGCAAGCCGTCGCCGCTTCCCTCAGCAATAGTCCAGCGGCTTTGTCTTAGCCGACCGACCGTCGCCGCCTGTCGGACCCACCGGACCAGGCCTGGCTCATGGCTTCGTGTTCGCTTCCCGGAACGCCTTCTCGCCGGCGTCTGACACCTCGGCCCACTTCTTGTCGGCTGCTGGATCCGCGGCGTAGCTGTCGTGCCAGTTCCACCATTTGTAGGCCGGGGTCTGAGGATAGCCCTCGGGCGAATCCTCCCAGACCTCCTGCCGGCCCAGCGGGGTGATGTCGAGGTAGTTCCAGGTGCCGCCCATCTGCTCGTCACCGCGGTTGTCGATGAAGTAGGTGCGGAACACGCGTTCGCCCTCGCGGATGAACACGTTGTGGCCGTGCCATTCGTCCACGCCGAAGTCGGTGTCGAAGCTGTCTGTGATGGTGAACCACGGCATCTCCCAGCCCATCCGCGCCTTCAGCCGCGCGATGTCCGCCTGCGGCGCCCGCGAGACGAAGACGAGCGTGGTGTCACGGGCATTCAGGTGGGCGACGTGGGCGACCTGGTCGGCCACCAGAGAGCAGCCGCGGCAGGCATGGTCGGGCCAGCCGAACACTCCCGGCTCGAAGAAGGCGCGGTAGACGATCAGCTGACGCCGGCCGTCGAACAGGTCGAGCAGGCTGGCCTTTCCGTCAGGTCCCTCGAACGCATACGTCTTCTCCACCGCCATCCACGGCATCCGCCGGCGCTCGGCGGCCAGTGCGTCACGGGCGCGGGTCTGGGCCTTTTCCTTCACGAGCAGCTGCTCGCGGGCCGACTCCCACGCCTCAGGCGACACCACCGGTGGTGTGCGCATGACAGGCTGTCCGCTTTTCCGTCCGCTCTCGGCTGATGAAGTCATGCTTTGATACCTCCTGATTTGGGCGAATTCCCGCGCCTCACGGCTGAAGCGCGGTTCCATTCGCTGCTCATCGCTCGTTGTTGGGCGTGAGATAGTTTGGCACCGGAAAGCGAAGAGTGGGAGTAACAAGTGTGGCGCTATTCCGAGGGAGCCGTTGGTTACAGCCGCGGCGGGTGCGCCGAAGCGCGTGATCCTTTGGCGTTTTGAATCGCGTGCGTTGCCCGACGTTGCTCCTCCGCTCGCGCTTTCTTGGCTGGTTTGCGCCTCCGGGGGTATCGGCGCCTCAAGCGGCGGCTAAGGTTCTGCCTCTCGCTACTTTGGCATCCCGAACAGGCGTCCGGCCGAACAGACGACCGTATTCCCGGGTGAACTGCGACACGCTTTCGTAGCCGACCGCGAACGCCGCGCTGCTCGCAGTCTTTCCCTCCGACAGCATCAGCCGCCTCGCCTCAATCAGGCGCAACTGTTTCCGGAATTGCAGGGGAGAGAGCGAGGTTACTGCGCGAAAGTGCTGGTGGAATGACGACGTACTCATCCCGGCCACAGCCGCCAGGCGCTCGACCGTTAAAGGCCGCGCGAACTCTGCCCGAAGCACTGCGACCGCGCGCGCCACTCGCTGCACGTGACCGTCTGGCCACCCCAGACGTCGGATCGCCGACCCGTGCCGTCCGGCCAGCAACCAATAGTGCATCTCGCGCACAAGCTGGGCCTGCAGCACCGGGACCGATGCCGGGCGATCTAGCAGCCGCATCAAACGCAGGGCCGCGTCGGCGACCTCAGCGTCAGTCGGGTCAACCCGCACGGGCGCGTGATCGGCCATATGCTGGGTGCCCATTTGCACACTCAGCTCCGCGATGACCGCCGGGTCGAGTTCCAGAACAAGCGAGTAGTAGGGGGCAGCGATGCTGGCACGGGTGATCTGGCTCACCGTCGGCACGTCCGCGGTGATCAGCAGCGAATCTCCGCCTGAGAAGGCGAAGCCTTGAGTACCCATTGTGACGTGCTTGCTCCCCTGGACCACCAGACAGGCAAGCGGTCGGGAGATGTCGTAGACCAGATCGCTGGGCGCCGTCGCCCGCACCGTGTTGAGACCCGGTATCGGGGTGTGCGCCATGCCGTCTGGGTCGGCATTGGTGTCTGCATAGCGGCGCACGGCATTGAGGAGCGCGGTCATGGACGGAAGCTATTCCTTTGCTGCCCGACACGCAAAGCATTTTGGAGGATTAGGCAAAAACGGCCGAGCTTCCGGCAACAAAAGCCTGCCCACCGGGCCGATATCGGCGTGGCCACAGCAGTGGTGCAAACAAAGGAGCAGGCCATGACCAAGATCACCCTCGTCACTGGCGCCAGCCGCGGGCTCGGGCGCAACACCGCACTCAACATCGCACGCCGCGGCGGTGACGTTGCCCTCACCTACCATAGCCGGAGCGAGGACGCTCGGGCCGTTGTCGCGGAGATTCAGGCAACCGGTCGCAGGGCGGTCGCCCTGCAACTTGACACCGGCGACGTCGCCACCTTCGCTTCCTTCACTGAGCGCCTGCAGGCGGCGTTGCGCGAGACCTGGCAGCGCGAGACGTTCGATCATCTGGTGAACAATGCCGGCCATGGCGACATGGCAATGATGGCAGAGACGACAGAGGCGCAGTTTGACCGGCTGGTCAATGTCCACTTCAAGGGCGTGTTCTTCCTCACCCAGAAGCTGCTGCCGCTGATCGCGGACGGCGGACGTATCGTAAACCTCTCCTCGGGCCTCACCAGGATGTCCTACCCGGGCTTTGCCGCCTACTCCGCGGTGAAGGGCGCGGTCGAGGTGCTCAGCGTTTACATGGCGAAGGAGTTAGGCGCCCGCGGAATCGCGGTCAACACGGTGGCGCCGGGCGCGATCGAAACCGATTTCCTTGGCGGCGCTGTCCGTGACATGCCCGACCTCAAAAAGGTGTTCGCGGATATGATCGCGCTCGGCCGCGTCGGCATGCCGGACGATATCGGGCCGATGATCGCCAGCTTGTTATCCGAGGATAATCGCTGGGTGAATGCCCAGCGGATCGAAGTGTCCGGCGGCCAGGCCATCTAACGAAGCAGGTACGGCATCGTTGAAAAACTGATACCGGGTCCGAGTTAAGGCAATCGGAACCGGTATTCCGTCACATGATGGTAGATCTGGCCCGGCCATAGCGTGGCCTGCGGGAAATACGGCCGGTTCGGCGCATCCGGCCAGACCTGCGGCTCCAGGCAGAAGCCCGAAAAAGCCTTGTAACGACGTCCTTCGAGCCCCGGCGAAGGCGGCGCCAGATACTGGCCGGTATAGAGCTGAACGCCCGGCTCGGTGGTCCAGAGCTCCATCTCGACGCCGGAATTTGCGCCTTGCGCCCATGATGCCAGCTTGAGCGGCCCACGCATCGAGGCAAGGCAGAAATTCTGGTCGTAGGCGACCTGCTTGCCCTCGCTCTCCATGCGCAGCGGCCGCGCCTGGCGGAAATCGAACGGCGTGCCATCGACCGGCTTCACGACGCCGGTCGGGATAAGGTCGCCATCGACCGGAAGATAGGCGCCGGCGTTCAGCATCAGCCGGTGGTCGAGGATATCGCCGGCGCCGCCGTCATCCAGGTTGAAATAAAATGCTGGGTGAGGTTGCATAGCGTCGGCTCCTCGCAGGTGGCGGTCATCTCGACGCTGAGCGTGCCGGGGATTTTCAGCCTGTAGGTGCAGGTCACGTCGAGCGCCCCGGGAAAGCCCATCGTGCCGTCGTGTCTCGATCCCAAAGAACACGTGGCCGACAGGCATACCTGGCTGTGGGCTGGTCGACGAGGTGAGCGCTGGAGAATTCAGGTACGGGCCCTACTACCTAGGCTTGTGACAAAGTTGATCGAGCACGTCTCGAAGCGCAGTGGCGGCTTGGTCACGCTCGTCAGCAGACATCAGCTCGGGCTCAGCTTCTAGTCTGAGATGCGGCAGTTCGGTTCGAACGGAGCGATGGGCAGCGACAAGATTGGCCTTCAGATCGATGACGCGATAGGTGGCGACCGGATAGGCGATCCCCTTGACGTGGATGTGCCCCAGTTCGTCGCAGTCGATCATGTCCTTCACTTGCGCAAACGTCTCATAAGAAATGAGCACGGTCCCTGGCTGCGCCTCCTGCTCGAGACGTGAGGCGAGATTCACAGCGCCGCCGATTATCGTGTAATCCATCCGGTCCTCGCTGCCGAAGTTGCCGACAGTGCAGTAGTCGGTGTGGATGCCGATGCGGCAGCGCAGCGGTGTTTCAATTCCAATGTCGCGCCAGATTTCGGCAAGTTCGTTCATCCGCTTCTGCATGGCGAGAGCCATCTGCACGCAGGCGAACGCGTCCTCCTTGACGCCGCGAGTCTCCGGATCGCCGAAAAACATCAGGATCGCGTCGCCGACATACTTGTCGATCGTCGCGCCGTGATCCGAAGCAATTTTCGACATTTCCGTCAGATAGTGATTGAGGAGCTGGGTGAGAACTTCGGACTCCATTTTGTCAGTGGTCTCGGTAAAGCCGGCGATATCCGAGAAGCATATCGTCAGCTTCTTCCGCTGGCTGGCGATCCTGACGTCCTGACGGCCAGTGAATATCGAGTTGTAGACCTGCGGCGCCAGGTACTTCGCCAGCTTGCTGGAAAGCGCCTCGAGAGCTGCGGATTTCTCGGCGAGGTTCTCCTCCCGTTGCTTCAGCTCGGTGATGTCCGAGTAGACCGCGACTGTGCCGCCGCCGGTGATCCGCCGCTCGCTAATCATAATCCATCGCCCGTCGCCTCGCCGCTGCAGCCATGGTTCGCCAGGGTTGCGGTGCCGGGAGAGGCGCTCGGCGACCCATTCCTCTAACCTTCCCTCAGCATCCCTGATATAGCCGCGCTCAGCGGATCGGCGAATGATGTACTCGAAGGCCGTGCCGGGCGTCAGTTCGATCGCAAGGTCGCTGTAGAGCAGTTCGCGGTAGCGGCTATTGCTAAGGGCGAGCCGGTCCTCCGCGTCGTAGAGAGCGAATCCCTCGGAGATGCTTTCGATGGCATCAATGAGCCGCTGACGCGCTTCGGCGACCTCGCGCAGGTTCTTCTCCTCCACCTCGACTGCGGTATCCCGGAAGAGCCTGAGCGCCTCGGCCATGCGGCCGATTTCGTCGTGGCCCGCGGCAGGCAATGGCGCACGAAGATCGCCGCCGGCGATCGCGAGCATGCTTTGGCTCAACCCTCCCAGCCGCGCGAGGAGGCTACGATCGACATAGAGCCACACAAACAGAACGGAACTCAAGAGGCTGAGAACGGCGGAGCCAAGAACAACTCCGGTCCCGTAGCGCTGGACGACCGCGGCTTCGAGACCGGACGCCGCGATCGCGCGGTCTGCCGCGGCGACCAGGCGATCGACGGCAGCGGTAAGACTGCGCGACAGCTGATGGTTTTCGGCCAGAAGCTTTTCGCCCTGCGCAAGGACGGCGAACTCGTCCTGCCGCGTCTTCGGGATGCTGTTTCCACCGTCGATCAATGCCTTGAACTCGTTGACCCGCTGCTGGAAACGGGTTCGCAGCCTCTCGTCGATCTCGTTGGAAATCGTATCTAGAACGGCGAACGACCGGCGCAGCGGAAACATGATCAACGCCAGATCGCCTGGCGTAGGCGCGTCCGCCGTGTTGACCAGCGCGTCATTGACCGCCGAGATCTCCTGCTGCGCCTTCTGCTGCGGGATGTAGGCCGCGATCGCTTGAACCAGGTCGGCCGTCGCCTCCGTGCCTCGATCCGACGCAAGCGACGTGCCGGCTGTGACCGCCCGCCATTGCTGGAGTTTGGAATTCATCACGAGCATACCGGGCGCCACAAGGCGCTGGCTTGCATTTGTCGTAGCCGACAGGCGGCGTAATAGTTCCTCTTTGTGCGCCACCACGGAGAGGCGGGCGGCGACAAGGTCATCGAGGGCATTGAGATTGCGGCGCAGACCAAGCACCGCAGCCTCGATCTCAGCCACCACCGCCGTGCCAGGCTTGGCGCCTTTGAGAGCGGCAAGCAGTTCCTCTAGGCGCGTCATCTCGGCCGCGATCGCAGCCGACACCTCGTAGTGCTGAGCCTTGCTGGTCGAAGCAAGTACGGCGGGCGCAGTGGCGGCGACCCGCTCGGCCTGCCGCGACAGCTGGAGGGATGCGAGCGCCGACGGCACTCGGTCCTTGGTGATGCGGTCGACAACCTCCCCCACCTCGAGAAAGGCATAAAGAGCGGCTACTGTCGCGAGCACCGCGAAGGTGCTGATACCAAAAAAAGCGAGCAACAGGCGGCCGCGTATGCCGAGACGCTTAAGCATCGCGGCGACGCGTTGATTCAGCTGGCGCGGCCAATAAGATCTGCACAGATTGGCTCAATGCGATCCGCCAGCTCGGTGGTCCGTTACTCCAACGGCACGTATTCGCCGCCCTTCCAAACATACCATACCCAACTCTGAACAGTGAGGTCGCCCTTGTCATCAAAGTCCATACGGCCCAGCACAGTATCAAATTGATTGCTCCGCAGCGACGCAATCACGGCTTGGAGTTCTAGTGAGCCTGCCTTCTCGACCGCCTGCGCCCAAGTCTGGGCGGCACCGTAACTATGCAGCGTCCAGGAATCTGGTTCGAAGTTCTCGGCACGGAATCGTTCGACGACTTGCGCCGCTTCGGCATTTCGACGTGGGTCGGGGACAAAGGTGAAGAGCGTGCCCTCGGCGGCAGGGCCGGCAATGAGCCCAAACGCCTCGGTCGCCGTATCGTCACCCGAGATCAGCTGAAGCGAGTAGCCCCGGTCGCGCGCCGCACGAACCATAAGCGCAGCCTCGGTATGATACCCTCCCATATAAAGCACGGCGATATCCGCCCCCTGTAGCCTACTGATCTCGGCCGAGTAGTCGTCTTTCCCGGGAGCGTAGCCATCATAGATTGTCTCGGTCACGCCCCGCTTGTTCAACTGCTTTCTTGTCTCATCGGCGAGACCCTTCCCATAGGTCGTGTTGTCGTGAAGGATCGCGATCTTCTTGTCGCTCCAATGATCGGCCAAGTAGTTGCCGGCCTCGAAGCCCTGCGCATCGTCGCGACTGCAGACGCGGAAAACGTTGGCGCGACCTTGCTCGGTCAACATCGGATTGGTCGAGGATGGCGAAATCTGCAGAATTCCCGCCGTCTCGTACACCTTCGAAGCTGGGATCGAGGCTCCAGAGCAGTAGTGCCCGACGACGAACACTACACCGTCAGCCACCAGCTTTTGGGCAGCAGCCACTGCTTGCTCGGGATCGCAGAAGTCGTCGACCGTGATGAGCCGCACCTGTTGGCCTAGAACGCCGCCCGCTGCATTGATGTCGGCCACAGCTACCTCTGCGCCGCGCTTCAATTGCGTGCCAGTCCACTCAAGCTTTCCGGTCATCGGGCCTGCGACCCCGATCAGCACCTCCGCCTGCGCAGGACAGTTAAGCGCGACCGCGAGCGCCACAAAAGCCACTGTGATGATACGGTGCATGGATGACACCCCAAGCGAGTAGTTTACGCCAATCCCGTCAACGCCGACAGTCCTTTCCGCGAGCGTAGATATCTTGGCTGGTCATACAGCGCACTCGTCTCGTCGTTGATTAGGCTTCTACCTGGATTTGCCATATCCCTGCGCGGGTTAGTTGATGGCTAAAGCGCTCGCGCTTGCCGAGGTTCTCAACAAAATTGGGTGCTAAGTGGTTGTTGCCATCGCGTGCTACAAATTGGATTATCCCTTTTGCAGACGTTCCGGCCCGACCTACGAAGGTCGCTTTCGGTTCAACTTGCCTCGTCCCGGCCATCGGCTTCAAATGTTCGAGAACGGTCCGAACTCGATCGCTGACAGTGATTGGGTTCCGATCCGAGAGCGTCGCGCGTCCAATCGGAACGCAAACGACGGCCTTTGAACTTGCGCACGATCCTGTCCGAACCGGAGGTAGCGCAGCAAGAATCGGTACCACCCGACTTCCGTGTCAGGCGCCAGGCAGTCGGAACCGGTATTCCGTCACATGGTGGTAGATCTGGCCTGGCCATAGCGTGGCCTGTGGGAAATACGGCCGGTTCGGCGCGTCCGGCCAGACCTGCGGCTCCAGGCAAAAGCCCGAAAAAGCCTTGTAACGACGTCCTTCGAGCCCCGGCGACGGCGGCGCCAGATACTGGCCGGTATAGAGCTGAACGCCCGGCTCGGTGGTCCAGAGCTCCATCTCGACGCCGGAATTTGCGCCTTGCGCCCATGATGCCAGCTTGAGCGGCCCACGCGTCGCGGCAAGGCAGAAATTCTGGTCGTAGGGGAGCTGCTTGCCCTCGCTCTCCATGCGCAGCGGCCGCGCCTGGCGGAAATCGAACGGCGTGCCATCGACCGGCTTCACGACGCCGGTCGGGATCAGGTCGCCATCGACCGGAAGATAGGCGCCGGCGTTCAGCATCAGCCGGTGGTCGAGAATATCGCCGGCGCCGCCGTCATCCAGGTTGAAATAGGAATGCTGGGTGAGGTTGCATAGCGTCGGCTCCTCGCAGGTGGCGGTCATCTCGACGCTGAGCGTGCCGGGGATTTTCAACCTGTAGGTGCAGGTCACTTCGAGCGCCCCGGGAAAGCCCATCGTGCCGTCGGGATCATGCAGTGTCAGCGTGACAAAATCCCTGCCATGCAGCGAAACCTCCCATGGCCGGTGCGAAAAACCTTGCGAGCCGCCATGCAGCGTGTGCTTGTCGAGGAAGTTGCGCTCGGTCTGGTAGCGCTGGCCCGCGATGGTGAAGCGGCCGTCGCGGATGCGGTTGGCATAGCGTCCGACGACGGTTCCAAAGAAGGCCGTGTCCGTCTCGTAGGGCTCGAAACTGTCATAGCCGAGCACCAGCGGCGCATCGTGCCCGGCCAGGCGCAGATCCTGGACGATGGCGCCCAGCCCGACGATGTTGGCGGTGAGGCCGCCGCCGCGGATGGTGAAGCGGCGGACGGCCTCGCCCGCTTGCGTCGTGCCGAAGACCTCGCCGTCCTTCATCGCCATGCCCGAAACGCCAGTTGGTCGATCCCCGCCTGGCCCCTCGGGCCGGCTTGGGTCTGTTGACGGTCAACAGGCCCTGCCAAATCAGAGGCCGAGGCCGCCGATGCAGACATATTTGGTGTCGAGATAATCCTCGATGCCCTGATGTCCGCCTTCCTTGCCGAGGCCCGATTCCTTGACGCCGCCGAACGGCGCCTCAGGCGTGGTGATGAGGCCTTCATTGACGCCGACCATGCCGTATTTCAGCCCTTCCATGACCCGGAAGGCGCGGCCGAGATCGCCGGTGTAGAAATAGCAGGCGAGGCCGAATTCGGTGTCGTTGGCAAGCGCCACGGCTTCCTCTTCGGTTTCAAACTTGAACACTGGCGCGACCGGGCCAAAAATCTCTTCCTTCATGAAGCGCATCTTCGGCGTCGCGTCGGCGATCACCGTCGGCTGGAAGAACGAACCGCCGAGCGCATGTCGCTTGCCGCCGGCGACGACCTTGCCGCCCTTGGCGGTGGCGTCGGCGATTAGTTCCTCGACCTTCTCGACTGCCTTCTCGTCGATCAGCGGCCCCTGCTGCACGCCATCTTCGAGGCCGGAACCGACCTTCAGCTCGTTGCTGGCAGCGGCGAGCTCTTCGACGAACTTGTCATAGACGCCGGCCTGAACCAGGAAGCGGTTGGTGCAGACGCAGGTCTGGCCGGAATTGCGGTACTTGGCGGTGATCGCGCCGGCGACGGCACGTTCGATGTCGGCGTCGTCGAAGACGAGGAACGGCGCGTTGCCGCCGAGCTCCATCGAGACCTTTTTGACGGTGACGGACGACTTCTGGATCAGGATCTTGCCGACCTCGGTCGAGCCGGTGAAGGTGATCTTCTTGACCAGCGGGTTGGCGCAGATCTCGTCGCCGATCTCGCCGGCGGCGCCGGTCAGGATGTTGATGACGCCTTTGGGGAAGCCGACTTCCTCGGCGAGCGCGCCCCAGGCGAGGCCGGAATAAGGCGTCTGCGAGGCCGGTTTGACCACCGCGGTGCAGCCGGCGGCAAGCGCCGGGCCGAGCTTGCGGGCCAGCATCGAGGACGGGAAATTCCACGGCGTGATGGCGGCGATGACGCCGACCGGCTCCTTGGTCACCAAAATGCGGCGGTCCGCCCAGGGCGACGGCACGACATCGCCATAGGTGCGGCGGCCTTCTTCGGCGAACCACAGGATGTAGGACGCGGCCGAACCGATCTCGCCCTTCGATTCGAACAGCGACTTGCCCTGCTCGATGGTCAGCAGTTCGGCCAGCACATCCTGATTGTCCATCATCGCGTCATGCAGCTTGCGCAACAGCTTCGAACGCTCGAGCGCAGTGGTCTTGCGCCATGTCTTGAAAGCGGCGTCGGCGGCTTCGATGGCGCGGCGCGTCTCGACCCTGCCCGACTTCGGCACAGTGCCGATCTTGAGGCCGGTGGCCGGATTGTTGACGTCGACCGTTTGGCCGCTGTCGGCCTGCACCCACTCGCCATTGATGAGATTGGCCTGGCGCATGAAATGGCTGGTTTTCTGAAGCATGGTCTAGCCTCCGTTCGGCGCGCTGACGGGCCGGTATCTGGATTTCTTCGATGGGCGTGCGCAATGGCATCGATGCCGACACGCCTGGAGCCACTGCTCTTTACCTAGGGCAAGCCCCGCAATCAATCGCAAGATGGCATATAGGGTTTGGGCCAGCGCAAGGCGAGGCCAACTTGCGCCCAAATTGCTATCCAGACACGTTGCTATCCAAACACGTGGACGACGACCGTCAGCCAGAACGCCGTGGTGACGACTGCGCAGGCGGTGGCGATGGTCATCTGGTTCGATGCCAATGCCTGGCCGGTGTTGAACTGCGTCGCAATCAGGTAGGAATTGACCCCGGATGGCAGCGCGGCGGCCACGACCGCGACCTTCGCTGACAGGGGCGGCAGCCCGAACAGCCAGACCAGGCCGAGTGCAACGGCCGGCATCAGCAACAGCTTCAGCGCCGACAGCGCCAGCGCCGGCCGCACGTTGCCGGAGATGCCGAAACGGCACAGGCCAAGCCCCATGGCAAACAGCGCGACCGGTCCGGCGATGTTGGCCAATGCGTCGACCAGCCGGACGGCCAGCCCCGGCAATGGCAGGCCGGTGATACGCCATACCCATCCAGCCAGGATGCCGACGATCAGCGGATTGGAAAGCATCTTGTAAAGGAAGCGCCGGATGATGCGCAGCGGATGCACGTGCTCGTCACCGCGGCCAAAAATTTCAAACAGGATGATCGACGCCATGATCATCGTCGGCAGATGCACGGAAATCAGCAGCGACAGCACTTCGAATCCACTCGGCCCGAATGTGCCGAGGACGAACGGGATACCGAGCAGGACGAGATTGGAAAAAGCCGACGACACGCCGCCGACGACCCCCGCACGCGCGTCGCGCCCGAACACCCGCGTGATCACCAGATGGCCTGCAGCCCAGGTGACTGCGGCAGCCGTGAAATAGGCTCCCCAGAACGACCAGGGCGCGGCACCATGGAAATCGGCATTGACCATGGTGCGGAACAGAAGCAGCGGCATCGCCACCCCGACGGCGAATTCGGCGATGGCCTCGCCCGCCTCGGCCTTCAGATAGCCGGTGAGCCCGGCCAGATAGCCGAGCGCGACAAGGCCGAAGACAAAAAGGACGGTTTCGATGAGTGGAGACATTTTTCTCCTGATAGGCGAGCCGGGATTGCAGCGCAATCACCCCGCCTTACGAAGCGATCTGTTTCGCAAACAACCAGGGCTTGGTCATGCCTTGTCTTTCAACTGAGTTTGCCGTCCCTATATGCCGATCACCGGAACCCACTGCCGGTTACCGGAAAAGGACGTCTGATGTTTCGATCTGCCTTGGCGCTGTTTCTCCTTGTCATTCCCGCCGCGGCCCATGCGACTGAAGCCGGTTGGGCGTTGTTGCGCGATGGCGGACATGTGGTGCTGCTTCGTAATGCCATGGTCACCGGCACCACCGATCCGGCGAATTTCGACATCGAGAAATGCGCGACCCAGGTCAATCTCTCGACGCGCGGCAAGCAGCAGGCGCGTAAGATCGGCGCGCTGTTCGGCGCCCGGGCGGCACCGGTCGAGCGTGTGCTGTCCAGCCGCTATTGCCGCTGCCTCGACACCGCTCGCATCGCATTCCGAGCAGAGCCCGAACCCTTCGCGCCGCTTGACCTGCTGAAGACCGACGCGAGCGAGAAAGCCGCTCAGCTCGAGGCGGTCCTGACCGAGATCCGCGGTTATTCCGGCTCCGATAATCTGGTCATGGTAACCCATCTGGAGAATATCATGGCCCTCACCGGCATCTCGCCGCGCGAAGGCGAAGCCGTGATCGTCGAGCTGCAAGGCGACGGCCTGCGCGTGCTCGGCCGCGTCACCTTCTAATCTGCGCTGGAGACGGTTGAAGCGTTCGCTAGTGGTGAAAATCTAGCGCTGGTACCCTAAGCGGAATACCGGTTCCGACCCTTCTTGCCATTGTTCGGAGAAAGTTGAAGGGGAAGCCGTGACCCGTTGCGGTCTTTCAGTTGGGAGCGTCGCTTGCTGGAGCTGCGTTAGTCAGTCGGGGGCCAATGGTATTTTTAATGGAACGCTAATATACATAGACGCTCGAACGAGCAGCGGCTGCCAAATACTTGAGGAATGCCATGCGAACATTAATTTTCACGGCAATGTGTATCGCCACAGCGACAGCCGCTAGCGCCCACGATTGGTACGAGGACAAGGTTGACCCACAGACGAAATTCAAGTGTTGCGGTGGTTCTGATTGCCGCGCCATACCACGGTCTTCGGTGCGGTCCAGGATAGACGGTGGTTACACTTACTTGCCGCATAATTTCATCATCCCACGGGACCGTGTACAGGAATCCCCGGACGGCCAATACCATATCTGCGAGAGTACCTACGTCGTAACTAATCAGCTGTATTGGCGTTGCTTTTTCGCACCTCGTGTCAATGTCTCTCTACTTCTCCCACGTTAATGATACTGCGCGTCGTGGCCGGAATCGACATCGGCAAGGTGCGTAGCTGTGGCAAATCGCGCCGCTCGCTGCCCTGAACGGACGTTCGCGTTCGCTACACCGGAAAGCATCCGGCCCCGAAAGCACGATGCTGTGGCTGCGCTCAAGGTGGTTCGTCGTCCCCTCCCCGCAAGTTTCCGCCAGACCTTGGCTGTCCGCTGCGCCAAGCTCCAGCCCGTAGACGCGCTTCAATTGGCCGACCGTATTCCAGGGTCGCCGGGGAAAACGGCGTCTGGCCTTCGAAAGCACGATGCCCTCGATGACGTCACCCAGGCTCATGTCGCGATGTTCGGCCAAGGCCCTGAGCACCTTCACGCAATGACCAGAGATGGGATAGTTGCGGCAGATCGCCGGGAGGTTCCCGCGACCCTATTGCCTTGGCAGAACAGCCACCCCATCTGCGCCCGGCGTATCAGGCCCTTTTCCTGCCCGGAAAAACCGATTAGACAGCGCCCAAACACATGCGGACAGATTCCGCCCGCAACCGAAGGAAAAGCCCTTGTCCACCACGTTCGACAAAGTCGCCAAGATCATCGCCGACACCAGTGAGATCGATATCGACACGATCACCCCTGAAAGCCACACTATCGACGATCTCGGCATCGACAGCCTCGACTTCCTCGACATCGTCTTTGCCATCGACAAGGAATTCGGCATCAAGGTGCCGCTGGAAAAGTGGACGCAAGAGGTCAATGACGGCAAGGCCTCGACCGACGATTACTTCGTCATGAAGAACCTGTGCGCCAAGATCGACGCTCTGGTCGCGGCCAAGAACGCCTGAAATGGTTCAGCCCGCGATCTTGATGCGTCTTCAAGCCTGACCCACAACAGCCGCCCATGAGCCCCCACCACGTCGTCATATCAGGCATCGGCCTTGTCTCTTCGCTGGGCGAAGGTCCGGATGCGCATTGGCGCAAACTCGCCCAGCCCGGCCTGGAACCCGTGCTCGAAGCATCGCGCTTCTCGCCCTACACCGTTCACCCGCTGACGGAGATCGACTGGAACCTGCAGATCGCCAAGCGCGGCGACCAGCGGCAGATGGAAACCTGGCAAAGGCTCGGCACCTACGCCGCCGGCATGGCGCTGGACGACGCCGGCATTAAGGGCAATGACGAACTCTGCACGACCATGGACATGGTGGTGGCTGCCGGCGGCGGCGAGCGCGACGAAACGGTCGACGCCGAAATTCTCGCCGCCTCGGAAAGCCGCAACGACCGCGACGTGCTGCTCAACGAGAAGCTGACCACCGAATTGCGGCCGACTCTGTTTCTGGCGCAGCTTTCCAACCTGCTCGCCGGCAACATCTCGATCGTCCACAAGGTGACCGGCTCGTCGCGCACCTTCATGGGCGAGGAAGGTGCCGGCGTCGCCGCCGTCGAGACGGCCGCCGCGCGCATCCGCTCCGGCCAGTCGACGCATATACTGGTCGGCGGCGCCTTCCAGACCGAGCATTCCGACATGCTGCTTGGCTATGAACTGGCCGGCTATCTGCATCGCGGCCCCTGGAGGCCGGTCTGGCAGAGACAAGGCCTGGAAGGCGGTGGCGTGGTGACCGGATCAGGCGGCGCGTTTCTCGTCCTGGAACAGCGCGAACATGCGATCAGCCGCGGGCGAAAGATCTATGCCGAACTCGGCCCGGTCATATCCGGACGCGCAAAACGCCGGCAGGGCGAACTCGATGCCGAGATTGCCGCGCTGCTCAGGCAGGCGGCATTGCCGAACGGCGAGTTGCTGACGATTTCGGGCGCTTCGGGTGCCCATACCGCTACTGCTGCCGAGAAATCGGCGCTCGACGCCAATCCGGCGATTGCCGCACGCGGCTTTTCGACGCTGACCGGCCACATGAAGGAAGCACAGTTTCCCTTCGCCGTGGCGCTGGCGGCACTGGCTGTCGAACGCAAGGCCGCGTACCCGGCTTTTGACCCCGCTACCGAGAAGCCGTTCAACGGCATTCCCAGGACCGTCCTTGCAACGGCGGTCGGCTATCACCAATTCGAGGGCTTGGCGTTGGTCAACGCCGCCGATTAAAGGTCCGGGACAAGTCATGGCCAATCTGAACGACCACATGGGCAGGCCGATCGTTGCCGTCACCGGCATCGGCGTGGTGACGTCGCTGGGTGTCGGCAAGGCCGACAATTGGGCAGCGCTCACCGCGGGCAAGTCCGGCATCCATCCGATCACCCGCTTTCCGGTTGACCATCTGAACACCCGCATCTCCGGCATGGTCGATTTCCTGCCGTCGAGCTCCAAGGGCGCCAGTCTTCTTACCTACGATCTCGCCGAGATCGCCGCGCAGGAAGCCGTGGCCGAAGCCGGCCTTGATTCGGGCGATTTCGGCGGGCCGCTTTTCCTCGCCTCGCCGCCCGTCGAACTCGACTGGAGCGAGCGCTTTTCGCTCTACAATTCCGACAAGCACGACATCGGCGCCGAACGGCTGCTTCGCGTGGCGCGCGGCTTGAAGGAACTCGATGTCTTCGAAACCACCCAGTTCGGTTCGATCGCCGACCGGCTCGCCGACCGTTTTGGGACGCGCGGCCTGCCGATCACGCTGTCGACGGCCTGCGCCTCGGGCGCCACCTCGATCCAGCTCGGCGTCGAGGCGATCCGCCGCGGCGAATGCGACAGGGCGCTGTCGATCGGCGCCGACGGCTCGGCAACGGCTGAGGCGCTGATCCGTTTCTCCTTGCTTTCGGCGCTCTCCACGCATAACGACATCCCCGAAAGGGCGTCCAAGCCGTTCTCCAAGGATCGCGACGGCTTCGTGCTGGCCGAGGGCTCGGGCGCGCTCGTGCTGGAATCGCTGCAGGCCGCACTGGCCCGCGGCGCGACCATCCTCGGCATCCTGCGCGGCTGCGGCGAGAAGGCCGACGATTTCCACCGCACCCGCTCGAAGCCGGACGGTTCGCCGGCGATCGCCGCGGTTCGCGCCGCCCTCGCCGATGCCGGCTTGGGCGAGGACGAGATCGATTATGTCAACGCTCATGGCACCTCGACGCCGGAAAACGACAAGATGGAGCATCTGTCGCTGTCAACCGTGTTCGGCGAGCGGATCGGCTCGATGCCGATCTCGTCGAACAAGTCGATGATCGGCCACACGCTGTCGGCCGCCGGCGCCGTCGAGGCCGCGTTCTCGCTGATGACCATGCGCGAGAGCGTGATCCCGCCGACCATCAATTACGACAATCCCGATCCGGCGATCGTCCTCGACGTGGTACCGAACAAGAAGCGCAACGCCGAGGTCGGCACGGTGCTGTCGAACTCCTTCGGCTTCGGCGGCCAGAACACCTGCCTTGTCATGGCGCGGGAACCAGTCTAAGCGAGCCTTTTCCCGCTCAACAGAACCGACAGGCTCAATGCGCGCATTGCAACTTATCGAGGACCGCCGCCTTGAAACGGTGGACCTGCCGCCTCCACCGCAGCCTGCGCTGGGCGAAGTGACGCTGCGCATCAAGGCCGTGGCGCTCAATCATATCGACGTCTGGGGCTGGCGCGGCATGGCCTTCGCCAAGCGCAAGCTGCCGCTGGTCGTCGGCGCCGAAGCTTCCGGCGAGGTCGAGGCGGTCGGCCCCGGCGTCTCCAGCCTTGTACCCGGACAGCTTGTGTCGATCTACGGCGCGCGCACCTGCGGGCTTTGCCGCGCCTGCCGCGAAGGCCGCGACAATCTCTGCGAGCATGTCTCGGGCGTTCACGGCTTCCATCTCGATGGCTTTGCGCAAGAGAAGATCAACCTGCCGGCGCGCCTGCTGGTCCCCGCCCCGCCCGGCGTGACGGACATCGGCGCGGCCGTCGCGCCCGTCACCTTCGGCACGGTCGAACACATGCTGTTCGACAATGCCAGGCTGCAGCCCGGGGAGATCATCCTTATCCATGCCGGCGGCTCGGGCATCGGCTCCGCCGCGATCCAGCTGGCAAAGAAAATGGGCTGCACTGTGATCACCACGGTCGGCTCGAACGACAAGATCGACAAGGCGAAGGCGCTTGGCGCCGACCACGTCATCAACTATCGCGAGGACCGCTTCGAAGGCATCGTGCGCAAACTGACGAAAAAGAAGGGCATCGATGTCGTCTTTGAGCATGTCGGCGCCGACACCTTTGCCGCCTCGATGCTGTGCCTGAAACGCGGCGGTCGCCTGGTGACCTGCGGCTCGACCTCGGGCGTGTCGACGCAGATCAATCTGATGCAATTGTTCCAGCAGCAGCTGAAGCTGCTCGGCTCCTTCGGCTGCCGTATGCAAAACATGGCCGACGCCATGCAGAAAATGGCGGCGGGGCTGGTTTCTCCGGTTATCGACACCGAAGTCGGCTTCGACGGCATCGACGCCGCGCTGAAGCGCATGGAAGGCCGCGACGTGTTCGGCAAGATCATCCTGCGCGTCGGCTGACCATAAAAACATCATAGGCTAGGAATGGTCGGCAACGCCTTCAAGAAGCACCGCAGGGACTTGGCGTTCCGCCACGGCAGGCGGCTGCGCCAGTTCAACTACTGGCTGCTTGCACGCGCCGCGATGACGATAATTTGGCTGCTGCGTCTGCTGCCGGTCGACAGCGCGCTCAATTTCGCCGACCGGGCCGCCCGCCGCATTGGTCCGTGGGTGGGACGCCACAACGTCGCCATCGCCAATCTGCGCAACGCCTACCCGCAAAAGAGCGACAGCGAGATCCAGGCCATCGCGTCCGACATGTGGGGCAACATGGCCCGCCTCGCCGCGGAGTACATCTTTCTCGACGCCCTGTTCGACTATGATCCCAACGCGACGAAACCGGGCCGGGTCGAGGTCCGCGGCGTCGATCATTTCGTCGAGATCGCCGGCGAGCAAAAACCGCATATCATCTTCACGGGGCATCTCGGCAACTTCGAACTGCTTCCGGTGGCGGCAGCCACTTTCGGCATGAACATCACGGCGCTGTTTCGCCCGCCCAACAACCCTTACCTTGCCGACTACATCCTCTCGACTCGCCGCTCGACCATGGGGTCGCTTCTGCCCTCCTCGACCGGCGCTTCATTCGCGCTGGCGGCCATTCTGGAGAAAGGCGGCAATATCGGCGTGCTCGTCGACCAGAAATTCTCGAGCGGGCTCGAAACGACATTCTTCGGCCGCCCATGCGAGAGCAACCGGGTTCTGGGCACCCTGGCGCGGCACTATGATTGCGATGTCTATCCGGCGCGCTGCGTGCGCTTGCCGGGCAACCGCTTCCGGCTCGAGATCGAGGACAAACTGACCTTGCCGCGCACCGCCGGCGGCAGTGTCGACGTCCACGGCACCACACAGCTGCTCAACGACGTGGTCGAGCGCTGGGTGCGCGAGGATCCAGGCCAGTGGATGTGGTTCCACAAAAGATGGGAGATCAGCGGTCCGCGCAGAAAGCGTCAACGGGCGAGACAGCGCGGCGAAGCCGCCTGAGCGGCAGGACAATGAGAGGCCGCGCAGGTGTGAGGCGATTGCCATGCAACTGTCGGTAGTTTCGACTTGACAGGGGACGGCAGCTAGGAATTTAAGCATAATGCTGATCTGCGCCAACGACCCGCCCGCTGAGGCGGGTTTTTTGTTTCGGCCGGATCGCTCGATGGCGGCCTTGTTTAAAGTTTCGGTCTTTCGGCGCGGCAAGTTTCACCGCCAATCCCTAAGCACGTCCGAAATGAAAGGGCTGTTTGACAGCCACGCCTGGAGAAAAGTGAACCTGATCGGTCAAAGCCTCGCCTCATCGGCCGTAAGTGCGTGCTCTCGCGTGCCGGAGACGATGATCTCCAGGACCTCATGCTCGTCGGTGTTTTTGATGTAACGATCGCCGACGTTCTCGCCGCGTTTCAGCACCATCACGCGGTCGCCCACAGCGAAAATGTCAACGAGGCGGTGGGAGATGATGATCTGGGCAACGCCCTGCTTTTTCAGTTCCAGCATGGTCTCGAGCAGCCGCTCGGTCGCCATCACCGAGAGATTGGCGGTCGGCTCGTCGAGGATCACCACGCGCGGCTGGAAGGAGATAGCGCGGGCAATCGCCACAGATTGCTGGCGTCCGCCTGACAGGCTCTCGACCTTTTGATAGACGGAGTTCACGTCGACCTTGAGCCGCTTCAGCACGCTGTCGGCTTCCGCGTACATTTTCCGCCGATTGACGAAAAGGCCCTTGCGCGGCCAACGGCCAAGAAAGATGTTCTGACCGACATCCATATTCCCGCAAAGAGCGAAATCCTGGTAGATCATCTCGATGCCGGCGTCGCGGCTTTCGTGCGGGCTCTTGAAGTGCACTGGCTGCCCGGCGACGAAAGCCTCGCCCGCGTCGCGCTGGTAGGCACCGGTCAGGATCTTCATCAGCGTCGATTTGCCGGCCGAGTTGTCGCCGACGAGGCCCAGGATCTCGCCGGGATAGAGCACGAGGTCGACGCTGCGGAGCGCCTGCACCGCACCGAAGGCTTTTTCGATGCCCCGCATTTCTACGATCGGTGCAGGCATGGTCGGGTCACGCATGGGTGGTCTCCGCCGTTCTTGTGCGCCGTGCGAGGCGCGCCCGCAGGCGGCCGAAGATGTTGGCCTGGCGCACCCAGATGTCGATCAGCACCGCCACGATCAGGATGCCGCCGATGAAGACGTTGATCCAGTGCTGCGGCATGGTGAAGCCCTGGACGTTGAGCTGCAGCAGCGCCCGGATCAGGGTGATCACCGCCGCCCCGGCGAGCGCCCCGATCACGGTGCCGTAGCCGCCGAAGATCGAACCGCCGCCGATGATCACCGAAGCGATGGCGTCGAGCTCGCGGAACTGGCCGGCCACCGGGTTGAAGCTGCGGAAGTAGGCGACGTTGATGATCCCGGCCATTGTCGCGCAGAGCGCCGCCAGCATAAGCGCGAGGAACCGCACCCGGTTGGTGTTGATCCCGGCATAGGCGGCGGCGCGAATGTTGCCGCCGGTCGCATAGACCTTCTGCCCGAACGGCATATAGGCGAGCACGACGCCGGCAATGACGGCGACGAACAGCATCCAGATGGTCTGGACGCTCACCACCTCCGCGATCGAGCGCAGCAGCCCGTCCGGCAGCGAGATGCGGTAGTGCAGCAGGATGTCGTTCACCTTGCGGCCAAGCAGGTTGTAGCCCTCGGGCCAGCCGGTGAGCTGCTGCCCGGCGACGAACCAGGCGGCGAGGCCGCGGGCGATGTAGAACATGCCGAGTGTGGCAATGAAGGCCGGCAACTTGAAGCCGACGGTGACGATCGCGTTGATGAGGCCGGCGCACATGCCCGCGAGCAGGCCCATCGCCACCGCGGTCACGGGGTCGGCGCCGAGAACCTTGAGAAAATAGGCGGCGGTGCTGCCGGCGAGGGCGAGCACCGCCCCGACGGAGAGATCGATATCGCCGGCGGCGATGACGTATGTGAGCCCGATGGTGATCAGCGCAAGCTCAGTGTAGTTGAGCAGGATCGCGAAGCTGTTGGACAGGTTCCACCAGTAGTCCGGCCGGAGTGCGAGGCCGGTCAGCCACAGGAGCACGGTCAGGATGATGGCGAGCGCGTCGCGCCGGGCGAGGAACTTGCCGAACCCGGTGGCCGACAGCGCCATGTCGGTCGCCATTGCGCCCTTGGTCTGCACTCCCTCGATCGCGATGCCGCCGATCTCGTAAGCCGGTGGCGGCGGCCGGCCGCGGAGCCAGGCCCAGAGGCGCCCTGCCACCTGGCGGCGGATGAGATAGGGCTCGATGAGCACCGCGACGACGAGCAGCAGTCCGAGGAACACCGGCACCGCGCCGACCGGCAGCGAGAAGACGGCGTTGACCGTGATCTCCTCGTCGCCGATCTTGATGGTGCGCGTGATCGGCCAGCCCTCGCGTAACACCTTGTCGAGCAGCACTACCAGCAGGGCGCCAAGGCAGGATCCGGCGACCCGGCCGCGGCCGCCGAGGATCGAGGCGCCGCCGATGATCACGGCGGCAATGACGATCAGCTCACCACTGACGCCGTAGAGGGGCGTCACGCCCTTGTCCTGAGCAGCTGACATCAGGCCGGCTAGCGCCGCGCAGAGCGAGGAGATCAGGTAGGCTCGGATGCGCACCCAGTTGGTCGGGATGCCGGCATAGGACGCCGCCTGTTCGTTGCCGCCGGTGGCGAAGGTCTCGTAGCCCCAGCGCGTCTTGGCGAGCACATAGGCGCCGATCACGGCGACAACGACGAAGATCACAATCTGGTTGTTGAAGCCGAGGAAGTTAGTCTCGCCGAGGTGAAAAAAAAGTGGATAGCCGGTCGCCTTGGCAGGATAGTAGATCGCCTGGCCGTGAGTGAGCGCCAGCACGAAGCCGCGGCCGATGAAAAGTATCGTCAGGGTGGCGATGAATGCAGGCACTTTCAGGATGGTGACGAGCACGCCATTGACGAGACCGATCAACACACTGAGAAGCACGCAGAGGATCACCGACGTGACGACGCCGAGGTCAAGGAAGCTCGGCGCGAACAGCCTGGCGAAGACGACAGCGACTAGGCCGTAAGTTGAACCGACCGAAAGATCGAGGTCCTTGTTGACGATGACGAAGGTCACTCCGACCGCGATGATGGCAACCCGCGAGGTGTCGCGGAGCAGTGAGTGAAACGCCCCTGTTGACCCGAAGAACGCGGGATTGACGAGAGCGCCGCCGAAATAGAGCAGCAAAAGCAAGGCGACGAGCCCCACCTCCCAGCCGCCGACGATCTGGGACGGCGCACGGCCGAGTGATGTGGTCGCGGTAAGCGCCATGGTCTCTTCTGGTCGATTTCCCTGCTGCCGCATTGCGGGAGAGCTTGCGCCCTCCCGCAATGATTTCAGACCTTCCGAGCGAACTCAGTTCTCGAAGCGCTTGCCGACGTCCTCGACGGTCTCCTTCGTCACCAGTTGGGCACGTGTGTCGAGGTTGGCCGCCGCGATACCGCGATCGATCTCCAGATAGAGCTGCATGACCGGCCAGAAGCCCTGCAAGAAGGGCTGCTGCCCGAGCGCGCCGGTGAGATCGCCGCTCTTCATCGCATCCTGCTGGGCCGGGCCCAGGTCGAAACCGTAGGCGCAGATCTTGCCGGTCAGTCCGGTCTGAGCGACGGCCTTGGCAAGCGCCGGCGTGAACACGTTGTTGCCGGCGAACGCCCCAACGACGTCGCCTCGCGATTCGAACAGCGTCACGATGCCGTTCACCGGGTCATTCGGATTGGTGTCGATACCGGTGTTCTCCGGACCCGCGTCGACCTTGAAGGCATCAAGCTTGCCGGCATCCTTCAAGCCCTTGACGATGGCGTTGAAAGCCGAAGTGACGCGGTTGTTCACCTCGATGTTGCCCATTGCGGTCGACGACGGCAGGACGATCGAACCCTTCTCGATACCCTTGTCGGCGAGGCACTTGACGAGCGCCTCGCCGGCGATTGCGGCAGCGGAGGCGTCCTGGCCGGTGTGGCCGATGCCGCTGCGGTTGAGGAGCGTGCCGTCAAAGGAATTGGTAGTAGCGACCGGTATGCCCTTCGCCTCGGCGGCCTTGACGATGTCGTTATAGGCGCCGACCTGGGGCGTTGTCATGATCAGCCCGTCGATCGTCGGATCCTGCACGATCTGGTTCAGGATTTCGATCTCGCGGGCAGGGTCGTCGGTCGGCGATTCCGAGCCGAGCAGCAGGACCTTGGCGCCGATCAGGTTGCCGGCGACGGTCGCGCCGACGTAGACCGGATCGAAGAAACCATTGCCAGCAGTGTGTGTCACGATAGCGAAAGTGAGGTGACCATCGGCCGAATGGAAGTCCTTGGTACCGGGGGCCTCCTTTGCGGCTTCTTCGAAGCTGTAGCCGCCGACCGCCTTATCGACGCCGCCCGATTGTGCGTAGGCGTTCGATACGCCGAGCGATAACGCCGCGGCACCCGCCGCGAGCGAGAAAATACGTTTCATGATTATCCTCCCTTGCAACCAACGGTCGGAAGCCGTTCAGGCGCATTATCCAGGGATTCCGAATGCTTCCTCCCACCCCGTATATTCTGCCCAAAGCTCGCCCACGTAAATAGTGCTCCCACTTTCCCCGACGAATTGGTTCAGAGCGGAAAGCCGGCGTTGCTTCACAAGAAGCGCCCGTTCTGACTTCTTGTAGGAACCGCGAGCTTGCAACCACCTAAAGTTAGTTGGTCACGACGATCCGCGTGTTGCGGAAGCCAGCTTGCCTCACCATCGAATAGAAGGCGGCGGCATTGGCGGGATGCAGCCGCACGCAGCCATGCGACGCGGGGCGCCCGAGAGACTTCACCGCGCCCGTACCGTGGATGGCATAGCCGCCGCGGTAGAATACCGAATGAGGCATCGGCGACATGTCGTATTTGCGCGAATACCACATCCGTGCCGTTCGTTGCGGCCGGTAGCTGCCGCGCGGCGTGATATAACCTTTGCGCGCCGTGGATACGCGCCATCGGTAAACCGCCTGACCGTATCTTACAGTCATCGTCTGGGATGACACGTCGATCCTTGCAACCAGCTTGGCTGCCCAGCCCTCGACCGAAGAACCGAACAGCATCGTTACCAGTAACGCTGCCATGAGAACGGTCTTTTTCATGTCTTCAAACCCCTTTGATTGCCCTTGCCTGTCTGCCATCACGCTATTCTTGATTTTTTAAATGGCAAGTGAGGTAACCACATACTCCTTGACGAATTCGCCAATCCAAAGCAGCGAATTTGAACGATTTCCCGCGATAGTTGCCGCAACAACACGCAGCAGCGGCGCGGTCCGCTAACAGGCTTGCCAAACCGCATCGTTGGCTGCTCAATTCGCCGAATGAACGAAATGAACGAACAGCTCCTGAAAGCAGTCGATGATCGGGTCGACGACCTGGTCGCGCTGGCCGCGGATCTGATCCGTTTTCCGACCATCAATCCGCCAGGCGAAGCCTATCGGCCATGCGCCGAATACGTCGGAGCGCGGCTGAAGAAACGCGGTTTCGAAGTCGAATTCATCCGCGCCGAAGGCACGCCCGGCGACACCGACCGCTACCCGCGCGTCAATGTCGTCGCCCGCTTCGATGGCCGCTCGCCCGGCGCCTGCGTGCATTTCAACTCGCATATCGACGTGGTCGAAGCCGGCGACGGCTGGAGCCTCGATCCCTTCGCCGGCATTGTCAGGGATGGCAAGGTCTATGGCCGCGGCGCCTGCGACATGAAGGGCGGCCTGGCCTCCTCGATCATCGCCGCCGAGGCCTTCTTGGAGGTCTTCCCCGATTTTCCGGGCGCCATCGAAATATCAGGCACGGTCGACGAGGAGTCCGGCGGCTTTGGCGGCGTCGCCCATCTGGCAAAGCTCGGCTATTTTTCCAAGCCGAAGGTCGACCACGTCATCATCCCCGAGCCATTGAACAAGGACCGCATCTGCCTTGGCCATCGCGGCGTCTGGTGGGCGGAGATCGAGACCAAGGGCGAGATCGCGCACGGCTCGATGCCGTTCCTCGGCGACAACGCGGTGCGCCATATGGGCGCCGTGCTATGGGCTTTCGAGGACGAGCTGTTCCCGGTGCTCGACCGCAAGGTGACGCGCATGCCGGTCGTGCCCGAAGGGGCAAAGCGCTCGACCATGAACATCAACTCGATCCACGGCGGCCAGACCGAGGATTTCCGGCCCGGCCTGCCCTCGCCCAACGTGCCCGATTCCTGCCGGCTGACCATCGACCGCCGCTTCCTGCTCGAAGAGGACCTCGGCACGGTCAAAAGCGAGGTAACTGATATCCTCGACCGGCTGAAGCGCGAACGCAAGAAATTCGACTACGAGATCCGCGATCTCATGGAGGTGCTGCCGCTGATGACCGAGCGCGATGCGCCGGTGGTGAAGGCGGTGGCGCAAGGTATCATGGAGATATTCGACCGCGAGCCAGACTACGTGATTTCGCCCGGCACCTACGACCAGAAGCACATTGCCCGCATCGGCCACATCTATGACTGCATTGCCTATGGCCCGGGCATTCTCGACCTCGCCCATAGGCCCGACGAATGGGTCGGGATATCGGACATGGTAGAATCTGCCAAGGTGATGGCGATCGGGCTGAACATACTGCTCAGTGGCGCAGGCGCACGGTAGTCCGGCAGCGACGGCGCAAGCTTCAATCGCTTGAGCTAGCCGCTAACGGAAAAACATTCCTGCCTGCGCTGTCGGAAAGCACGAAACGCAATTTACTCCTTGGCGAAATCACGCTTCTATCCACCGGGTTTTGAGCATTTTTTTGAGCATATCGGAGTTGCACGATGAAATTGTGGAAAACCATTCTCACCGCTGCGGGCCTGGTGCTGGCTGCCGGAACATCGGCATTTGCCGCGCGGACCGATCTGGTCATCGGCGTTACGCTCGAACCTCCGCATCTCGATCCGACCGCGGGTGCCGCGGCAGCGATCGACGAGGTGCTTTACGCCAATGTATTCGAGGGACTGACCCGCATCGGTCCCAACGGCGAGGTGCTGCCGGATCTCGCCGAAAGCTGGACCATTTCCGATGACGGCAAGGCCTACAATTTTAAGCTGCATACCGGCGTCAAGTTTCACGACGGCACCGACTTCAATGCCGACGACGTGAAATTCTCACTCGACCGCGCCCGTGCCGACAACTCCGTCAACGCACAAAAGGGCCTTTTCGCCGCCATCGATACGGTCGAGGTGGTCGATCCGGCGACGGTCAGGATCACGCTGAAGAACCCGCAAAGTTCCTTCCTCTACAATATGGGCTGGGGCGACGCGGTCATCGTCGCGCCGGAGACAGCCGACACCAACAAGGAAAAGCCTGTCGGCACCGGCCCGTTCAGGTTCCAGAACTGGGCCAAGGGCTCATCGATCACGCTGATCAAGTCCGATACTTACTGGGGCGCCCCGGTGTCCCTCGACAAGGCGGAGTTCCGCATCGTTCCCGATGCCGCCGCCGCGATACCGGCGCTGCTTTCCGGCGACGTTCAGGCCTTTCCCTTCTTCCCCGATCCCGACAGTGTCGCCCAGGTCAAGGACGACCCGCGCTTCAAGGTGGTGATCGGCGCGACCGAGGGTGAAACCATTCTCTCGATCAACAACAAGAAACCGCCTTTCGACAAGCTGCAGGTCAGGCAGGCGATTTCGTTTGCGCTCGACCGCAAGGCGATCATCGACGGCGCCTCGGCCGGCCTTGGCGTGCCGATCGGCTCGCACATGTCGCCCGCCAACAAGGCCTATGTCGACCTCACCGGCCTCTATCCGCACAATGTCGAGAAGGCCAGGGAACTGCTGAAGGAAGCCGGTCTGGAGAACGGCTTCAAGGCGACGCTGAAACTGCCGCCGCCCCCCTATGCGCGGCTTGGCGGCGAGATCATCGCGTCGCAGCTTCGCAATGTCGGCATCGATTTGCAGATCGTGCCCGTGGAATGGGCGCAGTGGCTGGACCAGGTCTTCACCAAGAAGGATTACGACCTGACCATCGTCTCCCACACCGAGCCCAACGACATCGATATCTATTCGCGCAAGGATTACTACTTCAACTACGACAACCCGACCTTCGACAAGATCATCGCCGATCTGAACCTCACCTCCGATGAGGCCAAGCGCATGACGCTGCTCGGCGAGGCGCAGAAGATACTGGCCGACGATGCCGTGGTCGGCTTCCTCTACGAACTGCCGAAAGCCGGCGTTTGGGACGCCAAGCTTGAAGGTTTTTGGGAAAACGCCCCGATCCAGGCCAACGACCTGACCAAGGTGAAGTGGACGGAGTGAGGCAGCGCAGCGGTCCTCCTCCCATGGCCACCTATCTTCTCAAGCGTCTTGCCATCGCCGTCATCACGCTGGTTCTGGCCTCGATGATGGTCTTCGCCGTGCTGGAGATCATTCCCGGTGACCCGGCGCGGCTGATGCTTGGCATGAACGCCAGCGCGGACCAGGTCGAGCTGCTGCGCAACCAGATGGGCCTCAACGCGCCCCTCGCTCTGCGCTATCTGCACTGGGCCGGCGGCTTGCTGAGCCTCGATTTCGGCCGTTCCTACACCTATTCGGTGCCGGTCATCGACCTGGTCCGCGAGCGCGTCGTCGTCTCGCTGCCGCTGGCACTGATCGCGCTGGCGCTGTCCACCGTCATTGCCATTCCGGTCGGGCTGTTTTCCGCCGGCAGGCACGGACGGGCCGGCGACACGATTGCGATGGGCGCCGCCCAGCTTGGCGTCGCCGTGCCGAACTTCTGGTTTGCGCTGATGCTGATCTACCTGTTTGCGGTTTGGCTGCGGCTGGTGCCGGCCGGCGGTTTTCCGGGTTGGAGCGCTGGCGTCTGGCCGGCGCTGAAATCGCTGGTCCTGCCGGCGATCGCGCTCGCTCTGCCGCAAGCGGCGATCCTCGCCCGCGTCACCCGCTCGGCGCTGATCGAAGTGCTGAACGACGACTATATCCGCACCGCCCGCGCCAAGGGCCTGCCTTATCGCGCGGTGCTGTGGCGGCACGCGCTGCGCAACGCCATGATCCCGGTGCTCACCATTCTCGGCCTGCAGTTCGCCTTCCTGCTCGCCGGCACCATCATCATCGAGAGCGTCTTTTACCTGCCCGGCCTTGGCCGGCTGGTGTTCCAGGCGATCACCCAGCGCGACCTGATCGTCGTCGAAAGCGTCGTCATGCTGCTGGTGGCCGCCGTCATCGCGGTCAACCTGCTTGTCGATCTGTCCTATGCGGTCGTCGATCCGCGCCTGAGAAGCCGCCAATGACGCTGCGCTTCGACATTCCAGAGGAAAATTTTGCCGACATCCTCGTCAAGGCCTTCACCAACCGCTCGTTCCTCGCTGGCTTCGTCATCACCGCGCTGGTGGCAGCGGTCGCCATCGTCTCGTTCTTCTGGACGCCTTTTGACGTCACCAGGCTGATCGTCGCCGACAAGACCCAGGCACCCTCGCCGGCGCACTGGTTCGGCACCGATCATTTCGGCCGCGACATTCTTTCCATGATCATGGTCGGCGCCCGCAATTCGATCGCCGTGGCGCTGGTGGCGGTCGGCATCGGCATGGGCATCGGCGTGCCGCTCGGTGCCTTCGCTGCGGCGCGCGGCGGCATCGCCGACGAAGCGGTGATGCGGCTGAACGATCTCGTCTTCGCCTTCCCTGCCCTGCTGTCGGCGATCATGATCACCGCCATCTTCGGGCCGGGCGCGCTCAACGCCATCATCGCCATCGGCATTTTCAACATCCCGGTCTTCGCCCGCGTCGCCCGGGCCGGCGCGCTGGCGATATGGCCGCGCGAATTCATCCTCGCCGCGCGCGCCGCCGGCAAAGGCAAAACACTGATCACACTGGAACATGTGCTGCCCAACATCGTCACCTTGCTTCTGGTGCAAGGCACCATCCAGTTCGCGCTCGGCATCCTGGCCGAAGCCGGGCTTTCCTATGTCGGGCTCGGCACACAGCCACCGATGCCGAGCTGGGGCCGGATGCTGTTCGATGCGCAGACCCGCATGGTGGCGGCGCCCTGGATGGCGATCTTTCCAGGCATGGCGATCGTCGTCACCGTGCTTGGCCTGAACCTGCTCGGCGACGGTATTGCCGACATCCTCGATCCCCGGTCGCGGCGCCAGCGATGAGCCTGCTCGAAATCGAGAACCTTTCGCTGAGCATCGGCGACACGCCGATCCTGAGGGATGTCGAGTTCTCCGTCGCGCCCGGCGAGGTGATGGGGCTGGTCGGCGAATCCGGCTCGGGCAAATCGATCACGGCGCTGACGGTGATGCGGCTTCTGCCCTGGTCGGCACGCGCCACCGGGCGCGTCGTCTTCGACGGCATCGACATCCTTGCAGCCAGCGAAGACCAGATGTGCGCGCTGCGCGGCGACGACATCGGCATGGTGTTCCAGGAGCCGATGACGGCGCTGAACCCGGTCAAGACCATTGGCGAGCAAGTCGCCGAAGGCATCCGCTGGCATACGAAGGCAAGCCGCGCCGACGCCGAGGATCGCGCGCGAAAGATGCTCGACCGGGTCGGCTTGCCCTCAGCCAAATTCCCGCTATCGCGCTATCCGCACGAGCTTTCCGGCGGCCAGCGCCAGCGTGTCGTCATCGCCATTGCCTGCGCGCTGAAACCCAAGCTGCTGATCGCCGATGAGCCGACGACGGCGCTCGACGTCGTGCTGCAGGCGCAGATCCTCGACCTGTTGCGCGACCTGGTCGCGGAAAATCGCATGGGCCTGCTCCTGATCTCGCACGACCTCGCGGTGGTGACGGAGATGGCGGATCGCATCACCATCCTGCGCCACGGCGAAGTGATGGAGGCCGGCGACACGGCGCGCACCTTGTCAGAACAGCTTCATCCCTACACGCGACAACTGGCGCAGGCCTCGATGCATGTGCCGGCGCGTGCCAGGACACATGAGGTCGGCCAAGACACCCCCCTGCCCCAGGGTGCCAAACCTCTTCTTCAGGTGGACAGCGTGACGCGGGATTATCCGGGACGTCGACCGTCGCTGCTGAAGCGGGCGGCTCCGATCCGCGCCGTCGACGATGTCTCGTTCTCGATTGATCCCGGCCAGTCGGTGGCGCTGGTCGGGCGTTCCGGCTGCGGTAAGTCCACGCTTGCCCGCATGATCCTGGCGCTGGACGGGCCGAC
Organism: Mesorhizobium sp. M5C.F.Ca.ET.164.01.1.1; assembly: GCF_004792125.1. NCBI lineage: Bacteria > Pseudomonadati > Pseudomonadota > Alphaproteobacteria > Hyphomicrobiales > Phyllobacteriaceae > Mesorhizobium > Mesorhizobium sp. M5C.F.Ca.ET.164.01.1.1. The sequence goes on along the minus strand of NZ_SRTG01000004.1, from coordinate 156,888 downwards.
ATCGGGAACGATCCGGTTTCGCGGCGAGGTCATCACCGGCAAGAGCGAGGCGGAGCTCAAGCCGGCGCGCCGCGACATGCAGGTGGTGTTCCAGGACCCTTACGGCTCTTTCGACCCGCGCCAGAAAGTCGAAAAACTGGTCGCCGAGCCGCTGCATGTCCTGGACAAGAAGCCGACGAATACGGAGCGGCGCGAGATGGTGGCAAAGGCCCTGCACGAGGTCGGTCTCAGCCCACGCGACATGGACAAATATCCGCACGAATTTTCAGGCGGCCAGCGCCAGCGCCTGTCGATCGCCCGCGCCATCATCACCCGCCCCAAACTGGTCGTCGCCGACGAGCCGGTCTCGGCGCTCGACGTCTCGATCCGTGCCCAGATTCTCGATCTGTTCGCCGAGCTCAACCAGAAGCTCGGCGTTGCCTATCTATTCATCACTCACGATCTGACCGTCGCTCGCGCCATCACCGATCAGGTGATGGTCATGTATGACGGCAGGATCGTCGAGCGCGGCAGGACGAGCGAGGTTCTCGACCATCCGCAGTCCGAAGCCGCCAAGGCGCTGGTCGCTGCGGCCCCAGACCTGCACCGCGCGATTGCTCGGCGGTTACAGGAACAGGGGTGAGCCGCCGACCGTTCCGAAGGGCTTACTCTTCGGCCTTCACCACATCGGCCGGGCTGATGTCGAGCAAGTCGAGCGTGCGGCGCAAGAGCTGCATCTCGGTCCCGGCAAGTTGCGAATCGGCCTTGGCGATCTCGGCCATATGGCGGGCAAGCAGGCTGCGCCTCTCGACGTCGAGGTCACGAAACTGCGCGATGGCTTGCGAGCTGTTGGTCTCGTAGCCGAACTCGTTGAGATATTCGATGACGCTGTCGATGCTGGCTTCCGGAATGCCGAAGGCTTCCCGGCAGATGCGCCTGAAGGCGGCCATTTCGCTCTCGCTGACCGTGCCGTCGGCCAGGATCATGCGAAACAGCATCAGCAGTTCCGCCGACAGCACAGGATCGTCCGCAACCTTGCGCACGCCGGGGTCGCCGTCGAAGATCGAGCGTATCTGGTCAAGCAATGCGAATGCCATCAGCGTCCCTTTCCGATTCGTCAAATGCATGTCGCTCAAAAGTGCGCAGCGGTTTTGAGATAACGACATGCATAAACAAAAGAGCCAAGCGCGTCGCCGCGCGCTTGGCATAGGTAGCGCGGAATCGGTCTTGCGCAAACGGGTCGGCTGTGGTTCGAACGCGCCATATTTTCCCGCTGGTCGGAACCCCTTCCCGCAACCATCCGATGTTCGATTTTTTCACCCAGACCGTCGTCATTCTCGGCGCCGCCGCCTTCGCTGCCGGCTTCGTCGATTCGATTGCCGGCGGCGGCGGCTTGATTACCATTCCAGCACTGCTGCTCGCCGGCTTCTCGCCGGTCGAGGCGCTGGGAACCAACAAGCTGCAGGGCATGTTCGGCTCAGGCTCGGCGACCATCCACTACGCCGCGAAGGGCCATGTCGATTTGCGCCGGCAATTGCCTTCGGCCCTGTTGGCGCTTGCCGGCAGTGCTCTCGGCGCCTTGCTGGCGACATTCGTGCCGGGCGACCTGTTGCGCGCTCTTCTGCCGGTCCTGCTGATCGCCATCGCCCTTTACTTCGCCCTGAAGCCCAACATGGGTGATGTCGACCGCGCCCGGCGCCTGTCGCCGTTCCTGTTCGGGCTGATCCTGGTGCCGATTGTCGGCTTCTATGACGGCCTGTTCGGGCCGGGGGCCGGTTCCTTCTACATGCTGGCCTTCGTCACCCTAGCCGGCTACGGCGTGCTCAAGGCGACGGCGCACACCAAGCTGCTCAACTTCGCCTCCAACATCGGCGGCTTCATCGTCTTCGCTGCTGCCGGGGTCGTCTACTGGAAGATCGGCCTGATGATGGGTGTCGCCCAGTTCCTCGGCGCCCGCGTCGGCGCCAGCCTCGCCATCCGCAATGGCGCAAAACTGATCAAGCCGCTGCTGGTGATGGTCTGTCTGGCGCTGGCCATCAAGCTGCTGGCCGATCCGGCGAACCCGCTGCGCACGCTGATTGGTGTGTGAACGGCGCGCCTGATACTATGCGGTTGTACGAATCATGTCGGAGGAGCCACACATGAATCTCAGTGCGCCTACGCAGCTTGTTTTCATCATATCTCTTGTTATCGCCATCATCGGCCTTCTCGCCGCTCTCGGCGTTTTTGCGTTCATTCCCCTGGCCGCGGTGTGGATCGTCCTCATCGCTTATATTGTGCTTGCTGGCGGCTGCTTGGTTCGCGGCGCTTAAGTATTCAAATCTCAGGCAACTCGAAGCGCCCGGCCACAAGCCGGGCGCTTTTGATTTTGAGGGCTGCTCTGTTAGACTCCTTGGGCGGAAGGAAAGCTCATGCCCGCCAAGAGCGAAGACGGCAGCCGACATGAAAATCCCGGTCTCGACCGGTTCGAGATGGTGCGGCGTACGTCCGGCCCTTGCCTCCGGGGCGCGGTCACCGACATCTGCGGCTATCGCGAAACGGCACCGGGCCGTTTCCGCAACGTCGAATATGCATCGCTGACCGTGCCGCTGGTCATCAGCTTTGCCGAACCCTTCGCCATCGGACTCGGCAAGGATCCGGGCGACAACGACCGCTTCGCCAGTTTCGCCGCCGGCCTTTTTGCCGGTCCGGTGGTGATCGAATCCTTCGGTGGCGCCTGCTGCGTCCAGGTCAATTTCACCCCGCTCGGCGCCCGCCGCTTCTTCGGCCTTGCGATGCGCGAACTCACCGACCGCATGGTCGGCCTCGACGATGTGCTCGGACTTGAAGGCATCGCGCTGCGGGAAAGACTTGGCAATGCGCACGGTTGGAGCGCACGCTTTGCCATCGTCGAGACGTTCGTCGCAGCACGGCTGGACAAAGCCCGGGAAACGCAGGCCGAAATCGCCTGGGCCTATGACCGGATCATCGTCTCGGGCGGCCGCATTCGCGTCTCATCGCTCGCCGACAGGCTGGGCTGGAGCCGCAAGCATCTCGCAGGAAAATTCTCCAACGCGATCGGCGTCGGCCCTAAGACGCTGTCGCGCATCGTCCGCTTCAATCGGGCGCTCGGGCTGTCAAGGCAGGACAAATCCGATTGGGCTGATATCGCCGCCGATTGCGGCTATGCCGACCAGGCGCATCTTGTTCGCGAATTCCGCGACCTTGCCGGCGAAACGCCGACGACGCTTGCCGCCCAGGCATAGGTTCTGAAACGCCTCTTGCGACGCCCAATGGGCGCGCGCGTGGTAACATTTCTTCAAGACGTGCGAACAGCCTTCGCCCAGACTGGGTTATCGACAATCCAATTGAAGGAGATCGCCATGACAATAAATGTCGAACCGCCCAGGCTCTATCCCACGTTGCGCTACCGCAATGCAGCCAAGATGATCGAGTGGCTGGGCGAAGCCTTCGGCTTTGCCGTTCATGCCCGCTACGGCGAACGCGACATTGTCCATCACGCCGAACTGACTTTTGGCTCCTCGATGATCATGCTGGGCACTGCACGCGACGACAAGTTTGGCCAGATGATCGGTGCACCGGGCCCGGGTGGCGGCAGATCGATCTATGTTGCCGTCGACGATGCCGATGCTGCTTATGCCAGAGCCAAAAAGGCCGGCGCCGAAATACTGGAAGAACTGACGGACCGCGATTACGGCAGCCGCGAATTCATCTGCCGCGATCCGGAAGGCAATGTCTGGTCGTTTGGCACCTATTGGCCCAAGGCCACCGAACCCGCCAGCTAACGCGCCAGGCCAAAGATGGCGTCGCAGTCGAGGTGAGTTTCCAGCTCGGCTGCGACCTCGTCCAGCGCCCGTTCGACCTCGGCGCGATAATCGATGCCGCCGCCTTTCACGCCGAGGTTTTCCAGGAATTTCGCCCGAAAAGCGTCGGCGGAAAACAGCCCGTGCAGATAGGTGCCCGATACCTTGCCGTCGGCGGAGATGGCCCCGTCATCAATGCCGTTGATGACGGCGGACGGCCGCAGCGTATCCGGACCGGTGGTGCGGCCGAGATGGATTTCATAGCCTTCGAGCGGCAGGTCGAACTGCACCGAGCGCGCGCTGACATTGCGCACCGTCTTTTCCGGCTCCATCACCGTTTCAACATCGAGCAGGCCAAGCCCTGTGGTCTCGGTCACGCTGCCCTCGATGCCGTCGGGATCGCGCACGACATGGCCGAGCATCTGGAAGCCGCCGCAAATGCCGACGACGTGGCCGCCGCGCTTGCGGTGGGCGGCAAGGTCGCGGTCCCAGCCGTTCTCGCGGAATCTTAGGAGATCGCCGATCGTCGACTTCGAGCCGGGAATGATCACCAGCCCGGCATCTTCGGGGAGGTGCTGGCCGGGCGGCACAAATACCACCTCGATCTGCGGTTCGGCCTTGAGCGGGTCGAGGTCGTCGAAATTGGCGATGCGCGAAAGCATCGGCACGGCTACCTTCAGCGCGCGTTTCTCGCCGGACGCCAGGCGTTCGAGTACCACGGAATCTTCAGATGGCAACCGCGCCGCCGCCTTCAGCCACGGCACGACCCCGAAGCAGCGCCAGCCGGTGAATGTCTCGATCGCCTTGATGCCGTCATCGAACAGCGAGACATCGCCGCGGAACTTGTTGATGAGATAGCCGACGATCATGCGCCGGTCTTCTTCCGGCAGGATCAGATGCGTGCCGGCGACCGAGGCGATGACGCCGCCGCGATCGATGTCGCCGACCAGAATCACCGGCACATTGGCGCGCGTCGCAAAGCCCATATTGGCAATGTCTCGGCTCCTGAGATTGATCTCGGCCGGCGAGCCGGCGCCTTCGACGATGACCAGATCGGCGCCCTCGCCGACCTTTGCCCAGGAGTCCAGCACGGCATCCATCAGCCGGCCCTTCAGCGCCTGGTAGTCGCGTGCCCTCGCCTCCCCGAACACCTTGCCCTGCACCACTACCTGCGCACCGATATCGGTCTGCGGCTTGAGCAGCACCGGGTTCATGTGGATGGAGGGCGCAACGCCACAGGCGATCGCCTGCAGCCATTGGGCGCGGCCGATCTCACCGCCGAGTTTGTCGCCCGGAATATCGGCAACGGCGGCGTTGTTCGACATGTTCTGCGGTTTGAACGGCCGCACCTGCAGCCCGCGTTTCCTGGCCGCGCGGCAGAGGCCCGCAACCAGCACTGTTTTGCCGACATCGGAGCCCGTGCCTTGCAGCATGATCGCCTTGGCCATCAGTCCTTGCCCTGTACCGTCGTTCCGGTGATCGTGGATTTTGCCGCCAGCGGCCCGCCACGCCAGATGTAGAGCGCCAGCAGCGGCTCCTTGCCGGTGCGCATGGCGTGGCTGACATCAGAGGCGTGGTGGATCACCTCACCCGCCTCGCGCGTGCGAAAACCGCCTTCGCCGATGCGCCATTCGGTGCCGCCGGTCAACGGAACGTAGATCTCCTCGGCGACATGATGATGGTCGGGATAGACGATATCAGGTCCAAGGATCAGCAGACCGGCCGCGACCTCGTCGTTGACGAAATGGCCACGCGTGCCGAATACCTCCAGCCAGCCGTAATTGTCGATGAAAGTCTTGCCGAAATCCGCTTCGCTGTAGGTCTGCCCCCAGCGCAGTTCGCCGCGACGCTCCGCAAGCAGCCGCGCCAGCGGCTTGGCGTTTGCCGGAGCGAGCTCGGCGATACGGTCGAGCTGGCGCAGGCAGGCGAGCGGATGCGGCTCGAGCCGACGCGCCGGCATGGCCCAGCCGATCCGGGCCACGGCATCGCGCACCAGCGCATCATCGAACCTTTCGAGATAGGCATGGAAACACTCGAGCACTTCATCGAAATCTGTCGTCACGCCTTGCTCCACACAGGCATTCGCGCACGGCCGCTCCCAGATGGTTGGATGCAGACGGTCGGCTTGCGCGGCGGCATCATTGGTCTAGATTGAACCGCGCGCAAAGCCAAAAACGACAGGCCAGCCGGCCGACAACATCAGGGAGCACGCCATGGACGCCGCTGTCGATGCGGGCACCAGCCAGTTCGAACTCAACGAGGACCAGCGCGCCATCCAGGAGATGGCCGAGGCCTTCGCCGCCGACCGCGTCGCGCCGAACGCGCTCGACTGGGACCGCAACAAGCATTTTCCGGCAGACGTGATCCGCGCGACAGGCCCGCTCGGCCTCGGCGGCATCTATATCAGCGACGATGTCGGCGGCTCGGCGCTCGGTCGGCTCGACGCCGTGCTGATCTTCGAGGCGCTTTCGCGCGCCGATCCGGCCTTTTCCTCCTTCATCTCGATCCACAACATGGTGGCCTCGATGATCGACCGCTTCGGCAGTGACGAGCAGCGCCAACGCTTCCTGCCGAAGCTGACTTCGATGGAATGGCTGGCCAGCTATTGCCTGACCGAGCCAGGCTCGGGATCGGATGCTGCGGCGCTGAAGACGCGCGCGGTGAAAAGCGGCGGCGACTATGTGCTGAACGGCGTCAAGCAGTTCATCTCAGGCGCCGGCGACAGCGACCTCTATATCGTCATGGCGCGCACCGGCGCCGACGGGCCGAAGGGCATTTCCACCTTCGTCGTGCCGAAGGATGCGTCCGGCCTGTCTTTTGGCGCCAACGAGCACAAGATGGGCTGGCACATGCAGTCGACGCGCCAGGTCATCTTCGAGGACTGCAAGGTGCCGGCGCAAAACCTGCTCTCGGTCGAAGGCGCCGGCTTCGGCATCGCCATGGCCGGACTCGACGGCGGCCGGCTCAACATCGCCGCCTGTTCGCTGGGCGGCGCGCAATCGGCGCTCGACAAGGCACTGGCCTACACCGCGGAGCGTAAGGCCTTCGGCTCCAAGATCAACCAGCTCCAGGCGCTGCAGTTCAAGCTCGCCGACATGGAGACCGAGCTGCAGGCGGCACGGATCTTCCTCTACGCCGCCGCCTCGAAGCTCGACCGCAAATCTCCCGATGCCTCGAAATGGTCGGCGATGGCCAAGCGCTTCGTCACCGACATCGGCTTCAATGTCGCCAACGACGCGCTGCAACTGCATGGCGGCTACGGCTATTTGCACGACTACGGCATCGAGAAGCTGGTCCGCGATTTGCGCGTTCACCAGATTCTCGAAGGCACCAACGAGATCATGCGCGTCATCATCGCACGCGCTCTGATTGGGCGGTAAGAATGCGGGCAGTAGGCAGTAGGCAAAAGATGGCCGGCAAGATCAATTCGTACAAGGATCTAATCGTATGGCAGCAGGCGATGGATCTGGCCGTCGCCACCTCCTCCTTGACCAAGGCATGGCCAAAGGAGGAATTGTATGGGTTGACTAGCCAAATCCGCCGCTCGGCAAATTCTATCCCGGCGAACATCGCGGAAGGTTATGGCCGAGACAACACAGGCTCTTATCAGCAATTTCTCAGGATAGCCCAAGGCTCGCTGAAGGAGTTCGAGACACACCTCCAGATTGCTGAACGCATTGGCCTTGCCACGCACAATTAAGCTTATCACATGCTGCTAGCGACCGAGGGCATCGGAAAAATGCTTCGCCAACTTATTATCAAACTTGCGCCCGAATAGACTGCCTACCGCCTACCGCCTACCGCCTACCGCCTACTGCCCTATTGCCTAACCCAGATCATGGAGCGCCATTATGACCACCATCGCCTTCATCGGCCTCGGCAATATGGGCAACCCGATGGCCGCCAATCTCGTCAAGGCTGGATATGCCGTGCACGGCTTCGACCTGATGCCGGAGAATCTCGTCATCGCCAAGGAGCATGGCGTCGTCGTCATGGCCAATGCTGTTGCCGCAGTGAAAGAGGCCGATGTGGTCATCACTATGCTGCCGGCCGGCAGGCATGTCCTGTCGGTCTATGAGGACATCGCGCCCAAGGCGAAAAAAGGCGCGCTGTTCATCGATTCCTCGACCATCGACGTCGAATCGGCACGAAAAGCCCACGCCATTGCCGCCAAACATAAGCTGCTGTCGATCGACGCGCCGGTTTCCGGCGGCACCGGCGGCGCCGCAGCCGGCACGCTGACCTTCATGGCCGGGGGCTCGAAGGACGCATTCGCCAAGGCCGAACCCATCCTGAAGCCGATGGCCGGCCGCATCGTCCATTGCGGCGATGACGGCGCCGGACAGGCGGCAAAGATCTGCAACAACATGATCCTCGGCATTTCGATGATCGGCGTCGCCGAAGCCTTCGTTCTGGCGGAAAAGCTCGGCCTGTCGCATCAGGCGCTGTTCGACGTCGCCTCGAACTCGTCGGGCCAGTGCTGGTCGCTGACCACCTATTGCCCGGTGCCCGGCCCGGTGCCGACATCGCCGGCCAACAATGGCTACAGGCCGGGATTTGCCGCAGCACTGATGCTGAAGGACCTGAAACTGTCGCAGGAAGCCGCGCAAAGTGCCGGTGCGGTGACGCCGCTGGGCGCCGAGGCCGCCCAGCTTTATGCGCTGTTCAACGCCCAGGGACATGCCGGTGCCGATTTTTCCGGCATCATAAATTTCCTGCGCGGTATCCCGGCGTAATTTTAAGCCTCGACGGGCTTTTCCGTTCCCGGCAAAGAGAAACATCGGAAATTTAGATTTGCTTAAACTATCGATAACCACCCGGTAACGATGTCCCTGTAGAACGGAGTGCGAGGCGGCATATCGCATCCGCCCGGCGCTCCGGATCAGGTCTCGCGTCCCGGAGCCCGTAAGTTTCGCAAGTGTTCTGTTGGCGAAGCGCCATGCGTATCTGGCAAAGCCGCGTTCCCGATGGAGCGCGGTTTTTGCGTTTCGGAACGGCATCGCGCAAGAGCTGGCACAGATGTGAAAAGGGCCGCTGATGCGGCCCTTCGATAGTGCAAGTCATGACCCTGTACGGCCAATCGGGGAGAGGACTATGCTAGCCTCTTCTCAAGTTGCTCCATCCAATCGAGTTGCGACCAGTTTGCCGTCCATCATCATCGGGATGATTGCCAGCTTCTTTTCTTCCAGGAATTCCAGATCGGCGCTGCCTTGATTGAGGTCCATCAGCTGCTCGACTTTTCCATCCGGATGAATGCGAAAGAGCGCCCCTGCGACCCAATCCGTAACGAGCCAATTTCCTGTTCCGTCCGGTTCTAGACCATCTAGATTTCCAACAGGCTCGCCGGACCCGATGTCAGAGATAGCCTTCGTGTTCAGGTCGATCGCGATCAGATGGCCGGGTGTCTTGGACGAAAAATCCGGCTGGATATCGCGACCCCAGCCGGCGACGAGGAGGCGACCGTCTTCGACGCGCAGACCGTTCGGATGCAGGAGATCCTCGCTCTCAAGCCAGACGGTGAGAGCATCATTGTCCAGAACATAAATCCTGTTCGCCAGCATGTCGGAAGCAAAGACGCGACCCGCCTCGTCGACGGCGGGGTCATTGAGGAACTGAGCGCCTTCTGCGGGCCACGTTCCGGTGATCTGACCGCTCTCGACGTTGACGGCCATAAGCCGATCGATGTCGGTGACGAAAAGCGTATCGCCTTGCATCACCAATCCCTTGGGCGCATTAAACCCGGTCACCCATTCGGCTGTCTGCAACTTTCCGTCAGGCGAAACTTTCGAAAGGTATCCGACTCCATCCTTGCCGGCGGGCTCGCCAACAATGTTGGAAACGTAGAAGACGTTCCGCTTGGTGTCGAAAAGTACGCTCTCGGGGGCCTTTAAGCCGTCAAGCGACCAGACCTCCTCCGCTGTCGCGGGTGAGCCTGCCACTCCTAGTAGGAGAATAGAAAATAGAACTGACTGAATCCTGATCATGATAGCCTCCCTAGGTTGTTTTTTTGACCTATTATGTAAAGCGCAACCGAAAATTGCGCAGGCGATCTTGAAAAGCTTACGGTTGACGCTTCGATTGCTCTGACAGGTTCGTTTGCCAAGCAATTTCTGCTTAGCCTCGCCAACTTTACAATTCCCCAGATGAATGGCAGTTCCAACGTCAACTGTTCTTGGAGCCGTAATGCGGATGAAAAGCACTCCGCACATCCCATGACGCTGTACTCGGGCGGCGCGCGAGAGGCTGGTGTTCGAAAGCGACGCCTAATCGAAACGCCAGCCTGTCGCTTGCGCGGACGGCCGATGCGGTTCGCCGAAGGCATCATCGGCTCGAGGCTCGGATCGTCGATATTGCCGAAATCGGGCAAGCCATACCGTACGGCCGGGGATGTGCAGGTGCTGCCCCTTAATCAATTTCATTCCAAGCTGCCCTTCACACAGCCTGGATGGGCTCTATCTGCATCTTGGTTTCAATACCGGAGGACAGCACAATGAAGCACGTTCTCGCATTTGCGCTCTTCATCGGCGCCGGATCGGTGTTTGCCACGGCAGCCTATGCCGAACCGCCGGACCATGCCCGCAACGACGACGCAGGGCTCCATCCCGCTCATCAAGGGCACCTGTCGAGCGGCCGCGAATACCCAGGAAGACCTGCCAATGAATTCCACGAGAGCCTAGAGGCGGAAGGAGAGCCGAGCTTTCCGACCGGTCCGGGCGGGTGGGCCGAACAACAGAGCGACGGCGCTAACGCCCAGCGTAGCAGCACCGACGCAACGGCCGACAACCAGGGCAGGTAAACACAGGTCCTGACGGACAAGGTAAATCGCGGCGATGGACGAAGCGATCGCCTCGTAGCAGCCCTTGGTGAGCGGCTCCTCCAGGGTGTAGGAGACCTGCCGCGCTCACGACCGACCTCGCCTGGCGAACTCTTCGGCAGAATGCGGCATTCAAACGCCGGGCGTCCGACTGGAGGATGCCCGGCGATCGGTCTATCTTACCGCTCGCGCAAATCCGCTTGCGCCAGATCAAGCGCCTTGGCGATGCGGTCGCAGGCCATGTCGATCGTCTCGCGCGTCCAGATCAGCGGCGGCGACAGGATCATCGTGTCGCCGGTGGCGCGCAGCATCATGCCCTGGGCAATTGCGTGGTCGCGGACGATCACGGCCGCGCTCCCGGCCGGCAGGAAGCGCTCCTTGGTCGCCTTGTCCCTGACAATCTCGATTGCCCCCATCAGCCCGATCGAGCGCACCTCGCCGACCAGATTGTGACCGCCAATGTGCTCCTGCAACGCCTTGGCGAAATAGGGTCCGGTGTCGTTCTTGACCCGATCGACCAGACCTTCACGCTCCATGATCTCGAGGTTCTTCAGCGCCACGGCGCAGGCCACAGGGTGCCCGGAGTAAGTGTAACCGTGGTTGAACTCGCCGCCCTTCTCGACCAGCGTCGCCGCGACGCGGTCGCCGACCAGCAGGGCCGACAGCGGCTGATAACCGGAGGTCAACGCCTTGGCGGTGGTGATGGTATTGGGCTCGATGCCGAAGGTCTGAGCTGCGAACCACTCGCCGGTGCGGCCATAGCCGGTGATGACCTCGTCCAGCATCAGGAGGACATCGTATTTGCGGCAGATGCGCTGCACTTCCGGCCAATAGCTCATCGGCGGTATTTTCACGCCGCCTGCCCCCATCACCGGCTCGCCGATGAAGGCGGCGACCTTGTCGGCGCCGGCTTCGAGGATGGTATCCTCGACGGCCTTGGCCGCGCGCAGGCCGAAGTCATGGTCGCTTTCGCCGGGCAGAGCCAGCTCATAGGCATAAGGCATCATCACATGGACGATGTTGGGAACCGCGCCGTTGAGCTGTTTGTGCATCGGCTCCATGCCGCCCAGCGAGGTGCCGGCGATGGTCGAGCCGTGATACGCCGTCCTGCGCGAGATGATGCGGTTCTTCTCCGGCTTGCCTTCCAGCGCCCAATAGTGGCGGACCAACCGCAGCGCCGTGTCATTGGCCTCCGAACCGGACGAGCCGTAGATGACCTGATTGACGTGCTTCGGCGCCAGTTCCGCCAGCTTTTTGGCCAGCAGCACCGGTGTCGGTGTCGAGCATTTGAAGAAGGAATTGTAGTAGGGCAGTTCCTTCATTTGGGCGTAAGCTGCGTCGGCCAGTTCATCGCGGCCGTAACCGACATTGACGCACCACAGCCCGGCCATGCCGTCGAGGATTTCCGTCCCTTCGGAATCGTAGATGAACGGCCCGTTGGCGTGGGTGATGATGCGTGAGCCGGCCTCGCGCATCTCCTTGTGATCGGTGAACGGATGAAGGTGATGCGCAGCATCGATCTGCTGAAGCTGCTTCAGCGAATAATTCTGATAGGTCATGTCTGATCTTTCCTCTTGAACCAATCCGGCAATTGTTGCCGGGGCGGATTCGCTAGGGGAAAGTGGGCGGCGAATAGCCGATGCGGGCGCAAAGCCGCAAAAGCTCGGCGCGAAGCGTGCGCGGCGACGGCGTCACCGCCACCCCAAATGCGCGACATGTCTTCATCCGAGCCATGGGCTGCACCTTATGCCGCCTGATGCGATCAGTTCAAGCCGTTCCGTTCAAGCCGTTCCGTTCAGCGCCCGTTGCAAGAAGACATACTTCATCGCCGCCTGTGCTGCTTGGGGCCGGCGATCACCACGCCCGCCATGGCCGCCCTCGGTCTCCTCGAAGAACAGCGTCTTCGCGTGGCCGGCAGCCTGCAGCCGCCCGGCCATCTTGCGCGCATGGCCGGGATGGACCCGGTCGTCGGCGGTCGACGTCGTCAGCAGGACCGGCGGGTAGGCCGCATCGGTCTCGACATGCTGATAAGGTGAGTAGGCGGCCAGCCACGCGGCCTCTTCCGGCTTCGCCGGATCGCCATACTCGGCCATCCAGGATGCGCCAGGCGGCAGCTCGGTGTAGCGCAGCATGTCGAGCAGCGGCACGTCGATGATCACCGCACCGAAAAGCTCCGGGTGCTGGGTCAGCGAAACGCCGGTCAGCAGGCCGCCATTCGAGCCGCCCTGGATGCCGAGCATCGCCGGCGTGGCGATGCCGCGTTTCACCAAGTCTTGCGCGACCGCGGCGAAATCGTCGAAGGCATTCTGGCGATTGGCCTTGAGCGCGGCCTGGTGCCAGTTCGGGCCGAACTCGCCGCCGCCGCGGATATTGGCCTGCACATAGGCATTGCCTTTTTCCAGCCACAGCCGGCCGCGCACGCCGGCATAGCCTGGCAACAGCGGCACTTCGAAGCCGCCATAGCCGTAAAGCAGCGTCGGCACCGGCCCGTTCTGATCACGTCGCCTGACGACGAAGTAAGGGATCATGGTGCCGTCTTTCGAGCGCGCCTCGAACTGTTCCGAGACAAGCGACGACGCGTCGAAGCGCGCCGGCTGCGATTTCACCGTTGCCAGCGTGGCAGCATTGTCGTCCGACCAGATGATCGAGCTCGGCGTCAGGAAGTCGGTGAAGGAGAAGGAGACGCTGGAGCCGAAACGCTCGGCGTGGCTGATGCCGACATTGCCGTTTTCAGGTAAGGCTACCGGCTCCAGTGACCAGCCGCTGCCGCTGCGATCGCAGGCGACGACCTCGCCGCGCACATTGTCCATCAGATTGATGAACAACCGGTCCTGCGTGCGGGCGATGCCAGCGATCGAGACACGATCCGCCGGCTCGAGCACGGTTTCGACAGGTCCCAATGCACTGGTTTCGATCCAGCGCGCGAAGTCCAGCGAATAGAGGCCATCAGGTTTGCACAGCGTGCCGTCCGGCGCCGTCCACGAGCTGCGCACCCCAAAGACAAACTGATCCCTGAACAGCGCCGTGTCGGTGACGTCGTCCGGCAGCGGGACGCGCCGGTTTTCGCCGGATGGCATACGCAGAAAGCTGTGCGAGGCGAAGAAATCGAGCGTCCGGGTCAGGAACAGATGCCGCTTGTCGCCGTCGAACTCGAGGGAACCGCCGGCGGCGAGATCCTGCTTCTGCGCCTCGAAGATCGGCGTCGCATCCTCCAGCCTGGTGCCGCGCTGCCAAAGCTTAACCACGCGCGGATAACCGGACTGGGTTTTTTCGTCCTCTTCGAAGGCAGCCGAGACGATGACCGTGTCCTTGTCCAGCCAGCTGAAGCCCGACTTCGAGGCAGGAGCACGAAAGCCGCCCTCGACAAAGGACTTGGTGTCGATGTCGAATTCGCGCATCTCACTGGCGTCGCCGCCATCCGGCGACAGGCTGAGCAGGCAGCGGCTGAAGTCGGGGTAAAGCCGGCTGGCGCCGCTGAACACCCATTTCACGCCCTCTTTGGCCGAAAGACGGTCGAAGTCGATGACCGTGTCCCAATCCGGCTTTTCGGTCTTGTAGGAAGCGACCGTCGTGCGCCGCCAGAGGCCAAGCACGTTGGTCTTGTCCTGCCAGAAATTGTAGACGTGGCCGTTGAGCGCAGAGCCGACCGCAATGTTGTCTTCGGCCGTCATCAGGTCGAGCGCGGTTTGGAAGTAGGCCTGGTAGGACGGATCACCCTGCAATTCACCTGTTGTAGCCTCGTTCTGACGGTGAACCCAGTCGAGCGCTTGCTTGCCTGTCCTGTCCTCCAGCCAGAGAAAGGGATCTTCGTCCGCCGAATTCGCCTGCGTCTTTGTGTTCGACATCGTCAAATGGTCTCCGATAAATTCATCAAGGCTCGGTGTCGCAAACATCGTCTTGCCACGACCCATATTCAACTTGGAACGCGCAAAACGAGCCGTTGCGCTGTTGGCCGCTCTAAGGTGGGGCCTCCTGCCGCCCGCAGGCCACGAGGGAACTCATGCAACATCTGTACATTGCGAAAGAGAAGTTCGGTCCTTTCAGCGGCACTGCGTGGACCATGTACATCAACTGGTCCGGCCTCACCCAATTAAGCGAGGTCATTTCACTCGATGGAATGCTCGGGCCGGTCGCCCTGGGAGAGGTAAAGGACAGCTACTGGCCCCATATTGTTAACGAGGACTACATGCTCGATTTCTTTGTGGACCTGGACTTCCTCCTTTCGGAGTTGGCGGATCCGGGCGACTTGAATGTCCTCAATGTGATCCGAAGACCATCGGTTGACGTGCGTTCACTCGACTGGAACGGATTTACCTTCCTGGGCTACGACTTGTTGGATCAAGACGTCTCCATAAGCGCTTTGACCAACTGCGGAGGATTTCCTGACGTGTTTGCGAACACGGAACTGTCTGACGTTGGATTGATACCCGACTTTGATCGTGCCGTTGAAATTCGAGACCATCTACGGGGGATGCATCCCTCTGAATACCACGCCAATTGTGATTTATGGGCGATTTCCAGATGGCAAGGAAATGAAGGCACCCCGCAATTGGATTAGACTGCTCGCCCCCGCAATACGGTTGTGACCGCCAACGCCAGGCAAATGGCGCCGAGCGTGATCGGCAGGCCGTCCGCACCGAGAATATCCATGGCACCGCCCGCCAGCGGCGGTACGGCGATGCCGCCGACGCCCCACATCAGCGAGAAGGCGGCGTTGCCGGCGACCAGTGCCGAGCCGGTGAACCGCTCGCCAAGCTCGATGATCGACATCGTGTATATGCCGTAGGAGACCGCACCCCAGATAAAGACGCATGGCCAGATCAGCGGCGTCTCGATGAGAACCGGCAGCAGCACGCATCCGAGCAGCGTTAGCGATACACAGATGAATCGGACCAGACGCGCCGTCAGCCGTTCCGCCAGCAGGCCGAGCGGCACCTGCATGGCGATATTGCCGGCGATCATCATCGACAGCAGCGCCGACATGCGGGTTTCCTCAATGCTGTAATGCGCTCCGTAGACCGGCAGCAGTGCCAGCACCGCCTGTTCGAAACCGGCGGCCACGACGACCGCCGACAACAGCAGCCATGCCAGAGGCATGAATCCCATGACCGAAACCTGGTGCCCGGCCTCGTCAACCTTCGGCAGCCGCCCCAGCACCAGCGCCAGGCAGGCGCCGCAAAAGACGAATGCGGCGATGCCGACGAGAAACGGCGGCCAGCCTTCGGTGCCGACCGCTAGCAGGCACAGCGGGCCGGCGGCGAAACCAGCCGAAATGACTGTGGAATAGACCCCCATCACGCGGCCGCGGCGCAACGGCGGCGCCAACGCGATCACCCAGATCTCGCTCAGCACATAGAGTGGATTGGTCACTACGCCGATCAGGAAGCGCAGCGGGAACCATAGATAGACATTTTGCGTCCAGCCGATCAGCGCCAGCATGATCGCGGAAAGAGCTGCGCAGGTGAGCGCCGTGCGCCCCGCCCCGAACCGGCGCGCCAGCGCCGGGATCAGCGGCGACGAGACGATAAAGCCGACCGGCGTCATTGCCGCCGAGAGGCCGATCATGGCCGGCGAGACGCCCTGGCGCTGCAGGATGAAGCTCAACAGCGGATAGCTCAGCCCCTGCGCGATGGCGAACACCGAAACGGTGGCGATCACGCCGGTGATCGCCGCCCACTGCATTGTCTCGCCGCTGTTCTCTTCCGCCAGGTCCATGATCCGCACCAATAGGGAAACCTGCACGATTAGCGTTTCAGCAGCGCGCCGGGAAGCACCGGTAACGAAAACCGCTTGCGCCAGCCTGAGGAGATCAAAAGCCGGTGATCCAGTCGGCTGCCTTCAGCCCGGGAGCTGTCATGTCGCTTCCCTCGTCCTAGTGGTCGCCGCCTCCGCAATGGCGGGACGGCCGGCGGTCCATTATGCCGCCGCACTTATCGCAGCTACGAGGACTATCATGACCGCCGCCCTTCATCCCGCCGAACCGGCATTGGCAAACGACCGCGCCCGTCGCGGCGGCCGCGCGGGAAAGCGCGCCAGCGGATCGGCAGCGTTCGAGCAGCCGCCTTTCCGTCAGCTGAAAATCCCGCTGACGCCGACGAAGCTGGTCTCCGACGACGAGCTGGAATCGATCCACCTCGCCTCGCTGCGCGTGCTGCGGGAAATCGGCGTCGACGTGCTGCACGAAGAGGCAAGGCGCATCATGAAGGCGCACGGCGCGGATGTCCGCGAAGGCAGCGAGCGGGTGCGCTTCGACAGCGACATGATCCTCGAGCTGGTTTCCCACTGCCCGTCGGAATTCACCCTCCATGCCCGCAATCCGGCGCACAATGTCCGCTTCGGCGGTGACAATCTGATCATCTCGATGATGGCGTCGGCGCCCAATTGTTCCGACATCGACCGCGGCCGCCGGCCGGGCAATCAGCAGGACTACCGCAACTTCCTCAAGCTTGCGCAGATGCACAACATCCTGAACTGCACGGGCGGCTATCCGGTCGAGCCGATCGACATCCATCCGTCCGTCCGGCACCTCGAATGCATCCGCGATCTGAGCGTGCTAACCGACAAGGTGTTCCACATCTATTCGCTCGGCAAGGAGCGCAATGTCGACGGCATCGAGATCACCAGGATCGCGCGCGGCATCAGCGACCAACAGCTTCTCGAGGAGCCATCGGTGTTCACGATCATCAACACCAATTCGCCGCTCAAGCTCGACGTACCGATGATGGAAGGCATCATCCAGATGTCGAGCAAGGGCCAGGTCGTCATCGTGACGCCGTTCACCCTGTCGGGCGCCATGGCGCCGGTGACCATCGCCGGCGCGCTGGTGCAGCAGAATGCCGAAGCGCTGTCCGGCATTGCCTTCGCTCAGATGGTGCGCAAGGGCGCGCCCGTCGGCTATGGCGGTTTCACCTCCAACGTCGACATGAAGTCCGGCGCGCCGGCCTTCGGCACGCCGGAATATATGAAGGCGCAATTGGTCGGCGGCCAGCTCGCCCGCCGCTACAACATCCCTTACCGCACCTCCAACACCTGCGCCGCCAACACGGTCGACGCGCAGGCGGCCTATGAAAGCGTGTTCTCGCTGTGGGGCGCCATCCAGGGCGGCGGCAATCTGATGATGCATGCGGCCGGCTGGCTGGAAGGCGGCCTGCGCTGCTCCTACGAGAAGACCATTCTGGACATCGATCTGCTGCAGATGGTGGCCGAGTTCCTGACGCCGCTCGACTTCTCCGAGGAGGCCCTCGGCTTCGACGCAATCCAGTCCGTCGGTCCGGGCGGCCATTTCTTCGGCACCCAGCATACCCAGGACCGCTACAAGACCGCTTTCTATTCGCCTATCATCTCCGACTGGCGCAATTTCGAGACCTGGGCGGAAGCCGGATCGCCGACGGCTCTCGAAAAGGCCAATCGGGTCTGGAAAGAGCGGTTGGCCTCCTATGAAGAGCCGTATATGGACCCGGCTGTCCGCGAGGAGCTCAACGCCTTCGTCGACAAACGCCGGTCCGAAGGCGGCGCGCCGACCGATTTTTAAATATCCGTATTGGTTTGATGAACAGTCGACCGCCACTCCGTCGAGCGTCACCCGACACCTCTCCCCCGGTCGACAGGGTAGAGGGAGGGCGTGAGATCATTCCAGCCGGCGCCCTTCTCCGCTTTGTGTTCACCCCCCGCTCACTCGATTCAATCTCTTCAAAAACGGAACTATCTTCATGAAATCTCATGCAAAAGCGGTTGTCATCGGCGGCGGCGTCGTCGGCTGCTCGGTGCTCTACCATCTGGCCAAGGCCGGCTGGACCGACATCATGCTGATCGAGCGCTCGGAGCTCACCTCCGGCTCGTCCTGGCATGCGGCGGGCGGTTTCCATACGCTCAACGGCGATCCCAACGTCGCCAAGCTGCAGGCCTATACGGTGCAGCTCTACAGGGAGATCGAAGAACTTTCCGGCCAGTCCTGTTCGCTGCACCTGACCGGCGGCGTGATGATGGCCGACACGCCCGAGCGCATGGACTTCCTGCGCCTTGCTCACGCCAAGGGCCGCTATCTCGGCATGGACACCGAGCTGATCACGCCGTCAGAGGCCAAGGCGATGTTCCCGCTGATGGACGAGACGAATTTCGTCGGCGCCATGTGGGATCCGGTCGAAGGCCATCTCGACCCTTCCGGCACCACCCACGCCTACGCCAAGGCGGCCAGGAAGCTCGGCGCCGAGATCGTGCTGCGCAACCGCGTCGTCGAGCTGACGCAGGAAATCGACGGCACTTGGAACGTCGTCACCGAACAAGGCACGGTCCAGGCCGAGCATGTCGTCAACTGCGGCGGCCTGTGGGCGCGCGAGATCGGCCGCATGGTCGGTGTCGAGCTGCCGCTGCTGGCCATGGAGCACATGTACCTCCTGACCGAGCCGATGCCGGAGGTCGAGGAATTCAACAGGTCGACCGGCCGCGAGATGATCGGCGTGATGGACTTCAAGGGCGAAATCTACACCCGCCAGGAACGCAACGGCATCCTGCTCGGCACCTATGAAAAGGCCTGTAAGCCGTGGTCTCCGGTCAACACGCCGTGGGATTTCGGCCATGAGCTGCTGCAGCCCGACATCGACCGCATCGCGCCGTCGCTGGAGATCGGCTTCAAGCATTTTCCCGGCATTGAGAAGGCCGGCATCAAGCAGATCATCAACGGTCCCTTCACCTTCGCGCTGGACGGCAACCCGCTGGTCGGCCCGGTGCAGGGCCTGACCAATTTCTGGTGCGCCTGCGCCGTCATGGCCGGTTTCTCGCAGGGCGGCGGCGTCGGGCTGGCATTGTCGAACTGGATGGTTCATGGCGATCCCGGCTTCGACGTCTGGGGCATGGACGTCGCGCGCTTCGGCGAATGGGCGACGCTGCGCTACACCAATGCCAAGGTGCGCGAAAACTATTCGCGCCGTTTCTCCATCCGCTTTCCCAACGAGGAATTGCCGGCCGCGCGCCCGGCGCAAACGACGCCACTCTACGACACGATGCTGGCCAAAAACGCCGTCATGGGCGATAGCTGGGGCCTCGAAACCCCGCTCTGGTTCGCACCGAAAGGCACGGAGCCGAAGGACATCGTTTCCTTCCATCGCTCCAACGATTTCGGCCCGATCGGCGAGGAAGTGCGTGCGACCCGCGAGAAGGTCGGCGTCACCGAGATCGCCAACTTCGCCAAATACGAAGTCTCCGGGCCGGCAGCAGAGGATTTCCTCAACCGGCTGATGACCAACCGCATGCCGAAGACCGGCCGCATCGTGCTGACCCCGATGCTCAACGAGTTCGGCAGGCTGATCGGCGACTTCACCATCGCCAAGGCCGGAGACGACCGCTTCATGATCTGGAGCTCGTCGGCGGCGCAGAAATATCATATGCGCTGGTTCGAGAAGCACCTTCCGAAGGATGGTAGCGTCCGCATCCACCGCTTCGACCAGACGCTGGTCGGCCTCTCGATCGCCGGGCCGAAATCGCGCGATCTGCTGCAGAAGCTTGTTGACGTGGACGTTTCGACCAAGGCTTTCCGCTTCATGGACTTCCGCGAGATGGCGGTTGGCGGTGCGCCCTGCATGGTCAATCGCATCACCTATACCGGCGATCTCGGTTACGAAATCTGGATGGCGCCGGCATACCAGCGCCTCGTCTACAAGGCGATCAAGGATGCCGGCGAAGAGTTTGGCCTCGTCGATTTCGGCATGCGCGCCCTGCTGTCGATGCGACTGGAGAAGAATTTCCCGACCTGGTTCCGCGAACTGCGCCCAATCTACGGGCCGTTCGAAGGCGCGATGGACCGCTTCGTCAAGCTGGAGAAGAACGACTTCATCGGACGCGAAGCGGCAGCCAGGGAGCAGGCAGAAGGGCCAAAACTGCGCCGTGTCTCTTTCATCGTCGATGCCGCGGACGCCGATGTCATGGGCGACGAACCGATCTGGGCCAAGGTCGGCGGCAGGGACTACGGCACGGTGGAAAAGCCGCACGGCTATGGTGCGCCGCGTTTCGATACGGACGGCAAGGAAGTGCGCGGCTCCAGGGCCGCGGAAGGCGCTTCGGCCGTGCGCGGCATCGTCGATGGCGACTGGCGCGTGGTCGGCTGGGTCACCTCCGGCGGCTATGCCCATTACGTCCAGAAATCGATGGCGCAAGGCTATGTGCCAGCCGCGTTAGCCGGGGAAGAGAGCGCCGGACTGTTCGAGATCGAAATCCTCGGAAGCCGGCGCCCGGCCCGCATCAATGTTGAGCCGCCTTTCGACCCGAGCGGCGAAAAGATGCGGACCTAGAGCACCGCACCCAAAGGCCTGCCCTCCGGCCCGACCCGGGGTGCGATCGATTTTGGAGAAGTCCGATGCTTAACCAAGAAGCTGGAGGGGCGGTACGATTCGAGTTGAAGCCCGCCGCCCCGGAAGCGATCAGGGCTGCCACATTGTGCGGGGCATGGCCTTCGTGCTAGCGGAGCCGGCGGCAACTGGCACGGGCGATGAGAACTCGTTGAAGTATTCCATGAAATGGGACGAATGGCTTGCCGAGAGCAGGATCGGCCCCTTCCCGGCGGCGATCGTCATGGTCGCCGCTTATCTGGCCTTGCAAACCGTCATATTATCCATTCTGGCCACTTGGGCAGGAACTGGCGTCGGCGTCGATGACGCGGAGCAACTGATTTATCTTCCATATCTTTGGGCTGGATATGGCGGCTCGCAACCGCCTCTCTATACATGGATCAACTGGTTGGCCGCGCAACTTTTCGGCACCAATATTTTCACGCTGAAGCTCGTCAAATACTCCGTGCTGTTCCTCGCCGCCTGCAGTGTGTTCGCCGCCATGCGGCGGTTTGGCTACACGAAAGCGACGGCAGCGGCGGCCATGCTCGGGCTTTTCACAATCCCGCAAATCGCCTGGGAATCGCAGCGGGCCTTGTCGCATTCGGTCGCCGTTGTCGGCTTTTGCGCACTGCTCCTGCTCGCGATGGCTAATCTGATCGAGCGGCGAAGCGTGATCGCCTATGCGCTGTTTGGATTGGCAACGGCTGCGGCAATTCTTGCCAAATACAACGACGTATTCCTGGTGTTAGCCCTTGTTGCGGCGGTGTTGTCGCTGCGCGAGTTGCGCGGCGCGATCCTCGATCCGAAATTCGCAATCAGCGTTGCCGTCGCGATATTGGTGCTGGCGCCAACCACATATTGGAGCCTCATGCATCCTGCGGATTTGCTGGCGAGAGGCGAGAAGTTCGGAATAGACCTACAGCAGCGGCGCATGACGGCCGCGGCCACCGGCGCCGGCAAGTTTATCATGGCGACCTTCAATTTCGCTGTCTTGCCGGTGTTGGTTTCCGCGCTGGCTTTCGCGCTGACGGGGTTTCGTTTCTCCGAGCGTCACCCCAAAGCTCCGACCAGGGAAGTTCTCTTGTGGCGCACCTTGGCGCTCGGCCTGGCCATGCTGGCGACACTTGTGCTGGCCACCGGCGTGACCGAGGTCAAGGCCCGTTGGCTGGTGCCGGTTCTGGTCATCTTGCCGCTGGCGATGGCCGCCTATATGGAACGACTTTCACCACGCGGCAGGGACGCCCAGCTCCTGGTGATCGCGGCCGGAGCGATCATCGCCGTTCTGCTCGCGCCCGCCACTTGGTACTTCCAGATAAACGGGACCAGTGGTCTCTCGCGGATGATCCGGGTGGATTACCCGGCCCTCTATCGCCAGCTGACTGCCGACGGGCCGGTGAAAACCGCAATATCCGACGGTGCATGGGTCGGAAATCTGCGGTTGGTCGACGAAAAATTGGTCGCGCTTGACCAGGAAGTGCCGAATTTCGACAGGTTGGTGCAAGAGCCGGCTGTACTCGTCTGGCTCGACCGCGACGATCCGCGGCCGGTCATTTTGGAGCAGCTCAAAAAAGCCGGCTATGAGCCGGATGGCCAGACAAGGCAAATCATGGTTCCGCTATTGCCTGGCACGGACAGGCCTGCCCGGCCCGGCGCCTACATAAGATTGAAGAAAACGGCTGCGGAAAAAGCCACAGCGCCCGACGAAGGCGTTAGCAAAGGAGCCGAGGGTGGACAGGAACCCGACTGATCGACCTCCTCGTCATCGCAAGATCATGCCGTTCGAGCCGGACGAAGAAGGCTCCATCGATGCGTTGCGCCTGAAGTCGCGGCAAAAGGCCGCTGAGCTCAACCAGCATGTGCTTGGCTATGGCGCACTGGCGGAAGCCGAGTGGCACGCCGCCGGCATTGCTGCCCCCAACCTGCCTGCCATGCGTCAATACCGGCTCGACCGCATCCGCGCCGAGCTGAAGCGCCGCGACTATGCGGGAGCCCTGCTCTACGATCCGATTAACATCCGCTATGCGACCGACTCGACCAACATGCAGCTCTGGGTCGCGCACAACCCGACAAGGCATTGTTTCGTTGCCACCGAAGGCCCGGTGGTGCTGTTCGACTATTTTTCCTGCGGGCACCTTTCCGACCACTCCGGCATCGTCGACGAGGTTCGGCCGGCAGTGTCGTGGATGTATCTCTACAGCGGCGAGTTGACCGAGCAAAAGGCCCGCCGCTGGGCTGCCGGCATCGCCGATCTGGTGAAAGAGCATGGCGGCGGTATCAGTCGTATCGCCGTCGATCACATCAATCCCGAGGGTGTCGAAGAGCTCGCCCGCCTCGGCATCTCGATCGGCAATGGCGAAGCGCTGATGGAAAATGCGCGTGTAATCAAATCGCCCGACGAAATCCTGGCCATGCGCCGGTCGATCGTCGCTTGCCAGGCGGCAATGGGCGAGATGGAAGCAGCATTGAGGCCAGGCATTTCCGAAAACGAATTGTGGGCCGAACTCCACCGCGGCAACATTGCGCGTGGCGGCGAATGGGTCGAAACCCGGCTTTTGACGTCAGGCCCGCGCACCAATCCGTGGTTCCAGGAATGCTCGTCGAGAACGATCGAAGCCGGCGATCTCGTCGCTTTCGATACCGACCTGATCGGCCCTTATGGTTTCTGCGCCGACCTGTCGCGCACCTGGCTCTGCGGCGACACCGAGCCGTCCAACGAGCAACGCGACCTGTTTCGCATCGCCGCCGACCAGATCGCCCACAACACCCGCCTGATGCAGCCGGGCATGTCCTTCCGCGACCTTGTCGAACGCTCGGCGGTGCCGCCCGGCGATTGTTTCCCGACGCGCTACGGCGTGCTCTATCACGGCGTCGGCCTGGCCGACGAATACCCGACGCTGCCGCATGCGATCGACTGGACTGAAGACACGCCCGACGGCGTGCTTGTGTCAGGCATGGTGCTTTGCGTCGAGAGCTATATCGGCCGGCTTGGCGGACGCGAGGGCGTCAAGATCGAGGAGCAGATCCTGATCACCGAAACCGGCAACGAGCAGCTTTCGACCTATCCGCTCGACGAGCGGCTGCTCGGCGGCTGATTGTTTTTACGCGAGCGCCGCGACAGCCTCGCGCAACGCCACCACGATTTTCTTCGGTGTCGCCTTGGCGGTGATGAACGGCAGGCCCTTGCGCCGCGTTGTCCAACCGACGACCGTCACCGCTTCCGCTACAGGCTCGAAGCGCCGCGCCAGCGCCCAGCTCTGGCAGTCGATGGCCGCGACATCGGCCTTGCCCTCGGCGATCGCGACGATCGACGCTCGGTGGCCACCGCTTTCACTGCGCTCTGAGAAGATGTCAAGGCTATCGCCCAGCGCCTTTAGGTCACGCGTCAGCGCGATGATGCCCGACATGGAATCGAGGCTGTTGAAGGTAAAGTGCTTGCCACGCAGGATATCAATCGGGATGAATGGGCTTCCATCGGACGGTGAGCCGACCGTTGGCGCTTCACCTACCCGCATCACGATGGCGCTAGAATACAGCTCGCCCTGCCCGCCCTCGAAGGCGTCGTAATTCGGCTGGCCGATCACCTGGACATGCTTCGACAGGCCGAGTTCCATCGGACCCCAGCAGGTCTGTGCGAACAGCAGCGCCGGATGCACCCAGAGGCCGTGAAAATCCAATTCGTCCGGCGGCAGCGTCGCCGGATCGGGCGCGATAACCGCTCCGGCGGCGTCGCGGATGCCGCCTTCTACGGGCCGCAAATCGGCATTGACGCGAGCGATGGTCTGCGGCGCGTCTATGCCTTTTTGCCGGAAGGCATCACGCAGCCGTGCCCATTGGGCATCAACCTCGCTCCGCATTTCGGGCCAGTCGTACATCGGCAAGGCGGCAACGAAATCGCTCATGCCGGGATTTTGATCGTAACGCTGAGAAACTGACGAGACCATTCGACGCGCACCTAGGCATCGCCGCCGGCGATGCCACAAAATTCATTCTTTCGGCGGCTCGGCGGGCACCGGCGCACTGCCGAGCCCATTGAGGCTACGCGCTCTGACGCGCGGCTTGAACGCCCGGCCCGGTTCCGGCGTGCGCCGCAGCACCGGGTGGACGATCGGCTCCTTCGCCTTGAACGCATAAGCCTTGAGAAGCGCCAAATAATTCGGATAAGCGTAGCCATTGTTCATCCGCAGCCACTCGTCACGGCGCTCGCGAAACAGCTTCGGCAGCCGGTACCAAGCCACCGTCGGGCTCTTGTGATGGACGAAATGCAGATTGTTGTTGAGAAACAGGAACGACAGCGGCGAACGCTCGACGATCACCGTGCGGCCTTCCGGATGCTCCGACCATTGGTGCTCTGCGAAGGTGCGGATCGAGATCAGCGATTGGCCCAGCCACACCGGAACCAGGATGTAGAGCCATAGCGGGACGCCGAAGCCGAACTGTACGACCGGCAGCACCACGGCGAGGCCGACGGCGTGCAGCAGCCATGCCTTTCGGATCATCTTGTCGCCGGCGAGCACCTGCTTGGCATCGTCGATGAAGAAGCCGGTGCACGACAGCCATGGGCCGAGAATGAGACGGCCGATCATGGTGTTGTTGATCTTCAGCAGGAACTTCATCGCCGGCGGCAATTCTTCATGGTGCCACAGCGCCTTATAGTAGCTTTCAGGATCGTCAAGCGGATCGGTCAGCCGTTCGTCGGCATGATGGCGCAAATGAATGGTCTTGAACCGACGGAACGGCCAGACGAGACCGATCGGCAGGAAGACGAAAGCTTCGTTGAGCTGCGCATTGCGAGTCGGATGGCCGTGCAGGACTTCGTGGGCCAGCGAGGATTGCAGCGCGGCCATCAAGGCCAGAACGACGAGCGCTAGCAGCGGATAGGACGGCCACAGGAATAGGCCGGCTGCAAGCCAGGTGCCGTAACAGAAAAACGCGAGAGCCACGGTCGGCCATTCGATGGCCGGCGCATTGCGTCGTCTGTTATTCATGCTCGTCATGGATCGACCACTGCCCTTCCAGTCGCCGGAATCGATTTGATTCCTGACAGCATTGTGTCAGGAGCATCGAGATGCTGCAACGCGACAAGGCGCACAAAATGTTGCGATTGCGCATTTTCAGCCGCAGATGTTATATTTTGTAAACGAATTGGAGGATTCATTTACGCCTAAACTGCCACTTTCACGGATTCGGCGGATTTTTTTCCTCCCAACGGCCGGAATGACGATATGGACAAACGCGACCTATCGACGATCTTCCGGGAGCGCCTGAAAATGCTCCTGACACGATCCGACTTGAACCAGTCCGCTTTCGCGACGGCGGTGGGCATCGATCGTTCGGCGCTTTCGCAGCTGCTGTCCGGCGCCTCGACACGCCTTCCCCGCGCCGAAACGCTGCTCAACATTGCCGCCGAATTCAAAGTGTCGCTCGACTGGCTGCTCGGCCTCAGCCAGGACGAAGGCGTCACCGGTGAAATCCGCGAGAGCCTGGAGATCGAGGAAGCGCCCGACGGTTTCGACCGCACGCTGCTGGCCAGATGGCATGCCGAGGCCGCCGGTACGAAAATCCGTTACGTGCCGGCCGGCATTCCCGACCTTCTGCGCACCGAGGCGCTCGTCGACTACGAGGCTGGTATCGCCAACAAGAGCCGGGAGGCCCAGGCCGGTGAGACGCAGTACCGCATCGACTACAACCGGCGGCCGGAAACCGACATGGAAGTCTGCATGCCGCGCCACACGCTGGAGATCTTTGCGCGCGGACTGGGCGTCTGGGACCGTTTTCCTGAGGCCGACCGCCACCAGCAGCTTCTTCACATGGCGACGCTGCTCGACGACCTTTATCCCACCTTCCGCCTGTTTCTCTATGACGGACGGATGCGCTACTCGATTCCCTACACCATATTCGGGCCCTATCGTGCCGCCATCTATGTCGGCGACATGTATCTGGTGCTGAACGCGACCCAGCCAGTCCGCACGCTGACCAGCCATTTCGACAATCTGATCCGCGCCGCCGACATCAACGCGCATGAGGCGGCCAGCTTCACGCAAAGGCTGGCGGAGATGCGATTTTGACGGCTTGTTTATCGCGCCGACATTGACGCCATATAAAGATTTCTTTATATCCTTATCTCGACAAAGAATCCCCGGAAGGCGTATTTCCAATGACCAATCCAATTGACGCGCTGCTTGCTGAAAAGGGCGTTCTGCTTGCCGATGGCGCTACCGGCACCAATCTGTTCGCCATGGGGCTAGAGGCCGGCGAGGCTCCAGAGTTGCTGAACGAGACGGCGCCGGACACCATCACCGGTCTGCACCAGAACTTCGTCGATGCCGGCGCTGACATCATCCTGACCAACTCCTTCGGCGGCACCCGCCACCGGCTGAAGCTGCACCATGCGCAAGGCCGCGTGCATGCGCTGAACAAGCGCGCCGCCGAGATCGCCCGCGCTGTCGCCGATAAAGCCGGCCGCAAGGTCATCGTGGCGGGCTCGGTCGGCCCGACCGGCGAGTTGCTGGTGCCGCTCGGCGCGATGACCTATGACGAGGCGGTCGAGGCCTTTGCCGAACAGATCGAGGGCCTGAAAGCCGGCGGCGCCGAAGTCGCCTGGATCGAGACCATGTCGGCGCCGGACGAAATCCGCGCGGCAGCCGAAGCCGCGATCCGCGTCGGCTTGCCCTATACCTACACCGGCTCCTTCGACACCGCCGGCCGCACCATGATGGGGCTGTTGCCGAAGGACATCCACGGCGTCGCCGATGGCTTGTCGCAGGCTCCGCTCGGTGTCGGCGCCAACTGCGGCGTCGGCGCCTCCGACATCCTCGCTTCGCTGCTCGACATGACGGAGGCGAAGCCGGAGGCAACGGTGATCGTCAAGGGCAATTGCGGCATTCCGGAATTTCGCGGCGCCGAGATCCATTATTCCGGCACGCCCGAGCTGATGGCCGACTATGTCAGGCTGGCCGTCGATGCCGGCGCAAAGATCGTCGGCGGTTGCTGCGGCACCTCGTTCGCCCACCTCGCCGCCATGCGCAAGGCGCTCGATGCGCATACCCGGTCGGATCGCCCGAGCATCGAAAAAATCGTCGAGCGCATTGGCCCGATGCGCAACAAGCAGGCCACAGTCAACACCGTCGAGACCAGCGAAGCCCGCCGCGAGCGCCGGCGCAGCCGCGCCTGACAAATGTTGAAAAAGGCCGGTAAGGTTTCCCCTGCCGGCCTGCCTCACCTGCCCGTGGGTCGGTTTCCACTATCCGAACGATCCCATCTGACGAAAATCGGACGTCATCACCATTACCGGTTACCGCCAAGCGCCGAGGCAAGGCGTACCAGCGAGAGGAACTCGGACCGGTACCCAAACGGGTCGGCTCCCCGGGCGGCAGTGGCAATCTCCATGATCTTGTCATAGCCGAACTTCGCGGTCGCATCCTCGTCGCGCAGCTTCTGGCCGAAGGCAGCGACGGCAATGGAGAACCGCTGGTCGGTGCTGGCCTGGTCGAAATCAGCCACTTCGTTGGCTGATGTCACCGGCGTGGTGATCAGCGTCGAGGCATCCTCGTTCGGCAGCTTATAGCGGATTTTCACGAAGGCATATTCGTCGGCGTTGGCGACGCCGCCATTGTTCACCGAAGCCTGGCCGTAGCGCAGCGGATCGATCTGCTCGCCGCCGCTGCGCTGCGGCGTGATCTCGTAGATCGCGGTGACCGAATGGCCGGAGCCGATCTCGCCGGCATCGACGCGGTCGTTGTTGAAATCCTCGCGATTCAAGGCCCGGGTCTCGTAGCCGATCAGCCGGTATTCCGAGACCCTGTTCGGATTGAACTCGACCTGGATCTTCACGTCCTTGGCGATGGTGAACAATGTCGAGGACGCATCCTCGACCAGCACCTTCTCGGCCTCGGCCAAAGTGTCGATATAGGCGGCGGTACCGTTGCCGTTCTGGGCGATGGTCTGCATCATCTGATCGTTCAGATTGCCGCGACCGAAACCGAACACCGACAGAAACACCCCGATCTTGCGCTCTTTTTCGATCAACCGCTTCAGATCGTCGTCGTCGGTCTGGCCGACATTGAAATCGCCGTCCGTGGCCAGCATTACGCGATTGATCCCGTCGTTGACGAAGGATTTCTGCGCCAGCCGATAGGCTTCCTTGATGCCCGCCTCGCCGGCCGTGCTGCCGCCGGGCGTCAAAGTGTCGATGGCATTGAGGATCTTGTCTTTCTCCGAAACTTTCGTCGGCTCGAGGACGGTGCCGGCATCACCCGCATAAGTGACGATCGAAACCGTGTCGTCGGGCCTCAGCCTGTTGACCAGAAGCCGGAAGGCCGATTGCAAGAGCGGCAGCTTGTCCTGCTCGTTCATCGAGCCCGACACGTCGATCAGAAACACCAGATTGGCCTTGGGCTGCTCGGCCGGCTTGGCGTCGAAACCCTTGATAGCGACATGCATCAGCCTGGTGTGCTCGTTCCACGGCGTCGGCATGACGCTGACGGTCGAGTTGAACGGGGTCGAGGCAGAGTCCGGTCCTTTCCAGTCATAGGGGAAGTAGTTGATCATCTCCTCGACGCGGACGGTGTCGGCTCGCGGCACAATACCTGCCCTGAGCGAACGCCGCACGAAGGAATAGGAAGCGGTGTCGACATCGATCGAAAAGGTCGAGACCGGGTCTTCGAGCGCGGCACGCACCGGATTGCTCTTGAAATCCTCGACGCGGTCGCGATTTTGCTCCGGCAACGGCATCTGGTCGGCCGGCATAGGCGGTTGTACCATCAGTTTGGACTCGGCTGTTGTGCCGGCCATACCCTTGACCGCTGGGGCGCTTGCGCCGCCGTCCTGTGCGAACTCGCCGCCCGGCGCCGGCGGAGGCGCATTGCTGGTCAGCGCACCTTGCCTTGCCAGGCCGCCGGCGCCAGCCGACTCTGGCTTCGGCGGCGATGCCGGCGCAAGCGCCTCGGCTGCGTCGCGGCTTTCGGCGTCGGCATCGGCTTTCTTCCTAGCCACTGGTTTGTCGGCCAGCGTTTCGGTGATCTTCTCGTCGCCACCGGAATGGAATGGCTGCTCCTGCAGCATGTAGATGGTGGCGTATCCGGCTATCGGTAGGGCGACGAGCCCGGCAATGGCCGGAGTGACGAAGAGTTTCTTTTGCATGATTTCGCTCCAGAGCTTTTGTGCTCGCTCTGTAAGACGAAGCCCTTTCGCCGATCCTTGGGCGGCGCGTGAGGTTTTTTCGTCCAGGTCGTAAGCCCGCATGGCGGCCTCGAAGGCACGCGCCTTCGCGTCGGTACCCGGTGCCGGTGCTGCGATGTCGCGCAGTCTGTTGAGTTCGTTGTCGTCGACCATGATCACACTTCCCCGGCTGAACGCATGAGCGTCTTCAACCGTTTCTTCGCTTCATGGATGTGCCAGGAAACCGTCGTCTCCGAGATGCCTATCGCCTCGGCGGCGGCTGCGTGGCTGAGCCCTTCGCCATAGACGAGCAGCACCGCGTCGCGCTGCTTGTCCGGCAGCATCCGCACCGCCGCCCAAAGCGCCTCGGCCGGATCTTCGGGCTCGGCCGGGGCTTCTCCCGTGATCAGCTCGTAAGCTCCGTAGGCTTCGATCTTGATCGTCTCGCGGACCGTCTTGCGCATCACGTCGCGTGCCGCATTCAGCGTCATGGTGTAGAGCCAGGTGGTGAAGGCGCCGCTGCCATGATAGTCGCGGATCGCCCGGCCGAGCCGGACGCAGACTTCCTGGGCGATATCCTCGGCGTCGGTCTTCTTCCCGCACCAGCGATATGCGGCGCGATAGACGAAATCATAGTGCCTTTCGAGCAATGTGCCGAAAGCCCGCCTGTCTCCGCCCTTCGCCCGCCCGATCAACTCGGCGTCGGAGGCTTCGCTTTCATCCAGCATCATCGCCATCATTTGCCTGTTGGACGAAGGCTGGTGGCGATTCCTTGGGGTGGTGGAAAGAAAAGGACAAACCGCCTTCGAGAACACCAACCATGGGTGCTCCTCACTCTCCGGGACAGACCAGGCGCACGGTGACCGTGTGCTTGCCGCTGACCGACATGCCGCCCTGTGTCACGATCTTGGCAAACGGCATCGTGCTGACATCTTGCGAGATGTCCGCCTCGCTCGCAAAGCGTTCTGCTGCAAACACCTCGCCGCTGCCGACTTCGCCTTGAGGACGCATCGACATGCCGTAGCCGCCCATGCAGCGAAGCTTTACGTCGCCGGGCCTGCCTTTCGACTTGCTCTTGAGGCTCATAACAAAGCCATCCGTATCCAGAGCCATATCGATGTCGTCGTTGAGTTGCCCGCTCGATTTGCACGTCATGCCGCCAATCTTCGCGTTCTTGATCTTGCCGGATTGTTTGCCCTTTCCGTTCACCGTCCAACTGTCCGACCCGGGCGAGCTCTTGCCCTCCATCTCGATCGACGGCATCACAAAGGAATAGGTGACATCGAACTGTGGACCCTTGATGCGGGGTTCCATCTTCGCTGCCACGGTGATTGTCCCCTCATCCACGATGCGCTTGAGCTGCGCCCGCATGGCGTTGGCCTGCTCCCGATAGCGTTCGGCTTCTTCGGCGGCGATCTGACTGGGCAACCTGTCCCAATAGACCCCAGCGGTTTCCCTTGCGCATCTCTCCCTGTGCGCGGCCTCGTGAGCCAACGTGATGTCCGCGATTTCCTTGCACTGCGAGCCGGCGCGCAGTGCCTCAAGATCGGCCGGCTTCTGCTCGCAGCTGCCAAACTTCATGTCCACCGTCAAAGGACCCAAATAGCCGTAGGCCGGGTTGTGAGGGAGCTTGAACGTGCGCATGACGTCGGCGCGCGCCCTGGACGATCGGTCCTGGATGTTAACGTCCGAATCGGGATGGATCGGGTTCTTGTGCGCCTCGATCAGCGGATCCTCGACCGCCTTGAGCTTCGCCGCCATTTCGGCGAAGAACATCGCCTCATACTCGGCGTTCTTCAATTCTTCCTGAACGCTGCGCAGGTTCCGGCAGGAACATTTTGCTTGATCGGCAAAGGCTGGCTGGACCATCGCACTGGTCAACAGGCAAAGGCCTAGAATCTTGCTCCCGAGAGAAACCCGCATCATACCCCCTGCTCAAACGACTGCCGCCGGTATTCAGGAGCTATGTTTCGAGACTATGTCGCCGGCCCCGGCGAGCTAGCCCAACGTTTCACTGAACAGCGTCGCCATTCGCTTCGAGTGGCGCTCGGCGCCCGTTGCGTCGAAGGCGCTGTGGTCCGGCACGCACCAGCCATGCACCATGCCGGCATAGTTCTCGATGACATGGTCGACTTCAGCCGTGCGCAGCGCTTCGGCCAGCCGTGCCGACTGCTCCGGCGGAAAACTTCTGTCAACACCCGCCGTGCCGACATAGACCCGCGCCTTGATCGACGTAGCGTTTCGGTGCGGGCTGTCGGCGGCGTCGCTCGCCAGATTGCCGCCATGGAAACTGGCCGCGGCAACGATCCGGCCGGGATAGGTCGCGGCGGCGTTCAGCGCCCGCGCTCCGCCCATGCAATAGCCGACGGTGCCGACCGGTCCGGTCACGCCTTCGGCATCGAGCGCATCTAGGAAAGCGCCGCTGTCGCGGATGGTCATGTCTTGTGTCGTGCCGCTGAGGAGACCCGTGATGACGTTGTCGCGCGATACCTATCCACCCTGGCCAACAGGGCAAGTCGCAATGAGGCAACCTCCTTCAAGATTTCGTGCGGCATTCGGCGATGCTACAGACCCGCGAACGCGGCCATGTGAAAGGCTTGAACCTGTGGCGGATAGCGGTAGTCGGCGCCATAGGGACAGGCGTTGCGGTCGAGACAGCCGCCGGTTCGGCAAGGCGCGCCGTTTTGCCCACGCACATGCGCCAGACAAGTTTCATACGTGAAACCATCCGCAGAATACGCGTTGACGGGACAGGATTTCAGGCAAGGTTTGTCGACACATGTGTCGCAAAGGTGAATCGCGCCGCGGGGTTCGTGAAGCGCTATTTCGACCTCGAACAGCAGCGCGCCGCGATAGGCGTGCCAGAGTCCGTATTGCGGATGCATGAGGATGCCGAGCGGCGACGGCCGCAATCCCTCCGCCCGCATCGCCCATTGCTGGAACGGCAGATACGGTCTGTCGGACGGAGACACGGCACGCGCGCCGAAGTCGTTCGCCACCCCGCCGATCACTTCGCGAGACCATGTATCGAGCGGATTGGCGACGGCCTGTGATTGGCTTTCTTTCCAGCGCAGGAAATGCGGCCATGGCGCGGCGCCCGCCTGCCCCACCAGCAGCACGGATCTGGCGGCACCGCCAGAGAGGCCGGAAAGTGTTTCCTCGCCCCCTGCAAAATTGAAACCGCCGCGAAGCATGAGACCATGGGCGGAAAGTGCCGCCGCGATGGGTTCCGTCATGCTGCGCTCAAGGATCATCCCTTCCTGTCCGGGTCGGAGAAGGCGCTCCGCCAGACTTCCTTATGGATGATGTTGGCGACTTTAGCCCCGCCTGACTCGGGCTCCTTTCAGGTGAAGGCGTCGGCCATCGACGCCTTCTTCGTGGCGATGAACTCCTTCAGCCCATCGTCGATACCCTGATCGAGATGCGGCGCCTCGTAGCTTTCCAGCCAGCGGCGGGCGAGTTCGTTGGCGCGCTGCGGTGCGGTTTTTTCACCCTCGGCCAGCCACTGCTCGTACGAATTGTTGTCGGCAATGCTGGAACGGTAGAAGGCGGTCTGGAAATTGGCCTGGGTGTGGTCACAGCCGAGATAGTGGCTGCCCGGGCCGACCTGGCGGATGGCGTCCATCGCCTGGCCGTTCTCCGACAGGTCGACGCCTTCGGAGAATTTCTGCGTCATGCCGAGCTGGTCGATGTCCATCATGAATTTTTCGTAGCAGGAGGCGAGTCCGCCTTCGAGCCAGCCGGCCGAATGCAGCACGAAATTGGTGCCGGCGAGAATCGTTGAGTTCAGCGTGTTGGCGCTCTCATAGGCCGCCTGCGCGTCCGGTATCTTTGAAGCGCAGAGCGAGCCGCCGGTGCGGAACGGCAGGCCGAGCCGGCGGGCGAGCTGCGCCGCGCCATAGGAAACCAGCGACGGCTCCGGCGTGCCGAAGGTCGGCGCGCCCGACTGCATCGAAATCGACGAGGCGAAGGTGCCGAACAGCACTGGCGCGCCCGGCCGGATCAGCTGCGTGAACGACGCGCCGGCCAGCACTTCGGCCAGAACCTGGGTCAGCGTGCCCGCGACCGTCACCGGGCTCATTGCGCCGGCGAGAATGAACGGCGTGACGATGCAGGCCTGGTTGTGACGCGAATAGACTTTCAGCGCACCCAGCATGGTCTCGTCGAACACCATCGGCGAATTGGCGTTGATCAGGCTGGTTAGCACCGTGTTGTTTTCGACGAAATCGTCGCCGAACACGATCTTGGCCATCGCCACCGTGTCTTCGGCGCGCTCGGGCGCGGTGACCGAGCCCATAAACGGCTTGTCCGAATATTTGATGTGGCTGTAGATCATGTCGAGATGGCGCTTGTTGACCGGCACGTCAACCGGCTCGCACACCGTGCCGCCCGAATGATGGATCGACGGCGCCATATAGGCGAGCTTCACGAAATTCCGGAAATCCTCGATCGTCGCATAGCGCCTGACGCCATCGAGGTCGCGCACGAAGGGTGGGCCGTAGACCGGCGCGAAGACGGTGGCGTTGCCACCGATCTGCACCGAACGTTCGGCATTGCGGGCATGCTGGGTATAGACGGACGGCGCGGTTTTCAAAAGCGAGCGACAGAGCCCCTTCGGAAAATGCACGCGCTCGCCCTTGACGTCGGCGCCGGCCTCTTTCCACAGCTGCAGCGCCTCGGCGTCGTCGCGAAAGATGATGCCGATCTCTTCGAGCACCGTGTCGGTGTTTTTCTCGACCAGCGCCAGCCCTTCCTCGTCCAGCACCTCATAGACGTTGATCTTGCGCTTGATGTAGGTGAGCTGGGTGCCGGGGCCGCCACCCGAGCGCGCCGCCCGTCGGGCAGCGGCACCACCGCTGGCGGCGCGTCCGCGCCGCGGGTTTGACGCTTCCTGGTCGACCGGCGCGTTCTCACTCATGATCGTTCTTCCCTGACTTTTGTTCTAGCCTGATTATTACGGCCGCATATCGCGGCTTCTGGCCGGATCGTAGCCATGCACCCTATTCGAAACGGCCCGCCAGCGCCAACGCCTGTCGCAAAATCGACAAGAATTCCAATAGATTTGCAGTCGCTTTCCTTTTGCGGGAAGTCGCAAATCAGCTATGGACGTACGCCTGTAGCGGGTTAGGTATTGGCGTGATATTTGAGGCCCCGCAATTGCATCTGTGCGGCAAGGAGCTGGATTAAAAATGGCCGACGACGAGATCATCCTTTCCGAGCTTTCCGACGACGAACTCGTGCAGCAGATGCACGACGACCTTTATGACGGGCTGAAGGAAGAGATCGAGGAAGGCACTCAGATCCTGCTCGAACGCGGCTGGGCGCCCTACAAGGTGCTGACGGAGGCGCTGGTCGAAGGCATGCGCATCGTCGGCGAGGATTTTCGCGACGGCATCCTGTTCGTTCCCGAAGTGCTGCTGTCGGCCAACGCGATGAAGGCCGGCATGTTCATCCTGCGTCCGCTGCTCGCCGCCACCGGCGCACCGAAGCAGGGCAAGATGGTGATCGGCACCGTCAAGGGCGACATCCACGACATCGGCAAGAACCTCGTCGGCATGATGATGGAGGGCGCCGGCTTCGACGTCATCGACCTCGGCATCAACAATGCGGTGGAAAAATATCTCGACGCCATCGAACAGCACCAGCCTGACATCATCGGCATGTCGGCGCTGCTGACGACGACCATGCCCTATATGAAGGTCGTCATCGACACGATGAAGGAAAAGGGCATCCGCGACGACTATGTCGTGCTGGTCGGCGGCGCGCCACTCAACGAGGAATTCGGCAAAGCCGTCGGCGCCGACGCGTATTGCCGCGACGCGGCCGTGGCGGTCGAAACCGCCAAGGACTTCATGAAGCGCAAGCACAACGTCCGCGCGTCGGCCTGAGCTTTTTAGCCAATTTCCCGAGGGACTGGCGCGGTGCCCTCGGCGCCTTTGTCCCATTGACCTCGGCGGCAAGCTCGCCACTGGATTTCTCGATCGGCATAGGCATTGCCGTCGACATGGCGCCGGCCGGCTAGCTATTGGACGCAGGGTACTTCCGCGATCACGCCATGCCCACGGTCCCAACCTCTGTTAGCTTACTCGTGCGCCAGATCCCAACGCCGCCCGGCCGGCGCCCTACAAGGCAATCTATCCCAACGCCTCCCCAAGCGGCGCCGGCCTTCCCTAATCTGGCGCATCGGACCGACAAGGAGAAGCCCGCGCTCCTCCTCTGAGCGGGGCCGATCGGGTCCGATCTGCAGTGGGGGCTAAGCGCGGGAATAGGCCCACTGCTCCCGGCGAACGGGCCCAATTGCCCGCCGGTTGGCCCGGCGGCCCGCTGGTCACCCCCGATTGGCTGTCGGGCTGTTCTACCTGCCCCCGTTTGTGGCCAGACGTTCGACAAGCGGAACCTTAGCGAGGTGCTGCTCCTCGACCATGAGCCGCTGCCGACCGAACAATAGATTCCGCCAGCCTCTCGACATGGCGGCAAAATGCGGCTGCTCATCGTCCGCTGCCTGCCGTTGAGCAGATTGAGCGCCCCCGATGTTCGGCATGAGGAACATACTTACGAAGAGTGTTCGTTCGAATGATGCTATTCCGTTGCCTTGAGCGCAAGTTTTGGTCAGCCAGCACAGCGCCTCCTCTTAAGCTCGCTGGTGGTCAAGGCCCAGCGGCCTCCAGCTGCCAGTCCCCCTCGCAACCAAGCCGCTGGGCCGGCCCCGCTAGAGCGAAGAGCTGCCCCGCATATTAGCAACATCTTGACCAAGCCCTAGCGCGCTCCAGACTCAATTTCATGGCGCGGGGCACAGGGGTATTGGTGACGTGGTGGCGGTCACCGCTACAGTGCGAAAGCGGGTACGCGAGAACCAGACGGGTGGAGAAATACCGGCCCCAGAAGCGCAACAAGCCGCTGCGTGACATGGCGGGCTAGCATAGAGTCCAAGAGAACATCCGCAGCGCCTGGGCCGCCCTCAAACTGGTTCGCATGACTATTGAACAGACCCGCCCAGCCGGGGTGTTGCCGAGCGAGGAAGCAGTTTTGTGCTATTCGGTTCCGAGCCTGTCCATGAAGGCGAAGCCCTTGCCAAAGCCATCATTGAGGCGGTTGAAAGGCTGGCCCGATGATTCGCCTTGTGTCAGTGCCGCGACAAGCAGCGAGCAATCGAGCTCCTCCGGGAACGAAACCGTCAGGTCACCCTGAGTTGCCATGCGAAGCGATTTCAATCTTGCCGTCTTTACGGCGCGTTCGGCGCACTCAGCCTCGGCGATTGCCTTCGCGGAGCGCCTAATTGTGCTATTTCCCAGCCAACACATCTATTCGATCCAGCAGAATTCCGATGCGCCGGTCATGCCCTGACTCTTTGAGATTGTCGCCGTTCATTGTGATGAAGTCGGTTTCGATCAGTGAGGTTAAAACCTGCACTCCCGCCATGAGGCCCGGGCAGATCGGCTTTAGAATAGCCGTTGGCTTGGCAGCGCCAGCTAAAACCGACCTTGGCCGCGCGTCTGCACTCCAACAAACGTATTGAAGGCAAGTCGCGGGCTAAAAAATGCGGAAAGTGGTCGTCTCTCTGGGGATGCTAACAGTTCTAGCGGCGGGGGCGATTGGCGGGTTGCTGATTACGTCAACCGCAGTTCTCTACCACGATGAAAAGGATCCAACGGACGGGTTAATCTGCCATTATTTCACGGGTGTAGGGACGTTCACTACGCCAAGCTATGCGGTGACTGGGTGCCCGCAGTTTATCAGAATTGGGTTCTAGGCGGGCTCTAGTCCCTCGTTCGAATGATGCTATTGCATTAGCTCCTGCGCATTTTGCTGGACCGACGTCGACACGTCGGGTCTAAAAGGGGAACTCCATGGACACACTCATGACGACGGCCCGGCAGTTTTGCCAAGACGATTCAGGCGCTGCCATGGTCGAATATTCGATCCTTGTCGGCATCATTGCCGCAGCAGCGATACTTGCGATCCTGGCGATTGGTGGCTGGGTCACCGGGCGTTTCACCGGCCTGTGCGCCGCGTTGGAAGCCTCGCCGCTCGGCACCTGCAACGAGGGAACGGGCGTCGGAACCTGAGGCGCTAAAACTCAGCGCTCTTACCGCCTGAGAAGGGTCGGCGTTCGTCGCGCCGGACCTTTTTTTTACGAATTTCTGTACGACACCGCCACCCAAGCCTGTACGCTGTAGGTGTTTGTTGCATTAACGCCAGTTGCATGGCCGCAACCATTGCGCATGCTTGCCAGCCACTCGACTGGCCTTCGGCATCCAGTGTCACGCCAAAGAACAACTTAGTAGACGGTTTAACGTCCTGGCTGCCGCGATGACAGCCTCCCGCGCTAGCGGCTAGGGTGCTTATGGTAGGATCGGGCGGGTTGAAGCGCCTATTCTGATTCTTTCGCCTCTTCCTTTTTCAGGATCGGCGTCTCGGCAGTTGTCGGCGTGTTCGCGACGCTTGCGACTTTGGTCTGCTGATCTGCGCTTGCCGTCTTGGTCTGCTGATCTACGGAAGCCGTCGTTTTACTGTGGCCGACACATTCCGCTGCGGCGCCGGACACCGAAAGGCCCAGAGCGGCGACAACTAAGAGAGCGGTCTTCATCCTATGGCTCCTGCTTCATTGGTGAGGGTACCGAAAAAGATTAACGGCATATCCCACGCTCGAAAAGTCAACTTTTCGTGCCCGCCCCAACGAAAATAATTGCAATAGACGGACACGACGTCCGCGTTTCGGCCTCATCTGGGCGAATTCGGCATGGACAATAAACCGACCCACGCCTTGCAGCACGACTTTCTCATTCCCAGATGTTACAAGGACTTAACGCGCATCGCTTGAACTATCTTGAGAGCGATGGGCTTTGGCGAGACTGCGGATCAGGGGTTCTCGACCGTGTCCTCAACCGCGTTGGCTGTCGATTTGACGTCCCTGCCGACGCCACGGACGGTGTTGGCGCAGGCCGAAAGAGCCAGGGCGCACACAAGAAGGGCGATCGGCGCAATGCGTAGCGGTTTCATGAATGGTATCTCCCTCAACAAATAGATTCGTGGGACAGCAACGAAAATCGGTTAGACTGGTTCCATGAGCATTGCGCGAAAACTACAACCCGATCAACGCGACAGGCTGCTTGTCATCGCCTGCGGGATGATTGCGCGCGAAGTTCTGGCCGTCAAGGAGCAGCTGGGGCTCGACCATCTCGACCTGACCTGCCTGCCGGCGGAATTCCATTTCTACCCGGACCGCATCGCGCCAGCCATGGACAAGGCAATCGAAAGGGCCAAGGCAGACGGCTACAGTAACATCTTCGTCGGCTACGCCGATTGCGGCACCGGCGGCCTGCTTGACCGTGTCTGCGAGAAGCATGGGGTCGAGCGCATGGCCGGGCCGCATTGCTTTGCCTTCTATCAGGGCATGGATGCCTATGCGAAGGTCGCCGACGACGACATGATGTCGTTCTACATGACCGATTTCCTGTGCCGGCAATTCGACGCCTTCTTCATGAAGCCGCTCGGCCTCGACAGGCATCCGGAGCTGATCAAGGACTATTTCGGGAATTACGAGAAGCTGGTCTATATCGCCCAGTCCGACGACCCGGAACTCGACAAGGTCGCCGAGAAGGCCGCAAGAATGCTCGGCCTCGCCTATGAGCGCCGCTCCACCGGCTATGGCGACCTGACGACGGAGCTGGCCAGCGCCGCGGCACACGCCTGACGGTTCGATCAGGCGGCCCCTTCGTCCGCTGCAAGCGCGGCAAGCACATCGGCAAAGCTAGTCTTGCAGACGAAGCCCAGCCTGTCCCGCGCCCGCGAGGCGTCGTAGACACGGTCGATCGAGGAAAACATCGTCCAGCCCTTTCGCGCA
Organism: Mesorhizobium sp. M5C.F.Ca.ET.164.01.1.1; assembly: GCF_004792125.1. Lineage (NCBI taxonomy): Bacteria > Pseudomonadati > Pseudomonadota > Alphaproteobacteria > Hyphomicrobiales > Phyllobacteriaceae > Mesorhizobium > Mesorhizobium sp. M5C.F.Ca.ET.164.01.1.1. Next base: position 116,970 of record NZ_SRTG01000004.1, on the reverse strand, counting down.
TAGAGCGCCGGAAATTCCGGAAAATAGTGCGCGACGACGGACGACGCATCGGCAATCAATGCCTCGCAATCATCGGGCCGGAACGGCGTTGGCGCCGAGACGATGAAGATGTCGAAGCCCAGTCGTGGCGCCTTCTCCAGCGCCGCGACATGGGCCTCGGCGGCATCTTCCACGGTCAGCCGGCGGAACAACAGCTCATTGGCCTTAGTGTTGGCGTCCGACTGCTCGATCGCATGCGCCATGTCGTCTGCCTCGGGAAAGAACCGCGCAGTGCGCAGCACGATCACCGGCAGGCCGGACTGGATGTGATAGAGGCGGCAAAGATGTTCGGCCGAAAGCTTGGTGACGCCGTAGATGTTGCGCGGCTCGGGCGACATGTCTTCCGTCAGCCAGGCGGCCTTGCGCGCACCGCCGATCAAGCCGGCGCGTATGGCTTTCGAGATCATCAGCGAGGTCGTCGACGTGAAAACGAAACGCTGAACGCCTGATACCACTGCCGCGTCGAGCAGGTTGAGCGTGCCGCGCACATTCGTCTCGATGAAATCCTCATTTCGTTGGTGTTCGATGTCAGGCTTATGAAGCGCGCCGCTGTGGACAATCGCCTCGATGCGGTTTTCCCTGACTGTCCGCATGACCAGGTCACGGTCGCCGACCGAGCCGATCACCTGGGTTTGCGCCGATGGGACAGGATCGAGGCCGATGACGCCATGGCCAAGGGCTCGCAAGCGAGGCGCGAGGGCGCTGCCCAGCCAGCCTGACGATCCCGTAAGCAATATCCGCATCGGCGAAACCACGATTTTAACCTGACCGCTGTTAAGCACGGATGACAGGCCGCCGCGAACGGGTAAGTTCTATGCCAAACGAGAAAACAGGCTGTTCCAGCCGTCGACCGGGAAACGCACCGATGATCGCTCGCCTCTTGATTGCCGCAGGCGTTGTCTGCTTCGCACTGCCCGCGCTCGCCGATGGCGAGGTGCAGAACCTGATCACGCCCGCCGACAAGGTGCGGCTCGACAAATATGACGAGACGCGCAACGCGGCCCTTGATGAAGCCAAGGCTGGCGACGCTGCCGAGGTCAAGCAGCTCGACGCCTTGCTGGCAAAGCCGTTGGTCTCGTTTTCCGACAAGGACCTGACCGGCAACTGGCAGTGCCGCACCATCAAGGCCGGCGGGCTGAGCCCGCTCGTCATCTATGGCTGGTTCAAGTGCAAGGTAAGCGACGACGGTGACGGTTCGGGCTGGATGCTGGAAAAAATCACCGGTTCGCAGCGCACCAAAGGCCGTTTCTTCGACGACGGCGAAAAGCGCTCGATCTATCTCGGCTCCCTTTCTGTCAACGACGATCCTGCTAAACCTTATGGCAGCGGCCCGCAAAGCGATCAGGTCGGCTATGCCTTTCGCAACAGCGTCAACGAATGGCGCATCGAGTTCCCGGCGCCCTACTACGAATCGAAGCTCGACATCCTTGAATTCAAGCGCTGAGCCCGCGGCCCTGACCCAAGCCGATCATCAAGATCAACCTGGTGGTCTAACATCCCACGCTACGACTAGGTCTTTACGGGCACGTCGCGGCCTGCCGGCGTCTGTTGACGAGCACCGATTTACCGGACAGCGCCCTGGCGATAAGCTTGCCGGTATGAGCGAAATCGACCACCGCACCATCATCGCCAGCCTTTCGGTCGAGGATCGTCGCGATCTCACCGCCAAACTGGACAGGCCCGGCATAGTCCGGCTGGCCGTTCATGGCCGGCTGGTTGTCGTGCTCGGTGCGCTGATCGCCGCCCGCATTTCGTTCTGGCCCATTCTCATGCTGCCGCAGGGAATCCTGATCGTCTTCCTCTTCACGCTGTTGCACGAGACCATTCACGAAACGGCCTTCAGGACGCCGTGGCTCAATCGCGCCATCGCCGCAGTGTCCGGTTTCCTGATCCTGCTGCCGCCGGCGTGGTTTCGCTATTTCCATTTCGCGCACCATCGCTACACGCACGATCCGGACAATGATCCCGAACTGATGGCCCCGAAACCGAAGACCATTGCCCAGTACCTGCGCTATCTCTCCGGCGTCCCCTACTGGAGCGGCATGGCGCGCGTCGTCGTTACCAACGCCGCCGGCCGCAACCGCGACGTCTTCGTGCCGGAAAAGGGCCGCGACAAGGTGACTTCGGAAGCACGTTGGTTTCTGATCGCCTATGCGGTGCTGCTGGCGGCTTCCCTTGCCGTGCAGTCGGCGCTGCTGCTGTGGGGCTGGATTGTGCCGGTGCTCGTCGGCCAGCCCTTTTTGCGGGCCTATTTGTTGGCCGAGCACGCGCTTTGCCCGCATGTCGCCAACATGCTCGAAAACACCCGCACCACCTTTACCACGCGGCTGGTGCGCTTCGTGGCGTGGAACATGCCGTACCACTCCGAGCACCATTCCTATCCGGCCGTTCCCTTTCACCGCCTGCCGCGTTTCCATCAGATCGTCGCCGAACACCTGCGAACAACCGAGCGAGGCTATATCCGCTTCCACAGGAAGCTTGTCGGCAGCTTCGATCGTCGCACCGGCTGATCCAAACCAAGCCAAATATCGAAAACTCTCACCTTTCCTTTTGCGGCCTCCAATTGCGTCGCTTTTGAATGCGCGCGCGTCGTCCCATAACAAGCAGCCCAACAGCGCTTCCGGCAATGCTCCGAACCACTGCATCGGCCCGAAGATCGGAATCGATCTCCGGAAAAGTACGATGCAGCTGAGCCAAAGTAGTAGAGCGTCCTTTCCGATTGGACGCACGGCGCTCTACGGGAGTAGGAATTCATGGCCGATCTGATCGTCGTCTACTGGCGCGACATCCCCGCCCAGGTCATCGTCAAGAAAGGCCGGCAGAACGCCAAGCGCGAATTGCCGCTGCGTTTCACCGAGGCGATCGACATGTGCGCCATGCGCACCGGCGCCGGCGGTACCGACGACTATCTGGCCGAATGGCGCAAGGGCGACCCCGTGCCGGTCAGCGACGATCTTGAAGGCGAGGCGGAAAAAGCCTTTCAGGAGATCGACGCGAAATACGACCGCGAGCGGCTGATCGCTCTGGTCAAGGCGGGCGGAAAAGAAGATGTCTGAAACGACCCCGGCGATTACCCAGGCCACTCTGGTCAAGAAGGCAGCGCCGAAATCCGACTACAAGCCGGCCGACGTGTCGCCGCAGCGGCGCGTGCAGCGCTCCTTCGCGGTCAGGCTGTGGTCCGTCCGCCACTCGCGACTGCTCGAATGGTTTTACGCCAGGTTCTCCGACATGTTTTTGCTCCTCCATCCGCTGTGGAAGGGCATCGGTTACGGCCGCGTCGAAGGTCCGATCAAATTCGTCGAAAAACGCGTCAAGGGTTTTATGTTCGACTGCCGCATGTGCGGCCAGTGCATCCTTTCTTCTACCGGCATGTCGTGCCCGATGAACTGCCCCAAGCAATTACGCAATGGCCCTTGCGGCGGTGTGCGCGCCAACGGCAATTGCGAGGTCGAGCCTGATATGCCGTGCGTTTGGGTCAAGGCCTGGGAAGGTTCACGCAACATGGTGCATGGGGACAAGATTCTCGACGTGCAGAAGCCGGTCGATCAATCGCTGCGCGAAACCTCGGCATGGCTGCGCGTGACGGCACAGGCTGCCGCCGCCCGCGAAGCCTCGCGCAATACCTCTAACCCTGGGGCACCGGCATGATCGGCCGCCAGCCCGACGAGAACCCGGCCGGCATCCATCTGCCGCTCGACCCCCTGCCCGGCCACACCTCACGCGGCCGGCTGGAGCGCGTCCTGAGGCGCGGCGAGTTCGCGGTGACGACCGAGCTCAACCCGCCCGACAGCGCCGATCCCGAAGATGTCTACAACCGCGCCAAAATCTTCGACGGCTGGGTCGACGCCATCAACGCCGTCGACGCGTCGGGCGCCAACTGCCACATGTCGTCGGTCGGCATCTGCGCGCTGCTGACCCGCATGGGTTATGCCCCGATCATGCAGATCGCCTGCCGCGACAGGAACCGCATCGCCATCCAGGGCGACGTGCTGGGCGGGGCGGCGATGGGCGTCGCCAACATGCTGTGCCTGACCGGCGACGGCGTGCAGGCCGGCGACCAGCCCGGCGCCAAGCCGGTATTCGATCTCGACTGCATGTCGCTTCTGGAAACCTGCCGCATCATGCGTGACAACGGCAAGTTCCTGTCGGGCCGCAAGCTGACGACGCCGCCGCAGCTTTTCCTCGGTGCGGCAATCAATCCTTTCGCGCCGCCGATCGATTTCCGCCCCTACCGGCTGGGCAAGAAGATCACCGCCGGCGCGCAGTTCGTGCAGAGCCAGTACTGTTTCGACGTGCCGATGTTCCGCACCTACATGCAGCAAGTCCGGGATCTCGGTTTCACGGAAAAATGCTTCATCCTGTGTGGCGTCGGACCGCTGGCCTCTGCCAAGACCGCCAAATGGATCCGCTCCAACGTGCCGGGCATTCACATCCCCGATTCGATTGTCAAGCGGCTGGAGGGCGCCCAGGACCAGAAGAAGGAAGGCAAGCAGCTCTGCATCGATATCATCAATGAGGTGAAAGAGATTCCTGGCGTCTCCGGCGTCCATGTGATGGCCTATCGCCAGGAGGAATACGTCGCCGAGATCGTCGATGAATCGGGCGTGCTGAAGGGCCGCCAGCCCTGGAAACGTGAAATCCGCCGCGACGATCAACTCGTCGCCGACCGGCTCGACCACATATTGCACGACGAGATCACCGAAACCCAAGTGGATATGGTCAAGACCGCGCATTGACGACGCGGGCGGTCACCATTCGCTTGATCGAAATCAGAAACGATATAAAGAAGTCTTTATATCACGACGGAGAGACTTCATGACCCGAACGATCGTTGCCTCGGCGACACGAGAAATCATTATCGGCTTCGACCAGCCCTTCTGCGTGATCGGTGAGCGCATCAATCCAACCGGGCGCAAGAAGCTCGCGGCCGAGATGATCGCGGGCAATTTCGAGACCGTCATCAAGGACGCGCTGGAGCAGGCCGCCTGCGGCGCCACCATGCTCGACGTCAACGCCGGCGTCACCGCCGTCGACCCAAACGCGACCGAGCCCGCGCTGCTCGTGCAGACGCTGGAGATCGTGCAGGGCCTGGTCGACCTGCCGCTGTCGATCGACAGCTCGGTAACCGCCGCGATCGAGGCGGCGCTGAAAGTCGCCAAGGGCCGGCCGCTGGTCAACTCCGTCACCGGCGAGGAAGAAAAGCTCGAGGCCATCCTGCCGCTGGTCAAGAAATATAACGTTCCCGTCGTAGCCATTTCCAACGACGAGACCGGTATTTCGATGGACCCGGACGTGCGCTTCGCCGTCGCCAAGAAGATCGTCGAGCGCTGCGCCGATTTCGGCATTCCGGCGCATGACGTGGTCGTCGACCCGCTGGTCATGCCGATCGGCGCGCTGGGCGACGCCGGCCGCCAGGTGTTCGCATTGCTGCGCCGCCTGCGCGAAGAGCTCAAGGTCAACACCACTTGCGGCCTCTCCAACATCTCGTTCGGCCTGCCGCACCGCCACGGCATCAACGCTGCCTTCATTCCGATGGTGATCGGCGCCGGCATGACAAGCGCCATCATGAATCCGGTGCGGCCGCAGGAGATGGAAGCGGTGCGCGGCGCCAATGTGCTGAACGGCACCGACGAGAACTGCACCAACTGGATCAGGACCTACAAGGACTACAAGCCGGCCGAAGGCGGCCAGGCGATCGCGGCGCCCACGCAAGTCAATTCGCCGGGCGAAGGCAATGCCAATGGCGGCCGCCGGCGCGGCGGCCGTGAAGCCCGTATGGCCCGAGGATAAGCGCGCAATCGTGAACTCTCCTGCCAACATCGCCGACCCGCTCGTGCTGTTCATGCCGTCCGGCAAGCGCGGGCGGTTTCCGGTCGGCACGCCGGTGCTCGATGCCGCACGCCAGCTCGGCGTCTATGTCGAGAGCGTGTGCGGCGGACGCGCCACTTGCGGGCGCTGCCAGGTCGAGGTGCAGGAAGGCAATTTCGCCAAGCATAAGATCGTCTCTTCCTACGACCACATCTCGCCCAAGGGTGCCAAGGAGGAGCGCTACGAACGCGTGCGCGGCCTTCCCGAACGCCGCCGCCTTTCCTGCTCGGCGCAGATCCTCGGCGATCTCGTCGTCGACGTGCCGCAGGACACGGTCATCAACGCGCAGACCATCCGCAAGGACGCCGACACCAGGGTCATCGCCCGCGATTCGGCAATCCACATGTGCTATGTCGAGATCGAAGAGCCCGACATGCACAAGCCGCTAGGCGATCTCGATCGCCTGAAGATCGCGCTGATGGAGGACTGGGGACTCAAGAGCCTCGATTTCGACGTCCATCTGCTGCCGCAGGTGCAAGGCATCTTGCGCAAAGGCAACTGGACCGCGACCGCCGCCATCCACAAGGACGCCGAAAGTGAGACCGCGCGGGTCATCTCTTTGTGGCCCGGCCTCAAGAACGAGGCCTACGGGCTTGCCTGCGATATCGGCTCGACCACCATCGCCATGCATCTGGTGTCGCTGCTGTCGGGCCGCGTCGCCGCCTCGTCGGGCACGTCGAACCCGCAGATCCGCTTCGGCGAGGATCTGATGAGCCGCGTTTCCTATGTGATGATGAACCCGGACGGTCGCGAAGGCATGACGGTCGCGGTGCGCGAGGCGATCTCTGGTCTCGTCGATAAGGTTTGCATGGAAGGCAACGTCCAGCGCAACGACATCCTGGATTCCGTCTTCGTCGGCAATCCGATCATGCACCATCTGTTCCTCGGCATCGACCCGACCGAGCTCGGCGGCGCGCCCTTCGCGCTGGCCGTCTCGGGTGCCGTGCACATCAAGGCGTCGGATATCGGCCTGAAGCTCAACCAGGGCGCGCGGCTCTATATGCTGCCTTGCATCGCCGGCCATGTCGGCGCCGACGCGGCTGCGGTGACGCTGTCGGAAGGCCCGCACCGCCAGGACGAGATGATGCTGATCGTCGACGTCGGCACCAATGCCGAGATCGTGCTCGGCAATCGCCAGCGGGTTGTGGCGGCCTCCTCGCCCACCGGTCCGGCCTTTGAGGGCGCGGAGATCTCCGGCGGCCAGCGCGCCGCGCCCGGCGCCATCGAGCGCGTGCGCATCGATTCCGACACACTGGAGCCGAAATACCGCGTCATCGGCTCGGAACTGTGGTCCGACGAGCCCGGCTTCCTCGACAGCGTCCAGGCAACCGGCGTCACTGGTATCTGCGGCTCCGGCATCATCGAGGTGGTCGCCGAAATGTATCTGGCCGGCATCATCTCCGAGGATGGCGTCATCGACGGGTCGCTCGGCGCCCGGTCGCCGCGCGTTGTCACCAATGGCCGTACCTTCTCCTATGTGCTGAAGGAAGGTGAGCCGAAGATCACCATCACCCAGACCGACATACGCGCCATTCAGCTTGCCAAGGCGGCACTCTATGCCGGCACCAAGCTGCTGATGGAAAAGCAGAATACCGAGCATGTCGACCGCATCCACTTCGCCGGCGCCTTCGGCTCCTTCATCGACCCGAAATACGCCATGGTCCTGGGCCTGATCCCCGACTGCGATCTCGACAAGGTCTCGGCCGTCGGCAATGCCGCCGGTGCCGGCGCGCGCATGGCGCTCTTGAACCGCGGCTATCGCCGCGAGATCGAGGAAACGGTGAGCCGGATCGAGAAGATCGAGACCGCGCTGGAGCCTAAGTTCCAGGAGCACTTCGTCTACGCCATGGCGCTGCCGAACAAGGTCGACCCGTTCCCGAAACTTTCGGCGGCGGTGAAACTGCCACCGCGCAAGACGGTCAGCGAAGACGGCATTGCCGGCGATGCCGCCCCACGGCGGCGTTCGCGCGAAGGCCACGCGGCCCGGCGCGGTCGGGGGTAGGATCCCGCTGGCGCAAGCTGCCCTTCGCCCTCATTCTCGTTTGCATGCAAATGTTTCCGGATCAGCCCAAACTGAAACAAACTGCCGTTCCCGTGAAATCCACCAGATACATGTGCGGCGCATTTAACCGGCATCGAACGGCAGGCAGGAAGTAACTTTCAGCCGCCGGAGCACTCCAGGGGAGATGAAGATGTCGATGTTCGAAAACCTCGGCCGCTTTGGTGCGGCCATCAAGCACGCGCACAACAGGAACAAATCCGTCCGGGCCTTGAACAGCCTGCCGCCCGAAATTCAGAGGGACATCGGCTGGCCCGTGTCGCCGCGCGAAGACCCGCAGGTTACCTTCTCGGCCCTGCTTCTGGGTTCGGCGCGCTGATGACCTTCGCCGACAAATGCAAGCTGCTGGCCAAGCGCCGGAGCCGTCATGCGGCTCCGGCAGCAAGCGACCGTCGGCTGCGCGCCGCACTGCTGCCCCGGCGCGAGCGTTACGGCGAGCGCCGCCCAGATGCTGGCCTTGATAGCCAGCCACATCAAACCGCCGTGTTGAGACCGCGCAAATCTTGACATTCTGGGCGAAGGCACGATCTTCGATAGCGAGGGGTTCTCTTAGTCGGCTCAGCCGAAATCCGTGTGTCCGATGCCAAGTATCAAAAGCCACGTCGTTTCCTTCGTGCTCAGGTATAGCCGCAAGAAAGCCTTCTCCAGCCCGGAAAACCTGCAGCGCTGGATCGCCTATGCGCGCAAGACGGAGAACCATCAGCCGCCCGCATCGCTGCGGTCGCGTTTCGAGATCGCGACGCGCAGCGTGGACGGCTTTCCCGTCTACGAGATCGCTCCCAAGGCCGGTGAGCGAAAGCGGATCCTCTACCTGCATGGCGGCGCCTATGTCTTTCAAATCACGTCCTATCACTGGGGATTGATCGCCGACATGGCCGACCGGCTGGGTTTCGGCATCACGGTGCCGATCTATCCCATTGCTCCCGAACACGATTTCCACGCCATGTTCGGCATGGTCGGCAAGGTCTACCGTCAGATGCTCGACGAAACGGAAGCGCAGGACATCGTCTTCATGGGCGATTCCGCCGGCGGCAACATGGCCGTGGTGCTGACTATGATGGCCGCGGAAGCCTCCCTGCCCTTGCCGTCGCGGCATGTGCTGATTTCGCCCGGTCTCGACGTGTCGCTCGCCAACCCCGAAGTGTTCGAGGCAGAACGCTACGACCCCTGGTTGGGAATTCTTGGCGGGCTGGAGGCGGTCCGGCTCTACAGTGCCGGCATAGATCCCAGCGACTGGCGCATCAGTCCGCTTTACGGTGACCTCTCTGTGTTGCCGAAAACGCTGCTTCTGACCGGTTCGCGCGACATGCTGACCCCCGACAATCTGATCTTCGCGCAAAAGGCGCGTGCCGCCGGTGTGGAGATAGAGGTCGTGCACGAGCCAGGCATGTTCCACGTCTGGCCGCTGATCGACATGCCAGAAGCTCGGCGCGCGCGGGACAGCATCGAGGCGTTTTTAACCAGCGACACCGAAATCTATCACGCCAAAGCCGGCGAATTGGCGCTGCAAAGGACAGATCGCGGCGTCACCGCTCACAGCCTGGCTACGCCGTTGCGATCCTAAATCAAAATTTTCCGGTTTCCCTGAACACTTCGAAAGTTGCGCGGATATGGTCGGCGACCGCCTTCACCGGCGCGCTGGCGTCCGGCGCCACGACCATGGCCAGATTGTAGGTGCCGATATCGGGCATGCCGTCCTTCGGGCAAAGCTCGACCATGTCGCTGCCGAGGAACGATTTCGGCAGCGGCGCCACCGCGAGGTCGGACATGATTGCCGCGCGCTGGCCGGCCGTATGCGCGCTCATATAGGCCACGCGATAGTTGCGGCCTTCGCGGCCGAGCGCTTCGAGCGCCCCGGCCCGCCAGGCACAGCCCTCTTCCCACAATGACACCGGCAGCGGTTCGCGCAGATGCGCGCAGCCGCCCTTGGCGCCGGCCCAGACGATCGGTTCGGTGAGCAGCACTTCGGCGCCCAGCGCGCTGGTCTTATACGAATTGGTGAGCAGCGTGATGTCGAGCGCCCGGTCGTCCATGCGCCGGCGCAGATTGCTGCTCTGGTCGATGGTGACATCGACTGCGATAGAGGGATGCGACTGCGCAAAACGCTTCAAGACATGTGGCAGCACGCGCTCGCCATAATCATCCGGCGAGCCGAGCCGCACCACCCCGACAATGTCGGGGATGATGAATTTCGACACCACCTCGCGGTTGATCGACAACAGCCGGCGGGCGTAGCCGAGCAGCATCTCGCCATCCGTGGTCAGCGTCACCGAGCGCGCGTCGCGCGCAAACACGGAGCGGCCGAGAATGTCCTCAAGTTTCTTGATCTGCATGGAGACGGCCGACGGCGTGCGGAAGACGGCATTGGCCGCGGTTGTGAAACTGCCGGTCTCGGCGATTGCCACGAAGGTGCGCAAGACGTCGAGATCAAGCAGCGGCAACGGATGATTGAGTGGGGCGTTCATGGGAAGCAGCCTTCAATTTTTCTGATGCAAACTATCATTCCATTTCGTTTGATTGAACATCACTTTGGTGGGATAGTCAACTCCATCGAAGGCAGATGTATCGAAAGCGGCCTTGAACGCCCACGACATCGATCTGCAATCGACACGAAATGAAGCTGAAATAAACCGGGTGTAGCGCTTCGTATGCCGAGCAATCGGCAAGCTCCGACCCAATGCAAAGGAGAATGAAAATGTCCATCCTGTCATCCATCGGCCGCATCGCGACCGAATTCAGCGCGGCTCGCGCCCGCTACCAGACTGAACGCGCCATCCGCTCTCTGCCGATCGAACTGCAGAAGGATATCGGCTGGCCTGAAGCCGCCGACACCAAGACCGGCACTCGCTATGGCGTTGGATCCTGGGCTGGCGGAGCAAAATAGATCGTGTGTATTCAAAGCTGACGGCCTGTCGCGCAGATCATGCCCGGCAGGCCTTTTTGTTGCAGTCAAATGTTTTTTGAAGCCATGTCGCCGCTGCATAGCGCATATGAACGGGCTGCATAGCAGTTCACATTTCGAACTAACGCCTTGTAAGTGATCATAAATATTGGGCGGAATGCCCAAAGTTGTCGCATTCCGTGTCGCTTTTCATATCAAGTGCTTCGCTTTTGCGATTTAGTTTCCCCTCACGTAAGCCTATATCAGCGCCAGCCAACGAGCTGCCCCACTCCATCAAGCGAAGGCGACCCGTCTGAGCAACCGAATGGAGATGATGATGAAGCTTTTTGCCCGCCTTTTTCCTCGCCGTGAAATGAACCTGACGACCGCGCTCGAGCGCCAGCGCCTTGCCAACACCATGCCCGGCCAGACCGGCGCCGTGGCCGCCGCGCGCCTCGGCTTCGTCGCCTGATCTGACAAGCTCGCAAGCGGCGCTACCTGCTGCTGCTTCGAAGTTGATCACAGCGCCGCTTCGGTTCTGCCGAGGCGGCGTGTTTTGTAAGTGCCGACCACATGCCGCATATTTGCTCAAACCGGCGGCATGTTGGGACCGTCAACGCATAGCGATTGCCCATTTGCGACCCATGTCGCAAATAAAGTCTGTCTGTCGCCGCATAGCCAATTGACAGGAAAGGTTTTTCCTGATGTCGCTATGCTGATCGCGACATCCTGTTCGCGCCATTGCAGCGTGAGGGTTACCCAGTGAACGTCGTAAATCATCCGATCAGGCGGTCGTTTGTATTCTTCCTGGTCCCCGATTTCACCATGATCGCCTTTGCAACGGCACTCGATCCGTTGCGCTCGGCCAACCGGATGCTCGGCTACGAGGCCTATCGTTGGCGGCTCGCCAGCATCGACGGCAAGCCGGTGCGCGCCTCGAACGGCGTCGAATGCGCCGTCGACACCTCGCTGGAGGACGAACGCAAGAAGATGTCCGGCCCCGAACGGCCGAACATGGCGGTCGTTTGCAGCGGCATGAATGTCGAGCGCTACCAGAACAGATCGGCCTTCGCCTGGCTGCGCGAGGAATACAACCGCGGCGTCGCCATCGGTGGCTTGTGCACTGGCGCACATATACTGGCCGCCGCCGGCCTGTTGTCCAACAAGCGCTGCGCCATTCATTGGGAGAACCTGCCGGGTTTTTCCGAGGCGTTCCCGAAGGCCAATGTCTTTGCCGACCTCTTCGAGATTGACCAGAACATCTACACCTGCGCCGGCGGCACCGCGGCGCTCGACATGATGCTGAAGCTGATCGGCGACGATTTCGACGACAACCTCGTCAACCGGGTCTGCGAGCAGGTTTTGACCGACCGCGTACGCAGCCCGACCGATCGCCAGCGCCTGCCGCTACGTGCGCGCCTTGGCGTGCAGAATTCCAAAGTGCTGACCATCATCGAACTGATGGAAGCAAACCTGTCCGAGCCGCTGTCGCTGATCGAGATCGCCGATCATGTCGACTTGTCGCGCCGCCAGATCGAGCGCCTGTTCCGCACCGAAATGGGACGATCCCCTGCCCGCTACTATCTGGAAATCCGCCTCGACCGGGCCCGGCACTTGCTGATCCAATCATCGATGCCGGTGGTCGAAGTGGCGGTTGCTTGCGGGTTCGTCTCCGCCTCGCATTTCTCCAAATGCTACCGCGAGCTCTATGCGCGCTCGCCGCAGCAGGAGCGCGTCGATCGCAAGCAGTTGCTGGCCGCGTAAAAAAGGCAACACCTGGATGGTGTAGACGCCATTGCCTCCCGGAGAGGAGTGCTCGCCAAGTCTAGAACGTCCGATGCTCTAGCGGCTGTCGAACATCCAGCTTCGGTCGCGCCACATTTTCTCGCCGACCTGACAGTCGGTGGCCGGCTTGTCTTGCGCCAGCACCACCGGCGGATGCGCCGCTTGGTCCGCCGCCCATTGCGGTGAGGCAGGCCCGGCAAGCTCGAGCACCAGCTTGCGGCGGATCGCTTCGGGAAACTGCGTCCACTCATTGACCGGGATCATGAACGCTCCGGGCCCACCGATGACGCAGTCGGTGTAATAGCGGTCGAGATAGTTGACGTCGTAGACGCTGGTGAAGCCGCTCCGGGTCATCAGCGGCAGGCCGTTGATGGTGATGCCTTGCTTGACCAGCTCGTCGCGGATGATGTCGACGGGAGCACCTTGATTGTTGGGACCATCGCCTGAAATGTCGATGACGCGCTTGACGCCCTGAAAGCCGCTTTCGGCGAAGAGATCGCTGCCGAATTGCAAGGCACCGGAAATCGAGGTGCGCCGTGCGCTGTTGGGCGCATGGGCGGCGAGTTGTTCGACCACCCGCTCGGCGTCGGCACGATTGGCGATCACCGTCCAAGGCACGATGACGTGCTGCCAGGTCGTGCCGGCCCATTCGACATAGGTGACGGCAATCTTGCCATAGGCGCCATCGGCTATCGCCTGCAGTACCGTGTCGTGCGTCAGCGCCGCGACATAGCCTTTGCGCTGGATCTCGAGTTCGGCCGGCGACATCGACAGCGAAACGTCGACCGCCAGCACCAGTTCGATATCGATGGGCTCGGCGGCGCGGGATTCCGGCGCCAGCCCCAGCATCAGCGCCAGTGCAGCGGCGCCTGAAAGAAGATGTCTTGCGTGGGGAAAAGCAGACATGCCGCAAGGTAAGCGAGAATCGTCGTGTCACAAAGCGAAAAGCCCGGCGCTGGGCTAAGTCTTTGCGTTCACATTTTTGCGAGTCCCGCCCTCACCTTCCATAGCGGGAGGATCAACCAACGCTCAGCTGCGTGGATTGAGGTTCTCCGGATCGTAGAGCGGTCTGTAACCGACGGCGGCCACTTCGACCGGGTATGTCTCGCCGAAATATTCGACGTTCAGCTTGCGGCCCTCCTGGCAATATCCCCAAGGCAGGTAGGCGAGCGCGATGTTCTTGCCGACGGTCGGGCCATAGGCGATCGAGGTCGTGAAGGATCGGCGGCCGAGTTCGTCGACCAGCGTCTCACCCGTTTCCGGGTCCATCACCGGCATCGTGCCGACGGGATAACGGGCAACGCCCCTGGAATCGACATTGTCCGTCATGACGAGCGTGCAAAGCATCGCCGGCTGGTGTGCGCGGGCGCGATACTCCAGATGCTTTGCCTTGCCGCTGAAATCAGCCTCCTTGACCTTCGGACGGGCAAGATCGGCCTCCAGCAGATTGTACTCGGTCAAAAGATCCGCGTTCTGCAGGCGCAGGCTCTTCTCCATGCGGCGGCTGTTGGCATAGGTCTCGACGCCAAAAGCCATCACGCCGGTCGAACGCAACGCGTCCCATACGGCCAGCCCGTCTTCATATCGCATGTGCAGTTCCCAGCCCTGCTCGCCGACATAGGAGATGCGGAAAGCGGTCACGTCCTTGCCGGCGATCCTGACAGGCTTGATCGCCGCAAAGGCAAAGTTCTCCGGCGTCAGCCCGTCCGGGTCCTCGACGACCTTCTGCAAGGTCGAGCGCGCATTCGGACCCCAGATGCCGACGGTCACGTAGTTCTCGGTCACATCGGTGATGGTGACGTCAAAACCTTTGTCCTGCGCGGTGCGCCGCATGTACTGGAAGTCGCGGGGGCCGGCATCCGCACCGTCGATCACCCGGCAGCGGTCGGCCATGCGGATGACCGTAAAGTCGGCGCGCACCATGCCTTCCTCGTCGAGGAAGTGGGTGTAGATGCCTTTGCCAATGTTGTTGTCGCCGCCGATCTTGGCCGCGCACAGCCATTCCAGCAGCGCGACATGGTCCGGACCTTCGACGTCGTACATCGAGAAATGCGATAGGTTGACGATGCCGCAATCCTCGCTCATCGCGAGATGCTCGGCATTGGAGACGCGCCAAAAATGGCGGTTGTCCCACTCGTTTTCGCGCACCGGCACACGGTTGCCGTATTTCTCCAGGAGATGCTCATTGGCGGCATAGCCATGCGCACGCTCCCAGCCGCCCAGCTCCATGAAGTAGCCGCCGAGTTCCTTTTCGCGCTCCCAAAATGGCGAGCGCCTGATGTTGCGGCCCTTGGAGAAGGGTTCGCGCGGGTGCACCGCCGGATTATAGACCTTCATCGCCGTTTCGGTGCAGCGGTCCCAGATGAACTGCTCTTGCGTCTGGTGCGGATAGAAGCGCGAATAGTCGATGGCGTGGTGGTCGATCGACGTCCGGCCGTCCGTCATCCAGTCGGCGATAAGCTTGCCCATGCCGGGGCCGTCCTTGACCCAGATGGCGACTGCATACCACAGGCCCCGCACCTTCTGGCTTTCGCCCATGGATGGGCCACCATCCGCCGTCACCTGCAGCAGGCCGTTGAAGGAATGGCTTTCATTGTAGCCGAGTTCGCCGAGGATCGGCGTCAGTTCCATGGCGCGCTCGAGCGGCGCCAGGATCTGCTCCATGTCGAGGTCGCGCTGCGAGGGCGAAAGCCGCGCCTGATCCTTCTCCAGGAGGTCGCGCGGGTGGCAAAGGCGCGGATTGGTCTCTTCGTAATAGCCCCATTCGATCTGCCCGCCCTCGGCGGTCTTGGGATCGCCGGTGTCGCGCATGTAAGCCGAGTTGCCCTGGTCGCGCAGCAGCGGCCAGCCGATCTCCTTGCCGGTGCCGGCGAACTCGGTATAGGGCCCGAAGAAGGTGAGCGGATGGTCGATCGGCATCACCGGCAGGTCCTCGCCCACCATTTCCGCGATCAACCGGCCCCAGATACCCGCGCAAACAATCACATAGTCGGCTTCGATGGTGCCGCGACCGGTCACCACGCCCTTGATGCGACCGTTCTCGACGATAAGCGACCTGGCCGGCGTGTTGGCGAAGGATTTGAGCTTGCTGGAGCTTTCCGCCTGGTCGACCAGCTTGCCGGCGACCGTTTGCGAGCGCGGGATGACGAGACCGGCATCGGGATCCCAGAGGCCGCCCTGCACCATCTCTTCTTCTATCAGCGGGAACTTCTGCTTGATCTCGGCAGGATCGATCAGGCGGGCACGCGTGCCGAAAGCCTTTGCCGAGGCGATCTTGCGCTTGATCTCCTCCATGCGGGCGTCGTCACCGACGCGGGCGATTTCGAGACCGCCGATGCGGGCGTAATGGCCCATCTTCTCGTAGAAATCGATGGAGTAGAGCGTCGTCCAGCAGGACAGGAAGTCATGACTGGTCGTATAGCAGAAATCGGAGGCGTGCGCTGTCGAACCGATGTCGGTCGGGATGCCTGATTTGTCGATGCCGACGATGTCGTCCCAGCCGCGCTCGATCAGGTGATGGGCGACCGATGCGCCGACAATACCGCCCAGCCCGACGATGACGACCTTCGCCTTTTCCGGAAACCCTGCCATTGCCCGCGACTCCAAAAGTGCTGCTGCGGGCGCCAGGCGCCCGCTTGATCGGCGCACAATATGCAGGCGACGGCCATCGTGCTACCGCCTGTTTGCGACACGCCGCAGGTGCGGCGCGACCCCGGCGCACAACGCCGAAAAATCGGAATCGATTTTCATCGGGATCATGCGCAGAAAGAAGGTCTATGGCGTCCTTTGCGCATCCAAAAGGACGCGTGGCACCGCAGTTCAGACCAGCTGCCTCAAGGAAAACGATGCGCGCCAGGCTGGAGACGCAACTCATGATTTATCGACGGGAACGACGTGCAACACTGCGGCGCGATGTCCTGTGATGCTCGCCCAAAGCGCCATGAAGGGGCCGGCGAGCAGCAGGAACGGCGGGATCAGATTGGGAAAGTAGATGCGGGTGTCGTGGATCGGGAAGACGATGAACTTCGCCAGCACCCCGAGCACCAGCGCCGCAAACAGGATGCCGGCGCGACGGTCGAGCTTGAATCCGGCGCGGCTCGCCACATACCACCCCGCCAGCGCCAGAACCGAGACGCCGACCCAGCTGTTCAGGCTGACGGCGCGGACCAGCGAGGCGGCAAAAGCCCGGAGATAGGCGACAGCCGAGAACGGCGGATCGAAACCATCCATATTGTAGTGCTGCTCGATGCTGGAGAACCACAGATGCGGCCACCAGCCGGGATGCTGCGCCCAATGCGAGATGGCGAAATAGGCGACCAGCGAGGCGGCAAAGCCGGCCAGCGCGCCCCATGCTTTCTGCCGGAAGCCGACCAGCAACACAGCGAAGATGGCAAGAAAGACGATGTTGTCGGGCCGCGCCATAAAGGCGAGAAAGAGCAGGATCGCCGCCGCCACTTCGCGACCGCGCACATACGCAAAAAGCCCGCCGAGGAACAGGGCCGAGCACAGCAGATCCGGCGTCGCAGCCCGCGCCGCGTCGCCGAATTCGGCTATCATCAACACCGCGCCGACGACCGGCGCCGGCGCCAGTGCGCCTTCGGACCGCAGCCAGAGCAGCGCGATCGCACCGAACAGCAGCACCGACAATACCTGTAACAGCCGCATCGCCTCGACTGGCGACACCACAGAGCTCATCGTCGAAAGGATCTCGGCGTAGAGGAACTTGACCCGGTACATGCCGAGCAGCGAATGGAAATCGGCGGCATTCCCGGCCATATGACTGCGAAAGCCGCCGCCATCATCGGTCAGTGCCTTGTAGTCGCCCGCCGAGACGCCGTCCCTAACCGTGCCATAGGCATAGTCGTGCAGCGCCTGCACATCGCGATAGGTGCCCTCCTCGGCGATCGCGAGGTAGGGCAGCATGTCCCAATTGGCGTCGGGGATGGACCATGTCGTCACGGCGATCAACACGATGTAAAGCGCGAAGGCCGCCGCTCCGACGGGTGCGGCAAGGCGCGCATAAGTGCCCTCGCCCCATGCCAGGCCGGCCTCGGTGAGCCGGTCGAGCAGGTTTGTCGAAACGGGAGATTTGGTCAGCATGGTTTCGCTCAGCGGACCTCGCTAGCGGACCTGGCTTTTGACGAAATCCTTCACGATCGATACGATGCCGCGCGACAACAGGCTGTCGAGCGCCTCGACAAAGCGGTCGACATGTTCGCGCTGGCAGATCAGCGGCGGTTCGAGACGGATGACGTTGCGGTTGTATTCGGTGAAGGCGACGAGCACGTCGTAGTCGCGCAGCAGCAGCCCTCCGATGAAGCCGGACAAGGATCCCTTTAGCTTCTCGTCAAGCACGCTGACCACGGGCCGCAGCACCATCGGCAGGGTCTGCGAAAAATCGTGGAATTCCAGCCCGACCATCAGGCCCTTGCCGCGGACCTCCTTGATGATCTTCGGGTATTTTTCCCTCAACGCCTGCAGGCGTTGCAGCAGGTAGTCGCCGGTCACAGCGGCGTTGTCGATGAGCCCCTCGTCGTAAAGCACGTCGAGCGCCTCGATCGAGGTGACGCAGGCCTCGCCCATGCCGCCGAAGGTGGCCATGGCGTGGATCATCGCCGTCTTCGGTGTGCCATAGGCCTTCATGTAGATCTCGCGCCTTGCGATCATCGCGCCGACCGCGGCCTTGCCGCCGCCGAGCGATTTTGCCAGCGCCGTCACATCAGGAACGACGCCGTAATGCTCGAAGGCATAGAATCGGCCGGAGCGGCCATAGCCGCACTGCACTTCATCGGCGACCCACAGCACACCGTACTGGTCGCATAGCGCACGCAGCTTCTGCCAGTATTCGGCAGGCGCCTGGATGATGCCGCCACCACCCTGGATGGTTTCCAGCACGATCACGCCGATCTCCGGGTCCGAGCGGAAGGTGCGCTCGACCGCTTCGATGTCGGCGAACGGGATGCGTACGACATTGTCGGCCACCTTGAAGTCGGCGCGGTAAAGCGAGCCGTCGGTGATCGCCAGCACGCCTTTGGTCTTGCCGTGGAAGGAATTCTCGGCATAGACGACTTTCGGCCGCTTCGTGCCCGCGGCGCGTTCGGCGAGCTTCACTGCCGCCTCCATGGCTTCCGAGCCGGACGAGCCCAAAAACACCATGTCGAGATCGCCGGGCGAGCATTTGGCGAGATTGTGGGCCAGGGCGGCCGCATATTGCGACATGAAGGCGATGGCGATCTCCTGCCGCTTCTCCTCCTGGAATTTCTTGCGCGCTTCGAGAAGGCGCGGATGGTTGTGGCCGAAGGCCAGCGAACCGAAGCCGCCGAAGAAATCGAGGATCCTGCGGCCGTTCTGATCGATGTAGAACATGCCTTCGGCGCGCTCGATCTTGATCTTGTGGAAGCCGAGCAGCTTCATGAAATGCAGCTGGCCGGGGTTGAGATGCGCCTTGAACAGGTCGGTCATGCGCGCTACGTCCATCGCCTTGGCCTGCTCGACGCTGATCAAATCGGGCTTGGCGGTGGTGGCGGGCGAAAGCGCCGGCGCGCTGACCGTGGCGCGCGCAGTCGTGTGGTCTGGCTTGATCATGACGGTCATCTCAAGATTCTCCTGCTGGCCCATCACTCGGCGGGCACACTTTTGACGGCGACGGCATGGCCGTCTTTCTTGGCGCGATATTCGCTATAGGCGGCGATCAGCATGTCCTCGTCACGATATTGCGGCACCCAGCCGAGCTGGCGTTCGGCCTTGGACACGTCGAGCACGCAGTCCTCGTCGGCGATCAGATACTGCTCCGGATCCATGATCGGCATGTTCAAGAGATCGAGCAGGTCGAGCGTGCGCTTGACTGCCCAGCCCGGTGTCGGGATCAGGATCGACTTCGACCCGGCATGCCGGATCAGATCGCCGAGCAGTTTCCTGACCGGCGGCGGGTTGAGCGAACCGAGATTATAGGCTTCATCAGGCACGCCGGCTCTCCAGGCGGCGCGCGCTGCCTCGGCGCAGTCGAACACCGAGATGAACTGATACGGGTTCTTGCCCGAGCCGATCATCGGCACCGGAAGGTTCCAGTCGATCAGCTTGAACAGTTTCTCGAGGATGCCGAGGCGGCCGGGACCGATGATCAGGCGCGGCCGAAACAGCGAGATCGACATGCCGCGCTTGCGCCATTCGGCGGCCAGCTCCTCGGTCTTCTGCTTCGACCAGCCATATTCGCCGAGCGGCGCGACCGGATGTTCCTCGGTCATCGGTTGCGTGACCGTATGGCCATAGATCATGTCGGTCGTGTAATGGACGAGCTTGGGCGCGCCGGCTCTGTCCATCGCCTTTATGATGTGCTCGGTGCCGTGGAAATTCACCGGGAAGAAGAACTGGTGGCGCTTGGCGCGCACCTGGATCGGCGACAGCATTTTCGCCGACAGATTATAGACCATGTCGTCGGCCTTCAGCCCGACCGAAGCGACCGAGGCCGGATCGGTGACGTCGCACCTGACATATCGGACCGAACGATAATGCGGCAGGTCGCTCTTGGCGATGTCGGCGACGACCACCTCCTCGCCGTCGGCCAGAAGTTTCGGGGCAAGGTGGCGGCCGACGAAACCGTCGCCGCCAAAGATCACATGTCTCATCGAACAATCCCGCTGGTGTGAATCCTGTCGGGGGAAAGGCCAGCCGTCTCGTCCTCGTGCTCTCGACCGCCCAAGTCCCGGCCACTTTGGGCGATCAGCACCGTGCCGACGCAGATGAAGGCGATGCCGGCGATGCGCCAGCCATTGAGGTCTTCGCGGAAGATGAAATAGGCGAAGATCGCAACGGCGACATAGGCGAGGCTGAGGAACGGATAGGCGAAGCTGAGCTCGACCTTGGACAGCACATAGAGGTGCGAAGCCATCGAGATAACGAAGGTGCACAGTCCGAAGAAAACCCACGGGCTGAAGACAATCTGCAACAGCTTCAGCAACGGATTGGTGCCCTCGAAGGAGATCGTACCGAGTGACATCATGCCCTGCTTCAGCATGAGCTGCGCAGCGGCGTTGGTCGTGACCGTGAACAGAATGAAGACGATGTATTTCATGTTTCTTCCGCCAGCCCTTCAGCCGTTCTATTACAAACCTGCAAACGTTTCGTGAAGCACAAAACGTTTTAAGCAAATCTTGGCCTTATCGACCCGTTAATCACGAACTATTCTAATTTTATCTATTCTGCGGCTTCAGCGGCTTCGCGCCGAGCCTCGAGTTTTTTCGCCGTTCGCGCCCAGAAACTCGACATGAAGGCGGGATCGCGGATCGCTTCGAGGCGTTGCCATTCCGGAAAAGATGCGGCGAAAATGTCGGCGCCCATGCGGGCGTCCTTGTAGGGATTGACCGCGCCACCGGCCTCGACCGTGATGTGGTCGAGTTCCTTCAGCAGCGCCAGCGTCCCCCGGCCACGGTTGGAAAAATCCAGCGTCAGCGTGAAACCCGGTCGCGGGAACGACAGCAGTGCCGGCGAGCCGATCGAGCCGAAGCGCTTCAGGACGGTCAGGAACGAGCCCTGCCCCGCCCGTTTTGCCGCCGCAAGCAGCGCCGGCACCGCTCGGCGCGCGACGTCTTCCGACACCACGCTCTGGTGCTGGAAAAGCCCGTTCGGTCCGTAGAGCCGGTTCCAGTTGCCAACGCCGTCGAGCGGAAAGAAAAAACCCTGGTAGCCGACCTGCCGCGGCGCGGTAGACCTGCCTTTCTTCCACCGGTAGGCGGCATTGAAGGCAGTCAGGAACGGCCGGTTGAGCACGTTGAACGACGGCTGGAACGGCACCGAAAGGTTGCCGCCGGCACGAAAGGCCACATGGGAGCCATGCTCGGCGTGATTGCCGGTAAACAGCAGCCCGCGCCCACGGCTGTGGCCGCCGGCAAGCTGGTCGATCCATGCGACGACGTATTCGTTGGCCTGGTCGGCCGCTTCGGCGAGCTCGAAGAATTCGCCGAGGTCGCGGAACGGCGTCGCCGTCTCGACGATGTCGAGGGATGGCACCCGCATCAGCCGGATCGATGCGGACAGGATCAGTCCGGTCAGCCCCATGCCGCCGATCGTCGCCGCAAACAGGCGTGCATTGTCGGTGGCCGAGCAGTAATGGGGCCGTCCATCCGATTTGAGCAGCGTGAACGATTCGACATGGCAGCCGAAGGTGCCGCGCCGGTGATGGTTCTTGCCGTGAACGTCATTGGCGATGGCGCCGCCGAGCGTGACGACCTGCGTGCCTGGAACGACGGCCGGAAAGAAGCCGTATGGCGCTGCATGGGCGATGATGTCGGACAGAAGCACGCCGGCCTCGGCCTCGATCACGCCGGTCTCGGCATTGAAGGCGCGGATCCTGTTCAGCGGCCGCATGTCAACGACCATGCCGGCCTGGTTCTGGCAGGAATCGCCGTAGGAGCGGCCGTTGCCGTAGGCGAGCAAGGCATTTCTTGCCGCCTTGCCACTCTTCAGCAGCGCAACAGCGTCGTCCGCCGGGATCACACCGAGTGCCGGCGGCGTGGCAAGACCGAAGCTCTGGAACCGCTGCTTCGCCACGCCTACCAGCCTCCGGCGACCAGAAACACAGCGCCGATGAGCACGACGATCTGGCTGCGCCAGTCGCGGATGATGAAGACGACCGGATCGTCATGCATCTCGTCGCGGCGGGCGAGAATCCAGACGCGGATGGTCAGGTACAGGACGATCGGCGCCAAGGGCCAGACCAGCCACGGGTGGGGATAGAGTTCGCGCACCGCAACGCTGTCCATATAGAGCGCCAGCACCAGCGCCGAGGAAAAGGCCGAGGCCATGCCCGCCTGGGCGACGATCTCCTGGTCTTCGGTGCGGTAGCCGCGGCCGGCAATGCGTTCGCCGGCCGGAATGGCGGTCATGCGCAGCTCGACAAAGCGCTTTACCAGCGCCAGCGACAGGAAAAAGAAGATCGAGAAGGCCAGCAGCCAGAACGAGACGTCGACGCCGGTCGCCGCGGCGCCCGCCAGAACGCGGATCGTGTAGAGTCCGGCCAACGTCAGCACGTCGATCAGGAGCATGCGCTTGAACGACAGCGAATAGGCGGTGGTGATGACTATGTAGCCGCCGAGCACGCCGAGGAATTCGATCGGCAGCAGAAGCCCTGCACCAACGCCCATTGCAAGCAGCACCATCATCGAACCGAGGCCGAACGGGATCGACAGCGCGCCGCTGGCGAATGGCCGGTTGCGCTTGGTCAGGTGTTTGCGATCGAGCGCGAGATCAAAGAAATCGTTGAGGATGTAGATGGCGGAAGCGACTGCGCTGAACGATACGAATGCCAGCAGGCATTCCCAGACCATGTCGGCGTTGAAGTATTCGTGCGACAGTACCATCGGCACCGCGATCAGCGAGTTCTTCAGCCACTGATGAACGCGCAGCATTTTGACGATGGTTCTGAACGTCGTCTTCGGCGCTGGCATCATTTCGGCACCGTGGGCGGCCTGCCAGCGCGCAGCATCGCGGTCGGGCGCGACGACGATTGCCGCGCGCGCGGCGTCGAATACCCTAAGGTCATGCCGGCTATTGCCGGCATAGTCGAAGCCGCCATCGCCATAGGCGGCGACAAGCGAGGCGCGCTTTCTGCCTGAGGTCATGTTGTGGGGGCCGTCGGTCGCCAGGACGCGATCGAATATCCCGAGATGTGCGGCGATCGCCTCGGCGAATTTGCGCGGCGTGCCGGTCGCCAGCACGATCTGGCGGCCCTCGCCATGTTCAACGCGAAGGCGCTGAAGCAGCGCCTCGCGGTAAGGCAGCGATGCAGGGTCGATGTCGACGCGTTGAGCGATGGCCTGCTTCAACCGCGCCGGTCCGCAGGCAAGCCAGAACGGTACGAGGAAAATATAGAGCGGATTCTTCTTGAGAAGGATGAACAGCCCTTCCCACAACAGGTCCGTCGCGATCAGCGTGCCGTCGAGATCGACCGCAAGCGGAATTGCGTTCCTGTCCGACCGCGCGTCCATTTTCCGTTGCCGTGCCTGAAAGCGCATGATCCCGAAAACCGATCTCTCGGAAGGGATCATGCACCGGTCCAAAATCCGCGCCGTGCTTGGGCGTCTTCGGCCCGATATAACGGGGAACAGCGCAGCGAACGTTAAAACGCCCAGCCTGGCCTGGTTTGCGTGACGGTATTTCCCCCTTCATCGTTAAGTTTCGCTGACCCGAAACAATAAAAGGCCGGGCATTGCCCGGCCCTCGAAAAATCGTCAACGTTTTTTGACGCGGCTACTTGATACGGGCGACGCCGCCCGAGATTTCGATTGTTTCCGAACCGGTCAGCGCCTCGAGATCGCCATTCGGCATGGTAACGAAACAGCCGGTCGGGCAGAATTCCGCAGTTTCGCCGGCGGCCAGCGCCAGCTCCGTCTTGCCACCGCCTTCGGTCACGACGAGTGTGCGGGTCTCGGCGTCCTTGTTGGTCGCGCTGGCGCCGAAGGCTGAACCGCCCACGGCAAGAAAAGCGATGGCGGCGACGAGAGACTTCCACATTTGCAATATCGGTGTTTCCACCGCCTCTGTTTGCATTTCGCAAGGCATTCTCGCCCTTTGCATGTGAGCTTATATGAGATGCAAGCTGAACGGCAACTGAATGCCGCATTCATGCCGCAATTGCTTTCGCTGTGTCGAAAGCCGGTGTTACCTGAATATCAAGATAACCTAGTCGGGATCCGGCTTGCGGATCCTGCGCCCCGATTTGGCCAAGCGTTTCGCCTCGGCCGCGGCTTCGGCCGCCGCGCGCTCCTTCTCGGCGAATTCAGCCTCGATCTGGTCATCGTCGATCGGCCATGCGTCATGCTTCTTGGTCTCGACGACGGCGCGCGGCGCCGATGGAATTTCGATATGCTGGTCGGCGAAAACATCGAGGACGGCAAACCGGATGTCGTTCTGCACGATGTTGCCATTCATGACGTCGGCCAGGAACACACGAATTTCGAATTCGAGAGCGGCCGGCCCGAAATTGGTGAACAGCACGAAGGGTTCGGGATTCTTCAGCACCAGTGGATGGCCGCGCGCAATCTCCAACAGCGTAGCATGGGCCTGCTTGACGTCGCTCCCGTAGGCGACGCCGACCTTGATGTCGATTCGACCAAGCTTGTTGCGGTGCGTCCAGTTGCCGACGGCATTGTTGATCAGGTTTGAATTGGGCAGGATCACCGACTGCCGCTGGAACGTCTCGATCTCGGTAGCGCGCACACTGATCTTCTTGACTGTGCCGCTGATGTCACCGGCGACGATCCAGTCGCCGACCTTGAACGGCCGCTCGGCCAAAAGAATCAGACCGGAGACGAAGTTGGAGACGACATTCTGCAGGCCAAAGCCGATACCGAGGGACAGGGCGCCGGCGACAAGCGCCAGATTGGAGAGATCGATGCCCGCCGCCGAGACGCCGACGAGTGCTGCGAGCGCCACGCCGGCGTAGCCGACCGCCAGCCGGATTGAGTTTCGCACGCCGGTGTCGACTTTACCGCGCGCCATCACCGAGCCGTCGAGCCAGCCCTGGAACCAGCGCGTCAGGAAATAGCCGATGATGAAGACAATGATGCCCGTCAGGATGCCGGTCACCGAGATCGTCACCGAGCCGATGGTGAGGCCCGTCGCCAGCTTGTAGCCCCAGGCCTGGATGTCGCCGGGCTGGAAGCCCCACATCAACAGGATCAGCGGCAGGAACACCAGCACGATCATCAGGTTGATGGCGACGCTGACGACCAGGCCGAGCTGGTCGAGCGCGGACTCCTCATAACTGGAATTGGTCGATAGCCAGCGCCCGATCGATGTGTTGGCAAAGCCGCCTTCCTCGCTGATCGCCCGCGCCGACAGGAAGCCGATATAGGCGGTGACCAGAATGGTGCCGGTGACCACGACTTGCAGCGAGACGAAGATGGCAAGGCCGATATAGCCGAGCAGCGCAGTGGCAATAGTGAAAAGGCCGATAGCGACCGCCGTGTAGCGCAGCCACGCCGGCCAGGGACGCCAGCTTCCGTCGGCAGCCTTGAACGGTTTCAGCAGCCCCATCAGGATCAGGATGACGCCGACGATGATGGTGGCGACAAAACTTCTGGCGATGGTCAGCGACAGCGGCGAGCCCATTTTGTCGTTGACGACCGACAGGAAATTGTTGACGCCGATCACCACCGCCATGGCGGTCGTCAGCCGCACCAGCCAACGTGCCGGGCCGGTTTCAACGGGGATGAGCCGCCAGTTCGGCAGCCGCGGCTCCAGCGCCGCATTGGCCAGCCGGTTAACGCAGAACACCACCGCGATGACCCCGACCAGCGCATTCAGGAAAACGCCAATGTCGCCGCGCAACACGTTATAGTAGTTGAAAAAGAATACGGTCGAGACGAGGAAGACGCCGACCGCCAGCGTCGGCAGCAATGTCGACCAGAACGCCACCGACAGCCGGCTGAGATAGGACGGATCCTCGACGGAAGGGTCTGCTTCGAAGACACGCCCGAACAGACGCCGTCCACCGACAAAAAGCACCGCCGCCAGGGAAAGCGCCGTTAAGGTCGCGGCCAGCATGGCCTGGAACTTGAACTTGAAGGCGAAGGTCAGCCAAGACGACACCGCTTTGTAGAAGCCGCTAAATTCACCGTTAGCATCGGAAATGACCTCAGGGCTCAGAGCGTCGGACAGCACATAGCGCTTGGTGAGCAGATTGCGAAACAGCTCGCTGCGCATATTGGCGATCTTGGCGATGAGGCCGCTGATGCGGATCGAGAGGTTTTGCGCCGCGGCGATGACAGCATTGATCTCGGCCTTTTCGGACGCCAGCGCCTGGCGTTCGCTGGTCACGATATCGGGTTCGGGTGGCTGGCCCGCGGCCGGCGCCGCCCCGAGCTGATCGAGCCTTGCGTTGATCTCCGAAAGGCGCGGGCGGAAGGCAAGCGCGCTGTTCAGCGCACCTCGCGACATTTCCTCGAGCTGCAGGCGGATATCGACAAGGCTGGCGTCGTCGTCACCGTCCTCCTGGATTTCCCTTTCGAGTTTGTCGGTCCTCGTCGTCAGGTCCTGCAGGATTTTCTGCTGGTCGGCGACCACCCCGGACGCAGCCTGGTCAAGCCCCTGCGCCGCCGCATCAAGCGAAAGCGGCGCCGAGGCAACGATCGCCAGGACCAGAACGAAGCGGAGCAGTCGGAAAAGCATGATCGTTTGGCGACTCACAGGCGGTAAGGCATTCTAAAGCTCGTCCTTGATAAAGACGCTCATACCGGGGAGCAAGCCGTCCGCTCTGTCCGGCGGTCTCGGCGTCGGCCAGTCGAAAAGCGATGGCGCAATATTGGCTTTGCGGCAGCGGCCTGCTCTATAGTGTGCCGCATCGCCCAAAACGGATGACAAAAAGCCAGAACGGATAACAAAAGAATGGCGGAATATTCGGCCTTCTCGCTTCTCAAAAACGCGCTGACCGGCAACAAGGACTGGAAACCGGCCTGGCGCAAGCCGGACCCGAAGGCGTCCTATGACGTGATTGTCATCGGCGGCGGCGGCCACGGCCTGTCGACCGCCTATTATCTCGCCAAGGAGCACGGCATCACCAATGTCGCGGTGCTGGAAAAAGGCTGGCTCGGATCCGGCAATGTCGGCCGCAACACGACGGCTGTCCGCTCCAATTACCTGCTGCCTGCCAACACCCGCTTCTACGAACATTCGATGAAGCTGTGGGAGAACCTCTCGCACGACCTCAACTACAACGTCATGTTCTCGCAGCGCGGCTGCCTGAACCTGGCGCATACGCCTGCCCAGCTCGACGATCTTGCCCGGCGTGGCAACGCCATGCGCCATCTCGGCGTCGACGCCGAACTGATGACCACGGCGGAAATCGCCCGCCTGATACCTGCGCTGGACGTCTCGGGGGCGGCTCGCTTCCCAGTCGTCGGCGGGCTGATGCAGCCGCGTGCCGGCACCGCCCGCCACGATGCTGTCGCCTGGGGCTATGCGCGCGGCGCCGACCGTCGCGGCGTCGACATCATCGAGAATTGCGAGGTCACCGGCTTCCTGCGTGAAGGCGACCGCATCACCGGCGTGTCGACGTCGCGTGGTGAGATCCGTGCCAAGAAGGTGGCGGTCGCGGTGGCCGGCAGCACCGGACGGGTCATGCAGCTTGCCGGCATCGAGACGATGCCCATCGAGAGCCATGTGCTGCAGGCCTTCGTGACGGAATCGCTGAAGCCGTTCGTCGACACCGTCCTTACCTTCGGCATGGGCCATTTCTACATGTCGCAGTCAGACAAGGGCGGCCTCGTCTATGGCGGCGATCTCGACGGCTATAACAGCTACGCCCAGCGCGGCAGTTTGCCCATCGTCGACGAAGTGATGAGCGAGATGCTGGCACTGTTTCCGGGTCTCGCCCGCGTCCGCATGCTGCGCTCGTGGGGCGGCGTCTGCGACATGTCGATGGACGGTTCGCCCATCATCACCACCGGTCCGCTGCCTGGCATGTATCTCAACTGCGGCTGGTGCTACGGCGGCTTCAAGGCGACGCCGGCCTCCGGCTGGTGCTTTGCCTGGACCATCGCCAAGGATGAACCGCACGACTTCAACGCGCCCTTCACGCTCGATCGCTTCCATCGCGGCCTGGTGATCGACGACAAGGGCCAGGGCGCGACGCCGCGGCTGCATTAGACCATGCCCCCGAACCGTAGGTCAGCAAAAAGTGGAAATCGGTTTTCGGACAAAATCATGGTCAAACAAGAAGATACAGTTCCATGCTGATTACCTGCCCCTATTGCGGCCCGCGCGACGTCATCGAGTTCACCTATCAGGGCGATGGCAACCGCGAGCGCCCTCAGCCTGCCTCGCAGAACCTCGATGCCTGGAACGCCTATGTCTATGACCGGTTGAACCCGGCGGGCGACCACAACGAGATCTGGCAGCATTCCGGCGGCTGCCGCGCCCATCTCAGGGTCGTGCGCAACACGCTGACACACGAGATCTCCAGCGTCGCCTTCGCCCGCGGCGACCACAAATCCGCCGCGCGGCACAAGGCGGAGGGCAAGCCATGAGCCCGCGCCGCGCCGATGCCGGCGGCCGGATCGACCGGCTGCGAACCATCCGGTTCACCTTCGACGGTACGCCCTACACCGCCCATGCCGGCGACACGCTTGCCTCAGCGCTGCTGGCCAACGGCGTTACCCTGTTCGGGCGCTCGTTCAAATATCACCGCCCGCGCGGCGTACTCACCGCTGGCGTCGAGGAGCCGAATGCCCTGGTGACGGTACTGCAGGGCGAGGTTCGCGAGCCCAACATTGCCGCCACCATGATCGAGATCTATGACGGGCTGACGGCCGTCAGCCAGAACCGCTTTCCATCGCTGTCCTGGGATGTCAGCGCCGCCAACCAGCTCGGCGGCAAGCTTCTGTCCGCCGGCTTCTATTACAAGACCTTCATGGGACCCGCGATCGGCCCGCTGAAGAGCACGCGTTTCTGGATGTTCTGCGAGCATTTCATCCGCCGCGCCGCCGGTCTTGGCCGCGCCGGAACTGCTCCCGACACGGCGCGCTACGAGCGCATGAACGCTTTCTGCGATGTGCTGGTGGTCGGCTCCGGTCCGGCCGGGCTGATGGCCGCCAGGGCCGCCGCCGATCAGGGCGCGCGTGTCATCCTCAGCGAGCTCGAACCGCATTTCGGCGGCTCGGCCAACTGGTCGGGCGAGACGATCGACGGAATGCCGGCCGCCGACTGGGCAGCGCGAGCCGCCGGCCAGCTCGAAGGCTATGACAATGTCCGCCTGCTGCCGCGCACCACGGTCTGGGGCTATTACGACGGCAACACGCTCGCCGCGCTCGAACGGGTCACCGATCACAAGGAGAGGCCCGGCAAGGGCGAACCGCGCCATCGCTACTGGACCATCCGCGCCAAATCGGTGGTGCTGGCCACCGGCTCCTTCGAGCGGCCGCTGGTGTTTCCGGGCAACGACCGGCCGGGTGTGATGCTGGCGCATGCCGCCGAGCGCTACGCCAACGAGTACGGCGTGCTGCCGGGCAACAGGATCGCGCTCTTCACCAACAATGACAGCGCCTATCGCTCCGCCCTTGCGCTGAAGAAGGCCGGTGCGGCGATCGTCGCCATCGTCGACGTGCGGCCGGAGCTTTCGAGCGAGATGCGCGAGCTCGCCGACGAAGTGGAGGCCAAGAACCTTTCCGCTCACGCCGTGGTCGCCACCGAAGGCGGCAAGGCGTTGTCCGGCATCAAGGTGCAGCGCTTCGACATGGTCAACGGCGCGCTTGCCGGCGATCCGCGCAGCATTCAAGCCGACTGCCTGCTGATGTCGGGAGGCTGGTCGCCGACCATCCATCTGGCCAGCCAGGCCGGCGCCAAGGCGGAATGGAATGCCGCCAGACAAGCCTTCCTACCACCGAACGCGACGCAGCGATGGATTGGCGCCGGCGCCTTCACCGGCAGTTTTTCCACCGCCGAGGCAATCGCCGAAGGCCGCGCCGCCGGCCTTTCCGCGGCGGGTGGAACGGGCACGCCAATGGCCTTGCCGGTCGTCGAAGCCGCACCCGGCGGCCCCGATCCGGCGCCGGTGTTCGAGATTAGGGCCGACGGAAAAAGCTTCGTCGATTTCCAGCACGATGTGACCGCCGAGGATGTGCGGCTTGCGCATCGCGAAGGCTTCATCTCGGTCGAGCATCTGAAGCGTTACACCACGCTCGGCATGGCGACCGACCAGGGCAAGAGCTCCAACGTACCCGGTCTCGCCATCATGGCCGAAGCGTTGGGCAAGCCGATTCCTGAGGTCGGTACGACCCGTTTTCGTCCGCCCTTTTCGGCCGTGTCGATCGGCTCGCTGGCCGCCGAACGGTTCGGCGACCTGAGGCCCGAACGGCTGACGCCGATGCATGACTGGCACGTCGCCAACGGCGCGACCATGTATTCAGCCGGCCTCTGGTATCGCCCGATGATCTATGGCCATCCCGGCGAGACGATCGAGCAGGCCTATGTGCGCGAAGCCAGGGCGACGCGCGAGAGCGCCGGCATCGTCGACGTCTCGACGCTGGGCAAGATCGCCGTGCAGGGTCCGGACGCGGCGGAATTCCTCGACCGGGTCTACACCAACATGTTCTCGACGCTGGCCGTCGGCAAGGCCCGCTACGGGCTGATGCTGCGCGAGGACGGCCTCGCCTTCGACGACGGCACGACATGGCGGCTCGGCGAACAGGACTTCTTGATGACCACCACCACGGCCAATGCCGGCAAGGTGATGCAGCACCTGGAATATTTCCTCGACGTCATCTGGCCGGAGCTGAAGGTCCACGTCACCTCGGTGACCGACCAATGGGCGGGTGCGGCGATCGGCGGGCCAAAGGCGCGAGCCATTCTTGCCGCTTGCGTCACCGGCACTGCCGTCGACAACGCCGCACTGCCCTTCATGGGCATCGTGCATGGCAAGATATCAGGCGTGCCGGTGATGATCTGCCGGCTTTCCTTCTCCGGCGAAATGGCCTTCGAAGTTTACTCCGGCGCAGGCTACGGCACCCATGTCTGGGAAGCGTTGATCGAAGCCGGCAAGCCGTTCGGACTGGTGACTTACGGGCTTGAGGCGCTGGGCACGATGCGCATCGAGAAAGGCCACGTCACCGGCGCCGAGATCGACGGCCGCACCACGGCGCGCGACCTGCATCTCGACTGGATGCTGTCCAAGAAGAAGCCCTTCATCGGCTCGGCTATGATGGATCGCGAGGGCCTGATCGCACCCGGCCGTCTGGAACTCGTCGGGCTGATTTCGCTGGACAACCAGCCGCTCAACGGCGGCGCGCACATCGTCGAGGCGCTTGACGAAGCCAATCCGCACGATTCCATCGGCCACATCACTGCTTGCTGCTATTCGCCGGCGCTCGGCAAGTACATCGCGCTCGCTTTGGTCAAGGACGGCAAGGCACGGCGCGGCACGCGCGCCAATATCTCCGATCCCCTGCGCAACCGGTTCGGCCCGGTCGAGATCGTCTCCAACCACTTCTTTGATCCGGACGGGAGCCGCATGCATGGTTGAGCGCCAATCACCGCTTGAGCCGGCACCGCTTGAGCCGGAACTGCGCACCGGCTCGCACGGCGATTTCGAACACGGCATCGATGTCATCCTCTCCGAAACCAGGCCAGGGTCGATCCTGCAGCTCGCTGCTTGGCCGGGCCAGGAGAAGGAGTTGATCGCCGGTATTCGCACCGTGACCGGCCTTGCTCTGCCCGATGGCGCCGGCGCCGGCAGCACCGACGGCGTGAGATCGGTGTTCGGCTTTGCGCCGGGGAAATTCACTGTGGTCGATGAGGCCGAAGGCCTGTCATCGGCCTTTGCCAATGTCGTCACCCCGGCGATCGGCACGGTGACCGACCTGTCGCATGGCCGCACCGCGATCCGCATCGCCGGACCGAAGGCCGAATGGGTGCTGGCAAAATTCTTCGCCATCGACTTCGCGCTGCCGGCCTTCCCGGTCGGTGCCGGCCGCTCGACCATGCATCATGACGTCTTCGCCCAGATCCAGCGCACCGGCGCCGACCAATTCGACGTCTATGTATTCCGCTCGTTTGCGCGCTCGTTCTGGAAGGCGCTCTGTCACGCCAGCGAGGAAGTGGGTTACGAGGTACAGTAGGCCGATACGGCGTATCGTCACCTCACTTGGCGCCACCTCATGGGGCGAACGTCACCCATTCTTCCAGCGGCGCGCGGTCGGTGCGGAACTCGTTTTCGGGCTTGGATGTATCCTCGTGGCCGAGCGCCATGCCGCAGACGACGATCTCCTCGTCTGGAATGTTGAGCACCGGCCTGATCTGCTTGTGATAGGGTGCAAAGGCCGCCTGCGGGCAGGTGTGCAGGCCCCTGCCCCGTGCCGCCACCATGATGTTCTGCAGGAACATGCCGTAATCGATCCACGACCCCTTGTTCAGCCGCCGATCGACGGTGAAGATCATGCCGACCGGCGCGTCGAAGAAGACGAAATTGCGGTCGTGCTGCGCGCGCATCCTGTCCACCTCGCGACGGCCGATGCCGAGCACGCTGTAAAGGCCGAAGCCGTTCGCCCGTCGCCGGGTGAGATAGGGTTCGAAGAACTGGTCGGGATAGTAGCGATACTCGTCCCACTCGGCCTTTTCGGCCCGGATGCCGGAATTGAGAATGGCGTCGGTGATCCGCTGCTTGACCTCGCCCTTGGTCACGTAGACCCGCCAGGGCTGCATGTTGGTGCCCGAAGGGGCGCGAGCGGCAACGGCGAGAATGGCGCGGATCGTGTCGTCGTCGACCATGTCGGGCAGAAAGGCCCGCACCGAGCGGCGCGACGTGATCGCCTCGTCGACGATCGCGGCATCATCTGTAATCTTAGTCCTGTTTTCCAGCATGGGCGTCCCTTTGCGCGTGACCCGGAAACCGGAATCGATTCCGGAACGGATCATGCGCCGTCCAGAAAATGAAAGAGCACCATTGCGGGTCCAATTTGACGCGTGGCGCTCTATCGTAAGCCTCGATCGGGCGCCCTCACTCGCCGTTCGTGGCCGAGCCTTTGCCTGAACCGCCAAAATGGCGCAAGCAAATCTTGTGGCCTCATGAAAATTCTCTTGATTTTTTCACGAAATTGACCTCTCATGAAATTTGCCCCGATTTTTTCACCGAAGGGATTTTTTCAGCAAGATAAATTTCATCAAGAGAAACGGCTTTGCCCTCAACCGCTGTCAGATCGGAGCAGGAAAACGGCGAACGGCTGCTGGCCGGCGATATCAGGGCGCTGCGCAGGGCGCGCGGACTGACGCTTGCCGAGATCGGCCTGAAGCTCGGCCGCTCGGTCGGCTGGGTCAGTCAGGTCGAGCGCGGCCTGTCGATACCATCGCTTAGCGATCTCAGGGCCTTCGCGGAATTGTTCGGCGTGCCGGTCAGCCTGTTCTTCAGCCACGATGTTCCCGTCGAGAACGAGCGCGGCGTGGTCGTGCGCGCCGGCAGCCGCCGCACGCTTGGTACAAGCGATTCCGGCCTGGTGGAGGAGCTTCTGTCGCCCGATCTCGGCGGTAGCTTCGAGATGCTGCGTTCGGTCTTCGCGCCGGGTGCTGAACTGAAGACCGAAGCGCGCCGGCCGACGGAGGAAGCCGGGTATGTTGCTTCCGGCAGCTTCGACATCGAGATATCAGGCGTCTGGCACCGGCTTGGTGAGGGTGACTCCTTTCGCTTCGACGGCAAGCCGTTCCGCTGGCGCAACCCTGGGGCGGAGCCAGCGGTAGTCATCTGGGTGGTTTCGCCACCTGTTTATTGAATGCATGTCGCCCAAAAGTGTGCAGCGGTTTTGGGATGACGACATGCTTCGAACAAAAAACTAAGCGCAACGCGCTTTAGGTTTGGAGAAAAACATGGCCGGTTTGCCGACCACGGCACGTGTGGTGATCATCGGAGGCGGTGTCGTCGGCGCCTCCTCGCTCTACCATCTCGCCAAGGCGGGCTGGGCCGACTGCGTGCTCCTGGAAAAGAATGAGCTCACCTCCGGCTCGACCTGGCATGCGGCCGGCAACGTGCCGACCTTCTCCTCGTCATGGTCGCTGATGAACATGCAGCGCTATTCGACGGAGCTCTATCGCGGGCTGGCCGACGCGGTCGGCTATCCCATGAACTACCACGTCACCGGCTCGCTCAGGCTGGCCCATACAGCCGAGCGCATGCAGGAGTTCCAGCGCGCCAAGGGCATGGGCCGCTATCAGGGCATGGACATAGACGTGGTCGGGCTCGACGAGATCAAGCGCCGCTATCCGTTCATCGAAACGCATGAGCTGAAGGGCGCGCTCTACGATCCGAGCGACGGCGACATCGACCCGGCGCAGCTGACCCAGGCGCTGGCCAAGGGCGCCCGCGACATGGGTGCGAAGATCATTCGCTTCTGCCCGGTCACCGGCGTGCGCCGCGAGAAGGATGAGTGGGTGGTCGAGACGGCGCAGGGCGAGATCCGCTGCGAGATCGTCGTCAATGCCGCCGGCTACCGCGCGGCTGAAGTCGGCAGGATGTTCGGGCGCGACGTGCCGATGATGGTGATGAGCCATCAATATATCCTGTTCGAGGAAATCCCCGAACTTGCCGCGTGGTCGAAGGAGCAAGGCAAGAAACTGCCGCTGCTGCGCGACGTCGACACCTCCTACTATCTGCGCCAGGAAAAGAACGGCATGAATCTTGGCCCCTATGAGCGCAATTGCCGTGCGCATTGGGTCGGCCACAACGACCCGATACCCGACGATTTTTCCTTCCAGCTGTTCCCCGACGATCTCGACCGGCTGGAGGACTATCTGGCCGATGCCGTTGCCCGCGTGCCGATTCTCGGCACCGCCGGACTGTCCAAGGTCATCAACGGCCCGATCCCCTACGCGCCGGACGGCAACCCGCTGATCGGCCCGATGCCCGGCGTGCCCAACGCCTTCGAGGCCTGCGTCTTCACATTCGGCATCGCCCAAGGTGGTGGCGCCGGCAAGGTGCTGGCCGAATGGGTGACTGAGGGCCAGACCGAGTGGGACAAGTGGTCCTGCGATCCGCGCCGCTTCACCAGCTTTGCCTCGGCCCCGGATTACTGCGTCGCCAAGGGCATGGAAATCTACGGCAACGAATACGCCATTCAGTTTCCGCGCCATGCCTGGCCGGCTGGGCGCGACCGCAAACTGTCGCCGATCCATGATCGCATTAAGGCGCTCGGCGCCTGCTTCGACGCCTATAATGGCTGGGAGCGCGCCACCTGGTACGCGCAAGCCGGCGACGAGGTTTCGGAAGCCGCAACGCTGACCTTCCGCCGTGACGGGCCGTGGCAGCATCGCGTCCGCGAAGAATGCCTCGCCGTGCGCGACGCCGCCGGCATTTTGGACCTGCCCGGCTTTTCCCGCTTCAACCTCGACGGCCCTGGCGCTGCGGAATGGCTGAGCCAGCAGGTTACGGGGCTGGTGCCGAAACCCGGCCGCATCGGCCTCGTCTATTTTGCCGACGACAAGGGCCGCATCGTCACCGAAATGTCGGTGGTGCGCCACGACGAGAATTTGATGACGCTGATCACCGCCGCCGTGGCGCAGTGGCACGATTTCGAGTGGCTGAAATGGCGCATGCCGAAGGACGCTTCACTCAGGCTGGTCGATCGGACCGAGGAATACTCCACGCAGATCCTCGCCGGGCCCAATTCGCGAAATATCCTCGCCGATGTCTGCGCCGCCGACCTTGCTCTGCCCTGGCTGACGCACCAGGAGACGACGGTCGCCGGCCGTTGGGCAAGGCTGGTGCGCGTTTCCTTCGCCGGCGAACTCGGCTGGGAGATCCACACCAAGGTCGACGACACCGCCGCCGTCTTCGACGCTGTCTGGGCGGCCGGCCGGAAGCACGGCCTGAAGCCGTTCGGCATGTACGCGCTGGATTCGCTGCGGCTCGAAAAAGGCTATCGCGCCTGGAAAGGCGACCTGTCGACCGACTATTCGATCCTGCAGGGTGGGTTGGAGCGTTTCGTCAGATGGGACAAGCCCGACTTCCGCGGCAAGGCAGCGCTTCAGAACGAGAAGCAGCAGGGCGTCAAGAAACGCTTTGTCACGCTGATCATCGAAAACCCCGGCGACTGCGATGCGCCCACCATGTCGACGCTGTGGCATGACGGCAGGATAGTCGGCGAGACGACGTCCGGCGGCTGGGGTCATCGCATCGACAAATCGATCGCGCTCGGCATGCTGCGCGCTGATCTCACTGAGCCGGGAACCACGGTCGAGGTCGAGATCTTCGGCGAGCGCTTCAAAGCGATCGTGCAGAAGGACGAACCGCTGTGGGATCCAAAGAACGAGAGGTTGCGCGCGTGAAGACAGTTATCCTCACTGACGGCGGCATGGGTCAGGAACTGGTACGCCGCAGCAAGTCCGATCCCACCCCGCTATGGTCGGCCAGGGTGCTGATCGACGAACCGGACCTGGTGCGCGACCTGCATGCGGAGTTCATCCGGGCCGGCGCCCGTGTCATCACCATCAACACCTATTCGGCAACGCCCGAACGGCTGGCGCGGGAGGGCGCGGAAGAGCTGTTCAAGCCGCTGCAGAAGCGCGGCATGGAACTGGCAAGGCAAGCTCGCGACCAGGCCGGCGACGCGGCAATCGCCGGCTGCCTGTCGCCCCTGTTCGGCAGCTACGCGCCGGCACTGACGATATCCTTCCAGGATACGCTCGACATCTACCGCCGGGTCGTTGCCGAGCAGGCTGACGGCGTCGATCTGTTCCTGTGCGAGACCATGGCGTCGGCCGAGGAGGCGCGCGCGGCTGTCACCGCGGCGTCGGAGAGCGGCAAACCGGTGTGGGTGTCTTGGACACTTGCCGATCACGGCGCACCACGACTGCGCAGCGGCGAAGCCATTGCGGCTGCGTCGAGCGCTCTCGACGGGCTGCCGGTCGCAGCTAGACTGGTCAATTGCTGCAGGCCCGAAGCGATTGCTGCAGCGTTGCCCGAACTGATCTGCCTCGGCGGCCCGGTCGGCGCCTATGCCAACGGCTTCACCTCGATTGAGGCGCTCAAGCATGGCGGCACCGTGGAAGTGCTGCACGCCCGCCACGACCTTGATCCGGACGCCTATGCAGGCCAGGCGGTCGGCTGGGTCGAGGCCGGCGCCGGCATCGTCGGCGGCTGCTGTGAAGTCGGACCGCCCCACATCGCCGTCCTGCGCGACCGGCTCGAACAGGCCGGCTACGAACTTTCGGGAGTAGCATAATGCCCAGACCATCATTGCGCATTTCCGGCATCGTGCCTTCCGGAAAGGATGGCTGGGAGGTTCATTTCGCTGCCTGGACACGCAAGGAGGCCGGCGAGGACATCATCATGCTGTCGGTTGGCGACCACGATTTCGATACGCCGGCGCAGACGATCGAAGCCTGCGTGACCGCGGTTCGCGCCAGCAACCACCACTACACCCCGCTTCCCGGCATTCCGCGCCTGCGCAAGGCAATGGCGGCGGCATCGACCGCGTGCACCGGCGTTGCGACCAACCCCGGCCAGGTCATCGCCACGCCAGGCGGACAGGCAGCGCTTTACGCGGCGGTACAAGCCGTTCTCGACCAGGGCGACCATGCCATCGTGGTGGCGCCCTATTACGCAACCTACCCCAACACGTTCAGTGCAGCGGGCGCCGATTTCACCGTGGTCGAGACACCCGCCGAGGATGGTTTCCAGCCGCGAGCCGCCGACATTCGTGCCGCGCTCCGGCCGAACACGCGCGCCATCCTCATCAATACGCCCAACAACCCGACGGGTGCTGTCTACTCGCGCCAGCGGCTGGAAGACCTGGCGCAGATCTGCCGGGAACATGACCTCTGGCTGCTGTCGGATGAGGTCTATTGGACGCTGGGCGGCGGCGAGCACATCTCGCCGCGCTCGCTGCCCGGCATGGCGGAACGCACGCTGGTCATCAATTCCATGTCGAAGAGCCACGGCATGACCGGCTGGCGCATGGGCTGGCTGACCGGGCCCGAAGAGATGATCTCGCTACTGACCAACCTCAATCTGGTGACGACCTACGGCCTGCCGGCCTTCATCAGCCTCGCTTGCGCCGAGGCGCTGGAAAGCGGCTACGGCGTCAAGGAGATCGCCGAACGCTATGCCGCAAGGCGCAGCGTCGTCCTCGACGCCATGCACGGCATGAACAACATCACCGTGCGCGGCTCCGAAGGCGGCATGTATGTCATGCTCGACATCTCGGCCATCGAGCCGGACGACGAGAAATTCGCCTGGGCTTTCCTCGACAAGGAAAAAGTCGGCGTCATGCCGGGCTCGAGTTTCGGCGAGGCCGCCGCCGGCCACATCCGCGTCAGCCTCTGCCAGCCCGAGGCGATACTTTTGGAAGCAGCCCTTCGCCTGCGCCGCTTCGCTTCCAACTATCGCCGCGAGGCCGCATGACAAAGAGTGTTCCCACCAAAGCCCGTGCCGTCATCATCGGCGGCGGTGTTTCCGGCTGCTCGGTCGCCTATCATCTGGCCAAGCTTGGCTGGACCGACATCGTTCTCCTCGAACGTAAGCAGCTGACTTCTGGAACGACATGGCACGCCGCTGGCCTGATCGGTCAGTTGCGCGGCTCGCAGAACATGACGCGACTGGCGAAATATTCGGCCGACCTCTACGTCAAGCTCGAAGCTGAGACCGACGTCGGCACCGGCATGCGGCAGGTCGGTTCGATCACCGTGGCGCTGACCGAGGAGCGCAAGCACGAGATTTATAGGCAGGCGTCTCTCGCCCGCGCGTTCGATATCGACGTGCGCGAGATTTCGCCTGATGAAGTCAAGGAGATGTACCCGCATCTCAACATTTCCGATGTGGTCGGCGCCGTGCATCTGCCGCTCGACGGCCAGTGCGACCCGGCCAATATCGCTATGGCGCTGGCCAAGGGTGCGCGCCAGCGCGGTGCGACGATCGTCGAGAACGTGAAGGTAACCAAGGTCCATACCAGGGATAGCCGCGTTACCGGCGTCTCCTGGGCGCAAGGCGACGAGCAAGGCATGATCGAAGCCGATGTCGTCGTCAATTGCGCGGGCATGTGGGCGCGCGAGCTCGGGCGCCAGAACGGCGTCACCATCCCGCTGCATGCCTGCGAGCACTTTTACCTCGTCACCGAACCGATCCCCGGCCTGACCCGCCTGCCGGTGCTGCGCGTGCCGGACGAATGCGCCTACTACAAGGAAGACGCCGGCAAGATGATGCTCGGCGCCTTCGAGCCGGTGGCCAAGCCATGGGGCATGGACGGCATCCGCGAAGATTTCTGCTTCGACCAGTTGCCGGAGGATTTCGAGCATTTCGAGCCAATCCTTGAAATGGGCGTCAACCGGATGCCGATGCTGGCCAGCGCCGGCATCCACACTTTCTTCAACGGTCCCGAGAGTTTTACGCCTGATGATCGCTACTATCTCGGCGAGGCGCCGGAGCTTTCCGGCTATTGGATGGCGACCGGCTACAATTCGATAGGCATCGTTTCCTCCGGCGGCGCCGGTATGGCCCTGGCGCAATGGATCAATGACGGCGAGGCACCCTTCGATCTGTGGGAGGTCGACATCCGCCGCGCCCAGCCGTTCCAGAAGAACCGCCGGTACCTGAAGGAGCGCGTCTCCGAGACGCTCGGCCTGCTCTATGCCGACCATTTTCCGTACCGCCAGATGGCGACCTCGCGGAACCTGAGACGCTCGCCGCTGCACGAACATCTGAAGGCGCGCGGTGCGGTGTTCGGCGAGGTTGCCGGCTGGGAGCGCGCCAACTGGTTTGCCAGGCCCGGCCAGGAGCGCGAATACCGCTATTCATGGAAGCGGCAGAACTGGTTCGACAACCAGCGCGAGGAACATCTGGCCGTCCGAAACGGCGTCGGCCTGTTCGACATGACCTCGTTCGGCAAGATCCGTGTCGAGGGCCGCGATGCCTGCGCCCTCCTACAGAAACTCTGCGCCAACGACATGGACGTGGCGCCGGGCAAGATCGTCTATACCCAGATGCTCAACCAGCGCGGCGGTATCGAGAGCGATCTCACCGTCTCACGGCTATCTGAAACGGCCTACTTCCTTGTCGTGCCTGGCGCGACGCTGCAGCGCGATCTCGCGTGGCTAAAAAAACACCTGTCCCATGAATTCGTCGTCATCACCGATGTCACCGCTGCCGAAGCCGTGCTCTGCCTGATGGGCCCGGATTCGAGGAAGCTGATTCAAAAGCTGAGCCCGAACGATTTCTCCAACGAAAGCAATCCGTTCGGAACGTTTCAGGAGATTGAAATCGGCATGGGGCTGGCCCGCGCCCACCGTGTAACCTATGTCGGCGAACTGGGCTGGGAGCTTTATGTCTCGACCGACCAGGCCGCCCACGTGTTCGAGGCGATCGAGGAGGCCGGCGCCGATGTCAGCCTAAAACTCTGCGGCCTGCACACGCTGGATTCCTGCCGCATCGAAAAGGCCTTCCGGCACTTCGGCCACGACATCACTGAGGAGGACAATGTTCTGGA
The DNA here is from genome assembly GCF_004792125.1 of Mesorhizobium sp. M5C.F.Ca.ET.164.01.1.1. NCBI lineage: Bacteria > Pseudomonadati > Pseudomonadota > Alphaproteobacteria > Hyphomicrobiales > Phyllobacteriaceae > Mesorhizobium > Mesorhizobium sp. M5C.F.Ca.ET.164.01.1.1. The sequence goes on along the minus strand of NZ_SRTG01000004.1, from coordinate 76,385 downwards.
GGCAGGCCTTGGCTTCGCAGTGAAGACTGCCAAGGGCGATTTCCTTGGCCGCGATGCCGTGCTGAGAAAAAAAGAAACCGGATTGGACCGGCGGCTGCTGCAGTTCCGCCTGAAAGAAACGCAACCCTTGCTCTTTCACAATGAGGCGATCCTGCGCGACGGCAAGATCGTCGGCCCGATCACCTCGGGCAATTACGGCCATCATCTCGGCGGCGCCATCGGCCTCGGCTACGTGCCTTGCAAGGGCGAGAGCGAGGCGGACGTGCTGTCGTCGTCCTACGCGATCGAAATCGCCGGCGAACGCTTTGCCGCCGAGGCATCGCTGAAGCCGATGTATGATCCGAAATCGGAACGGGTGCGGATGTAGCTCAGAAGCGCTCCAGCTTCGTTCGCACTTTCTCCAGGAACGCCGCCCTCGTCTTCGGTGTCGATGCGTCCATCAGGTAGTGCGCCAGAAAGAATGTCCTGCAGCGGGTGGCGCAGAGTGCCCGCATGCCGCGCAGGATTGTCTTGCGTCCCGGCTGGCCGACGACGACGCTCCACCAGGTCGGTGCGCCGCAGGTCGTGATCACCCCGATCTTCGTCACATGCCTCATCAGCGACTGGATCCGTCCTTTGCCCGCCGGCATCCGGAACGCGACGTCGGTCGCCCAGACCCTGTCGAGCCAGCCCTTCAGCATTGCCGGCAGCCCATACCACCATGTCGGATAGATAAAGAGGATTGCCTGGGCCCAGTTGAGATTTTCGATGTGCGGCTTGAGCGCCGGATCCTGTGGGGCGTGTTCATTGTAGGAGCGTCGCTCGCCGCAGCCCATGACCGGATCGAAATTCTCCGCATAGAGGTCGAGCAGCCGCACCTCCCAGCCCCTCGCCTTCAGCACCTCGATGGCACTATCCCGGATCGAGGCGCAAAAGCTTTCCGGGACCGGATGGCAGTAAACCACCAGAACCCGCATCAGAATGCATCCATGCTGGCGGCGACTTTCGCCATGAATCTCTTCCGCGTTTCATCGGTCGACAGGTTCATCGAATAAAGCGCGAGATAGGATACGGAGGCACCGGGTTTGATGGTGACGCGCAACGCACGCTTGACCAGCCTGCGCGGCGGATCGCCCATCAGCATGGCACGAAACCGGCTGCCGCCATAGGTGGCGACCGCCGCCACCTTTCGAATGTTGTGCAGCGACGGCTGCACCTTGCCATTGACCAGCCTGAACGAGACGCCGGGCAGGAAGACGCGGTCGAAAAAGCCTTTCAGGATAGCCGGATAGCCGAAGTTCCACACCGGAAACGACAGCACCAGCGCCTCGGCCCGCAGCAGGCGCTCGACATAGGGCGCTGCCGGATCACCGGCGCCGCGATCGTCGTGATAACCGAGCCGCTCGGCCCGCGTCAGCCGGGGATCGAAATTCTCGGCATAGAGATCGCAGTCGTCGACGGCGTGGCCCGCTGCCGTCAGCCGCTCGACGATCACCTTGTGCAAACCGGCATTGAAGCTGGTCTCGACCGGATGGGCGTAGAGAACGAGGATGTTCATCACCCCGCCTTCTGCAACCCCTTGAACAGGAACGACTTGCCCGAGCGATAATCGTAGTCCGGGTTTTCCCAGGCGATCATCTTGCCGGGATTGAGCAGCCCTTGCGGATCGGTCTCGCGCTTGAAGGCGAGTTGCACCTCGTCCGTCTGCTTCATGCCGCCCTCTTCCAGCGTGTAGCGGTGCGGGTTGAAGACCCAGCAGCCATTGTCTTCGTGGATGCGGATAATCTCGTCGAGCCGCTCGGCCGTCGTGAAGCGGACCAGCGGCAGTCCGGCCACGCCGATCGCGCCGTCGAAGCGGATGAATTCGAGATGTGTCGGCACTTCGTCGCCGAAGCGGTCGATCATCGCCTTGACGTAAGCGAGGTGATCCGGCGAGGGATAGCGGGTCTGCAGATAGGTAATCGTCGGGTCGACCCTGATGGCGCGCAGCGTCGTGTGGTTCCAGGTCAGCTCATAGGCCGGCGGCAAGCCCTTGAGATCGGCCTCCTTGTCGGCGCGGAAGACAATCTCGCCCTTGCTGCGCGCAGTAAGAGCGACAAAGGCGTCCATGGCATGCGGCGCGATCATGCAGACGACGATGCTTTGCTCCCGCCTGAAAAACCGCTGGTGCCGCTTGAAATAATCGTAAGGGATGGGCGCGGCGATCGGCGTGATCAGCTTCGCTAGAATGCCGTCCTGAATGGCGAGATCGTTGCCGAAGCCGGCCGCATCCATGAAATCGTCGAAGCCGACGATGACGTCGATCCAGTCGTAAGATGCGGTCAGCGGCATCTCGACCTCGGTGATGATGCCGTTGGTGCCGTAGGCATGCATCACCTTCAGTACCTCCTCGCCGGTAAGATCCATGATGCGAGGCTCCGCCTCCATCGTAACGGTCCTGAGCCAGATGACATTGCCGAGATCGCGCAGCCCACCCCAGCGGATCGAGCCGACGCCGCCCGATCCGCCGGCGACGAAACCACCGATCGACGCGGTGTTATAGGTCGATGGCGACATTCGCAGCTCCTGGCCGGAATGCGCGCGCGTCGCCCTGTCGATGTCGGCGAGGACGGCACCGGGTCCGGTCACGACGCGGCCGAGCGCGATCGTCTTGACTGCATTCATTTCGGCGAGATTGAGCACGACGCCGCCGGACAAAGGCATCGCCTGCCCGTAATTGCCGGTGCCGCTGCCGCGCGGCGTCACCGGCACGCCATTCCGGTGACAGGCGGCAAGCACTCGGATCACCTCGTCTTCCGTCTTCGGCGTCACGATCAGATCGCCGGTCACATGGTCGAGTTGTTGCTTCAGCACCGGGCTGTACCAGTAGAAGTCACGGCTCTTTTGCTGGACGATCGCCGGATGGTCGTCGATCTTCAGACCGTCGAGATCGCGTTTGAGCGCAGCCAGGTCCATCATCCCACCATCAGATCATCGAGTTCGGCATAATCGGGCAATTGACGCTCGATGGCGCGGCCGTCGCGCACCACGATGCGATCCGATTCGGGCCGCGACAGCAATTCCGTCCAGCTCCGCCCCTTGAAGACGACGAAGTCGGCGGCGCCGCCGGCGGCAAGGGTGCCGAAACCGTCGAGCCGCATCACCTTGGCCGGCGTCGACGTCACCGCTTGCGGCCAGTCGCCGACCGGGTGATCGAAATGCAGGATCCTCGTCGCCATGCGGTAGACCTCCAGCATGTCGAGATCGCCATAGGCGTAAAACGGATCTCGGGTATTGTCGGAGGCGACGGCGACAGGAATGCCGCGCGCTTTCATCTCGTGCAGCAGCGTCACGCCGCGCCAGCGCGGCGTGGTCTTGTCGCCGCGCCGGTCCTGCAGATAAAGATTGCACATCGGCAGCGACACCACGGCAAGCCTCGCCTTCGCCACCTTATCCAGCGTGTCGAGCACATCGAGATCGGGCTGGCGTGCCAGCGAGCAGCAGTGGCCGACGAGGATGTTTCCCTCAAAACCGTTCCATAAGGCCGCCTCGGCGATCTTCTTCAGCGAGATCGCCGAAATATCGTCAGTCTCGTCGGCGTGGAAATCGAGGTCGAGGCCCTGCTTGATCGCCTGCGCGAACACCTGGTCGAGAAGCTCTTCCAGGTCCGGCAGCATATAGGTGACGACGCCGAGCACGCCGTTGGCCGCGGCGACGCGTTTGGCCAGTCTCTCGAACCACTTCCTGTCGCGCACGCCTTCGATGCCAAGAAGGCAGGCCGCCTGCAGCTCGATGCGGCCACGCCATTTCTCCCGTATCGTCTCGAACACCGGCCAGGAGATCTCTTCCTGCGGCGCGACGCTGTCGAGATGGGTGCGCATAGCCCTGGTGCCGTGCGCATAGGCTGAGCGCAGCGAAAAATCCATGCGGCGGGCGACGTCCTCGGCGCTCCAGCGGGCAGCGCGATCGGCGCCGGTGGCGTTCAACGCGCCCATGAACGTGCCGTCCGGATTGGGTTTTCGAGGCCAGATGTGGCCTTTGTCGATATGCGTGTGGCAATCGACGAAGCACGGCACGACGATGCGTCCGCCGACGTCGACGGCGCCTGCCGGCGAATTGGGTTGGCGATGTGCTGCAATGCTGGAAATCACGCCGTTTGCGACGGCGATATCGGCGAGCGCAAACCCATCGGCGTCAAAGGCAGCGACCAAGCCCGGCGTCAGAGATGCGTGGAGCCGCGCGTTTGAGAGGACATAAGAACCGTCCGGGAAAATGTTGCTGGCTTCCGGCACCCTATCGCTCCTGCTTCAGCGCGCTTTCGTGCCAGCGGCGCAGGATCAAATGCGAGATCAGCGACAGCACCAGGAAGATCAGAATGCCGGTAAACGAGATCAGGATCAGCGCCGCGAACAGCCGCGGTGCGTTGAGCCGGTAACCGGCCTCGATGATTCGCGAGGCAAGCCCCGACGACTGCCCCTGGGCCCCGGCAACGAACTCGGCCACCACCGCGCCGATCAGCGACAGGCCGCCGGCGATCTTCAGCCCGCCGAGAAAATACGGCATCGCTGCCGGCAGCCTGAGATAGCGCAATTGCTGCCAGCGGGTCGCGCCGTTAAGCCTGAACATGTCGCGCAGATTGCGGTCGACGGAATTGAGGCCAAGCGTCGTGTTGGACAGGATCGGAAAGAAGGCGACGATCCAGGCACAAAGCAGAAGCTTCGTCGTCTGGTCGTCGACGTAGATATTGATCAATGGAAAGATCGCGACGATCGGCGTCACCTGCAGGACGATGGCAAACGGGAAGAACGACATCTCCACCCACTTCGATTGCGCGAACAGCACCGCCAGCCCGACACCGCCGACGACGGCCAGAAGCAGGCTGAGGAAGGTGATCCTGAGCGTCACCAGCAGCGAGGAGAACAGCAGCCCGGCATCGTCGAATAACGTTTGCAGCACCACACCGGGGCGGGGCAGGATATATTTCGGGATGGCGTTCCAGACGCAGATGCGGTCCCACAGCCAGATGGCCAGGATCATGATCGCCAGCGGCAGCACCCATCGGCCGATGCGCTCGAGCCGCTCCTGGCGCACGCGACGCGCCTCCTCGGGATCGAGCCTCAGCACGTGTTCTTCAATGGCCGTCATGGTGCGGTCCGGCAGTTGAGTTGATGGCGCCGATCAGCACATCGGACGCCTGACGGCAAAGCGCGGCATAGTCGGGCGAAGTACGGAAGGCTTCATTGCGCGGATAGGGCGCATCGATGACGAGTTCTTTGAACACCCGGCCCGGCCGCGCCGCCATGACCACGACGCGGTTGGAGAGGAAAACGCTTTCGAAGACGCTGTGGGTCACGAAGACAACGGTAAAACGCTCATCCTGCCATAGCTCCAGAAGATCGTTGTTGAGCTTGAAGCGGGTGATCTCGTCGAGCGCTGCGAACGGCTCGTCCATCAAAAGCACGCGCGGCTTGGTCACCATGGCGCGGGCGATCGAAACGCGCATCTTCATGCCGCCGGACAGCTCGCGCGGGACGGCATTCTCGAAGCCGGTCAGGTGGACCCGCGCCAGCATCTCCATCACGACAGGCGCAGCCTTGGCCCGCGAAACGCCCTTCAGCCGCAGCGGCAGCCAGACATTGTCGAAGACATCGGCCCAGGGCAGCAGCGTCGGCTCCTGGAAGACGAAGCCGATATTCGAGCGGTCGACAGAGCTGCTGCCGCGCCAGTCGAGCACGCCGGAGGTCGGCGCCGCAAGACCCGCAATGAGGCGCAAGGCCGTCGACTTGCCGCAGCCGGACGGGCCGAGAAGGCTGAGAAAGTCGCCATCCCGGATCGTCAGGTCGACATCGCTGAGCGCTGTCACGCCATTGGAAAAGACCTTGCCGACGCCACGCAGCGCCAGCAGCATCGGACCTTTGCCCGATGCGCTTGCCGGCGCTTGCGCCACTTTCTCCTGCATCATGCCTGGGTGCTATTTCTTCAGGTCGATCCCGACGCCCTTGTTAACGAAGGCCAGCGTGTAGGACTTCTTGATGTCGACGCTGGCCGGCACGACCTTGGCCTTGACCATCTTGTCGTAGAAGCTTTCGATGCGCGCGTCGGTCATCGCGCCGATGCCGAGTTTTTCCGTGTCGCCGGAATCGACGATGCCGAATTTCTTCATCTGCTCGATCGAAAACGCGATCTGCTCGTCGCTGATGTCGGGGTTATCCTTCTTGATCGCCGCGTTGGCGGCAGCGTTGTCGCCGTAGAGATAATTGTACCAACCCTTGGCCGAGCCATCGACGAAGCACTGAACCACCTCCGGCCGCTTGTCGATCGTGGCCTGCATGGTCTCGATCGTCGTCGCATAGGTGTCGAAGCCGTAGTCGGCGAGCAGGAACAGATTGGGCTGGAAGCCGCCTTCCTTGGCGACGGCGAAGGGCTCCGAGGTCACGTAACCCTGCTGGATCGACTTCGGATTGGCGATGAAAGGTGCGGGGTTGAACGTATAGGGCACGCGCTTGGCCGGATCGAACCCGAACTCCGTGATCATCCATTGGAAGTAGCTCTGTGCACCTTCGTCGCCAATAATGTACTGGTCCGCGTTCTTCAAATCCTCCCATTTGTCGAGGCCCTGACCCGGATGGCTCATGATCACCTGCGGCTCTTTCTGGAATGAGGCGGCGACCACGCGCAGCGGAATGTCCTGCTGAACGGCGTCGAAGGCCTGCAGCATGTTGCCGCCCATGTAGAAGTCGATCTTGCCGGCGAGCAAAAGCGGCCGACCGCTGACCTGCGGGCCACCTTGCATGATCGTCACGTCGAGCCCGCAAGCCGCATAGGTGCCATCAGCGGCCGCCTGATAATAGCCACCGTGCTCGGCCTGGGCGAGCCAGTTGGTGCCGAAGGTGACCTTCTCGTTCGCTGCCGCGCTTAGCGTGCTTGCGGCAAGCAGCATGATCGCGCCCACCGAAATCTTAAGTTTTCCGTCCATCCACACCACCCTCTGTTGGCTCCGGCGCGCCACGCACCGGGCTCGACACCATCAACTCACGAAGCAAGACACATGCCATTACCGAGGCCGCCCGCCTGCGCAACGGTGGTGCACGAAGGCCGGACGGTCATGCTGTTCGGGAGGCATCGTGCCTATTTTTTGAACGCCTGTCCACAATCGCCCTGATAGTATGCACTGCATCTTGAACGGGCCGCCAATCCGGCTTTAGGCTGACATCAGATTGGAGATTTTCATGTTCAAATTCCTGGCGCCGAAGTCGATCAAGCCGCCCTTCGCCCGCTACAGTCATGGCATCGAGGTGCCTCCCGGCAAGAGGCTGGTGCTGTGTTCGGGCCAGGTCGCCATCACTCCGGACGATCAGATCCCGGAGGATGCCGGCGCACAGGCCGAACTCTGTTTTCAGAACATCGCGGCGATTCTTGGCGAGGCCGGGCTTGGGCTTTCCGACATCGTCCGCATCAACACCTATGTCACCGACCGCGCCTTCCTGCGGCCCTATATGGACGTTCGCGACCGGCTGTTCACTAGCCCGGCGCCGGCTTCGACGCTGATGATCGTGTCCGGTTTCGCGCGACCGGAATTCAAGCTCGAGATCGAGGTCATCGCGGCAGGGTAAGGAGCGCTGGCCGAAGGCTGAGAATCGACAGGCCAGTGATCTCAAGTTACACAACAAAGGCTGGTGCTGCCCCTCATCCACCTGTCGGCACTTTCTCCCTCGTATACTGACGGGGAGAAGGTGCTGGCCGCAACGCTGGCGATCCCCCTCTCCCCGCCCTTCACGGGGAGAGGGTAAGGGTGAGGGGCAGGCGCAGACGCGCATTCAGTCTCTTCGAGGTTCAAAAATGGCCGGAACAAAAAGACGCGTGTGGTGGGGCGACTACCGGACCACCGAATATGCCACCATCGATCCGGAGGCGACGATCGCGGTTCTGCCGGTGGCGGCGATCGAACAGCACGGGCCGCATCTGCCGGTTTCGACCGACACCTCGATCATGACCGGCATGCTCGAAACGGTGATCGCCCGCCTGCCCGGCGATCTCGACATCCGCATCCTGCCCGTCCAGGCAGTGGGCAAGTCGAATGAACACCTGCATGCGCCGGGAACCCTCACTTTGCCGGCGGCTACCTTGATCGAAACCTGGACCGAGCTTGGCCTGTCGATCGCGCGGGCCGGATTAAGGAAACTGATCGTCGTCAACTCGCATGGCGGCAACGAGGAGATCATGGGCATCATCACCCGCGAATTGCGCGTGCGTGCAAAGATGCTGGCGGTGAAGACGAGCTGGCAGCGCTTTGGCCGACCGGCCGGCATGTATACCGAGATTGAGGATCGCCAAGGAATCCATGGCGGCGATGTCGAGACCTCGCTGATGCTGCATTTCCGGCCGGATCTTGTCGACATGGCAAAGGCCGACAATTTCGTGTCCAACGTCGCCCGCGCCGAAAAGGAATTCTCGCTGCTGCGCCACACCGGAACGCACGCCTTCGCCTGGATCGCCACCGATCTCAACCCGAACGGCGTGGTCGGCGACGCCAGCATTGCAACGGCCGAAAAGGGCAGGCTGACCGCCAACCATCAGGCCGACGGTTTCATCAGCCTGGTGAAGGACGTGCGCAAGGCGAAGCTGGTCGACTGGTTGGCATAATCAGACCATGATCCCGAACAGTGGAATCCGGTGTTCGGAAATGATTAAGGTCAATTCTCTAGCCGTCGATCTTCAACTCAAAAGGCGTGCCTTCAAAGGCGTCCGCGCCGCGCCCGATCGCCTGGATCGCGCCGGTCATGCGGCCGTTGCGATCGAGCAGCGCATCGGCGACCGCGATCAGCCGCGGGTTAGGTGTCGCCGTCGGCGAAAGCGCACGCAGCATCTCAGCCAATTCGACCTCGCAGCGCTTCGGCGCCAGTGCTGCCGCTATGATGTAGGCCGAGGCGGTCGAACGGCTGATGCCGGCATAGCAATGCACGACCAGCGGCCGTGCCCGATCCCATTGGCGCGCGAAATCGAGCAGGGTGCGGACGTGCGCCTCGCCCGGCATGGTCATGCCTTCTTGCGCCACCGCAATGTCGTGCATGACCAGATGCAGATGGTTTTCCCTGGCGATCGACGCCGGCCGCGTCATCTCGGTACCGGCAGCCAGCAGGGAAAGCAGCCGCTCGGCGCCGGTTCTCGCGACCGTTTCCTCGACCTTTGACAGCGAACAGACATGGATCATTGCTTGGTACTCCTTGCCGTAATCGTCGCGCTATTGCGCCCAGTCGGCAAGAGCCGATTCGAGCCGCTGCCATTCCTCGCCGCCACCCGGCAGCCCGGCGCGCAGCACATGCGGCTGGCCGAAAAAATGCCGAAGCAGGATGCCGCGCTCGCCAAGCGCCGAAAACAGTCCGGCGGCGTCCCTCAGCCTGATATAGCGAAACAGCGTGGTACCGCTGGCGACTGGGACACCGAAGCAGCCGAACAGCGCATCGAGCCGCGCGGCATCCTCGGCCAGACGGCTCCGCATCTCGGCCTGCCAGCCGCTGTCGGCAAGCGCGCGGATCCCATATTCGAGCGCCGGACCGGCAACCGCCCACGGCCCGAATTGCGCCTCAAGCCTTTCGACGGTCAGCGCGTCGGCTAATGCAAAGCCGAGTCGCAGGCCGGCAAGGCCAAAGAACTTGCCGAAGGAACGCAGCACGACAATGCCGCCTTGCTCGACATCGCCGGCCAGGCTTTCCGCGCGCGGGCCGACATCCATGAACGCCTCATCGACGACCAGCAACCCGCCTTTGGCGCGCAATTTTCCGGCAAGATCGAGCAGCTTCTTGCGTTCGATGATGCGCCCGTCCGGATTGTTGGGGTTGACGATGATGGCGAGATCGGCTCCTGCCAGGACCTCGAAATCATCGACCTCCGTCACAGCATGGCCGGCGATTGCCGCTGCCCGCTGATGTTCAGCATAGGTCGGCCCGAGCACCAGCGCCTTGCCGGGGCTCGCCAGCGAGGCGACGCGCGGCAACAGGATCTGCGTGCCCGGCGTCGCTACCACATTCGCTGCCGATGGCGCGTCATAAACGCTTGCCGCGACTTCTGCCAACTCGCGGACCCGCGCTGCTTCCGGCAATCTGGACAGGGCGGTGGCGGGCAGATTGAAAAACGGATAGGAGTGCGGATTGATACCGGTCGAGAGGTCGACGAAGGGCTGCGGCGCATGCGGAAAAAGCGCCCTCGCCCGGCCAAGGCTTCCGCCGTGATCCACCACTGTCGCCGCTCTATCAAGAGACTTCATGTCGATCCTGACCGCTTTCCTGTCACTGGTTGTTGAACTAGCCGTGGGTTACCCGGCCTGGCTGTTCGGCGCCATCGGCCATCCCGTCACCTGGTTCGGCAGGCTGATATCCTTTCTCGACCGCAGGCTCAACCGCGATACTGATTCCGACGCCCTGCGTCGGCGGCGCGGTGTTCATGCGCTGCTGATCATCGTGCTGGTGCCGGCCGCCATCGCCTTCGCGGTGGAAACCATGCTTTCGGGCATTCCCGCCGGACTGGTCCTCACGGCAATCCTGGCGACGTCGCTGCTGTCGCAGAAGAGCCTGGCCGAGCATGTCGAGGCGGTGGCCGACGGACTGGACAATGGTGGACTCGACATCGGCCGTGCTGCCGTCTCAAGGATCGTCGGCCGCGATCCGGAAAAGCTCGACCGAGCCGGCGTCTGCCGCGCGGCGATCGAAAGCCTGGCCGAGAATTTTTCCGACGGCGTCGTCGCGCCCGTCTTCTGGATCGGCGTCGGCGGGCTGGCCGGCGGCTTCGCCTACAAGGCCGCCAACACGGCCGATTCGATGATCGGCCACCGCACTCCGCGCCACGAGGCCTTCGGCAGGGCGGCAGCGCGCTTCGACGATCTGATCAACCTGCCGGCGTCGCGGCTGACCGCGCTGCTCATCGTGGGTGCCTCTTTCTTCGTCAAAGGCGCCGATGCCGGCAACGCCTGGCGCACCGTGCGGCGCGACGCGACAAAGCACCGCTCGCCCAATGCCGGCTGGCCGGAGGCGGCGATGGCCGGCGCTCTCGGCCTGGCGCTCGCCGGCCCGCGTTCCTATGACGGCGTCATGGTCGATGATGCGTTCATGGGCGAAGGCGGCCACCGCGATGCCGAGAGCGCCGACATCAGGCGGGCGCTGAAACTCTATCGGGTCGCCGACTTTTTGCTGATCGCGCTGTTCGGCTTGCTGTCGGTCATCGTCATCGCCGCCTGACGACGTTCAATGCAGATCCGCAACGCGGCCGGCCAAGATCGGCTAAAATAAAAAACCGCCTCGGCGGCGGGTCGCGGGCGCAAATCAGCACCATGCATAAATCCATAGCATAATTGCCGTCACAAAGCAACTTGAAGCCTCAAGCGCGGGTCAGAATTCTATGCCTTGCTGTGCCTTCACGCCGGCGGAAAAGTGGTGCTTGGTCACGCCCATCTCGGTGACGAGATCGGCCGCCTCGACCAGCGCCGGCTTGGCGTTGCGGCCGGTGACGACGACATGCAGGTTTTCGCGGCGCCCTTTCAGCGCCGCCACCACCTTGTCGAGATCGAGATAATCGTAGCGCAGCGCGATGTTCAGCTCGTCGAGCACCAGAAGGCTGATCGATGGATCGGCCATCAGCTCGAGCGCCTTGGCCCAGGCCGCCTCGGCGGCGGCGATATCGCGCTTCAGATCCTGTGTCTCCCAGGTGAAACCCTCGCCCATCGTGTGCCAGACGACCCGGTCGCCGAAGGCGGCAAAGGCGTCCTTCTCGCCGGTGTGCCATTTGCCCTTGATGAACTGGACGACGCCGACGCGCCTGCCGTAGCCGAGCATCCTCAGCGCCAGCCCAAAGGCGGCAGTGGTCTTGCCCTTGCCGGGCCCGGTGTTGACGATCAGCAGCCCCTTCTCGACCGTCTTTGCCGCGACCTCGGCGTCCTGCACCGCTTTGCGCTTGCCCATCTTGGCGCGATGGCGCTCCTCGTCATTGGGATCGATAGTATCAGCCATGTCACTTCACCTTGAGCGGCAGCCCCGCCACCATCAGCAGCACCGTATCGGACACTGCTGCGACTTGCTGGTTGAGCCGGCCGGCGGCATCGCGAAACCGGCGAGCCAACGCATTGTCCGGCACGATGCCCTGGCCAACCTCGTTGGAAACCACGAACCACGGCCCGCGCGGTCGTGACAGCACATCCGCCAGCCCTCGGCATTCGGCCTCAACGTCATGTTCGGCCAGCATATGGTTGGTCAGCCACAAAGTCAGGCAGTCGATCAGGACGGGCCGGCCGTCAGGCAGCGCCTCGATCGCGCCGATGAGATCGAGCGGCGCGTCGATGGTCGTCCAGCCCTCGCCGCGCCGCGACCGATGCAGCGCAATACGCTCGCGCATCTCGTCGTCATAGGCTTGCGCCGTGGCGATATAGGCCCACGGCGGCGGGCAGGCCGTCGCCAATTTTTCGGCATGCGCGCTCTTGCCGGAGCGTGCACCGCCGGTGACCAGGGTCAGCGTCCCGACAACGCGATCAGGCAAAGCTGTCGCGCAGGCCGGTCGCGGTGCCGGTCAAGCGGCCACGCACCACGCCGACGATGGCGCCGAGCACCAGCCAGAACACCAGATTGGTCAGCGTCACCGCCACCACGAACTGGTGATGCAGGCCTTCCGGGATCGGCGATTCGAAACTGTTGGGCTGCGGCGCGCCGACGATATGCGGCGCCACTATCAACGCTACGGCAATCAGCGCAAGTGGCAACGACTTGCGGAAGGCAAACAGGCCGAGACCGGCCGCGGTCGCCATCACGGTCGCCGTCCACCAGATCTGGCGCTGGGTGAGATCGGCCGCCGGTATCGCCGGCAATTCGGGCGGCAGGCCAAGGTTCGGAGCCAGCGTGAATACGGCAAAGCCGGCAAGGCCCCAGAACAGGCCCTGACGCCAATTGCCGATGCCGCCGGCGAACTCCGAAGCGGCGACCAGGATCAGCGCAAAGCCGATGCCGGTGACCACATTGGCAACGACATTGAAGGCGAAGCGCTCGAAGCCGTCGGCCGGCGTCCAGCCCTCCTCTTCCGGGGCGGCAGCTTCGGCCGGCGCTGGCGCCGCGCTGGTCATGGCATTGCTATCCCCGGCGTTCGCAGCCGGCGCCGCGGCATGGTCATGCGTGTGACCACCGCCGGCCTGTTCGTAGACTTCCGCTTTCAGAATGAGCGGCACGGTGGCATAGGCCTGCATGCAGGCGAGAACGACGCCAGCCACAAGCCCTGCGATCGCCGCGATGAACACGACGTTGCGAAACAGTGTCATGATGTCAGCCCCTCGTCAGTGGCAGGGAAACGCCATCGAATGGCGATAGTCGTGGGCGGCATTGTGGACCGCATCGATTTGCGAGAAGCCGACAAAGCCCATGACGAAAATGCCGAGAAATGCAGCAAGCGCCAGCTGCACGAAGCGCGACTGCGAGGAGACGGAAGCGCCGAGCGAGATGGAAGCGGTGTTCATGTCTTGTCCTTTCGCCCTCCACCCGAGGGCATAGAAGTCAGTTTTCCTGTCGCCGGCAGGTCTCCTGGCTCGCGGATCAACGCCCTTCCCCACCTTCCCGAAGAAACTCTTCAGTGGCATATGGAGCGGACTACCGCACACAGTTGCGGGGGCAGCCACGGCATTGGGCAGAAATTCACCCTCACCGCATTCCCTCTTGGTCCCTAACGGAACCGACGACGGCTGCGACTATAGGCAGAATCGTCGCGCCCGGCAAACCAAATTCCGCCAGCTACCAGCGCGAATGCGCCACGCGGTCTCAAGGCTTCGAGGCAGTGATCCGCTCGGCAACCAGCTGTTGCAGCCGCCACAGATGGCGGTCGTGAATGCCGCGCTCTTCCAGGTTTTTCACCGTGTTGTATAGGTAGTCGGCGCCTGATCCCCAGTGCCCGCAGGATGTGGAGAGCTTTTCGGCCACCTCGTCTTCCCCGAGCGGTCCGGCATAGGTCGTCCCCTTGCGGTTGATGACGAAGGCCAGCGCCTTGAACGGCCCGCTGTCGCTTGCCAGCGAGAGCAGGCGCGGACGATAGCTCGTCGGCTTCAGCGTCACCTCACGCCGAAAAAGCTTGTCGAGCTGCGCGCGGCGATCGCCATCGCTCAGCCGAAAGGCGACACCCTTGCACTGTCCGCCACGGTCCAGCGCCATCATCAGCCCCGGGCTCTGCTTGGTGCCGCGCCAGCGCGTCATGTTCATGCAAAAAGACCTGTGCCAGCCGCGCGCTACGGCGACACGTTCCTCGACGTGGTCGATTTCCGGCTTCCAAATCAGTGAGCCATAGCCGAACAACCACAGCGGTTCGGAGGCTGGGAGTTCAGCCTGGAATTCGTCGAGCATTGCGTCATAGTCGCGGTCATCCAGATGCGCCGCGTCCGGATTGGGACCGGCATCCTCGATCTCGCGCCAACAGCGCGCCACCAGTTCGGCTGTTAGCGACATCTGTCGTGCGGTCATGTCACAATCCCTTCGCTTCCGGCATGATTAGGCATCACGACCGAATCCGGCAATGCTGTCGCCCCAATTGACAACGAATAGCCGGGATGTCGGCTGGAGCATCTCAGGAGCCAGCCTTCATCGTCGGCCATGTCGACTATGTCAGGACCGTGCGGCTGGTGCCGCTCGCTCGGAGCAAACCGAACTGACCGCCGAATGGCTTTTTTCGCCCGAAGCGCTCGCCGATCCAACGGCTGATATCGACAACATCGTCGCCTTCGGCAGGCAGGTGCTGGAGGAAGACGCTGATATCTGCGAGATCAACCAGAAAGGCCTGCGCTCGATGCGCCACAAGGCCGGCGTGCTGATGCCCGAGGAATATGAAATTGCATCGCTTCCACAACTGGGTGCGCGAACGGCACGAAACGCCTCAGCCTAAGCCCTGAACATCGAAGTGGGTTGGCCCGCCTTCTTTTGTCGGGGGCAACCATGATAGTCGTCTTGCAGTGCTGAATCAGATTGCGAGACCATGAGCATCCCTACGCCGACCGTTCAGGACCGATCCAAGCGCATCATCGCCATCGACGTTGCCCGCGGGGTCGCTTTGCTTGCCATGGCGAGTTACCATTTCACCTGGGATCTCGAATTCTTCGGCTACACCGATCCCGGCCTGACCGCCTTCGGCTGGTGGAAATTCTACGCGCGCTGCATCGCTTCGACCTTCCTGTTCCTGGTCGGCGTCAGTCTGTTCCTCGCCCATGGCAAACAGATCCGCTGGAACGGTTTCTGGAAACGCTTCGCCATGGTCGCTGGTGCGGCGCTCGCCATATCGGCTGCCACGAGGCTTGCCACGCCGGACAGTTTCATCTTCTTCGGTATCCTGCACGAGATCGCGCTCGCCAGCCTGCTCGGCCTGGCGTTTCTGCGGCTGCCGGCGCTGCTGACGCTTGTTGTCGCGGCTTTCGTCATCACCGCGCCGTTCTACCTCAGGTCCGAGATCTTCGACCATCCGGCCCTTTGGTGGGTCGGCCTGTCGGCAACCAATCCTCGCTCCAACGATTATGTCCCGCTGTTTCCATGGTTCGGCGCCGTGCTTGTGGGCATCGCGGCGGCAAAACTCGCCTTCGCTTCCGGCATGCTGAGCCGGCTGGCGGGCCTGACGCCCGGCCGCTGGACAAATCCGCTGGTCTTTATCGGCCGGCACAGCCTCGCCTTCTATCTGATCCACCAGCCGGTGCTGATCGGCTCGGTCTGGCTGCTTTCGCAAGTGGTGCCGGCACCGGCCGAGACCAGGCAGGTCACCTTCCTGAAAGAATGTCAGACATCGTGCGAGCAATCGCGCGACACGGAGTTCTGCTCCAGCTATTGTGTGTGCATGCTCGATACACTCGAGGGCGAGGCCACGCTTGATCGGCTCTACCGCAACGACCGGGCTGCGGATTGGAAGGCACATCTCGATGAGCTCGCCGGCGCCTGCACTGCCAAAGCCGACAGCACTTTGATGGAGGGAGGAACACAATGACCGACCATCAACAGAAACCGGGGCAACCAAAACCGGGGTTTATACCGTGGCCGCCGCTGATCTATGTCGCGGCCATCGCCGTCAGCATCGCGCTTGGCTTGCTCTACCCGCTGCCATGGATCGGCGGCCTGCTCGGCGACATCCTGTTCGCGGCCGGCTGGGTGGCATTGTTCGGCGTCGTCGCACTCTGGTTCACGGCGATCCGCACCATGATCCGGGCAAAGACTACGCTCCACCCAAACGCCGTGCCGGACCATCTGGTGACATCAGGTCCCTTTGCTGTCAGCCGCAACCCGATATATCTGGCCAACACGCTGCTGCTGATCGGCGTGGCCCTTGTCTCGGGGATCGTATGGTTCCTGCCGCTGGCGATCATCGCCGCCTTCGCAACGCAGAAAATGGCGATTGAGGGCGAGGAAAAAGTTCTGACGACGAAATTCGGCAAGAAATACCGGGATTACGCGAAAAAGGTGCGGCGCTGGATTTGAGGCGTGCCGCAAGGTCTTTTCAGAGTAGAATTATCGAAAAGGCCGGTCAGGTGTTGACGCCGAGCTCCACCAATCGCTCGACGCAGGATTCCTCGGCCTGGTCGAGTTCGGCCAAGGTCTCTTCGAGGTCCCGGCGCTTCTGGCGCAGATCCTCGCGCTTTTCCTCAATGCGTTTGATCATCAGGTTGAGCTGACCGACCTCCCCGGGCGGCTCCTTATACATCTGGATGATTTCGCGGATTTCATTGATCGAAAAGCCGAGCCTCTTGCCGCGCATGATCTGGCGGATGAGATGCCGGTCCGACGGGCGAAACAGCCGCGTGCGGCCGCGCCGAACCGGCTGCACCAGCCCTTCGTCCTCGTAGAAGCGCAGCGTCCGCGTCGAAACATCGAATTCGCGGGTCAGTTCGGTGATCGAATAATATTCCCGCATCGTCACTCCAAATGCGCAGCCGCGCTGCGAGTTCCAACCATGCGGCCTCGCTATCGTCCAGACGCGCGTCAGAATCGGCCGACAGGCAGTTCCAAAATCTCGCATGGCATTTACGTAAAAGTCAATTGAAGGCATAACCGCACGTTCGCTCAGCGCACGCCGAACCACCATGTGGCGAGCCCGAGAAAGGCAAAGAAGCCGACGACGTCGGTGACCGTCGTGACGAAAACCGCCGAAGCCACGGCCGGGTCGATCTTGAACCGGTCGAGCAGCAGCGGGATCAGGATGCCGGCAAGTGCGGCGACGAACATGTTGATGATCATTGCCGCTGCGATGATGCCGCCCAAATTGGGATCCCGGAACCAGGCGGCCGCGACGATGCCGATCAGGATGGCGAAGATGATGCCGTTGATGAAGCCCACCCCCATCTCGCGGCGGATGATGCGGCCGGCATTGTAGATGTCGAGGTCCCTGGTTGCCAGCGCCCGCACCGTGACCGTCATGGTCTGCGAGCCGGCATTGCCGCCCATGCCCGCGACGATCGGCATCAGGACGGCCAGCGCCACGATGTGCTCGATCGTGCGGTCGAACAGACCGATCACCGAGGCCGCCAGGAAAGCCGTCAAAAGGTTGACGAGCAGCCACGGAACCCGCGAGCGCGAGGTCGAGAAAATACTGTCCGACAGTTCTTCGTCGCCGACACCGCCCATGCGCAGCAGATCCTCCTCGGCCTCCTGCTGGATGACGTCGACCACGTCGTCGATGGTCAGCACGCCGACCAGCCGCTCGTTCTCGTCGACGACGGCGGCCGACAAAAGGTCATACTGCTCGAATTCCCGCGCGGCCTCTTCCTGGTCCATCGTCGCCGGAATGGCGTGCCTTGTCTCATGCATGACCTCTTCGACCTTGACCGAACGCTTGGTGCGCAGGATCTGGTCGAGATCGATGGCGCCGAGCAGCTTGAAGCTCGGATCGATGACGAAGATCTGACTGAAGCGGTCGGGAAGGTTGTTGTCCTCGCGCATGTAGTCGATGGTCTGGCCGATCGTCCAGAACGGCGGCACCGCGACGAACTCCGTCTGCATGCGGCGGCCGGCGGTCTCTTCGGGATAGTCGAGCGAGCGGCGCAGCCTGATCCGCTCGGTGAAGGGCAGTTGCGACAGGATCTCGTCCTGGTCTTCCTTTTCGAGATCCTCGAGAATGTAGACCGCGTCGTCGGAATCGAGATCCTGCACCCCCTGGGCAATCTGCGCGTTGGGCAGGCTGTCGACGATGTCACGGCGGATCGCCTCGTCGACCTCGGTCAGCGCGGAAAAGTCGAAATCGGCGCCCAACAAGTCGACCAGCGCGCGGCGCTGTTCGGGATGAAGCGCCTCGAGCAGATCGCCAAGTTCCGATTGGTGCAGGTCGTCGACTTCACGCTTCAGCGTCAGCGTGTCGCGATCGGCAATCGCTGCACCGATCGCGGCAAGGAACGAAGACAGAATGGCGCCGTCCTCGCCATAAATGTCGGCGTGGCTGTCCTCAGCGGCCCTGGCGCCGGTCGTCTGTTCGTCCTGGCCTTCCACCAGCGCCTCCCGCCATCAGAATTCCGGAAAAGGTGCCTGTCAGGTCTAGAGCATTGGATCCAGAAGTGGAAACCGGTTTTGGGAAAATCCGATGCTCAAACACAAAGATAGAGCGGTGGCACGATTCGACCTGAGGCTCCGCAGCTCTATTGCGCAATGCGCGGGAATATCAAACGAAATCCACCCTTTCTCACCGGGGAGCGAAGCCAGGTGCAACCGGATTGAGGGACAGACGTTGATGCCGCACTCGGCGATCTCCAAGAAGGCGTAGGCTCAGCTCCTGAGGCCAGCGACCCACGGGTGCAAAGGAGGACAGACCGATGGAAATAGCCTTCGGACACCATGAATCCTCGAACGACCGTCTAACCCTGTTCGAGGCCATTCGGTGACCGAAACATGCAACATAGCCGGATTGCCTTACCATCACGTCAATTGCGTTGACCTGAGCGCGTGCTCAATATTTGCGGATGGGGGCTGGAATCCTTATATAACTGGACTGGCCCATGCTCCGACTGCGGGCGTGCAGAGATCAATCGTAGAGAAGGATACAGATGCCGGACGTCAACTCGGATGCGGCGATACCTAGAATTGCACTCATTTCCACCCACGGCTACGTTGCAGCAAACCCGCCATTGGGTGCGGCCGACACCGGCGGACAGGTGGTCTATGTCCTGGAACTGGCCAAAAAGCTGGCCCAATTGGGTTATGCTGTCGATATCTGGACGCGGCGATTTGAAGACCAGCCTCCTGTCGATGAAGTGGCAGACGGGGTTCGTGTCCTGCGTGTCGGCTGTGGCGGACCCAATTTTATTCCGAAGGAATATCTCCACCGCCACCTTCTCGAGTGGTGTGAAAACGCGCTGCGCCTGATTCGCAGGGAAAACCTCTCCTACGACTTCATCAACAGCCACTACTGGGATGCGGGCGTGGCGGGGCAACGAGTATCGGAAGCTCTCAATATCCCGCACATCCATACGCCGCATTCCCTCGGCATATGGAAGCAGCGCCAGATGAAGACGGACTACCCGGACAAGGCCGATACATTCGAGGCCGAGTTCAATTTCACCGAGCGCATAAAGCACGAGACCATCATCTATCGAAGCTGTGCCATGGTGATTGCAACAACGCCGCCGCAGGTGGATATGCTGGTCGAGGACTACAGTCTCGAGCGCGACCGCGTGCACATGATCCCGCCCGGTTACGACGATAACCGGTTCTTCCCCGTCAGCGAGGCGTCTCGCCGGCTCATCCGCCATCGGCTCGGCTTCGAGGGGCGAACAATCCTGGCGCTAGGCCGGCTCGCCACCAACAAGGGCTACGACCTGCTGATCGATGCGTTTTCCGTGGTGGCGCCGCGTGTGCCGGATGCGGTCCTGAGACTTGCTGTCGGCGGCGAGAACATGGACGAGCAGGAACAGAAGATCCTGAACCAGCTCAAGGAACAGGTTGAACAGCTAGGCTTGCAGGATCGTGTCGTCTTCTCCGGATATGTTGCCGACGAGGATCTGGCCGACACTTATCGGGCGGCGGACATGTTCGTCCTGTCGAGCCGCTACGAGCCGTTCGGCATGACCGCGATCGAGGCAATGGCCTGCGGAACACCCACCGTGGTTACGATCCACGGCGGCCTCTATCGCGGGATCAGCTATGGCCGGCACGCGCTGTTCGGCGATCCGTTCGACAAGGAAGATCTCGGCATCACGATCGTCAAGCCTATGAAGCACCAGCGCCTCTACGGGCGACTGGGCCGCATGGGTGCGCACAAGGCGCGCAGCCTGTTCACCTGGACAGGTATCGCGCAGCAGCTTGTCAGCCTTGTCGAAGGACGTCCGGTGCTGAAGGCGGTCGACGACCATGATTGGGATGAGCCGTGGAACGACGGCGATTGAAACCGATCGCGCTTCTATCGAGTGACCTCGACGGGACTCTGGCAGGCGATGCGCCGGCGACATCACGCTTCCGTTCCAAATGGGAAGCGCTCGACCCCGAGCACCGGCCGGTTCTCGTCTACAACAGCGGTCGTCTGGCCGACGATATTTTGAACTTCGTCGACGAAGTCGGCCTGCCAGCGCCGGACTACGTGATCGGCGGTGTCGGCACAATGCTCGCCGGTCCGCGGCACACCTCGCGTCTCGCACACATTGCTGATCTGGGGCACTTTACCCAGAGGTTTTCGGAAGGCTGGTCTCTTGAAAAGGTCGATGCGGTGCTCGGATCCCTCGAAGACACCGTTCGCCAACCCGACGGCTATCAACACGCCTTTAAATCGAGTTGGTACCTGCACGAAGCAAGTCCGGAAGCCCTTGCCAGCATCGAGCGCGCTCTGGCCGAGGCCGGCCTGTCAGTGACGATGATCTATTCCAGCGGACGCGATCTCGATATCCTGCCGCGTTCGGCAGACAAGGGCCAGGCGCTGGCCTGGCTCTGCAATGAACTCAGCATCGGCCTGGATGAGGTGGTGGTCGCCGGCGATACCAACAACGATCGCAGTATGTTCGACCTGCCGGGTGCTCGCGGGATTGTCGTCGCCAATGCCCTACCCGAACTGCTTGACATGGCTCGGGAAAACCCGCTGATTTACAGCGCGAAGGAACAGTTTGCCTTTGGCGTCGTCGAAGGCCTCGTTCATTGGTCGGTGTTTGACGGCGCCCGATCCTAAACTGGAAATATCGATCTCCTTGTCACGGTTTGAGCGCCCATACCGTCGCGTGTAGAACGGCGCCCGTTTCGGCGATGAGACGTGCCGATTGCACCGGCTCAAAACCGCTGATCCGCTTCGTGCCAGCCCAACGACCGCGATCCGCGAAGACCTCGATCGATCCGTAGTCAAGGAATATCCGCAGCCGTTTTGGGCGGGCTCCCTTGGCGATATAGCGAGGAGACTGAGCTGCCCCCACGTCTTCATGACAAATGGCAAGTCCCTCGTCGTCGACGACAACCTCGAGGCGAACAGTTGGATGATGGAGCTTCAGGCGGAAATGGGCACCCGGCTTTTCCAACTCGAACAGGATTTCGACCGCGCCGTTGATGAAGCTTACCTGCTCTCCGGCTGCGAGGCGTGTCCGGTCCAGAATATGGCTCCGCAGGCTCTCGGCTGCTCCAATGGGCGGGGTATGCAACTCGCCTGCAGACAGATGGATGTTGCGAGGCAACGTCATGGCTGTGGGGAAATCGATCGCCGGTCCGGTATCGGCCCAGTTGGCAAGCCATCCAATACCGACAATGGCATCACCGTCGACGAAGGCCTGGAAGGCGTAGTTATCCGTCCCGAAGTCGAGTTCCTGTTCGAATTCCTTGGAAAAGGTCTGACCATCGAACCAGCCGACAATGGCCATTGTCAGATTCTTGCGCCGGGTGGACTGGTCCTCACTATTCATCAGGCCGAGAATTAGAACCCAGCGCGTCGCGGGATCGGTCGCAGGCCCGTCGAGCGGCAGCATACAGGGACATTCGATCGCCGTCGTCCGATAGTGTTTCTCGACCAGAAGCTTGCCGATATATGTCCAGCCGGTGGCGGCCGTATGGTCGTGGGTTTCGTAGAGCAGGACAACGCCGCCCTGATCGCTCTGGCTGCCCAGCAGCATTTTCCAACGGCCATCCGGTCCCTTGAAGACGTATGGGTCGCGAAAATCGGTGGTCAATCCCTCGTCAAGCGGGCGGTAGGGCAGGATGACGTCGGCATTTCCCGCCGTGATGAGGTCGCTGGAAGTGGCAGTGAGTTGGATCTGCTGTTCCGGGATACGGTCCTGTACCTGCTCGGTGAAAAAGACGCGAATACCCGGGCCATCGGCAAGCGGGATGGCTGAGCCGGAATACGCACCGCCCCGTTTGTCGGGCCTTGCGGTAAGATCTTCCGACGGGAACAGGAAGATGGGCATGTGACGCCATCGCAAATAGTCGGAAGATACGGCGTGCCCCCAGTGCATCGTGTTCCACCGAAGCCCATGGGAATAATGCTGGTAGAAGAGATGTGGGCGACCTCCAAACCGGCCGAATCCGTTTGGATCGTTCATCCAGCCGAACGGCGGGCGAAAATGATAGCTGTCAGGAATTTTCGGCGGGGCATTTCCCGGATTGGTGTGGATAACTGTAATGCCTGTCTCCAGCACGTCGGCCAATGCGAACCAGTAGGCGACCGATACCGAGGTCTGATCCGTGTCGTAGTCGAGTTCGACACTGCCACCGCCGAAGACGTGAAAAATTCTGAATTCATACTCTTCGGCGTTCGTAACGCTCACCTCGCCGAACTTGCCACGGACATTGGAAAAAGACAGCGAGCCCGGAACGTCCGGCTTGGCCGCCTTAAGCCAGATATGGAACGTGGCGTTGACTGGCAGGTCGGCATGCAGGCTTCGAATGGTGTTCCCTCCCGCAATCCTTACCTTGACCTGGCTGTCACTCATGAAGCTGGCTCCGTTCCGTGCGGCGTTCCCGGACAGATAGAGTATCAAACCCGGTTTTCGACCTGGAAATGCGTTGCAGAAGGTTAAAGCTGGATGTTCACTTTAGCAAAGCCATTCCCGGGATCGGCCAAGACCTTCTCTTTTCCAGGGGTTTTGACCTCGCCGTCGCTGTGGGGTGTCTGCAATTGCTGGCGCGGCCAATAAATTAACCAGCGCTGTTGCCCTGACTGACATTGTCAGCCATCGCACACATAACCTTCTATGGGTTGGCGTATCGCAAACTTTGTCTCAATTTGCGCTGGCTGGCGTCCGGTTACCCACCAGATCACCGACACCACAATGATGGAAACGTAGCCGTCAACAGCATAGTGCCATCCGGTATACACCGAACCGTACATTATCAAGGCTGCGAAGGTCCAACCGAGAACACCGAGCCAGCGATTTAGCGAAGAAAGCAGATAGGCATTCAGTGTGGCAAAGGCGACGTGCATGCTTGGCATAGCCGAAATGCCACCGCCAAGGTCTGGCCGGCCGCTCTGGTAAGCCGTCAGAAGATATGCAGCGGGCTCCCGCACCATGTGGCTATAGTCGAGACCGTCCATGGCGGCGTTGAGTCCGCTGAAGCGGTCCTCGCCAACAAACTGGTGGTAGTAGATCGGCCCGACCGACGCCAGCGCCGAGGCCAAGATGGTGCCGAGGACGCATAACGTCAGCGCTGCTGCCCAGAGGTAGCGGATGCGGCCAATCTTGTCCGACCAGAGAGACACGAAAAGCATGGTGCCGAACCATTGGAAAAACCAAATCACCTCATAGCTGTTGAAGACGACGATCGACCACGTATTGCTGTCGAGCCTGTGCGTGAGTTCCCACGGCGCAGTCCCGTGCAGCCATTCATCCAGATCGGCTAACCAGTTGTCCGCATAGAATGGAACGACGGACGGGATGGCCATCTTGTAGGTAGAGTACGCGGTCAAGCTGGCGAAGAAGAACAGCAGCACCAGCAAACAGCCACGCCAGCGCGCTCGAACCATATCTACGGCGTAGCGAGTTGGCTCCCCTCGGCCGTAAATAAGCGCGGCGGAACAGACACCACTGATAAACAAGATAGGGATACCGACGGTAAATTTCTGAGCATAAACCAGGACCAGATTGAAGAAAGACTGTGGGCTTAGTGCGGACGCGCATACCACGTAAATTGCTATAAAGAAGGCAAGGCGAAACGACCACTTTGTCGATGGACTGTAATCCCCTATCCCTATAGTTAATGACATACTAATTTACCAAGAATCAAATGCGCCATCGGTGGCATTATCAATGTGATAGCGAAGCAAGCTTACCATGCGGTTACTTCGCGCCCGCCCGGACCAACTGCCGGGTTGGAGCGGACCCTCGGTCCTGCGCTATGACTGAAAGCTGAATTTAGGACGATCTCATGGCTATCGCTCCTGACACCAAAGGTGTCTACACCATTGCCCCGACGCCGTTCGAGGCGGATGGCAAGATCGACTGGGAATCACTCGATTCGATGGTCGATTTCTACGAGCGCTGCGGCGTCGATGGGATGACAATCCTCGGCATCATGGGCGAGGCCCCGAAGCTCGACGCCGGCGAATCGCTCGAGATCGTCAAGCGTATCGTGGCGCGCACCAGGCTGCCGGTCATCGTCGGCGTCTCTGCCCCTGGCTTCGCCGCCATGCGCAGCCTTGCGCGCGCCTCGATCGAGGTTGGCGCGCAGAGCGTGATGATTGCGCCGCCGCCGGCGCTGCGCACCGACGACCAGATCGTCACCTATTTCCGCAACGCATCCGAAGCGATCGGCGAAGATGTTCCTTTCGTCCTGCAGGACTATCCGCTGACCCTCTCGGTCGTCATGACGCCGGCCGTCATCCGCCGCATCGTCACCGACAACCCGGCCTGCTTCATGCTCAAGCACGAGGACTGGCCGGGCCTGGAGAAGATCAGCGCGCTGCGCGGCTTTCAGAAGGACGGCTCGCTGCGGCCACTGTCCATTCTCACCGGTAATGGCGGCCTCTTCCTCGACTTCGAGATGGAGCGCGGCGCCGACGGCGCGATGACCGGCTATGCCTTCCCCGACATGCTGGTCGACGTGGTGAAACTGTCTGCCGCCGGCGAGCGCGACAAGGCGCACGACCTTTTCGACGCCCATCTGCCCTACCTGCGCTATGAGCAGCAACCCGGTGTGGGACTTGCGGTACGCAAATATGTGATGATGAAGCGCGGTGCCATCGCGTCCGACGCCCAGCGCAAGCCGGGCAGTGCGTTGTCGGCGGCGGCCAGACAAGAAGTCGACTATTTGCTTATGCGGCTGGAAAGTCGCGTCCGCAAACAAGCCTCAGGATAACGCTACCAGCGGGCTATTTGCCGCGTAATCACGTCAATAGACAGCCGCGTGAGTGTTTGCGTGAAAAACGCATTTTTTGCCAAAGTTCCCAATGGTCCGCTTCGCGGCACGGTTCGGGTCTTTGAAGCAGCTGGCATTTGATGACGGGGCAACTATGCGGTTAGCGCGCGGCATTCCGCGCCCAACCAGCCGCAGGTTCGCACAGTGTTTCAGCTTGCACAAACAGTCCTGGGAAGAGCTGTAGTGAAACAGAAAATTGCGTAGTAAAATAACAGCTTATTGGATAAAGCTGGTGCGGTCGAGAAGACTCGAACTTCCACGGGTTGCCCCACAGCGACCTCAACGCTGCGCGTCTACCAATTCCGCCACGACCGCACGTGGTAGGAGCCGAAACGAACCGGCTCGCGGCGTGTAGCAAATCGTTTCCGGCGAAACAAGGGCGCGTCGCGCAATAATTGCCCGGGATTCGGCATAACCCTCCAAAGGGTTGGAACGCGCTCGGAACTGGACGTTTCAGCCGATTGCCGCCATATGAAGGGCGACACGAGACACGCCATGACAGAACGCAGCCAGATCGCCACGTCGTTCCTGCCCCTGCCCGGTTCAGCACCGGTCGAATGGCGGATCGAACCCGGCCTCACCGCCTATCCGGATGCGCTTGCCGTGATGGAGGCGCGTGCCGAAGCGATCCGAAGCGGCGCCGCCGGCGAGATGGTCTGGCTGGTCGAACACCCGCCGCTCTACACCGCTGGCACCAGCGCCCGCATCGATGACCTGATCGAGCCGGACCGTTTTCCGGTATTCGCGGCCGGGCGCGGCGGCGAATACACCTATCATGGGCCAGGCCAGCGCGTCGCTTATGTGATGCTCGACCTGAAGCGGCGGCGCGAGGATGTCCGCGCCTTCGTCGCGGCGCTCGAACAATGGATCATCGGCACGCTCGCCACCTTCAACGTGCGCGGCGAACGGCGCGAGGACCGCGTCGGCGTCTGGGTGGTGCGGCCGGATCGCCCGGTCCGACCCGACGGCTCGCCGGCCGAGGACAAGATCGCCGCCATCGGCATCAGGCTGAGGCGCTGGGTGAGCTTTCACGGCATCGCCATCAATGTCGAGCCGGATCTCAGCCATTTTAGCGGCATCGTGCCGTGCGGTGTGCAGGATCACGGCGTCACCAGCCTCGTCGACCTCGGCCTTCCTTTGGGGATGGCCGACCTCGATTTCGCGCTGAAATCCGCCTTCGAGGACATCTTCGGACCAGCGGCACCTTTGCTTGTCGAAGCGGCCCGCAAGGCTGGCTGACCAAGCAGCACCGAACCACCGAGCTCCGACGCCGCCCCCACCCCGTGAAGAACGTCAGCGTCTGAGCCATGTCTTTCAGCGCTGCCTCACATCGCTCCGATCCAGATCGCCATGGAAATGAGAAACGTGCTCATGCACACCAGTGACACGACATCCTGAACAAGACCGGTCATAACGCTCTCCTGTTTTCAGTATGTTCGTATTTTGTTCTAATTTTGTTCGAATGTCAACAACCACAATCCGGGCGAGCCGCGAATTGCCGGTGATCAGTTCGGCAGGGTTAAGGAAAGCTTGAGAGCGGATTTCCGCCGCTTCCCGCACTGGCTGCGTGTGGGGAGGTGCAGCCAGATAGCACGCCGGTGATCAGCCCGTAGATGTGTCGAGATTCAGGTCAGGCCTAGCCGGAGTCGAAGACGGGCGCGAAGCGACCAGACTGGGTGGGTTCCAAGAACCGGAACGGAGCGTACTGTTGGGTACGTGAGTACCGGAAGCGCAGGAAACCGCCGTTCGCAGGCCGGCTGAATATCGATACACCTAAAGCGGAACAACCTTGCCGTCGGCCAGCGTGACGCGACGGTCCATGCGCGATGCAAGCTCGTGATTGTGGGTGGCGATCAGCGCCGCCAGCCCCGATTGCCGGACCAGCGCTCCCAGTGCCTCGAACACATAGGAGGCGGTGACCGGATCGAGATTGCCGGTCGGCTCGTCGGCAAGCAGCACCAGCGGCGCATTGGCGACGGCGCGCGCAATGGCGACGCGCTGCTGCTCGCCGCCGGACAATTCGGATGGCCGGTGCTGCGCGCGCTTGCCGATCTGCATATAGTCGAGCAGTTGCGCCGACCGCTCGGCAGCCTCCTTGCGCGTCAGCCCTTTTATCAGCTGCGGCATCATGATGTTTTCCAGCGCCGTGAACTCCGGCAGCAGGTGATGGAACTGATAGACGAAGCCGACATCGTTACGGCGGATCGCCGTGCGCTCGTCGTCGGAAAGCCGCCCGCAGGCGCGGCCTGCCAGAATCACGTCGCCGGCGTCCGGCCGCTCCAGCAGTCCGGCGGTGTGCAACAGCGTCGATTTGCCGGTTCCCGACGGTGCCACCAGCGCCACGATCTCGCCGCGCTTCAGCGAAAAATCGGCGCCGTTGAGGATGGTGAGCTTGCGCGGCCCCTGGACATAGTGCCGCTCGACGCTCTTCAGCTCGATAATGGCCTCGGCCATCATTCGTACCTCAGCGCTTCGACCGGATCGAGCCTGGCCGCGCGCCATGCCGGAAACAGCGTCGCCAGGAACGACAGCACCAGCGCCATCAGGATCACCGAGATCGTCTCGCTGGCGTCCATGCGGGCAGGCAGCTGGCTCAGGAAATAGAGCTCGGGATTGAACAGCCTCTCGCCGGCCAGCCAGGAGAAGAACTGGCGGATTCGCTCGACGTTCAGGCAGATTACGACGCCCAGCAGCACGCCGGCGATGGTGCCCACCACGCCGATCGCCGCGCCGGTCATCAGGAAGATGCGCAGGATCGCGCCGCGCGTGGCGCCCATGGTGCGCAGGATGGCGATGTCGTGGCCCTTGTCCTTCACCAGCATGATCAGGCCCGAAATGATGTTGAGCGCCGCCACCAGCACGATCAGCGTCAGGATCATGAACATGACGTTGCGCTCCACTTGCAGGGCATCGAAGAATGTCCGGTTGCGTTCTCGCCAGTCGACCATGGTGATCGGCCGCTGCGACGCCTCCTCGACCTTCGGCTTCAGCGCGTCGACATTGTCGGGATTGTCGACATAGATCTCGATCGCCTGAGCTCGGCCATCCATGTTGAAATAGAGCTGTGCTTCCGAAAACGGCATATAGACGATGGAGCTGTCATATTCCGACATGCCGACTTCGAAGATCGCCGTGATCGGGTAGCCCTTCATGCGCGGTGTCGTGCCGAGCGGCGTGACATCGCCGTCGGGCGCAATCAGCGTGATCGTGTCGCCGAGCACAAGACCGAGATTGTCGGCCATGCGGCTGCCGATGGCGACGCCCTCGCTTGTGTCGAAGCCGGCGATCGAGCCCTGCTTGATATTGTTGGCGACGATCGAAATTTTAACCAGATCCTCGCCACGTATGCCGCGAACCAGCGCCCCTGACCCGCCGCCGATATTGCCTTGCGCCAGCACCTGCCCGTCGATCAGCGGAATGGCGAGCTGGACGCCGGGCACGCCGTTGATGCGGCTGGCGACCTGCGCATAGTCCTCCAGCGGCATGTCGAGCGGCTGCACGATCAGATGGCCATTGACGCCGAGGATGCGCGTCAGGAGCTCGGCGCGAAACCCGTTCATGACAGCCATCACGACGATCAGCGTGGCGACACCCAGCATGATGCCGAGGAAGGAGATCGAGGCGATGACGGAGATCACCGTCTCCTTGCGGCGCGAGCGCAGATAGCGCCATGCGACCATGCGTTCGAAAACGGAAAAAGGTCCGGCGGCCGGGGGTTTCGCTGCTGCCGCTTCGCTCATGCGGCAAAACCGAAGCGTTTCTTCACGTCCGCGATCGGCAGCGTCTCACGCCCGCCGGTCCTGCGATTCTTGATCTCGACCTCGCCGGCCGCCACGCCGCGCGGCCCGACGATCACCTGCCACGGCAGGCCGATCAGGTCGGCGGTGGCGAACTTGCCGCCTGGCCGCTGGTCGGTGTCGTCGTAGAGCACGTCCTTGCCGACGGCGACAAACGCCGCATGGAGTTCGTCGCAGACGCGGTCGCACTCGGCGTCGCCGGCCTTCATGTTGATCAGGCCGATGTCGAACGGCGCCACCGCCTCCGGCCAGATGATGCCGTTGTCGTCATGGCTGGCCTCGATGATCGCCGCGACCAGCCGCGTCGGGCCAATGCCGTAGGACCCCCCGGAGACAAAATGATCCTTGCCGTCGGGTCCGGTCACCTTGGCACCCATCGGCTTCGAATATTTGTCGCCGAAATGGAAGATGTGGCCGACCTCTATGCCGCGCGCCGAGACCCGGTCGCTCGTCGCAACCTTCTCCCAGGCCGCCTCGTCGTGCATCTCATCGGTCGCGGCATAGGGTGTCGTCCATGTCTTGACGATGTCGCCGATCGCGGCATCGTTGGCGAAGTCGGTGTCCGCCCCCGGCACATCAAGCGCAAGATAGTCACGATGGCAATAGACCTGGCTCTCGCCGGTGTCGGCCAGGATGATGAATTCGTGGCTGAGGTCGCCGCCGATCGGCCCGGTGTCGGCACGCATCGGGATTGCCTGCAGCCCCATGCGCGTGAACGTCCTGAGATAGGACACGAACATGCGGTTGTAAGCCGCCTTGGCGCCTTCGAAGTCGAGATCGAAGGAATAGGCGTCCTTCATCAGAAACTCGCGCGAGCGCATGACGCCGAAGCGCGGCCGCACCTCGTCGCGGAATTTCCACTGGATATGATAGAGGTTGAGCGGCAGATCCTTATAGGACTTCACATAGGCGCGGAAAATCTCGGTGACCACCTCCTCGTTGGTCGGCCCGTAGAGCATGTCCCGGTCTTGCCTATCCTTGATGCGCAGCATCTCCTTGCCATAGTCGTCATAGCGGCCGCTTTCGCGCCACAGCTCGG
The DNA here is from genome assembly GCF_004792125.1 of Mesorhizobium sp. M5C.F.Ca.ET.164.01.1.1. NCBI lineage: Bacteria > Pseudomonadati > Pseudomonadota > Alphaproteobacteria > Hyphomicrobiales > Phyllobacteriaceae > Mesorhizobium > Mesorhizobium sp. M5C.F.Ca.ET.164.01.1.1. Next base: position 46,299 of record NZ_SRTG01000004.1, on the reverse strand, counting down.
CGGACTGGATGGTCGGCATCAGGATCTCGAGCGCGCCGGCCCGGTCCTGCTCCTCGCGAATAATCCGGCAGACCTTGTCCAGCACCCTTTTGCCGAGCGGCAGCCAGGAAAAACTGCCTTGCCCCTGCTGGCGGATCATGCCGGCGCGTAGCATCAGCCGGTGCGAGACGATTTCGGCCTCGCGCGGATTTTCTTTAAGGATAGGCAGGAAATAGCGCGACAAACGCATGGACTGGTCCGTGAGAGAGAGGATTGCCGCACCGGAATCGGCGCAGCGCAGGCTTGCTTGCCCCGGCTTCATAGCCATTTCATGACGGAATGGAAACCCGCCCATCGGGTGTCGCAAAGGCGCCGCAGTGCCGCATCCGCCTTGCTGGTCGTTTGGCAAGCAACGCCTGCCATACTATTGTGCACTGCAGCACGAGATTGCTTATTTCCAGGCAAAATTCTGCGTGACATTTTCACCCGCCTTGGTCTAATGTGCCCCGATAACCGAGAGGGCGGAAAGAAATCTGCTCTCCTACGCGGTCAAAGTCTTGGGAGGATGCGATCTAGGCGCGGTTACTCGCTGCCGCCGGACACCGGAAACAGATCGGACGCGTTTAAATTGCAAGGCCTCGGCCTTGCATTTTTTTTGTGCAATCATTTGGTTAGCACGACAAATTGCCAAGTCACTTCACGCGGCGTCAGCACAGCAGGTTTCGAAGGACCTGCATAGGCTTCCGGCCCGGATTGGTGCTCACGTGCAGGATGCGGACAGCCGTGCTGGAGTCTAATTTTCGGGGCTCTGGCTGAAATCCGGCACGATGTGCGGGATGTCGTCGATGCCGAGGCCGAGCCCCCTCGTAAGGCCATAGAAGATACCAAGAAGAACCATCGTGACGATCGTCGTCCGCAGCACGGCGCGCAGCATATGCGGTCCGCGCGGCGCGCTGGGCACCGTGCCCAGGGTCACGTCCTCATCCTCGTCCTGCGTCCTCACGCTGAACGGCAGGATGGCGAACAGCACCACCCACCATGTGATGAAGAACAGGGCGAGAAACGAAACCCAGCTCATGCTTGCTCCAGTTCGACCAGCGTGCCGAAGAAATCCTTGGGATGCAGGAACAGCACCGGCTTGCCATGCGCGCCGGTCTTCGGGTTGCCGTCGCCCAGGACGCGGGCGCCGCTGGCCTTGAGGTGATCACGCGCGGCAAGAATGTCGTCGACCTCATAGCAGACATGATGCATCCCGCCCGAGGGGTTCTTCTCGAGGAATGCTGCGATTGGCGAACCCTCGCCGAGCGGCTCCAGCAATTCGATCTTGGTGTTGCCGACATCGACGAACACTACCGTCACGCCATGCTCCGGCAGCGCCTGCGGTGCGGTCACCCGAGCGCCGAGCGTGTCGCGATAGGCCGCCGTCGCCGCGGCCAGATCCGGCACGGCAAGCGCGACATGGTTCAGGCGTCCGAGCATAGGGTGCTCCGAAAGTTAGGGGAGTAAGGGAATAGGGAGTACGGGAGGAGGGAAAACAAGTCCGCAGGGTCGACCGTAAAGCTATTCGCTCTTCCCTACTCCCCTACTCCCTTATTCCCATACTCTTCACCGCGTGACGAACACCGTAACCAGCGGCTTCTTGCCCCACGCTTCATTGGCGGCGCCGCGGACGGCGCGGCGCACCGCCTCCTGCACGAGGTCGAGGTCTTTTCGGCGCTGACGGGGGATAGAGTCCACGGCGCCGATTGCCGCATCGATCATCAGGTCTTCGAGGCTCTCGCCGCGGGCATCGGCCTCAGCAACGCCGATTGCGACCAGATCGGGATCGCCGGCGAGCTCATATTTGTCGTCGAGCACGACATTGACCGCGACATGGCCGGCAAAGGACAGCTTGCGCCGGTCGCGAATGCCCATCGCCTGGTCGGTGCCGATCAGCCTGCCGTCCTTGTAGATGCGGCCGAACGGCACCTGGTCGATGATCGTCGCCGCACCGGGATAGAGCCGGAGCATGTCTCCGTCGCGCACCTGCGCCACCTGGCCGATGCCGGACACCGACATCAGCGACCCTTGCGCTACAAGATGCGCCGCCTCGCCATGCACCGGCACGCCGATCTGTGGGCGCACCCATTCATACATCTTGCGCAACTCGCTGCGGCGGGGATGGCCGGAGACATGCACCAGCGCATCGCCGTCCTCGATGATCTTGATGCCGAGATCGATCAGGCGGTTCTTGATCTCGAGGATACCCTTCTCGTTGCCGGGAATGGTGCGCGAGGAAAACACCACCGTGTCGCCTGCCGTAAAGGACACCGATTTCATCTCTTCGCGCGACAGTTTTGCCAATGCGGCAAGCGGCTCGCCCTGGCTGCCGGTGCAGATGATGACGAGGTTTTCGCGCGGGATGAAGCCAAAATCCTCCTCGGCGATGAATTCGGGCAGTCCATCCAGATAGCCGAGCTCGCCGGCAACATCGATGACGCGCTTCAGCGAGCGGCCGAGCACAAGGCACTGGCGGCCCGCGTCCCGTGCCGCCTTGGCAATGGAGACGATGCGCCCGACATTGGAGGAAAAAGTGGTGACCGCGACCCGGCCCTTGGCGCTCTGGATGACGCCTTTGAGGCCCTCGCCAACCGCTACTTCCGACGGCGACTCCCCTTCCCGCAGCGCATTGGTGGAATCGCAGATCAGCGCCAGCACGCCCTTGTCGCCATAGGCGCGGAAGCGGGCCTCGTCGGTCATCGGCCCGATCGTCGGCGCAGGATCGATCTTCCAGTCGCCCGTGTGGATGACGGTGCCGGCCGGCGATGTGATCGCCAGCGACATCGGCTCGGGAATCGAATGCGCAACCGGGATGGCCTCGATCGCGAACGGGCCGACACTGAATTTTTGACCGGCGCGGTAGATCGTCACCGGGATCTTCGGTGCGCCCTGCTCGCCCTGCCGCTTGGCTTCCAGCAATCCGGCCCCGAACGGCGTCATCCAGACCGGCGCCTTGAGCTTCGGCCATGTATCGAGCAGCGCGCCGTAATGGTCCTCATGCGCGTGCGTGATGATGATGCCGCGCAGATTGGCGACGTTCTCCTCGATGAAGCGCGTGTCGGGCAGCACCAGGTCGACGCCAGGCAGGCTGGCATCGGGGAAGGTGACCCCGACATCGACGACGATCCATTCGCGCGCATTGGCCGGGCCGTAGCCATAGAGAGCGAAGTTCATGCCGATCTCGCCGACGCCGCCGAGCGGCACGAAGACGAGTTCGGCATTTTCCGCTGTCGCCATGATCTTTCCTTTCCTGGCCGGTCAAACCAGGCCCTTCAAAACTGGGGCCCTTCAAAACTGGGCCCGTCAAACCTGACCCGTCAAACCTGGGCCGACGCGACCGCACCGAAATGCACGTCGCCGGCGGCGATCGTTAGAACCGAACCCTTATCGTCGCGGATCACGAAACGGCAGTCCTCGTCAATGGTCTCGAACGTGCCGCGCACCACATTACCGTCAATTCTGACAGCAACCTGCCCGCCAAGCCCTGCCGCGCGCGCCAGCCAGCGGCGCCTGACGGCGGAAAGCCCTCGCCCATCATTCCACAGCCGCGCATTCTCGCTCCAGGCATCCGACAGCGCCAGAAACAGCGTCTCGGCATCGCAAGCAGCGCCCAGCGCGCTAAGCGATGTCGCCGGATAAGGCAAATCTTCGGGATAGGCCACAACATTGACGCCGATGCCCACCGCCACCGCGAAGCGATCGCCTTCGAGTATCGCCGATTCCAGCAGGATGCCGGCAAGCTTGGCGCCGGAGGCAAGTACATCGTTCGGCCATTTCAGCTCGAAACGGTTCTTGCCATCGCTGCCGCCGTCGAGGCCGATTGCGATCCCGCCCTTCGGCACGACGGCGTCGAGCGCATCGGCCAGCGCCAGGCCGGCGACGAAGCCGAGCGTTGCAGCCAAGCGAAGCTCGGCATTGGTGGCCACCAGCAGCGTTGCCGCCAGATTGCCCTCGGGCGTCGCCCAGACGCGGCCGCGCCGGCCACGTCCGCTTTCCTGTTTTTTTGAAACGACCCAGAGCTTGCCTGGATCTCCCGCCCGCGCATGGTCCAGCGCCAGCGCATTAGTGGAACCGACGGTGTCATGTGCCTCGAGCCGGAACCCTTCCGAGGCCGCTGTTGGAGCCAGCCGAAATGCCATCCCGTCAGAAAAACGTTTTGGCGGCGGCTTCGGCATAGGTGCCGATCGGCCCGCCGATCAGCACATAGAACAGCACGAAGGCGCCGCAGACGCCGAGCACGATGCGAAGTTCGGTCGCCATCGGCACGAAGCCGCCGACCGGTTCGTCGAACCACATGATCTTGATGATGCGCAGATAATAATAGGCGCCCACCACCGAGGCCAGCACGCCGATGATCGCCAGCGCGTAGAGGTTGGCGTTGATGGCGGCGAGGAACACGTACCATTTCCCCCAGAAGCCGGCGAGCGGCGGGATGCCGGCCAGCGAGAACATCAGGATGGTGAGGATCGTCGCCATGATCGGATTGGTCGACGACAGGCCGGCGAGATCGCTGATCTGTTCGACATTGCCTTCCTTGCGCCGCATGGCGAGGATGAAGGCGAAGGTGCCGAGTGTCATCACCAGATAGATCAGCATGTAGATGGCAACGCCGCGCACGCCGGCCTGGCTGTTGGCGGCGAGACCTACCAGCGCGTAGCCCATATGGCCGATCGAGGAATAGGCCATCAGCCGCTTGATGTTGGTCTGGCCGATGGCCGCGAAGGCGCCGAGCGCCATCGAGGCGATCGAGATGAAGACGATGATCTGCTGCCAGTCGGCGGCGATCGGCTCGAACGCGCCCATTGTGACGCGCACGATCAGCGCCATCGCCGCCATCTTCGGCGCCGCCGCGAGGAAGGCCGTCACCGGCGTCGGCGCGCCCTCATAGACGTCGGGCGTCCACATGTGAAACGGCACCGCCGATATCTTGAAGGCGAGGCCGGCCAGCACGAAGACCAGGCCGAAGACGAGGCCAAGCTGCCGCTCGCCGCCGCCCAGCGCCGTGGCGATCTCCTGGAAGCCGGTGTTGCCGGTGTAGCCGTAGACGAGGCTGATGCCGTAAAGCAGCATGCCCGACGACAGCGCGCCGAGGACGAAATATTTCAGCCCCGCCTCGGTCGAGCGCAGATTGTCCCGGTTGATCGCCGCCAGAACATAGATCGCCAGCGATTGCAATTCGAGGCCGAGATAAAGCCCGATCATGCCGTTGGCCGAGATCATCAGCATCATGCCGAGCGTGCACAGCAGGATCAGCACCGGATATTCGAACTTGTCGAAATGCTCCGCCTTGGCGAAGCGCATAGACATGACCAGCGTCACCGCCGACCCGATCAGCGCCAGCACCTTCATGAAGCGGGCGAAGGGATCCAGGACGAAGGCTTCGCCGTAGGCATTGCCCTGCCCGGTGGAAAAGATCGTCCAGACGCCGGCAACCACTAGGACGGCGACGGCAAGGCCGCTCACCGTGGTGGTGGTGTTCGCGCGCGAATAGGCGCCGAGCATCAGCAGCGCCAGGGCGCCGACGGCGAGGATCAGCTCTGGCGTCGAGAGCGACAGGCTGGAGAGAAGGTCCGGCGTCATGGTTCGCAAACCTCTTAGTCAGTTCGCCGCCGCGGTTTGCGCGGTGTCGATGGATGCGGTGACATTGGTGACGAGCGCCTTGACCGATTCGGCCGTCGCATCGAAGACCGGCGCCGGGTAGACGCCGAAGAAGATGACCAGCGCGGCCAGCGGATAGATGATCACCTTCTCGCGCGCCGACAGGTCGAGCAGGCCTTTCAGGCTGTCCTTGGTCAGCGCGCCGAAGATCACCCGGCGATAGAGCCAGAGCGCATAGGCCGCCGACAGGATGACACCGGTGGCGGCGAAGAACGCCACCCAGGTGTTGACCCGGAACACGCCGAGCATGGTCAGGAACTCGCCGACGAAGCCGCTGGTGCCTGGCAGGCCGACATTGGCCATGGTGAAGATCATGAACGCGGTGGCGTATTTCGGCATGTTGTTGACCAGCCCGCCATAGGCGTCGATGTCGCGCGTGTGCATGCGGTCATAGATGACGCCGACACAGAGGAACAGCGCGCCGGAGACAAGGCCGTGCGACAGCATCTGGAAAATTGCCCCCTGAACGCCTTCCTGGTTCATCGCGAAGATGCCCATGGTGACGAAGCCCATATGGGCGACCGACGAATAGGCGATCAGCTTCTTCATGTCCTCCTGCATCAGCGCCACCAGCGAGGTGTAGATGATGGCGACGACGGACAGCGCGAAGACCAGCGGCGCGAACATCTCAGAGGCGATCGGAAACATCGGCAGCGAAAAGCGCAGGAAGCCGTATCCGCCCATCTTCAGCAGGATGGCGGCCAGGATCACCGAGCCGGCCGTCGGCGCCTCGACATGGGCGTCCGGCAGCCAGGTGTGCACCGGCCACATCGGCATCTTCACGGCGAAGGAGGCGAAGAAGGCGAGCCATAGCCAGGTCTGCATGCTGGCCGGGAAGTTGTGCGTCAGAAGCGTCGGGATGTCGGTGGTGCCGGACTGGAAGAACATCGCCATGATGGCGAGCAGCATCAGCACCGAGCCCGCCAGCGTATAGAGGAAGAACTTGAACGAGGCGTAGACGCGCCGCTTGCCGCCCCACACGCCGATGATGATGAACATCGGGATCAGGCCGGCTTCGAAGAAGACATAGAACAAAACGATGTCGAGCGCGCAGAACACGCCGATCATCAGCGTCTCCAGCAGCAGGAAGGCGATCATGTAGGCCTTGACGCGTTTCTCGATCGATTCCCACGAAGCCAGGATGCAAAGCGGCATCAGGAAGGTGGTCAGGATGACGAACAGCATGGAGATGCCGTCGACGCCCATATGGTAGGAGATGCCGGAATCTAGCCAGGCAAACTTCTCGACGAACTGGAAGCCAGGCTCCGAATTGTCGAACCCGGTCCAGATGAACAGCGAGATGATGAAGGTGATGCTCGTCGTCCACAACGCGATGGCGCGGATGTTGCGGCGGGCATTCTGGCTGTCGTCATTGATCAGCAGAATGAACAGCACACCAACCAGCGGCAGGAAGGTGACCAGCGAGAGGATCGGCCAGGCGGTCATCAGAGCATCATCCAGGTGACGAATGCGGCAACGCCGATCAGCATGGCGAAGGCATAGTGATAGAGGTAGCCGGTCTGCAGCTTGACGACCCGGTTGGTGACGTCGACGACGCGCGCCGAAACGCCGTCCGGACCAAGCCCGTCGATGACGGTGCCGTCACCGGTCTTCCACAGAAAATGGCCCAGGCGTTTTGCCGGCCGCACGAACAGGAGGTCGTAGAGCTCGTCGAAATACCACTTGTTGAGCAGGAAGGCGTAGAGCCCGCGATGCTGCGCCGCCAAATTCTTCGGCATCTCCGGCGCGCGGATGTAGAATTGCCAGGCAATCGCAAAGCCGATCAGCATGGCGACAAACGGCGCCAGCTTCACCCATAACGGCACTTCGTGCATGTCGTGCAGGATGTGGTTTTCCGGGAGCGTAAACAGCGACGCCTTCCAAAACTCGGCATAGCCCTCGCCGATGAACGCGCCATGGAAGATCACGCCGGCGAACAGCGCGCCCGCCGCCAGGATGTACAGCGGCACCAGCATGACCGGCGGCGATTCATGGACATGGTGCATGACCTCGTGGCTCGCCCGCGGCTGGCCGTGGAAGGTCATGAAGATCAGCCGCCAGGAATAGAAGCTGGTGAAGCAGGCGGCGACGACCAGCAGCACGAAGGCAAGGCCGGCCATCGGATTGTGCGCGGCAAAGGCGCTTTCGATGATCGCGTCCTTGGAGAAGAAGCCGGCGGTGCCGATGACCGTCACCGGAATGCCTACGCCGGTCAGCGCCAGCGTGCCGATCACCATCATCCAGTAGGTCTTCGGAATGAGCGTCCTGAGGCCGCCCATGTTGCGCATGTCCTGTTCGTCGGAGACGGCGTGGATCACCGAGCCAGAGCCGAGGAACAACAGCGCCTTGAAGAAGGCATGCGTGAACAGATGGAAGATAGCCGCGCCATAGGCGCCGACGCCGAGCGCTACGAACATATAGCCGAGCTGCGAGCAGGTCGAATAGGCGATGACGCGTTTGATGTCGTTCTGGACGAGGCCGACGGTCGCCGCGAAGAACGCGGTGAAGGCGCCGATGAAGGTGACCACGATCAGCGCCGAATGCGACAGTTCGAACAGCGGCGACAGCCGCGCCAGCATGAACACGCCGGCGGTCACCATGGTGGCGGCATGGATAAGCGCAGAGACCGGCGTCGGGCCTTCCATGGCGTCGGGCAGCCAGGTGTGCAGCGGCACCTGGGCCGACTTGCCCATGGCGCCCATGAACAAAAGTAGGCAGACGACGGTCATCGCGGCCTGCTTGTCGAGCGCATAGCCGAGGAAGGTCAATACTGCAGCGCCCTCGGGGGCGCCTTCGGCCGGAATGAATGTCGCTGCATTGGCGAATATGGTGCCGAGATTGACCGAGCCGAACAGCACAAACACACCGAAGATGCCGAGCGCAAAGCCGAAATCGCCGACGCGGTTGACGACGAAGGCCTTGATCGCGGCGGCATTGGCCGACGGCTTTTTGTACCAGAAGCCGATCAGCAGGTAGGAGGCGAGACCGACGCCTTCCCAGCCGAAGAACATCTGCACGAGGTTGTCGGCGGTCACCAGCATCAGCATGGCGAAGGTGAACAGCGACAGATAGGCGAAGAAGCGCGGCCGGTTCGGGTCGTGATGCATGTAGCCGATCGAGTAGATGTGGACCAGCGCCGACACAGTGTTGACCACAACCAGCATCACCACCGTCAGCGTGTCGATGCGCAGCGCCCATGCGGCCTCTAACCCGCCCGACTGAATCCAGCGCAGCACCGGCACGGTGAACACCTCGCCCTCGCCGAAACCGACGGCGAAGAAGGCGACCCACGACAGCACGGCTGATATCACCAGGAAGCCGGAGGTGATGTATTCGGACGCCTTGGCGCCGAGCGACGTGCCGAACAGGCCGACGATCAGGAAGCCGAGCAGCGGAAGGAAGACGATGGCCTGATACATGGTGGTTTCCGTCAACCCTTCATCATGTTCACGTCTTCGACCGCGATCGAACCGCGGTTGCGGAAGAAGACGACGAGAATGGCGAGGCCGATCGCCGCTTCAGCCGCTGCGACCGTCAGCACGAACAGCGCAAACACCTGTCCGACGAGATCGCCGAGTGCTGCCGAGAAGGCGACGAAATTGATGTTGACCGCGAGCAGGATCAGCTCGATCGACATCAGGATGACGATGATGTTCCTGCGGTTGAGAAAAATGCCGAACACGCCGAGCGTGAACAGGATCGCCGATACGGTCAGATAGTGTGCGATGCCGACGACCATCTCAGATTCCTTCGCCTGTCTTGACCTTGCGGATTTCCATTCCCGTTGCCGGCGTGCGGCCGACTTGGGCTGATATCGACTGACGCTTGATGCCCGGCTTGTGGCGCAGCGTCAGCACGATGGCGCCGATCATGGCGACCAGCAGCACAAGGCCTGCAATCTGGAAATAGTAGAGGTAGTCCGTGTAGAGGATGTCGCCGAGCGCTGCCGTGTTCGAGCGCGCGGCAAGGTCCGGAATGGGCTTCGAAACCGTCGCGGCCAGTTGCGGCGCGAACGTATAGCCGCCGAGCACCACGATCAGCTCAGCCGCCAGGATCAGCCCGACCAGCGCGCCGATCGGCGCATATTGCAGGGCGCCTTCCTTCATTTCGGCGAAATCGACGTCGAGCATCATGACGACGAACAGGAACAGCACCATGACCGCGCCGACATAGACGACGAGCAGGATCATCGCCAGGAACTCGGCGCCGGTCAGCATAAACAGGCCCGCAGCGTTGAAGAAGGTCAGGATCAGGAACAGCACCGAATGCACGGGATTGCGCGCCGAAATGACCATGAACGCCGAGGCCACCGCGACAAAGGCGAAGAGGTAGAAAAAGGCCGCCTCTAGTCCATTTAGCATGGGTTCCCCCGGGGTTCCTGTCGGACCGGCTTTCGCCCTGTCCGTTGTGTGCTTCGTTCCGCCTCCGGTGCCGAAGCCGCGTGTTCCTAGCGCATGTTCCGATCGGGTTGAAAGACCCGATCGAAAGAAACATGCGCCCTTCTCCTACTTCGGAGGATGATCTTGTCCGAAAAGTCTGCAACTTTTCGGGATCATCCTCTGAACGAGGCCTCTCGCCCCGTCCATGCGTCAAATGTCAGCGATACGGCGCATCCAGCGAGATGTTGCGCGCCAGTTCGCGCTCCCAGCGGTCGCCATTGGCCAGCAGCTTGTCCTTGTCGTAATAAAGTTCTTCGCGCGTCTCGGTGGCGAATTCGAAATTCGGCCCCTCGACGATGGCGTCGACCGGGCATGCCTCCTGGCAGAAGCCGCAATAGATGCACTTCACCATGTCGATGTCGTAGCGCACGGTGCGGCGCGTGCCGTCATTGCGGCGCGGGCCGGCCTCGATGGTGATGGCTTGCGCCGGGCAGATCGCCTCGCACAATTTGCAGGCGATGCAGCGTTCCTCGCCGTTCGGATAGCGGCGCAGCGCATGCTCGCCGCGGAAGCGCGGACTGGTCGGCCCCTTCTCGTGCGGATAGTTGATCGTCTCCTTCGGCGCGAAGAACTGGCGCATCGACAGGAAGAAAGCGCTGACGAAGTCCTGCAGGAGCAGCGATTTTGCGGCTTGGGCTAGAGCAGACATCACGCAAACCCCGTGATCTTGAGGAACGCGGCGACAATCACCACCATCGCCAGCGAGATCGGCAGGAAGACCTTCCAGCCGAGCCGCATCAGCTGGTCGTAGCGGTAGCGCGGCACGAAGGCCTTCACCATGGAGATCATGAAGAACACCAGGCAGACCTTGAGCACGAACCAGATCAGACCCGGCACCCAGGTGAAGGGAGCGAAGTCGAAGGGTGGCAGCCAGCCGCCGAGGAACAGGATGGTGGCCAGCGCGCACATCAGCACGATGGCGACATATTCGCCGAGAAAGAACAGCAGGAACGGCGTCGACGAATATTCGACCATATGGCCGGCGACGAGTTCCGATTCGGCTTCGACAAGGTCAAAAGGCGGGCGGTTCGTTTCGGCCAGCGCCGAGATAAAGAAGATGACGAACATCGGGAACAGCGACAGCCAATGCCAGTCGAGGAAGGTGTTAGGCAGGCCAACTCGCGTGCCCAGCCCGTCCTGCTGCGACAGCACGATGTCGGACAGGTTGAGCGAGCCGACGCAAAGCAGCACGGTGACAATGACGAAGCCGATCGAGACCTCGTAGGACACCATCTGCGCCGCCGAGCGCAGCGCGCCGAGGAACGGATATTTCGAGTTGGACGCCCAGCCGCCCATGATCACGCCATAGACCTCGAGCGAGGAGATGGCGAAGACATAGAGGATGCCGACATTGACGTTGGCAATCGCCCAGCCCTCGTTGACCGGGATCACCGCCCAGGCCGAGATCGCCAGCACCGCCGAAACCAAAGGCGCTAGGAGAAAAACGCCCTTGTTGGCGCCGGACGGAATCACCGGCTCCTTGAACACGAACTTCAGAAGGTCGGCGAAAGCCTGCAGCGTGCCCCATGGGCCGACGACGTTCGGGCCGCGGCGCAGCTGCACCGCCGCCCAGATCTTGCGGTCCGCGTACAGGATGTAGGCGACGAAGATCAACAGCACGACGATCAGCACGACCGACTTCAACAGGATGAGCAGCGCCGGCAGCACGTAGAAGGAGAAGAAGGTGTCCATGCTATTCCGCCGCCTGCCTGAAGCCGTTTTTCGCCAGCGCCGAGCATTCCGCCATCACGGCGGAAGCCCGGGCGATCGGGTTGGTCAGGTAGAAGTCCTTGACCGGCGAGGTGAAGGCGCCCTTGTTCAGCCGCCCGCCGAGCTTCGCCACCTTGGCGATATCGTCAGCATTGCCGGCCGCCACCTGGTCGATGCGGGCAAGATGCGGGTATTCCGAATAGAGTTTCGCGCGAAGCTGCGGCAGCGAATCGAACGGCAGCTTCTTACCCAGCACATCCGACAGCGCCCGCAGGATCGCCCAGTCCTCGCGCGCATCGCCCGGCGCGAAGCCGGCTCGGTTGGTCTGCTGCACGCGGCCCTCGGTGTTGACGTAGGTGCCCGATTTTTCGGTATAGGCGGCGCCCGGGAGGATAACGTTGGCGCGGTGCGCGCCCTGATCGCCATGCGTGCCGATATAAACGACGAAGGCGCCGCCGGTCTTGGCCATGTCGATCTCGTCGGCGCCGAGCAGGAACAGCACGTCCATATCGCCCAGCATGCCGGCGACGTTTTTGCCGCCCTCACCCGGCACGAAGCCGACATCGAGCCCGCCGACACGCGCCGCCGCAGTGTGCAGCACGGCAAACCCGTTCCAGTCGGCTCTCGCCGCATTGACGGCGGTGGCGAGCTTGGCCGCCTGGCCGAGCACGGCCGCGCCATCCGAGCGTGCCAGCGCACCCTGGCCGACGATAACAAGCGGATGCGTCGCTTTCTTCAGCACCTGGAAGAACTTGCCGTTGCCGTCGGCCAGATCCTTCAGCGATTCCGTTCCGGCGCCGAGCTGCTCATAGTCGTAGCGCGTGTCGCCGACATCGCCGATAACGCCGACCGGCAGGTTGCCGACCCGCCAGCGCTTGCGGATGCGGGCGTTGAGCAAGGACGCCTCGAAGCGCGGATTGGCGCCGATGATCAGCACCGCGTCGGCCTGCTCGATGCCCTCGATGGTCGGGTTGAAGATATAGCTTGCCCGGCCGAGCGACGGATCGAGCGCGGCACCGTCCTGGCGGCAGTCGGTGTTCTTCGAGCCGAGCGAGGCCATCAGCAGCTTCAGCGCATAGATCTCCTCGACGGCGGCGAGATCACCTGCAATGGCGCCGATCTTGTCGGGTGCAGTGCTCGACACCGCTTCTTTGATCGCGGAGAAAGCCTCGGCCCAGCTTGCTGGGGCCAGCTTGCCGTACTTGCGGACGTATGGCCGGTCGAGGCGCTGGGTGCGCAAGCCGTCCCAGATGAAGCGGGTCTTGTCGGAAATCCACTCCTCGTTCACCGCCTCGTTGGTGCGCGGCAGGATGCGCATCACTTCGCGGCCTCTGGAATCGACGCGGATCGCCGAGCCGACAGCATCCATCACGTCGATGGATTCGGTCTTGGTCAGCTCCCACGGCCGTGCCTGGAAGGCGTAGGGTTTGGAGGTCAGCGCGCCGACCGGGCAAAGGTCGATGACGTTGCCCTGCAGTTCCGAGGTCATTGCGTTTTCGAGATAGGTGGTGATCTCGGCGTCCTCGCCGCGGCCGATCAGGCCGAGCTCGGAAATACCGGCAATTTCGGTGGTGAAGCGGACGCAGCGCGTGCAATGGATGCAGCGGTTCATGATCGTCTTGACCAGCGGCCCGATATACTTGTCTTCGACCGCCCGCTTGTTCTCGTGATAGCGCGAGGAATCGACGCCGAACGCCATCGCCTGGTCCTGCAGGTCGCACTCGCCGCCCTGGTCGCAGATCGGGCAATCCAGCGGATGGTTGATCAGCAGGAATTCCATCACGCCTTCCCTGGCCTTCTTGACCATCGGCGTGTTGGTGAAAATTTCCGGCGTTTCGCCATTCGGTCCGGGACGCAGGTCGCGCACGCCCATGGCGCAGGACGCTTGCGGCTTGGGCGGCCCGCCCTTCACCTCGATCAGGCACATGCGGCAGTTGCCGGCGATCGACAGCCGCTCATGGAAGCAGAAGCGCGGCACTTCCGCGCCGGCGTCCTCGGACGCCTGCAGCAGCGTGTAGTGGTCGGGTACAGTAATCTCTTTCCCGTCGACCTTGAGCTTTGCCATGTCGTCTCAAACCCCTGCGGACATTCCGCAATCTTTCTTTCCGGGCGCAACCGAAACCGCGCCCGGCATTGAATTCAATGTTTGGCCGCGGCCAGCACCGCCGCCTGGCCAAGCCAGTCGTCGCGCTCGATGCGGCCCTTGAACGACAGATAATCGTCGACCCAGGCGATCTCTTCCGGCGTCCATGCCGCAATCTGGCCGTAGGTCCAGATGCCCAAGCCGTTCAGCACCTCTTCCAGCTTCGGCCCGATGCCCGATATCGCCTTGAGGTCGGCTGGATTTGCCGGACGATCCATGGCCTTGGGCTGCTTGAAGTCCTCGGGCATCAACCCGGTCGGCGCGGCAGCCGCATCCACCACGCTCCGTGTATCATCCATGCCGCTCGCCGCTATGTCATTCACGTTCCTGGCGAAGGACTGCGCATCGGCGATCAGGGTTTTCGTCGCCGCGCGCGCCTTGGTCGAGGAGCTTGTCCCTGTCCCGGAAAAGCGTTCGGCCCTGGCATCGAAATCGTCGACGATCGGCTGGAAGAGCCGCTGCGAGGCCTCGGCCGCACCCGAGAGCATACCGATCCACACCCCAAAGGCATGATTGGCAAGCCCGAAGCCGAGCGCCGACAGCGCTGCCGCACCCGCGACAGGGTGCGCCAGGAGATTGACGGCGCTCGCCATCTCCTTCGGCATCATCCTGGTCAGGTCCTGGTTCATCTTCTCGAACGGATCCAAATCTGGCATCAAATGATCGGGTCTCGAATTCAGCGACATGGGCGGTCTCCTGGTCGTTTCTTCCGTATGCCCCGGCCTGTTTCCTCAAATCGGGCACTTGCCCGTATTTCAAATCGGGCACGCGCCCGCCTCAAATTCTTGTCTATTCTGCCGCCACCATCACCGGCTCTGCGCGGTGCGCGTTGCGCGAAAACTCGTCGATCCGCCGCTCCACCTCGCCGCGGAAATGCCGCATCAGGCCCTGGATCGGCCACGCAGCCGCATCGCCCAGGGCACAGATCGTGTGGCCTTCGACCTGTTTGGTGACGTCGAGCAGCATGTCGATCTCACGCTTCTGCGCCTCACCGCGCACCAACCGCTCCATCACCCGCCACATCCAGCCAGTGCCTTCGCGGCACGGCGTGCATTGGCCGCAGCTCTCGTGCTTGTAGAAGTAGGAAAGCCGGGCAATCGCCTTTACGACGTCGGTCGATTTGTCCATGACGATGACAGCCGCCGTGCCGAGACCCGATTTCAGGTCGCGCAACGCATCGAAATCCATCGGCGCGTCGATGATCTGTTCCGCCGGCACCAATGGCACCGAAGCGCCGCCCGGAATGACCGCCAGCAGATTGTCCCAGCCGCCGCGAATGCCGCCGCAATGCGTCTCGATCAATTCGCGGAACGGGATCGACATCGCCTCTTCGACGGTGCAGGGATTATTGACGTGGCCGGAGATGCAGAACAGCTTGGTGCCGACATTGTTGGGCCGGCCGAAGGACGAGAACCAGGCAGCGCCGCGGCGCAAAATGGTCGGCGCCACAGCGATGGACTCGACATTGTTGACCGTCGTCGGGCAGCCATAGAGGCCGACATTGGCCGGAAATGGCGGCTTCAGCCGCGGCTGGCCCTTCTTGCCTTCGAGGCTTTCGAGCAGCGCCGTTTCCTCGCCGCAGATATAGGCGCCGGCGCCATGGTGCATGTAGATGTCGAAGTCGTAGCCAGACGTGTTGTTCTTGCCGATCAGCTTAGCCTCGTAGGCCTCGTCGATGGCGCGCTGCAGCGCCTCGCGCTCGCGGATGAACTCGCCGCGCACATAGATGTAGGCGGCGACCGCGCCCATGGCGAAGCCGGCGATCAGGCAGCCCTCGACCAGCGTGTGCGGGTCGTGGCGCAATATGTCACGGTCCTTGCACGTGCCGGGTTCGGATTCGTCGGCATTGACGACGAGATAGCTCGGCCTCCCGTCGCTCTGCTTGGGCATGAACGACCATTTCAGCCCGGTCGGGAAGCCGGCGCCGCCGCGGCCGCGCAAGCCGGATGCCTTCATCTCGTTGACGATCCAGTCGCGCCCCTTGGCGATGATGCCAGGCGTGTTGTCCCAGGCGCCGCGCGCCATCGCGCCGGCCAGCGACTTGTCGAAGCGGCCGTAGATGTTGTTGAAGATGCGGTCTCTGTCCTGAAGCATTGTTCGTTCCTCAGACCGGTTTCTTGCCGAAGACGCGGATATATTCGGCGACCCCGCCCTTGGCGAGCGCCTTGGCCTGCTTGACCCAGTCTTCGCGCTCGATGCGGCCACGGAGACTGAGATAACCGTCGACCCACTCGCGCTCGGCCTTAGTCCATGACGCCACTTGCGCGTAGGTGAAGATATCAAGCGAATGCAGTATGCCTTCGGTTCTCGGGCCGACCCCCGAGATCAGCTTGAGATCGTCGACCAATGCCGGCTTTGCTATGCCGGCCGGACGGTTCTTGTCCTCGAGCGAAGGCTTGGCAGGCTTGGCAGTTGTTTTTCCGGCAGCGCCGAACGGCGCTTCCTTCAACTCCGGGGCCTTGAAAGCAGCCGCTGGCTCAGCCTTGGTCCTGGGACCGCTGCGCTGTTTCGAAACTTTTTCGACCTCCGGCGCTGCCTTGTTGGCGTTGGCCGCCGAATGCCGCGGTGCGGCGACGCTCGCCGCCTTTTCGGTCGCCGGTGCGACCTTCGTCGGGGAAGGCGATCTCAGCGCCGGGCTGGTTTCGAGCGCATCGGTCTTCGGCTTGCTGGCTTTCGATGGCGCGACAGGGGCAGCCGGTGCCTGTGCGGCCGGAGCCGCCGGCGACGCGACAATTGCTGCTGGTGCTGCCTCCCTGGCGGCCTTGGCGGCTGCCTTGGCTTCCCTGTCGCGGGTCGTTTTCAGGATCGCCTTTTCGCTCTTCAGCGTCGTCAGGCCGGTGATCGGCTCGGAGGTGATGCGGCCGTTCTGCGGCCCCGGCGTCACCGAGGCGCCCTTGCCGGCGTCGTAGAGATCGATGATCTCGGCAAGCCGCTCCGGCGTCAGGTCCTCGAACGTGTCCTTGAAAATCATCACCATCGGCGCGTTGACGCAGGCGCCAAGGCATTCGACCTCCTCCCACGACAGCGTACCCTTGTCGTTGGTGTGGAACTGGTCGTGATGGATTTTCGACCGGCACACGTCCATCAGCGCTTCCGAGCCGCGCAGCATGCAGGGCGTGGTGCCGCAGACCTGGATGTGCGCGCGAGTGCCGACCGGATTGAGCTGGTACTGCGTGTAGAAGGTCGCGACTTCCAGCCCACGGATGTAAGGCATGCCGAGCATGTCGGAGATCGTCTCGATCGCCGCCTTGGTCACCCAGCCTTCCTGCTCCTGCGCCAGCATCAGCAACGGGATGATCGCCGACTGCTCGCGGCCCTTCGGATACTTCTTGATCCATTGCTTCGCCGCTGCCGCATTCGCCCGGTTGAAGGCGAAGGCGGCTGGCTGGAGGCTGGCTTCTGCGAGACGGCGGACTGACATGATTTTCGCTTTGTTGTTTCTTATTGAACCGAGCTAGAGACGCGATAGCAGTTCTCAGATTGCCCTAGCACGCACACAAACTCTTCTTTCCCGCGCTTCAGGCGGATGTATTCGTCATAACGGTCGCCAACCCAGGAAACACAATAGGGCCGTGGCCGGCTGGGCACCTCCGCAACGAACGAATCTAACTGGCACTGCGGAAAGGAATGAAGAAGTATCCCCTCATCCATCGGTGCATGTCTCTCGAACGTGCGCCCCATCAATAAGTCACCTTCCGCAACCAGCTCAAACCCAATCTTGAGAAGGTCTCGTGACAGCAGCCGACCATCGGGGCCCCAAGCAGGAACTTGGGCCGCCATTGTCAGGACCGCTGCAGTGACAAGCGCATTCATTGCTACCGGTCAACCTCCCCGAAGACGATATCGAGTGAACCCAACACAGCGGTGACGTCGGCGAGCATGTGGCCGCGGCACAGAAAGTCCATGGCCTGCAGATGCGCGAAGCCGGGCGCGCGCAGCTTGCAGCGATAGGGCTTGTTGGTGCCGTCCGAGACCAGATAGACTCCGAACTCGCCCTTCGGCGCTTCAACGGCCGCATAGACCTCGCCCGCCGGCACGCGGTAGCCCTCGGTGTAGAGCTTGAAGTGATGGATCAGCGCTTCCATCGAGCGCTTCATCGCCGCGCGCTTCGGCGGCACCACCTTGCCGTCGAGATTCGACACCGGCCCGCTGCCTTCCTTGCCAAGCAGCAGGTCGACGCACTGGCGCATAATCTTGGCCGACTGGCGCATCTCTTCCATGCGCACGAGGTAACGGTCGAAGCAGTCGCCATTCTTGCCGATTGGAATGTCGAAATCCATCTCGGCATAGCATTCATAGGGTTGCGACTTGCGCAGATCCCAGGCGACGCCGGATCCGCGCACCATGACGCCGGAAAAGCCCCACGCCCAGGCATCGGCCAGCGAGACCGTGCCGATGTCGACATTGCGCTGTTTGAAGATGCGGTTGCCGGTCAGCAGTGCGTCAAGATCGTCGAGCGATTTCAGGAACGGGTCGATCCAGTTGCCGATATCCTCGACCAGCTTCTGCGGCAGGTCCTGGTGGACGCCGCCGGGCCGGAAATAGGCGGCATGCATGCGCGAGCCCGAGGCCCGCTCGTAGAACACCATCAGCTTTTCGCGCTCGACGAAGCCCCAGAGCGGCGGCGTCAGCGCGCCGACATCCATCGCCTGTGTCGTCACATTGAGGATGTGCGACATGATGCGGCCGATCTCGCTGTAAAGTACGCGGATCAGCTGGCCGCGCTTCGGCACTTCGATGCCGAGCAGGCGCTCGGCGGCGAGCGCGAAGGCATGCTCCTGGTTCATCGGCGCGCAATAGTCGAGCCGGTCGAGATATGGCACCGCCTGCAGATAGGTTTTGGCTTCGATCAGCTTTTCAGTGCCGCGATGCAACAGCCCGATATGCGGATCGACGCGATCGACGACTTCGCCATCGAGCTCCAGCACGAGGCGCAAAACGCCATGGGCAGCAGGGTGCTGAGGCCCAAAGTTGATATTGAAGTTGCGGACGGAAGTTTCAGCCATTTTGGCGTCTCAATTCGTCTTGGCTTTTTCGTCGCCTGGAAGGACGTAATCCGTGCCCTCCCAAGGGCTGAGAAAATCGAAATTGCGGAATTCCTGTTTTAATTCCACCGGCTCGTAGATGACCCGTTTGGCCTCGTCGTCGTAGCGCACCTCGACGAAACCGGTCAGCGGGAAATCCTTGCGCAGCGGATGACCCTCGAAGCCGTAATCGGTCAGAATCCGCCGCAGGTCGGGATGGCCCGAAAACAGCACGCCATAGAGATCGTAGGTTTCGCGTTCGAACCAGTCGGCGCCCGGAAACACACCGGTGATCGATGGCACCACAGTCTCTTCGTCCGCCTGCACCTTGAGCCGGATGCGAACATTCTGCTTCGGCGACAGCAGATGATAGACGACGTCGAAGCGCTTGGCCCGCGACGGATAGTCGGCGCCGCACACGTCGATGATCGAGATGAACTGGCAGTTTGTATCGTCGCGGAGGAAGGTTATCACCTCGATCAGATCGTGCGGCTCGACCGAGATGGTAAGTTCGCCATAGGCAAACACCGCGTCGCCGATCCGGCCGCTCAGCTTCTCGCCGAGATACGTCGAGAGTTCATTCAGGCTCATCATCCCGCTCACCGCTCGATCGTGCCGGTGCGGCGGATCTTCTTTTGCAACAGAAGGATGCCGTAGAGCAGCGCTTCCGCACTCGGCGGACAGCCGGGCACATAGATGTCGACGGGCACGACGCGATCGCAGCCGCGCACCACCGAATAGGAATAGTGATAGTAGCCGCCGCCATTGGCGCAGGAGCCCATCGAGATGACGTAGCGCGGCTCGGGCATCTGGTCGTAGACCTTGCGCAGCGCCGGCGCCATCTTGTTGGTCAGCGTGCCGGCGACGATCATGATGTCGGACTGGCGCGGAGACGCGCGAGGAGCAACACCGAACCTCTCCGAGTCATAGCGCGGCATCGAGGTGTGGATCATTTCGACCGCGCAACAGGCGAGACCAAAGGTCATGAACATCAGCGAGCCGCTGCGGGCCCAGGTGATCAGCGCCTCGGTGGAGGTGACGAGAAAACCCTTGTCGGCCAGTTCGTCGTTGATCTCGAGGAAGAATGGATCATTCGCCCCCACCGGCTTTCCGGTGCTGGGGTCGAGAATGCCCTTCGGCTTCGGCGCGACGAGCGTGCCGGAATTGTCGCTCAATCCCATTCCAGCGCTCCTTTCTTCCATTCATAGGCAAAGCCGATGGTCAGCACCGCGAGAAACACCATCATCGACCAGAATCCGAGCATGCCGATCTGGCTGAAAGACACGGCCCACGGAAACAGGAAGGCCACTTCCAGATCGAAGATGATGAACAGGATCGACACCAGATAGAAGCGGATGTCGAACTTCATGCGGGCGTCGTCGAACGAGTTGAAGCCGCATTCATAGGCTGAAAGCTTTTCCGGATCTGGGTTGCGGTAGGCCACCAGGAAGGGCGCGGCAAGCAGCGCCAGGCCCACGACCAGCGCCACGCCGATGAACAGGACGATGGGCAGGTACGAACTCAACAATGCGTTCATGCTGCAGCTTTCCGTTGGCGGCCAATCCACTCTGATTACAGCACCGGACCCACTTGCGGAAGCGTGACAGTTTAACCACTGAACCGTTTTAGGAGGCTCTATGCTGCAATGCGGCGAGGGTTAGCGCAGCGCTTTCGGCGAAGCAAGTCAAACCTTGTTCAAAACACGGGTGCTGGACGGATATCCGGATAAACTGGTCCGATCCGCTCCTGTTTGATTTCCTTCACTTTTTACTCCACTTTTATCTCCTGACAGTGATGCCGCCAAAACCCTGCTAGCATGGCGCGGAATCATCGTCCCAACCTTTGGCCGAACGCCAACAGAGTGCCGTCTGCATGAAGGAAAAAATCTCGCTCGCCATGGCCCGGCGCATCGCGCTTGCCGCACAGGGGTTTGCCGATCCTCGCCCTAACAGCACGCCTGATCGCCGCCATCTGGCCCGTGTGCTTGGCCGTACCGGCCTGCTGCAGATCGATTCCGTCAGTGCGGTGGTGCGCGCCCATTATATGCCGCTCTATTCGCGGCTTGGCCCCTACCCGCTTGCGCTGCTCGACAACGCCGCCGTGACGCGCAAGCGCAAAGTCTTCGAATATTGGGCGCACGAGGCCTCCTTTCTGCCGGTCGAGACCTATCCACTGATGCGCTGGCGCATGGAGCGGGCCGCGCGCGGGGAGGAAATGTATAACGGGCTGGCCAAGTGGGGCCGCGAACGCGCCACCTACATCGAAGACATCTATCGCGAGGTCGTTCAACGCGGCCCGATCGCCGCTTCCGCCCTAGAAGGCCAGAAAGGCTCGGGCGGCTGGTGGGGCTGGAGCGATGCAAAGCACGCTTTCGAATGGCTGTTCTGGGCCGGCCGCATCACCACGGCGTCGCGTCGTGGCTTCGAGCGGCTCTACGATCTGCCGGAGCGCGTGCTGCCGCCTGCGATACTTGCCCTGCCAGTGCCCTCCCCTGAGGATGCGCACCGCGAATTGCTGCGCATTTCCGCCCGCGCCCACGGGGTCGCGACGGCGGGCGACCTGCGCGATTATTTCCGCCTCTCTCCAGCCGACATCAAGGGCCGGATTGAGGAACTGGTCGACGCCGGCGATCTTTTGCCCGTACGCGTCGAAGGCTGGGACAAGCCTGCCTATCTTTACAAGGACGCCCGTTTTCCGCGTAAGATCAAGGCGCGTACGCTGCTCGCTCCGTTCGATCCCGTCGTCTTCGAGCGGGCGCGCACGGAAAGACTGTTCGACTTCCGCTATCGCATCGAGATCTACACCCCTGCCGAAAAGCGCCAATATGGCTATTATGTGCTGCCGTTCCTGCTCGGCGAAAGGATCGTGGCGCGCATCGACCTCAAGGCCGACCGCCCCGCCGGCGTGCTGCGCGTCCATGCCGCCTATGCCGAGCCCGGCGCCCCGCCGCAAACCGCCGCCGAACTCTTCGAGGAGTTGAAGCTGACGCAGGGTTGGCTCGGGCTGGAATGCATCGAGGTGACGCCGGCCGGCGATCTGGGTTCGGCTCTCGCCAACATTGCCGCATCCTAGACGTGCGTTGACACGACTGCCTGCACAAGCCTAAATCCGCTTTAGACGGTCTCCTCTCGGCAAAGGGAGGAGCCAAGAGGGAATGCGGTGCGAAATTCGATTTCAAATCCGCGGCTGTCCCCGCAACTGTGAGCGACGAGCCAAGGCCGAAACCACTGGGATGTTCCCGGGAAGGCGGCACCAAGGCGATGACCCGCGAGCCAGGAGACCTGCCGTCTGGGACTGAAGAGATCCGATCGCCTGGCGGGTTTTCCGGGCAAGGAGCCTGATTTTTTGGACCACAACAGCAGTTTTTCGGCTGGCACAGCGGACAATTCGTACGGCGATAGCGATGGCTTGGCCGGCGTCACCGTGATCGTCTGCGCCTCCTGCCGCGATGAGACCGGCTCCGACGCCCATCCCCGCGCCGGCGAACTGCTGGCCGAAGACACGCGCCGCGCAGCTTCCGGCGAAAATATCCGTATCCGCAGCGTCGAATGCCTCGGCAACTGCAAGCGCCGGCTGAGCGCCGCGATCCTGCGCGACGGCTGCTGGAGCTATGTCTTCGGCGACCTGACCACGACAAGCGGCGCCGATCTCGTCGCTGGCGCAATGCTCTTCGCCACTTCGACGGACGGCCTCATTCCATGGCGCGGCCGCCCCGATTGCCTGAAGCGCGGCCTCGTCGCCCGCATTCCTCCCCTCGACCTTTTGAAGGATCAGATATGACCGCTTCCATCTCCCGCGTGCCCTGCACCGTCGTCACCGGCTTCCTCGGCGCCGGCAAGACGACGCTGATCCGCCATCTGCTCGAAAACGCCGGGGGCAAGCGGCTGGCCATCATCGTCAACGAGTTCGGCGACATCGGCATCGACGGCGAGATCCTCAAGGGATGCGGCATCGATACCTGCCCCGAGGAGAATATCGTCGAGCTGGCCAATGGCTGCATCTGCTGCACCGTCGCCGATGATTTTGTGCCGGCGCTCGACCAAATCCTGTCGCTGACGCCGAGGGTCGACCATATCCTGATCGAAACCTCTGGGCTGGCCCTGCCCAAGCCGCTGGTCCAGGCCTTTCAGTGGCCATCGGTGAAGAGCCGGGTGACAGTCGACGGCGTCATTGCCGTGGTCGACGGACCGGCGCTAGCTGATGGCCGCGTCGCCAACGACATGGACGCCCTGCAGGCGCAGCGCGCGCAGGACGAGACGCTCGACCACGACGACCCGGTCGAGGAGGTGTTCGAGGACCAGCTCGCTTGCGCCGACCTGATCATATTGTCGAAGAGCGACTTGATGGACGCCGCCGGTTCGGCCCGCGCCAATGCCATCATCGGCGAGCACGCCGCGCGCGCCGTCAAGATCGTGCCGACCTCGCAAGGTAAGGTCGATCCGTCTGTGCTGCTCGGCCTCGGCCTTGCCGTCGAGGATGATATCGAGAACCGCAAGACCCATCACGACGAAGAGCTCGACCACGAGCATGACGACTTCGATTCCTTCGTCATCGACATCGCGTCCGTGTCCAACCCCGATGAGCTGGCTTTGCGCGTCGCCACGGTGGCGGAGCAAGAAAACGTGCTGCGCGTCAAGGGTTTCGTCGAAGTCGGCGGCAAGCCGATGCGGCTCTTGCTGCAGGCTGTGGGGCCGCGCGTCAATCACTATTACGACCGCGCCTGGACCGCTGAAGACGACCGCCGCTCGCGCCTCGTCATCATCGGCCTGAAAGGGCTGAACCGCCCGGCAATCGAGCGTATCCTCGCCGGCTGACCTCAGGCACGAGCCGCGATGCACATCCTCACCACAACATCCGCCTCGCTCGACGATCTCGCCGAGCCTGTTGATCTCAGGCAGACGCCTGCGGATGTCGTGGCCTTGTCCTTCACCGACAGCGATCTGGCCGGGCTGGCGGCAGCGTGGAAGGCGGACGCGGATCGCTTGCCGTCGATGCGCCTTGCGGCTTTACGCGACCTGCGCCATCCCATGTCCGTCGACCTCTGGATCGACAGCGTCGCTCGGCACGCTAGGGTCGTTTTGGTCCGCATTCTGGGCGGTTATGACTGGTGGCGCTATGGCTGTGACCAGCTCGCCTCGACCGCCCGCGCACGCGGCATAAAGTTGGCGCTGCTGCCCGGCGAGAGCCACGACGAGGATCTGCGGCTGATCGAATGCTCGACGCTGCCCCGCGAAGAGCTCGACGGTCTGCTCGATTATTTTCGCGAGGGCGGCCCGGAGAATATGACGGCGCTGGTGCAGAGGCTGGCCCGGCTGGCGGGATCGGACTTGGCGGTCGTGGAGCCGGTCAGCGTGCCGAAGGCGGGCTACTATCAGCCGGGACGCGGTGTCGTCCCCCTCTCCCTTGAGGGGAGGGTCCGGCCGCAGGCCGGGGGTGGGGTCCTCTCTGAAGTGCGCCGACACCCTGAAGCGCTTCGACAGAAAGAAACGTCGCGCACTGCCGCAACGACCCCACCCGGCCCTGCGGGCCACACTCCCCTTGAGGGGGAGGGATACGCCGCGCCTGTCATCCCCATCCTGTTCTATCGCTCAATGCTGCTCGCCGCCGATGTCGCGCCCATCGACGCTCTTTTTGAGGCGCTGAGCGCGCGCGGAATGGCCCCCGTCCCCATCTTCGTCTCCAGCCTCAAGGACCCAGCATCGCTCGCCTTCGTCGAAACCGCGCTCGCGGCGCTGAACCCTGCCGCGATCATCACCGCGACGGCTTTCGCCTCCGGCGCCGAGCCCGGCGTCGAAACCCTGTTCGACCGCGCCGGGGTGCCGGTGTTCCAGGTCATCGTGGCGACGACACGCCGTGACATCTGGCAAAACAATCAGCGCGGCTTGGCGCCCGCCGACCTCTCCATGCATGTCGTCCTGCCCGAACTCGACGGCCGCATCCTCGCCGGCGCCATTTCCTTCAAGGGCGAAAGCGAAACCGACCCGGCATTGGCCTTCCGCGCCTTCGCCAACCGCCCAGAGCCAGACCGCGTCGCGCAGGTGGCGAACCGTGTCGAAGCCTTCATCCGCCTGCAGCAGACGCCGCGTGCGGAGCGCAAGCTCGCCATCCTGATCCCCGACTATCCGAGCGCACCCGGCCGCACCGGCTACGCCGTCGGCCTCGACGTGCCGTCCAGCGTGCTGGCGATGCTGCACGACCTGAGCGAACAGGGCTACGCCGTTGAAGCGATTCCGCAAACGCCGCGTGCGTTGCTGGATGAACTGGAGCGCAGCGAAGGTGGATTGGGACTAGGGCACTATCTCGACCTTTCGACGGAATTGCCGGCTGAGGCAATAGCTGCCGTGACGGCCGCATGGGGGAATGCGGCAGATGAGCCAGGTTCGCGGGAGTCGCCCCCCTCTGTCCTGCCGGACATGTCCGGCAGGACAGAGGGGGGTGTTCAAGCGCCCACCACCGCGAATTTCCCCTTCCGCGCCGCCAGCTTCGGCAACATCACCGTGGCGCTTGCGCCTGACCGTGGGCGCTCACTCGACCGCCGCGCCGACTACCACGACCCGACATTGCCGCCGCGTCATGCGCTGATCGCCTTCGGCCTCTGGCTGCGCAAGACAGTCGGCGTCCATGCCCTCGTCCATGTCGGCGCACACGGCACGCTGGAATGGCTGCCCGGCAAGACCGTTGCGCTTAGCGAAAGCTGTTTTCCCGAGATCGTGACTGGCCCCCTGCCCGTCATCTATCCCTTCATCGTCTCCAATCCGGGAGAGGCAGCGCAGGCCAAGCGGCGCATTGCCGCCGTCACCCTAGGCCATTTACCGCCGCCGCTGACCGGCGCCGGGCTCGATGAGAACCAGCACCAGCTTGAACGGCTGGTCGACGAATATGCCCAGGCCGACGGGCTCGACCGCCGCCGCCGCGATCGCCTGGCGAAGCTGATCGTCGAAACCGCACAAAAGACCGGCCTCGCCTCCGAAGCCGGCGTCGCCGGAACCGACGCGCCCGACGAGGCGCTGCGCCGCATCGACGCCTGGCTCTGCGACCTCAAGCATTTTGCCATCAAGGACGGCCTTCACATCTATGGCCGCTCAGCCGAGGGTGAGACCGATCCGCTGCGCGAGCAAAGTGCGGCGGCCGAGAAGGCGGCACTCATCGCAGTGCTCGACGGCCGCCATGTCGCTGCCGGTCCGGCCGGGGCACCGGCGCGTGGCCGGCGCGATGTGCTGCCGACCGGCCGCAACCTGTTCACATCAGATCCACGCGCCATGCCGACGCCGACATCCTTCGATCTCGGCAGGGCGGCATCCGACGAGGTCTTGCGCAGCTACATGCAATCGCATGGCGACTGGCCGCGCTCGCTGGTCATCGACCTCTGGGGCTCGGCCTCGCTGCGCACCGGCGGCGAGGAGATCGCGCAAGGCCTGGCGCTGATGGGCTGCCGGCCGCAATGGGATTCCGCCACCGGCCGCGTTACCGGCATCGAGGTGCTGCCGCCGGCAACGCTTGGCCGCCCGCGCGTCGATGTCACCTGGCGCATATCAGGCCTGTTTCGTGATATGTTCCCGACCCAGATCGCCCTGATCGATGCCGCCGCCAATGCCGTCGCCGCCCGCGACGAGGACGCGTCGGAAAACCCGCTCGCAGCAAGGACCCGCGCAGACGGGAAGATCAGCCCACGCATTTTCGGCACCTCGCCAGGCACCTACGGCGCCGGCGGCGAGGATTTGCTGTCGAGCGGCGACTGGGCCGCGCGCGAAGAGATCGGTCGCGCCTATCTCGACGCCACCTCGCATGCCTATGGCGGCGCCGACGGCGAAGGTATCTCGGCGCCCGGCGCGTTCGAGGATCGTGTCGCCGAGGCCGACCTTCTCGTCCATACGGGAGATGATCCCGGCCGCGATATCCTCGAAGGCTCGGCCGACGTCGCCTTCATCGGCGGTTTTTCGGCGGCGCTTGCGGCACTCGGCAAGAATGCCGACGTCATCGTCCTCGACACCACGGATCCGCAAAAGCCGAAGCCGCGTTCGGTTGGAGAAGCGGTATCTCGGGTAGTTCGCGCCCGTGCCGTCAATCCGCGCTTCATCGCCGGCCAGATGCGGCACGGGCCGCGCGGTGCTTCGGAATTCGCCGAGACGGTCGACCGGCTGGTCGGCTTCGCTGAGACCACCCATGCCATATCGGGCTCGCTGATCGAGGTCGTGCACGACGCCTATCTCGGCGATCCCGTGGTTCGCGCCTTCATCCTGCGCGAGAACCCTTCCGCCGCGAAGGTGATCGCCGAGCGGTTT
Organism: Mesorhizobium sp. M5C.F.Ca.ET.164.01.1.1; assembly: GCF_004792125.1. NCBI lineage: Bacteria > Pseudomonadati > Pseudomonadota > Alphaproteobacteria > Hyphomicrobiales > Phyllobacteriaceae > Mesorhizobium > Mesorhizobium sp. M5C.F.Ca.ET.164.01.1.1. The sequence continues at coordinate 19,025 of NZ_SRTG01000004.1, read as the reverse complement.
CTGTCGGCGCGGCGGCGCGGTCTCTGGCATCCGCTGCGCAATTCCATCGATGACGATCTCGCCGCACTGATCGCCGAGGCCCAGGCGCTGGGGGTGGCTGCATGAACGCCTTCTCACGTCGCGGTGCCTGCCCCGCTTTGTCGGCGCCGATGCAGACCGGCGACGGGCGTCTGGTGCGGCTCAATCCGGTCGCCGGAGGACTCTCGCCGAAGTCCTTGATCGGACTCGGTGAATCTGCCTTGCGGCATGGCAACGGCATCATGGAGGTGACCGCACGTGGCAGCCTGCAGATACGCGGCCTGACACCCGGCAGCGCAAGGCTGCTTGCGGCGGAGGTCGACGCTCTCGGCATCGCCGTGCGCACCGGCGTCCCGGTCGAGACTGGCCCGCTGGCAGGGCTGGATCCGGAGGAAGTTGCTGACCCGCGCCCGCTGGCGGAGCAGATTCGGGCGGCAATCGATGATTCTGGGCTGGCACAGCGCCTTGGTCCGAAGGTTTCCGTAATCGTCGACGGTGGCGGGCGGCTGAAAATGGATGCGGTTACGGCCGACGTCAGGCTGGCTGCAATGCGGACCGATGCGGGAACGCAGTGGCAGGTGGCTGTCGCCGGCGACGGTCAGACTGCGACGCTACTCGTCATGGTCGATGAAGATGCGGCCCGTAATATCGCCGTCGCTATTCTACGGATGGTTGCTGAAAAAGGCCGCGAAGCCCACGCAAGGGATTTGACGGAGCGGCAATTAAGATCTCTCGCAAGCTGGCATCTTTTCGCGCCCCCCTCCGGCAGGACAGAGGGGGGCGCCGTGGAGCGCCTTCCTGTGCCGGCTAGCTTCCCCATTGGCGTTTTCGACCTAACAGATGGCATCGCCCTCGGCATCGGCCTGCCCTTCGGCAGCATACCCGCGCAAAAACTCATCGAGCTCACGCAAAGGGCCTTCACCCTCGGCGCAACCGAAATCCGCCTGGCGCCGGGCCGCGCGCTGGTTTTTATCGGCCTTTCGCCGACCGCCTGCCGCTCGCTCCAGCAAACCGCCGCCACCCTGGGCTTCGTCACCGACGCTGCTGATCCGCGCACCAGGATCGCCGCTTGCCCCGGTGCGCCGGCCTGCGCCTCCGGCTGGATCGCGACGCGCGACATCGCCGAGACCATCGCTGCGGAAAACCGCGACATCCTCGATTCCTCGCTCACGCTTCATATTTCAGGCTGCGCCAAGGGCTGCGCGCATCCCGGCCCGGCGGCGCTGACGCTGGTCGGCGGCGAAAACGGAGCCGGTCTTGTCGTGGACGGGACGGCAAAGGCCCTTCCTGCCGGATACAGGCCAGGCTATGACGCCGCGCGCGGCGTTGACCGCGTTGCCGCAGCGATCCGCCGCACACGATTTCGAGGCGAAACCGCCGCCGCCTGCCTGACAAGGCTTGGGGCGGCCGGTGTCGGCGAACTCTATCGACAGGAATGAACATGCCCGCCTATGACTACATCCATGACGGCACGGCGATCTATGAGCGCTCCTTCGCCATCATTCGCGCCGAGGCCGACCTGTCGCGCTTTTCCGCTGCCGAGGCCGATGTCGCCATCCGCATGATCCATGCCTGCGGCCAGGTCGAGGCTGCCAGGCATTTCGTTTTTTCGGAGGATTTTGTTGCCGCCGCGCGCACGGCTCTGGCGGCCGGCGCGCCGATCTTCTGCGACGCCGAGATGGTCTCGCACGGTGTCACCCGCGCCCGGTTGCCGGCCGGTAACGAGGTGATCTGCACGCTGCGCGACCCGCAAACGTCTGACGTCGCAGAAAAGATCGGCAACACCCGCTCCGCTGCAGCCATAGACCTGTGGGGCGAACGCATGGCCGGTTCGGTCGTCGCCATCGGCAATGCGCCGACAGCACTTTTCTACCTGCTGGAAAGGTTGCGCGACGGCGCGCCGAAACCGGCTGTTATTATCGGCATGCCGGTCGGTTTCGTCGGTGCTGCCGAATCGAAGGATGCGCTGGCCGAGAATTCCTACGGCGTGCCCTACGCGATCGTGCGCGGCAGGCTTGGCGGCAGCGCCATGACGGCCGCCGCACTCAACGCACTGGCGAGGCCAGGTCTGTGAACGCGATTGCAAAAGGCAGGCTTGTCGGCGTCGGCACCGGTCCCGGCGACCCCGAACTGCTGACGCTCAAGGCCGTGCGCGCGCTGGCCGAAGCCGACGTGGTCGCGCATTTCGCCAAGCGCGGCAACAACAGCAATGCGCGCGCCATCGTCGGCGCGCATTTTCGCCCCGATTTGATAGAGTTGCCGCTGCTCTATCCCGTGACCACCGAAATCGACAAGGAGCACAGCGACTATCGGTTGCAAATAACGGATTTCTACGAAGAGTCGGCCGAAAAAATCGCCGAGCACCTCAGCGCCGGCAGAATGGTCGCGGTGCTTTCGGAAGGCGACCCGCTGTTCTACGGCTCCTACATGCATCTGCATGTCAGGCTGGCACACCGCTTCCCGACCGAGGTCATTCCCGGCGTCACCGCCATGTCCGGCTGCTGGTCGGCGACCGGAACGCCGATCGTCCAGGGCGACGATGTATTGACCGTGCTGCCGGGCACGATGAGCGAATTCGAGCTGACCCGCCGCCTCGCCGACACCGATGCCGCCGTCATCATGAAGGTCGGCCGTAACCTGCCCAAGATCAGGCGTGCACTGGAAGCGACCGACAAGCTGGCGCGTGCCGTCTATGTCGAGCGCGGCACCATGCCGGGCGGCGTTTCGATGCGGCTGGCCGACAAGCAGGACGACAAGGCGCCCTACTTCGCCATCGTGCTGGTGGCCGGCTGGTCAGGCCGGCCCGCCGCATCGGGAGCCGAAACATGAGCGGCCGCCTGACCGTCATCGGCCTCGGACCAGGCAATGCCGACCAGGTGACGCCGGAGGCAAGCCGCGCCGTCGCCGAGGCAAAATTCTTCTACGGCTACAAGCCCTATCTCGACCGGCTCGATCTGCGCCCCGACCAGACCCGCGTCGCCTCGGACAATCGCGAGGAGCTGTCCCGCGCCAAGGACGCGCTGGTAAGGGCTGCGCAGGGCCACGCTGTCGCCGTCGTCTCGGGCGGCGACCCCGGCGTCTTTGCCATGGCAGCGGCCGTCTGCGAGGCGATCGAGGCCGGCCCAGCCGAATGGCGTGCCGTTGACGTCGCGATGCTGCCGGGCATCACCGCCATGCTCGCGGTCGCTGCCCGCATCGGCGCACCGCTCGGCCATGATTTCTGCGCCATCTCGTTGTCCGACAATCTAAAACCCTGGGACCTGATCGAGCTGCGGCTGTTGGCGGCGGCGGGCGCCGGCTTCGTCATTGCGCTCTACAATCCGATCAGCAAGGCGCGCGCCTGGCAGCTTGGCCGCGCCTTCGAATGCCTCACGGCGATCCTGCCCGGCACCACGCCGGTCGTCTTCGGCCGTGCCGCCGGCCGTCCCGACGAGCGCATCGAGGTGTTTTTGCTGGCGGAAGCCGATGCGGAAAAGGCCGACATGGCGACCTGCATCATCATCGGCTCGCCGGAAACCAGGATCATCAAGCGCGGCGAAAAACCGGCGCTGGTCTACACGCCGCGTTCGGCGGCGGGCCCAAGAAAATGACTGACCAGAAAATGATCGACCATTTCGGCAAGAGCTTCGATAGTCTCAGCCGACGTAACGTCTGGCAGTGCCGGCCTGCGGATCATGACTACCTCGATGCCAAGCTCCCGTGCTGCGGATATCTTGCCGTAGGTCGCCTCGCCGCCGCTGTTCTTGGAAACGACGACGTCGATGCGGTGTTCCAGAAGCAGTGCACGTTCGTCGGGTTCCCGGAACGGCCCGCGCGCCAAGAGATAGGTCGCATCGGGCACAGCGAGCCTTGGCTCGACCGGATCGACGCTGCGGATAAGATAGTGATGTTGGGGTGCGGCCTCAAAAGCGGCGACCTCCTGTCGCCCGAGCGCCAGGAAAACGTGGCGTGGAGCCGACCCCAGCGCCGTCACCGCGCTGGCAACACTGTCGACCAGCGTCCACCGGTCGCCTTCGGCAGGCTCCCAGCCCGGGCGCCTGAGCGCAATGATCGGCATGCCGGCCTCATGCGCCGCTTCCGCGGCATTGGCGGAGATTTGCGCCGCATAGGGATGCGTGGCGTCGATCAGCAGGTCGATGTGGGTCTCGCGCAGATATGCCGCCAGCCCGGCGGCACCACCGAAACCACCCGTACGGGTGGGCACGTCTTGCGCGCAGGGATTTTCGGTGCGGCCGGCCAGCGACAGCGTGAGCGTCACATCGGTGCGCGCGACCAGCTTTCCCGCCAGTTGCCGGGCTTCGGTGGTTCCGCCGAGGATCAGAATGCGGTGGGTCATCATGCCTGCTGAGGGTCCGCACGGCGCCAAGCCCAACTCAAGATGGCTAACAATCGTCGGCATCGGCGAGGACGGTGTAGCGGGTCTCGGCGACGAGGCCAAGCGGTTGATAGCCGAGGCTGAATTCGTCCTCGGCGGCACGCGTCACCTTGCCCTTGTCGCGTCACTCGCCAAGGGCGAAGCACGCGCCTGGCCAACCCCTTTCGATGCCAAGATGTGCGACGTGCTGGCACTTGCGGGCAAAAAGGTCTGCGTGCTGGCCTCCGGCGATCCGTTCTTCCATGGTGTCGGCGTCACCCTCACCCGCAAGGTGGCGGCGGAGGAGATGCGCGTCATCCCTGCTCCCTCGGCCATGTCGCTGGCCGCCGCCCGCCTCGGCTGGGCGCTGCAGGATATCGAGACCATTTCGCTGCACGGCCGCCCGCTCGACCTGATCCGGCCGCTCCTGCACCCCGGCAGCCGCATCCTCGCGCTGACCTCGGACGGCGACGCGCCGGCGGCGATTGCGGGGCTGCTGACCGAACTCGACTTCGGCGCCTCGCGTTTGACGGTTCTGGAGGCGCTGGGCGGCCCGAACGAAAGGCTGCGTTCGACGCGCGCGGACGCCTTCGACCTCGAAAAGATCAACCCGCTCAACGTGCTGGCAATCGAAGTTGGATCGACTTCAGAAGCACGCATCCTGCCGTTGACGTCAGGCCTTGGCGATCATTTGTTCGAGCATGACGGCCAGATCACCAAGCGCGAGGTGCGCGCCATCACCCTGTCCGCCCTCGCCCCCAGGCGCGGCGAATTGCTGTGGGACATCGGCGCCGGCTCGGGTTCGATCGGCATCGAATGGATGCTCACTGATCCCTCTACGCGCGCCATTGCTATCGAAGCCGATCCAACCCGCGCCGCCCGCATCCGCCGCAACGCTTCACACTGTGGCGTGCCCGGCCTTGTCGTGGTCGAAGGCTCGGCACCGAAGGCGCTTGCCAGGCTAGGCACGCCCGACGCGATCTTCATCGGCGGCGGCGGCAGCGATACCGGCGTGCTGGGCGCGGCCATCAAGGCCCTGCGTGTTGGCGGCCGGCTGGTCGCCAATGCGGTGACGCTGGAGATGGAGACGCTGCTTCTCGCCCGTCACGCTGCGCTCGGTGGCGATCTCACCCGCATCGCTATATCCCGTGCTTCGCCGGTCGGCTCGATGCAGGCCTGGCGGCCGGCCATGCCGGTCACCCAATGGAGCTGGGTCAAACCATGATGGTCGCGGGCATCGGCAGCCGCAAGGGCGTCAGCGCAATGGATGTGCTTGCGGCCATAGAAACCGCGCTGGAAGCGCATGGGCTGGCGATGACGGCGATTTCGGCGCTCGCCACCGCCTCTCTGAAGCAGGACGAGCAGGCAATCTTCTCCGCGGGGCGCGAACTCGCCCTACCGGTAATCGTTGTCGAGGACGATGCGCTCAAGGCTGCGTCGTCGCGCGTCATCAGCCACTCGAGCCTAACACAGGAGCGCGCCGGCACGCCGTCGGTTTCCGAAGCCTCCGCGCTTGCCGCTGCCGGGAAAGGCGCAAAACTGCTTGCGCCGCGCACCGTGCTCGGCCCGGTCACCTGCGCCATCGCCATCAGCGGAGACGCGGCATGACTGTCCACTTCATCGGCGCCGGGCCGGGCGCGGCCGACCTCATCACGTTGCGCGGCAGCCGGCTGCTGGCAAGCTGCCCGGTCTGCCTCTATGCCGGCTCGATCGTCGCGCCGGAACTGTTGCAGCACTGCGCGCCCGGCACGAAGCTGATCGACACCGCGCCGATGTCACTCGACGAGATCGAAGCTGAATATGTGGCGGCCCACCAGGCCGGCCACGACGTCGCCCGCCTGCATTCCGGCGATCTCTCGGTGTGGAGCGCCGTCGCCGAGCAGATCCGCCGGCTGGAAAAGCACGGCATCGCCTATACGCTGACGCCGGGCGTGCCCTCTTTCGCAGCCGCAGCGGCAGCGCTTCGCCGCGAGCTGACCATTCCCGAAATCGCACAAAGCCTGGTGCTGACCCGCATCTCCGGTCGTGCCTCGAAAATGCCGCCCGGCGAGACGCTGGCCGGCTTCGGCCGCACCGGCGCGACGCTGGCCATTCATCTTGCCATCCACGCCATCGACCGGATCGTCGCCGAGCTGACGCCATTCTATGGCGCCGACTGCCCGGTTGCGGTCGTCTTCCGTGCTTCCTGGCCGGACGAGCGCGTGCTGACCGGCACGCTGGCCACCATCGAGGCGCAATTGGCCGCCGATCCAATGGAACGAACGGCAATCATCTTCGTCGGCCGCTCACTGGCGGCTGAAGGCTTTGGCGAGAGTTCCCTTTACGACGCCCACTACCAGCGGCGTTTTCGCGGACGGGACGGACTGTGAACGACGGCACCGGAAACAGAGGTGGAAACACCACAATCGAACAGGCTTTGGCCCGGCTGAACTTCAAACCGCGCCAGCTGGAGCCGGGCCATGTCTGGCTGGCCGGCGCCGGCCCCGGCGATCCCGGCGGCCTGACGCTGGAAGTGTTGGCGGCACTTGGGCAGTGCGATGCCCTCGTCTACGACGCTCTGGTGTCTCCCGATGTCGTAGCGGTGGCGGCGAGTGTCGAGCTTTTCTACGTCGGCAAGCGCGGCGGTCAGCCGTCGATGAAACAGGATGACATCACCGCTTTGCTGGTCCGGCTGGCGCGAGAAGGCCGCCGCGTCGTCAGGCTGAAAGGCGGCGACCCCTATATTTTTGGTCGCGGCGGCGAAGAGGCGCTGGCGCTCGCGCGGGAAGGCATTCCCTTCCGCGTCCTGTCCGGCCTCACTTCAGGTCTCAGCGCGCTGGCCGGAGCCGGCATCCCGGCCACCATGCGCGGCATCAACAAGGCGGTGATCCTGGCCACCGGCCACGCCGCCGGCACCGATGACGATCTCGACTGGGCGGCAATCGCCCGCACCGGCCAGCCGGTTGTCGTCTACATGGGCATGGCCAACCTGCCGCTGATATCAGCCTCGCTGCTCGAGGGCGGGCTGGCGCCATCGACGCCGGCGGCGGTGATCGTTGCCGCGACGACGCCGCAGGAGCGCATCGTCGTCGCCACGCTCGCCACCATCGCCGAGGCGGCGGCTGCCGGCGGGTTGACCTCACCGGCGCTGATCGTCGTCGGCGGCATCGTCGCGATGCGAGCGGCATTGGCGGGCGAACCATGACCCGCGCGATCATCATCGGCGCCCCGCGCTCGGGTTCGGGCAAGACCAGCGTCACCATCGGCATCCTGCGCGCGCTCGCCAGGCGCGGCCTGAAAGTGCGTGGCGCCAAGTCCGGCCCCGACTATATCGACCCCGGTTTCCACACCGCCGCGACAGGCCTTTCTGGAGTCAATCTCGACAGTTGGGCAATGCCGCCCGCTCTGCTCAACGCGCTAGCCGGTGACGCAACTGAAGATGCCGATTTCATCTTCCTGGAAAGCGCGATGGGCTTGTTCGACGGGATTCCCGCTGCTCCAGGCCGCACCGGCTCGGCCGCAGATCTTGCCCGGCTTTACGACCTGCCGGTGCTGCTGGTGCTCGACGTTTCCGGGCAGTCGACCACGGCGGCGGCCGTCGCCAAGGGTTTTGCTACATATGATCCCGATGTGCGTATGGCCGGCGTCGTGCTCAACCGGTTGGGCAGCGAGCGGCACCGCCGGCTTTGCAGCGATGCCATCGAGGCGCTCGGCCTGCCTGTCGTCGGCGCGATCCTGCGTGATCCCTCGCTCAACCTGCCGGAGCGCCATCTCGGCCTCGTCCAGGCCGGCGAATATGAGAATTTGATGGCCCATCTCGATCGGCTGGCCGACATGGTCGAACGGTCGCTCGACCTCGACGCCATCATTGCACTGGCGGCGCCATTCGCGCCCGCTCCCGGCAATTTCGGCGATGCGTTGCCGCCGCCCGGCCAGCGCATCGCGCTGGCCGAGGATGCCGCCTTCACTTTCCTCTATCCGCATGTCGCGATGCGTTGGCGCAAGGCTGGGGCGGAAATCATCCCCTTCTCGCCACTCGCCGACGAGGCGCCCAGCGATAATTGCGATGTCTGCTGGCTGCCCGGCGGCTATCCCGAGCTTCACGCCGGCCGCCTCGCAGCGGCTGCAAATTTCAGGGCCGGCATGAAGGCCTTTTCGGCAACACGGCCGGTGCATGGCGAATGCGGCGGCTTCATGGTGCTCGGCGAAGCGCTGGAGGACGCATCGGGAGAGACGCACGGGATGCTCGGCCTGCTCGGTCACTCGACCAGCTTTGCCAAGCGAAAGATGAATCTCGGCTACCGCGAGGCGCGGCTGCGCGCCGATTGTCCACTGGGACCCCAGGGCACGCTGATCCGTGGCCACGAATTCCACTATGCGCAGATGATTGCCACCGGCAATGACGAACCGCTGGCCGACCTCGCCGACGGGCAAGGCAATCCGCTCGGCGGCTCAGGCTACCGGCGCGGCCATGTCAGCGGCACATTCTTCCATGCCATTGCGAGGGGCGCATGAACGCCACGCAACGGCAGATCCTCGGAGACGTCGCGCTTTGCCTCGTCTTCTTCACCCGGTTGCCGCTGCCGGCCTTCGACTTTCGTGGCCGCAGCCTTGCCGCTGCGATCTGGGCCGCCCCCGTCGCGGGCCTGGCGGTCGCTATTGTCGGTGCGCTGGTCTACGCCCTCGGCACAAGGCTCGGCCTTACCGGAGGTTCAGCCGCCGCGTTGACCCTTGCTACGACCTTGCTCGCCACTGGCTGCCTGCATGAAGACGCGCTTTCGGATGTCGCCGACGGCTTTGGCGGCGGCAAGACACGCGACAGGAAACTGGAGATCATGCGTGACAGCCGCATCGGCGCCTATGGCGCTTGCGCGCTCGGCCTCTCGCTGCTGATCCGCTGGAATGTGCTCACCGAGTTGGGCGATCCCGCGCGTGTCCTCTTCGCTCTGATTGCCGCACATGCCGCTTCGCGCGGCCCGCTCGGCGCGTTCATGCATCTGTTGCCGCCGGCTCGCAGCGACGGCCTCTCGGCCGATGCAGGCACCGTGTCGGCCGAAACGGCCATTGCCGGCGCCGGGCTTGGTGCATTCGCGCTACTGGCGCTTGGGTTCGGTAGCGCGGTCGCCGCGCTCATCCTGCTCGGCCTGTTATTTGCCGCCTTCCGTGCGCTGTGCCTCAACCAGATCGGCGGCCAGACCGGCGACACGGTCGGCGCCCTGCAGCAGCTTGGCGAGATCGCAATCCTGCTCGTCGCTTCCGTTTCCCTTTCCTGACTCTGTTTCGGAGACTTTGCCCCCATGCCTTTCAAATCGCTTGAAGAATTGCGCGCGGCCTGCCTCGATCTGCCTGCCGGCAGCGACGCCGCGGCAAATGCTGTCGCCCGCCGCCAGGACACGTTGACCAAGCCGCAAGGCAGTCTCGGCCGGCTGGAAACCATAGCGGCCTGGCTTGCGCGCTGGCAGGGCCGCGACATGCCCAAGCTCGGCCGCGTCAAAGTCTTCGTCTTTGCCGGCAATCACGGCGTCACCGCACAGGGCGTGTCCGCCTTCCCGTCGGAGGTCACCGTGCAGATGGTGGCGAATTTCGCCGGCGGCGGTGCCGCCATCAACCAGATCGCCCGCATCGCCGGTGCCGAACTCGACGTCATTCCGCTCGACCTGGATCGTCCGACCAGCGATTTCACGCAGGTGCCGGCGATGGACGACGAAGCCTTCCTCGCCGCCGTCTCGGCCGGTCACAGTGCGGTGACGAACGACCTCGACCTGGTCTGCTTCGGCGAAATGGGCATCGGCAACACTACGCCGGCCGCGGCCATCTCGGCCGCCCTGTTCGGCGGCGGCGCAGAAAAATGGACCGGGCGCGGCACCGGCGTCGACGATGCCGGCCTGGTGCGCAAGATCACAGCCATCGAGGCCGGCCTAAAGCGCCACGCCGAGGCCCTTGCCGACCCGCTGACGGTCGCGGCCGCCCTTGGCGGGCGCGAACTCGCCGCCATTTTCGGTGCGACCTTGGCCGCACGCCATTTAGGCCTACCTGTGCTGCTCGACGGCTTCGTCTGCACCGCCGCCGCAGCACCGCTGGCAAAATTGCATCCCGCCGGCCTCGCCCACACGCTTGCCGCCCATGTCTCTGCCGAATCCGGCCATCGCCGGCTGCTCGAGGCACTCGGCCTGCCGCCGCTGCTCGACCTCGGCATGCGGCTCGGCGAAGGCTCCGGCGCATGCCTCGCCGTCAACATCGTCCGTTCGGCGCTGGAATGCCATGCCCGCATGGCAAGCTTCGCCGAGGCTGGGGTGTCGGAGAAGTAAATGCTCGCAAACTCATGAGAGTCGACACGGCTCGATACAGGGGCGTGAGACTGAGATTTTCAGTCTCACATTCTCGCCCCGTTCTCAGGGTCTTGCCACCTAAGTCTTTGAAATCTTTGGTGGGTGCGACAGGGATCGAACCTGTGACCCGCTGATTAAGAGTCAGCTGCTCTACCAACTGAGCTACGCACCCACTCGCCGGTAAAACCAGCGTCGGCGGGCATATAGCCGCCGCCATCCGCCATGTCCAGCCCTGCCGGATTCATTTCCCGACAATTCGCGCCGGGTTTCGTCATCCTAGGGCGGAGCGAACGCGAAGCGGAGCAGAGATCCTAGGATCCATGCCGTAACAGTCGCCAAAAATGCGGCGGTGTACAAGGCTCTCATGCGCACAAGAGCTGCACGGTTTCGATGTGAGAGCCCACCGCTTCACAAGACGGACGGCTGCATGGAAACCTAGCTCGCACCGCCGGAGCACTGCCGCTCGGTTACGGCATGGATCCGAGGGTCGCCGCGACGTCGCTTCGCTCCTGCTACGCTCTAGGATACGGAGCATGGTATGTCAGACAAACAGCTTGCCTTCCGCCACTTTTACCGCATGGCCGCCGATGCGGGCGGCGGCGAGTTTGCCGCCTTCGACATTCAGTTCGAGGCGAATGCGCGAAGGCCGGCCCATCTCAAGCCCTTGCTCGATCCACAGTCGCGAGACCCCGTCTCGCGGGCCGTCGAAATGCATGATCGCGCCGGCGAAGGCGGCCGCCGCCGAACCGGTCGCCGGATCTTCATAGGAGGGACTGCCGGGCACCATCATGCGGACATGGAAGGCGCTGTCGTGGTTCACCGTCTCGCGGCAGTAGACATACGGGCTGGCGAGGGCCCACTCGCTCTTGCGGGGGGCCAATTCCGACCACGCCTGGTTATCCAGCCGTATCCGGGCGGCGGCCTCCAGATCGGCGACCGGAACGGTCACATAGGGCACACCGGCCGACCAGAACGAGACGCGGTGATTCTCGAAGCCGACTTCGTGTGGCCCCAGCCCAAGTGCTGCGCCGATCGCCTCCGGGTCGGCGGACAGTTCCAGTGGCTCCGGCAGTTTGGCCAAGTCGAACTCGGCAAAGGTGGCGCCCTCGTGCTTGCTGACGGCGCAGCGCACCGGGCCGATATTCTCCTCCAGGACGAAGATGCCGGCGGTGTCGCCATCGCCAGCTATTTCGGCAAGCGCGATCGCGGAACCGACAGTCGGATGGCCAGCGAACGGCATCTCATAATCGGGCGTGAAGATGCGGATGCGGGCGCGGTGCTTGGGATTGTCAGGCGGCAGCACGAAAACGGTTTCCGACAGGTTGAACTCGCGTGCGATGGCCTGCATCGCGGTCGTGTCCAGCCCCTTGCTGTCAAGCACGACGGCCAGCGGATTGCCGGCCAGCCGCTCGGTCGTGAACACGTCGTACAGTAAGTAGTTCCGGGTCAGCATTGTAGAAAGCCTTCTGCCTTCAATCTAGGTCGCGGACTCATGAATACGGTCGAAATGGTGTGAGGCCATCTGTTCGGATACGCGGAGCGAAGGCGAAGGAAGCCATTCGGCTTTCAAGCCCTTCGCAACAAAGTAGCCGGGCAGATGGACCACATCCTCCGGACGCCGAAACGGCTGCAAGCTGTGTCGTCGAACCGCTCGGCCGGGGGAAAGACCCAGACCTTCGCAATTCTCCTCGCATCTTCTTGCCCTTTCAGGCGCCATTTGGATCATATTCATGAGTCCACGACCTAACATGGGCGAAATTTAATTTGATATTTGAACCATTCGGCCTGATCTGTGCACTGATGGGATTACCATTGTTCATAGGGGTCCGGCGTGGACCAGATTGTCAATCTGCCAAAGACGGAATCCACTTCCGACATAGAGACGGCACTCGGGCTTGATCGCCTGGGTCTGAAGAAGAAACGGCGTCGCGGCTGGCTTTATGGCCTGCTTATGCTGGTCGTCATCGCCGCAAGCCTCGCCGGCTACCAATGGTACGCCGCGTCCCCCGCCAGGATCGACTATACCACGGCGCCGGCCGCTGTCGCCGATCTCACGGTCGAGGTATCGGCGACCGGCACGCTGCAGTCCCTCACCCAGGTCGACATTTCGAGCGAACTGTCCGGCGTCGTCCACTCGGTCGCGGTCAACGAGAACCAGCAGGTGAAGAAGGGCGATGTGCTGGCTGCGCTCGACACGGCCAAGCTGGAGGTGCAGATCGAGCGCGCCGAGGCTTCCGCCAAGGCGGCGGCCGCCAATGTCGAGACCGCCACCGTAACGCTCACCGAAAACGAAAGGGCGCTTGTGCGCGCGGCGGCACTCACCAAGCGCGGCATGGCGACGGACCAGTCGCTTGAAGCGGCGACCGCGACGCGCGACCGCTCCAAGGCAGCGCTCGACAGCGCCAAAGCCAGTCTTGCCATCGCCAATGCCGATCTCAAGGCGCAGCAGACGGACTTCGCCAAGAGCACCATCTATGCGCCCATCGACGGCATCGTTCTGACGCGCTCGGTCGATCCCGGCCAGACGGTTGCCTCCTCGCTGCAGGCGCCGGTGTTGTTCGTCATCGCCGCCGACCTCAGAAACATGGAGCTGAAGGCAGCGGTCGACGAGGCCGACATCGGCGCGGTCAAGCCCGGCCAGCATGCGCGCTTCACCGTCGACGCCTTTCCGGAACGGCCGTTCGATGCCGAAATCCGCGACATTTCCTATGCCTCGGTCACCACTGACGGCGTCGTCACCTACGACGCGCGGTTCGAGGTCGACAACAACGAGCTTCTGTTGCGGCCCGGCATGACTGCCACCGTTTCGGTCGTCACCAGGCAGGCCAAGGGCGTGCTCACGGTGCCGGCCATCGCCTTTCGCTATCGGCCGGCGCAAACAGCCGCCCGCGCGTGGAGCCTGAGCGACCTGTTCACGGGCCGCATGGGCCGTCCAGGCGGCAACCGCCAGCGCCAGGCGACGGCGCAGCCTACCGACGGCTCGCGCACGCTCTACGTGCTGGAGAACGGCCGGCCTCGGCCAGTCAACGTCAAGGTCGGCTCCACCGATGGCGAACTGACCGAGATCACCTCCGGTCTCGAAGAAGGTGCGCAAGTCATCACCGCCGCGCAGCAGCGGAGCTGAGACAGTGGCGGCGGGCGCGACCCTCATCACCTTCGACAAGGTCTGGAAAAGCTATGGCCAGGGCGAGGCCACGGTCCATGCGCTGGCTGGTGTCGACCTTGCTATCCGCAGCAGCGAATTCGTCGCCATCATGGGACCGTCCGGCTCCGGCAAGTCGACGGCGATGAACATCATCGGCTGCCTCGACACGCCGACGGCCGGAACCTACAGCTTCATGGGCATCGATGCTGGCCGTCTCGACCGCAACCGCCGCGCCATGCTGCGCAACCTCTATGTCGGCTTCGTCTTTCAGGGCTACAATCTCCTGCCGCGCACCACGGCGGTGGAGAATGTCGAATTGCCGCTGATCTATCGCGGCGTTGCCGCCCGCGAGCGTCATGACCTCGCAATGAAAGCGCTGGCCGAGGTCGGCCTTGTCGGCCGCGAGCACCACACGCCGGCCGAGCTTTCCGGCGGCCAGCAGCAGCGCGTGGCGATCGCGCGCGCCATTGTCACCAGGCCGACCCTGCTCGTCGCCGACGAACCGACCGGCAATCTCGACACCGCCCGCACCCACGAGATCATGGAACTCTTGACCAGGCTGAACACCGAGCTTGGCCTCACCATCGCCATGGTCACGCACGAGGCTGATGTCGCCGGTTATGCCGAGCGCACAATCCGCTTCCTCGACGGACATGTCGCATCCGACACCATGAACCTTGAGGTGGTGTGACCGTGATCTGGGAAACTGTCCGCCTCTCGCTGCTGTCGGTCCGCCGCAACGTGCTGCGCTCGTTCCTGACGCTGCTCGGCATCGTCATCGGCGTCGCCGCCGTCATCGCCATGCTCACGATCGGCTCGGGCACCACCGAAAAGGTAAAGGCCGATATCTCCAAGCTCGGCAGCAATCTGCTTGTCGTCCGTCCCGGCCGCCCGGCCGGGCCCGGTGGACCGGGAGGGCTCGACCAGGCCACACGTCCGCTCGGCAGCAAAGAACTTGCCGCGCTCGTCGCACACCTGAGCGGCGCCCGCGCCATCTCGCCCGCCTCGCAAAAGCAGGTCCGCGTCATCTTCGGCACCGAGAGCCTGACGTCGGGTGTCACCGGCACCGACAGCGCCTATCTCGACGCGCGCGACTGGAAGCTGGTTTCGGGCCGCCCGTTCAGCGATTCGGAAATCCGCTCGGGCACCGGCGTCTGCCTGATCGGCGAAACGGTGCGCCAGCAGTTTTTCGGCGCAGGCGACCCCGAAGGCGAGATCATTCGCGTCAATCGCACATCCTGCAAGATCATCGGCCTGCTCGAGCCGAAGGGCTATACCGGCTTCGGCCAGGACCAGGACAATGTCGTGTTGATGCCGCTCGCCGCCTATCAGCGCCGCATCGCCGGCAACCGCGACATCGACTCGATTTACGTCGCCGCCGACGACCGGATGCCGACGACCGAGCTGCTGCCGCGCGTCGAGGACATCTTGCGCGACACACGCCGCATCACGCCCGATCGCGAGGACGATTTCTCCATCCGCGACATGACCCAGATCGCCGACGCCATGGCGAGCGCCACCATGACGATGACTGGCATGCTGGGTGCGGTCGCCGGCGTCAGCCTGTTGGTCGGCGGCATCGGCATCATGAACATCATGCTGGTGTCGGTCACCGAGCGCACCCGCGAGATTGGCATCCGGCTGGCCATCGGCGCGCATGAAAAGCACATCCTCATCCAGTTCCTGGTCGAGGCGACCGTGCTGTCGCTGCTCGGCGGCATCATCGGCATCCTGATCGGCCTGGCGCTGGCCGGCGTCGCCTCGCTGACGCTGGCGATCCCGTTTGCGCCAAGCCCGGCGGTAATCCTGCTCGCCGTCGGTTTCTCGGCGCTGATCGGCATGGTGTTCGGTTTCTTCCCGGCGCTGCGTGGCGCGCGGCTCGATCCGATCGACGCGCTGAGGCATGAATAGCGCGGCGGAGCGCGCGCCGCGTTCAGATGTCCCCCAAAATTTTGACGCTGCCCTCCCCCTATCGCGAAATAATTCGCGGTGATAGCAATCGCCTTGGGGATATGGGGGGAATAGTGGGATGAGCAAGAAAGAGCGTGTGATTTTGGTGACGGTGATCATCGAGGCCGCATTGGCGGGCCTTTGGGGGTACTTGGCCAGCTATGGCATGGCCAACCCCGATCATGTCACCGCCGATTTCCAGCAGGTTGTCGGTCAGACGATGGGAACGGCGATGGGTGCGCTGCTGGGTATCGGCGTCATGCTGTTTTTCGTCGCCGCCCGCAACGACCGCAAAGCCATCGAAAACAAAATGCGCCGTTAGAGCGACGTGCGTCCACTTTGACGCACAAAGTACGCTCTAACACTCTGAATCTTTGCATCGTGCTTTCCGATTTCGGGCCGATGCGTCAGTCCTTGCCGGCAAAATGCCACTCGATCAGTGGCTTCATATGCGGCATCAGCCCGTCCGGCAGGTCATCGGCATTGCGGATGATAACAGGCCCGTCGATTTCCGGCTCTGCCTCGGCGGCGACAAAGGCACTGATGCGCTGCGCGACCTCGTCGGCGGATGCCGTCTCGCGATAGCGGCGAAAGATCACCGTACCGGTTGCCGTCGACAGGGCATAGTAGCGCCTGCCGCGTGTCGCGCCGGCAAGGTCGAGGCCGGTTTCCTCCCGCACCTCGCGGATCATGTTGAAGTCGACATCGACAAGGCCGTCGCGGAAATCGGTTGGCTCGAACGAGCCGGCGGCGAAGTAGACGCGGCCGGCGTTGACCGTGTGCGTCGCCATGCGGATCGCTACCAGCGCATTGTCGCCGGCGACCAGCATGGCATGGGCATAGGCGTGCTCGGCCCCAGCCACCTGCCGGTTGCCGCGCCAAAGCATGAAGGTCGAGTAGCGCACCGCATGGCAGCGGCCCACGAGGCTGTTATGGCGATAGCTGAGCGCCGAAAGCAGCACCACGGTGCCGTCGAACAACGCCGGATTGGCTGCGGTCTCGCGCCGCCAATTCTCGGTGATCGCTTGCGCATTATCGCGTTCGAACGGATGCGGGCCGGGGTCGAGCCTGACGTCGACGGCGTCGACCGGCAGGATGATGTTGCGCGGCAGGTCGAAGCTCAACGGAGCGATCCTCAGGCCATTTCAAGGGTGATCGCCACCGGACAATGATCCGACGCTTTCGGCCGATCCCAGCCGGCACGCGGAAAGCGGTCCACCTCCTGGCCCGCCGGAAAGATCGTGCGCCAGGGCTGGCCGTTGCGGATGATGTCGGGAACGGCCGTCGCGTTCTTGGCTGCCAGGGCCTTCGACAACAGGATGTAGTCGAGCTGGCACAGATGCCGCTCTTGCGGTCCGCGCGTATGGTATAAGGTCCAACGATCCATCTCCGGGCGCCGCTCGACCGCATTCTCGCAAAAGCCGCCGGCGGTGAGCACGTTGAGGCAGGACTGGCTCTCATCGATCACCTCGAAGCGGTAGCCGTCAAAGGCGTCGCCGGAGATCTTCACGCGCTGCCGATAATCGTTCATGTCGCCGCAGATCGCCCAGTACTTGTCGGCGGCGTGATCCCCACCGAAACGCTCCTCGATGATCCGGCGCACCGCTTGCGCCTCGGCGATGCGCAGCGGCATTGTCGCCTGGCGCCCGTCGAGACCGTTGCGGGGCGAGCCCATCGACTTGAAGTGCACCAGATAAAGCGTCAGCGGCACACCACCGACGGTCAGGTCGATCTCCAGGCAGTCGCGCCGGAAGATGCGCTGGTTGGCCTGATGCCCAAGCGCTGCCAGTTCCGGCGTGTGCAGGCCGAATTGTTCGAACGTGACATAGGCGTGGCTTGTCATGCGCACGAATTCGATCGGCTGGCCCTGCGCAGTCTCGTTGCGCATCATTACGGCGACGTCGATGCCGCGCGAATCGTTGCCGGCGGTGGTGTATTTCTGGCGGTAGCCATGCCCGACCATCTTGAACAGATAACCGTATTCGAAAGCCTTCAGCGCCTCGATATTGTCGACCTCCTGCATGCAGATGATGTCGGCACGGGTAGCCGCAATGGCCAGTGCCGTCAGCTGGCGCGTATCGTCGGATTGCGCAATCGCCCGCGCCTGCTCCAGCATCTTGTATTCGGCCTCGCTCTGGATGTCGAAGAGCGCCAGCGTGCGATCTTCGTTGAGCTGGTTGCGGTATCCGGAAAAATCGAACCTGTTCATCAGGTTTTCGACATTGAAGGTGGCGAGGCGCAGCGGCATGGCGGTGACCTTTGCCCACAAGCGCACCCGAAAACAAGGGCCTGCCCTGCCCGTCATGGTTGACGAAACCTTTCCGTTCATCCTCCGTTCAGGCGCGAAGTTCCATGAATGACATTCTTCCTCGGGGTATTCCGGGCGTGGGGCCTGAAATCTCTTGGAGAGTGCAATGAGACCGCTCTTTTCTCTTTCTGTCAGATCCGGGCTTCTGGCGCTGGGTCTTCTGGCCGGCCTGACGGCTCCCTCGGTTGCCGGCCCAATTGCCAAACCTGTCCTTCCGGTGCCGGCCAACGCCGTCGCCCCCGACATTGTGCCAGTCCGCGAGAGTTGGGCCGGCGGCAACGACAGGTGGATGCAGAGCGAATGGCGCTGGCGCAACCGGCACGGCACCCGGGAGTGGCGGGGCGGCGGCGATCATCGGAGATGGCACGGTCGCGACGAAACCTGGAGATGGCGTGATCGCGACGATGGCTGGCGCTGGCGCCACCGTCGTCATCATCGCCGTCATTTCAACGATTCCGCGATCTTTTTCGGCCTCGGCCTCGGGCTGCCCGCCTACAACTATTATAGCGGGCCGAGCTACTATGAGCCGGGCTATTACCCGCCTCGGCGTCAGTATCGCACACAAAGGCTTTCCAGCGCCCATGTCCGCTGGTGCTACGACCGCTATCGGTCGTATCGCGCCTGGGACAACACATTCCAGCCCTATGGCGGTCCGCGCCGGCAGTGCTGGTCGCCTTACAGCTGAGCGGAGCGACTGATGAACTCCAGACGGCGTCGCGCTCGCGGCGCTGTTTTTCATTTGGCCCACTTCGTCTGAAGTTCTGCCGCCCTTTTCTGAGCGATGATAACGCTATGTTTATCAGGCGGGCCTAATTATCTTGCCGATCGCACCACATGAAATGCGACGATCGCCGGGGATTGGCGCGCGATGGCTGAAGACGAAAACAGGGACAAACGCAGGCAGCGCGTCTTCAAGGGCGCGACGATCCTGACCGGCATCAC
>NZ_SRTG01000049.1:0-785 GCF_004792125.1 Mesorhizobium sp. M5C.F.Ca.ET.164.01.1.1 | reverse complement strand
GTGTGGTCGATCTGGAGACGGTCACCCCGGCCTGGGCCGAGCTGCCCGCCTGCGATCCCGACCCGCGCGCGCTCGGCCTGACCGCGCGCCATCTCGCCTATGTCATCTACACCTCCGGATCAACCGGAACCCCAAAAGGGGCACAGAATGAGCATCGGGCTATTATCAATCGCCTGATCTGGATGCAGAAAGCCTACGCTCTCAATGCGACTGACGTCGTCTTGCAGAAGACGCCATTTGGCTTCGATGTCTCGGCCTGGGAATTCTTCTGGACGTTGCTGGAAGGGGCGACTTTGGTGCTGGCGCCTCCGGCTGCACACAAAGACCCCGATGCACTTGTAAACTTGATAATCAGCCGACGCATCACCACTGCACACTTTGTACCATCCATGCTGGTCAGCTTTATGGACACGAATGGTGTTGATCGCTGCACATCCCTGAAGCGTCTCGTGTGCAGTGGCGAGGCGCTTCCTGCCTCCCTTGCGCAGAAGGTTCAGCGCGTGTTGCCTTGGACTGGCCTGCACAATCTATACGGTCCCACGGAAGCAGCTATCGACGTTACAGCCTGGACTTGCCCGGCTGATTTTGACGGGTCAGTTGTCCCGATCGGGCGGCCGATCGCCAACACGCGGATCTACCTGCTGGACGCTCATGGCGCGCCGGTGCCGTTCGGGGCGGTGGGCGAGCTTTGCATTGGCGGGGCAGGCGTTGCGCGGGGCTACCTGAACCGCCCTGATCTGACGGCGGAGCGGTTCATCGCCAGCCCCTTTGTGGACGGCGATCGG
>NZ_SRTG01000499.1:0-298 GCF_004792125.1 Mesorhizobium sp. M5C.F.Ca.ET.164.01.1.1 | reverse complement strand
GGCGAGATATCCGCACCTTCCGATCTATCTGCAACCCGGCAATCACACGCCGCCGCGCCCTGGCAGTGAAGACGCCTCTGTCGACTTGGACGGAATAATGATGCGAATGGAATGGCTTGTCGAAAGGGTGACTAGCGACAGGTGGTTCGAAGCCCGCGTGTTGCCGCAGCTGCACGTTCTGCTTTGGGGTAACAAGAGGGCGGTCTAGTCTGCGGCTTGCGTCGCACCGGAAGGCCGGGCTCCAACGGCTTGGCAGGCTCTCTTCGCGTGCCGAGTACAGCCGAGCTTTGTTCGCGTC
>NZ_SRTG01000498.1:0-298 GCF_004792125.1 Mesorhizobium sp. M5C.F.Ca.ET.164.01.1.1 | reverse complement strand
CAGGGGCTGACCGTCATCCATCGTCACGGCAGGATCGCGCCCGGCGAGAACATTGTGCTGGTGGTGGCTGCCTCAGCCCACCGCCATGCGGCATTCGAGGCGGCGAATTTCCTCATGGATTACCTCAAGTCGCGCGCTCCCTTCTGGAAGAAGGAGCATCATGCCGACGGCTCCGAGGGCGGCTGGGTCGAGGCCAAGGAGGCCGACGACGAGGCGGCCAGCCGCTGGACGACCAAGCCGGCCGATTAAATCCGCCCCGTGGCCATGCATTGACCGCAATCCTGAAGGATTCTTCCCC
>NZ_SRTG01000497.1:0-299 GCF_004792125.1 Mesorhizobium sp. M5C.F.Ca.ET.164.01.1.1 | reverse complement strand
ATCGCCGACCTCGTCTCGCGCGGCTTGCGCAACAAGACGATCGCCCAGCGGTTGCATGTGTCCGAAGGCACGGTGAAGATGCACCTGCATCATGTCTACGAGAAACTGCGTCTCGGCAGCCGGGCGGAGCTGGCCTGGGTAGCGCATGGCAAAGACACCGAGCGTCTGGGACCGGGCCGAAACGGCCTGCTCTGACAATCGCTTCCCGGCGCTTTCCGTGGCGCTTTCTCCTGGCGGTTCCCCTGGCATCGACATGTCGCGGCAGCGCAGGGGAAAGCCGGCGCGGGCGCATAATGCCC
>NZ_SRTG01000496.1:0-299 GCF_004792125.1 Mesorhizobium sp. M5C.F.Ca.ET.164.01.1.1 | reverse complement strand
TTTCCGGGCAAGATCGCCGTCGGTATCGACGCCAAGGGCGGCAAGGTCGCGGTCGAGGGCTGGGCCGAAGCGTCCAGCCTCGGCGTCGTCGAGCTGGCGCAGAAATTCGAAGGCGCCGGCGTCGCCGCCATCATCTACACCGATATCGACCGCGACGGCGTGCTGACCGGGATCAACTGGGATTCGACGATCGACCTCGCCGAGGCGGTGTCGATTCCGGTGATCGCCTCGGGCGGCCTGGCCTCGATCGCCGACATCGTGCGCATGACCATGCCTGACGCGCAGAGGCTCGAAGGCGC
>NZ_SRTG01000495.1:0-299 GCF_004792125.1 Mesorhizobium sp. M5C.F.Ca.ET.164.01.1.1 | reverse complement strand
CAACGGTCCCGCAGCTCACATCGGCGAAGTGCTCGAGGTGCCGCTGGCACGCCCGCGCAACCGTATCGAGCTTGCATCCGACAAGACCTACCTCAAATGCCGCGAGGCCGTGCTGAAGTTCCTTTATGAACGTCACCGCTTCGTCGAAGCCGCGGAGTAACGACCATGACGCAGAAACTCGTCATCATCGGTAATGGCATGGCGCCGGGGCGCATGCTGGAAAACCTGTTCGAAACCGCGCCCGGCCTCTACGATGTCACCATTTTCAACGCTGAGCCGCGTGTTAATTACGATCGCAT
>NZ_SRTG01000494.1:0-299 GCF_004792125.1 Mesorhizobium sp. M5C.F.Ca.ET.164.01.1.1 | reverse complement strand
GTGGTGGCGGCCGACGTGTTCATCTATGTCGGCGCGCTCGAAGGCATTGTGAGCACCGTCGCCGGCATGCTTTCCGAGGACGGATTGTTTGCCTTCTCCGTTGAGACGCTGGCTGATGGAGAACTGGACGGCGGCAACGGTTTCGCGCTGCGCCCGTCCCGCCGCTATGCGCATTCGCAAGGCTACGTGCGGGGCGTTCTGGCCGCCAGCGGCTTTTCGATCTTGTCGCTGGACAGCACGATCGTCCGCCACGACCGCCACGAGCCGATCGATGGCCTCGCCGTGGTGGCGGGGAAATC
>NZ_SRTG01000493.1:0-300 GCF_004792125.1 Mesorhizobium sp. M5C.F.Ca.ET.164.01.1.1 | reverse complement strand
ACACAGCGCCGGAGCCCGACTTCTCCATCTTGGCGCCCGACGAGATGGTGAGCAGCGGCGTCGTCATCGCAACGAGCTGCACGCCTTCCATGCGATGACCGAGATCGATGCCGTTGACGATGTTGCCCCACTGGTCGGAGCCGCCCATCTGCAGCCGGCAGCCAAAGCGCTTGTAGAGCTCGACGAAGTCATAGGCCTGCAGGATCATGTAGTTGAATTCGAGGAAGGACAGCGACTGCTCGCGGTCGAGCCTCAGCTTCACGCTGTCGAAGGCGAGCATGCGGTTGACGGAGAAATGCC
>NZ_SRTG01000492.1:0-300 GCF_004792125.1 Mesorhizobium sp. M5C.F.Ca.ET.164.01.1.1 | reverse complement strand
CGATGCTCTTCCGATCTCTCACCACCTTCGAGATCGTCGGCAGCGCCGTGCCAGCGCTGTCGCTGGTCGGCACCGCCGAGGCCCGCATCGGCGCGCCCTGGACGCCGCGCAGCGCCGCCGGCGTCGCCCGCCGCAACACGACATGGCGGGGGCTGAGGCACACCACCGCCTGGGTCGCGGTAGGCATCCTCGATCTGGTCGGAAGACAGGCGTTGAGTCGCGTGGGCGGGCGGCCTCGGCAACGAGCCGTTGAAAGCCTGGGCGGCGAACTGGGCCGAAGTCGCGGCCGACGGCGCCGGC
>NZ_SRTG01000491.1:0-300 GCF_004792125.1 Mesorhizobium sp. M5C.F.Ca.ET.164.01.1.1 | reverse complement strand
CGAAAGTCGGCCGATATTCATGAGCGAGC
The DNA here is from genome assembly GCF_004792125.1 of Mesorhizobium sp. M5C.F.Ca.ET.164.01.1.1. NCBI lineage: Bacteria > Pseudomonadati > Pseudomonadota > Alphaproteobacteria > Hyphomicrobiales > Phyllobacteriaceae > Mesorhizobium > Mesorhizobium sp. M5C.F.Ca.ET.164.01.1.1. The sequence goes on along the minus strand of NZ_SRTG01000491.1, from coordinate 271 downwards.
GTGGTCGTCAGGACGCCGTTGACATCCCACAGCCGAGCGGTGCCATCGTGTGAAGCAGTGAGAAGAATGTTGCTCTCAACCGGGCTGAATTCCAGATGCTCGACCAAAGATTCATGGCCGGCGATCGTCGTCACCAACGAGGCGCGTTCAACGTCCCAGATGCGGATCGGCCCATTGACCGAGGCGGTCGCCAGGAAGCGGTCGTCCGGGGTGAAAGCACCGTTCATCTCCACATCGCGTTCATCCGTATCGATGTCTGCCTTCAACCCCG
>NZ_SRTG01000490.1:0-300 GCF_004792125.1 Mesorhizobium sp. M5C.F.Ca.ET.164.01.1.1 | reverse complement strand
GCGATGATCGGCACGCCGAGCTCCTTGGCCAGCGCCTTGAGGCCGGTGGTGATCTCGGTGATTTCCTGCACACGGTTCTGCGAGGCCTTGGCGCTGGAGCCCTGCATCAGCTGGATATAGTCGATGACGATGAGGTCGAGGCCGCGCTGGCGCTTCAGGCGGCGCGCGCGGGCGGAAAGCTGGGCGATCGAGATGCCGCCGGTCTGGTCGATGAACAGTGGGATCTTCTGCATCGTCTGCGAGCAGGCGACGAGTTTTTCGAAATCCATCTCGGTGATCTCGCCGCGGCGGATCTTCGAG
>NZ_SRTG01000048.1:0-801 GCF_004792125.1 Mesorhizobium sp. M5C.F.Ca.ET.164.01.1.1 | reverse complement strand
ACCCACGCTCAGGAATAGCAGCCCGAGAATAGGGCGCGGAAGTCGCCGTGACGGCCTCCTTCCGATGCGCTTTCGCCACCGGTTAGCCTGATCGGCGCCTTGGTAACGGTTGGCTTTCCCCACGCCTTCTCTCCCCAACGTGAGAATGCCTTCGCCGCAAAGGAGAGTCCAGAGAGCTTTAAGCGGTTGGTAACTAAGCGGCTGGCGGGCATGCGGCGTCTGATTTATCATCGGCGTCTATGGGAATACTTACACCGCGCCAAAAGCCAAAAAAAGCTTACCCAAACAGCGACCGCTTCGAGGAAGACGGGCGGCGCATCTACAGTTCCTATGCTGCCGCACAGGGCAAGAAACGCGGCAAACGCCGGAATTTGCAATTGGCTGTCGGGGGAGCGCTCGCGCTCGCCCTAGTGTTGGCGCTGTTGTTTTGGCTGATAGGCTCGTCATAACGGCGGTTGCCAAGCCCGCGGCTATGCCTTCGCATGAAGCGCGAATGGACTTGGAACACGTCGTCACCTAGATCGTTGACTGCGTGCCGCCGGAAACCTTCGCCGCGTTCAAAGCGGCCTTTGCCAAGGGCCGCTACTTCAATGACCACATCCGCAATCACTTCCGGTACCGTGTAGCGCCTACTAATGGGGACCTCGTTGTGGCGCGCGTTAGGAACAGACAGTCTAGCTTGACGACGGCACGGAGCCTCACCAATGACCACCAGCCCCCGAAAAGAGCGTAAATTTCCTGCTTCGGCCGGTATCCTTCTAGGGTTAGGCCTAGGCGGCTTTTTCGACGGGATCGTGCTCC
>NZ_SRTG01000489.1:0-300 GCF_004792125.1 Mesorhizobium sp. M5C.F.Ca.ET.164.01.1.1 | reverse complement strand
GCCTCCATCTGCGCACCAACCAGCACGTCATGCTCGAGGCCAATGCCGCGACTGTCCATTCCAACGGCTATGCCTGGAACCGGATGGAAGGCAATGGCGACCCGCTCTGGGAAGTCTGGGGCACCTACGAACACCACCTGGCCCGCACGCAAGCCGGCTGGAAAGTGGATGGGTTCACGTTCTGCATGACGCATGAGCGCGGCAACCCGTGGGTCAAGGCCACTCCCGGCCGCTGAAAGGCGGCGTCAATCTGGATCGGAACAACACCATGACCATGAGCTACTACACGCTCGGCAACAG
>NZ_SRTG01000488.1:0-300 GCF_004792125.1 Mesorhizobium sp. M5C.F.Ca.ET.164.01.1.1 | reverse complement strand
GGCGCCTTCGTCGACGGCCAGATGGTGGACGGCATCTCGGCCGTCGCCTATGGCGACCGCTTCGGCTTCATCGGCCTCTATATCTGCCGACCCGACCGGCGCGGCGAGGGGCATGGCAAGGCGGTGTGGGACGCCGGCATGGCGCGGCTCGGCAATCGCACGATCGGCCTCGACGGTGTCGTCGAGCAGCAGCCCAATTATCGGCGCATGGGATTTCAGCCCGCCTACGAGACGCTCCGCTACAGCGGCCATGCCGCAGGTCTCGCCGGTAGCGGCGACATCCGGCCGCTGACGCCCGAT
>NZ_SRTG01000487.1:0-300 GCF_004792125.1 Mesorhizobium sp. M5C.F.Ca.ET.164.01.1.1 | reverse complement strand
GGACGATCTCGAACCCTCACCGGCGCTCAGCATAATCGAGAATGGGCCAGACAGTTTCGCGGGACGCAAGGTCGGCGTGCTGGTGAGTTCCGGCACCGATGCCGCGTTGCTGAAGAAGCTGCAATCGGCGATTGAGAAGGAAGGTGCGACGATAGAGGTGGTTGCCCCGAAAGTCGGCGGTGTCGAAGCCGGGGATGGAAGCTGGATCGAAGCCAGGCATATGATCGACGGAGGACCCTCCGTCCTGTTCGATGCCATAGCTGTCCTGTTGTCGGAAGAGGGAGCAGATCGGCTAGCCAG
>NZ_SRTG01000486.1:0-300 GCF_004792125.1 Mesorhizobium sp. M5C.F.Ca.ET.164.01.1.1 | reverse complement strand
GAAGATCGTCTCCGACGGCGTCAACGCGCTGCGTTCGCCGGACCGCGCCATCGTCGTCATCACCCACTACCAGCGCCTGCTCGAGCACATCGTGCCTGATACGGTGCACGTGCTCTACAAGGGCCAGGTTATCAAGTCTGGCGACAAGTCGCTGGCGCTCGATCTCGAGGCCAATGGCTATGCCGGCGTGATCGGCGAAGCCGCGTGAGATGGGAGCAGTCGAGGCGAAAGTCATGAACATGCACGCACAGCCCCAGCGGACCTTGGCCGAGACGGCGCTGATCGATGCCTTCGGCGAGC
>NZ_SRTG01000485.1:0-301 GCF_004792125.1 Mesorhizobium sp. M5C.F.Ca.ET.164.01.1.1 | reverse complement strand
TTGCGACAGTCTGCCGCTGGCCGCCCGAGAGCGACGCTACCGGTTCGCGCACGCTGGGTATGCGCGCCGACAGCTCCTTGAGCAGGGTCCATGCGCGCACCTCCATCGAAACCTCGTCGAGGCGGAGCGGATGGAGCTCGCGGCCGAGGAAGATGTTGTCGGCGACGCTGAGTTCCGGAACGAGGTTGAGCTCCTGGTGGATGATGGCGATGCCGGCGTCCTCGGCGTCGCGAACGCCGGCGAAACGGACCGCCTGATCGTCGATGGCGACAGTGCCTTCGTAGTCGGTATAGACGCCAGA
>NZ_SRTG01000484.1:0-301 GCF_004792125.1 Mesorhizobium sp. M5C.F.Ca.ET.164.01.1.1 | reverse complement strand
AGCGACAGATGAGCGGCCCGGCCGGGCATCGTCACCTGGGTCAGGGGGCGCACCGCCTTCGACAGCGAGGCAAAGACGATGTTGCGGTCCTGCGCGATCACCTGGGCGCGAAGGGAGTTGGCGGTGTCCTTGCCCCAGATCTTCACCGCCTCCGGAATCATCGCCATCGCATTGATGATCTGGGAGTTGCGCGACATGGAATCGAGATGGATGTTGGCTTTGCTCTGATGCGCGTTGGCTTCGCCGAAAGCGGCGGCCGTCGCGCGCTGGTTGAGCATCGTGATCATGAGCAGCATCAGTG
>NZ_SRTG01000483.1:0-301 GCF_004792125.1 Mesorhizobium sp. M5C.F.Ca.ET.164.01.1.1 | reverse complement strand
GTCTATCGCTGCAGTGTCTGGACGTAGCCTGCCAGGTTGTGGATCCGTTCCGTGGTGACGATTTCTCCGGCGCTTGGCCCGTATTTCCTGACGTCATCGGGCAGGAATTGGCGGCCCCAGACCGGCATATCGCGCTCGCCATGTTCGGGCACCATGGTGCGGCCGTCGATCATGGCAAAGACGCGCCAATACGGAAATTCGCCACCATTGTTTTTCGAGAGACGCGTCAGGTCGGCCGGGCGCTTCATCAGTTCGTCGCCCAAGGGGCCGTCGCCTTTGCCATCGAGACCATGGCAGACCG
>NZ_SRTG01000482.1:0-301 GCF_004792125.1 Mesorhizobium sp. M5C.F.Ca.ET.164.01.1.1 | reverse complement strand
CTACGTGAATGTGAACCGCAAGTACGATAACGGCACTCGAATCGCTTATTCCAAAACGGAAGAGGTCGATAGCGTTGAGGATATCCAGCATCCGATTGTCAGGGCGACGATGGGATACCTTGGGATATGCGGGGGCGTTGAAATAACGACTATTGCCGATATTCCATCCAAGGGAACCGGACTTGGATCATCGAGCGCTTTTACGGTTGGCCTTCTGCACGCGCTGAACGCGTTCCGAGGGCAATATGTCTCCAAGGCAAAGCTCGGTGCCGATAGTTGTTGCATCGAGATCGAACTTTGA
>NZ_SRTG01000481.1:0-301 GCF_004792125.1 Mesorhizobium sp. M5C.F.Ca.ET.164.01.1.1 | reverse complement strand
TATATTCATCTCGCAGTGGTCCAAGTACAAATTGTATTGCCTCTGGCTCCTTTAGTATATTTATCTTCCACCCGTACTCCTTCATCCGGCTTGCAATTGAATAGATGTCAGAGTATTCGCTCCGTATTCCCACCACGTTAAGCTCAGCTCCGCCGACTATCTTCAAGCCGGGGCACTGTGCAACGAAGGCCAATATGGCATCTCTCAGCTTGAGGATTTGAGCAGCGCGAGAGAGGTAACCGTCCCGCCCCAGATAACGCATGACTGCCCAGGCCGAAGCGATTGCGCCTCCGCTTCGTGT
>NZ_SRTG01000480.1:0-301 GCF_004792125.1 Mesorhizobium sp. M5C.F.Ca.ET.164.01.1.1 | reverse complement strand
AAGATTGACCCCGGTGATGGCAAGTGCCGAGGTACTCGTGTGGGTCGACGCGACCGTGATGCGGAAGTTGAGCGCGCTCGTTCCGGAGCCGCCCACATAGGTGGCGGTCGCGCCATTGTTGAGCGACAGCGTCGGCGTGCCCGATACCGCCACGGCCTCGTTGAAGCCGAGTGTCAGCGTGACCGTGTCTCCGACGTGCTCGGTGCCGGTTCCCGGCGAGGCTGTGGCCTGCGTCACCGCCGGCAAGATCGGATCGATCTGGAGCCCGGAGAACGTCTTCACCGCGCCCGAGAGGTTCGCC
>NZ_SRTG01000047.1:0-842 GCF_004792125.1 Mesorhizobium sp. M5C.F.Ca.ET.164.01.1.1 | reverse complement strand
GCATGATTCAGCCTGGTAGAACTCCACTTCATATTCAGCTGGCGGACATCATTCGGTCTCAGATCGAGAGCGGTGTCTTCAATGCTGGCGATCAGCTTCCCACTGAGATGGAGTTGATGAAGCAGCACGCGCTCAGTAGCAGCACTGTGCGACAGGCGGTGCTTGCCCTTGTCGGTGAAGGCTTGCTCTATCGACGCGCTGGCAAGGGGACGTTCGTTGCCAGGCGTCACATCGGCCGCGACCTGCTTACTTTTTCAGGCTTTTCGGAAGAAGCCGTAGCACGCGGCTTCCGGCCGGGTACTGGGCATGTGACGGTCGACTGGCGATCCGCTGACGCCTTGGTCGCAGCCGCACTAAACGTGCCGACCGATGAAAGTGTGCTGACTATCGAGCGCCTGCGCACGATCGACGACGAAGTCGTAGCGGTTGAGACAGTTTCGTTCGTCGCGGCAATCGGGCGCCACATGGAAACACTCGACCTTGCCGACACCTCTCTCACCGAGATTCTCGAGCAGAACCTTGGTGTGCCGCTTGCCCGAGCCAAGCAGGAGATTCGGGCTGGCATCGCGCGTGCCAGACTGGCAAAAGCACTAGACGTGTCGAGCGGCACTGCGGTTCTGCAAATTGACCGTACCGCGTTCGACGTGACCGATCGGGTTATTTACTTTTCGTCGTCATCCTACCGGGCCGATCGCTACATTTACACCGGCTGGATCGAGCGCAAGAGCGCCTCGATCGCTCAACCACGCCAATTAATCGGCCGGAGCAGATGATGCCCACCTGCGAAGTTTATGTCGTCGGCTCGTACGGAGTTGCGTTTTGGATTGTGGGCGACGTGCCAG
>NZ_SRTG01000479.1:0-301 GCF_004792125.1 Mesorhizobium sp. M5C.F.Ca.ET.164.01.1.1 | reverse complement strand
ATCAAGGGCTGGAAGATCGGCCTGACCTCGAAGGCGATGCAGTCGGCGCTCAGCATCGACATTCCAGACTCGGGCATTCTGTTCGACGACATGTTCTTCGAGGACGGCGCCACGGTTCCGGCCGGCCGCTTCATCCAGCCGCGGATCGAGGCCGAGATCGCCTTCGTCATGAAGGCGCCGCTCGCCGGCCCGGACGTGTCTGTCGACGACGTGCTCGACGCCACCGACCATATCACGCCGGCGCTGGAGATCCTCGACACCCGCATCGAGCGGATGAACAAGGAGACCGGCAGGATCCGCA
>NZ_SRTG01000478.1:0-301 GCF_004792125.1 Mesorhizobium sp. M5C.F.Ca.ET.164.01.1.1 | reverse complement strand
CTGATCCTGATCATGACCGTCAATCCGGGTTTCGGCGGGCAGGCCTTCATCCCGGCTATCGTCGACAAGGTGAGGCGGGTGAAGGCGCTCATCGGCCACCGGCCGATCCGCATCGAGATCGACGGCGGCGTCTCGGCGGAAACGGCGCCGCTGGTGACCGCGGCCGGCGCCAGCGTGCTGGTGGCGGGCGCCGCCGTCTTCAAGGGCGGCAGCGTCGAAGCCTATAGAGCCAACATTGAAGCAATTCGAACGGCCGCCGACAGGGCCTCCAGTTAAACGCATAACTGTCCCCACTTCTCGC
>NZ_SRTG01000477.1:0-301 GCF_004792125.1 Mesorhizobium sp. M5C.F.Ca.ET.164.01.1.1 | reverse complement strand
CAACGACCACGACATCGGCATCCTGAAGCAGTGCGTGCGGCTTGGAGCCCAAGGCTATTGCTTCCAGTTCGACGACCCGCCGATCATCTTCGAGACCATCCTGGCGGTCGCGCACGGCCGCATCTGCATCCCCTATATCGACATCAACAAGGTCAACGACACGCCCTTGTCGCAGCTCACCGTGCGCGAGCGCGAGCTGCTGGCGGTGCTTTCCGACGGCTGGACCAACCTGCAGATCGCGACACGGACCGGGATTTCCGAGAATACGGTGAAGTACCACCTCAAGAATCTTTACGACAAG
>NZ_SRTG01000476.1:0-301 GCF_004792125.1 Mesorhizobium sp. M5C.F.Ca.ET.164.01.1.1 | reverse complement strand
CGGCATCCGTGTACTGGCCCTGCACCGTGGCGCCGACCTGGACCAGCGTGATGGCATGGTCGCCCTGTGCCGTCGCCAGCCCCGAGGCCGCGTTGGTCACCGACAGCGCATAGGTCGTCGTGCCGGCGCCGTCGGCGCCGTAGTTGGAGGTCAGCGTCACGATCGCCGCAGCGCTCGTGGCCGTCATGATCGCCGGGTTCAGCACGCCGTCCGTCGTCGGACCGTTGTTGGTCTCGTCGAGCGTCACCGAGCTGCCGACCACCGCATTGCTGATCGAGGGGCCGTCATCGAGGAAGGTGAC
>NZ_SRTG01000475.1:0-302 GCF_004792125.1 Mesorhizobium sp. M5C.F.Ca.ET.164.01.1.1 | reverse complement strand
GTTGGCGCAGCTCAGTTCTTCTTCAAGAACTTGTCGATGTTCGCCGGGGTGACGAGCTGGAACGGGATATAGACCTTGTGTTCCACCTTCTCGCCCTTGGCGAGCTTCAGCGCGGCGTCGAGCGCGCCGGCACCCTGACCGGCGGCGTCCTGGAAGACCGTGACGTCGAGATCGCCCGCCTGCATGGCGGCGAGAGCATCCTGCGTGGCGTCCACACCGGCGACGACATAATCCTTCATGTCCTTGCCAGCAGCCTTCAGAGACTGAATGGCGCCGATCGCCATTTCGTCGTTATTGGCGAT
>NZ_SRTG01000474.1:0-302 GCF_004792125.1 Mesorhizobium sp. M5C.F.Ca.ET.164.01.1.1 | reverse complement strand
GCGCTGGAGACGCTCGGCTTCCCGGTCTGGGCGGTGCCGACCGTCGTCCTGCCCTGGCATCCGGGCCACGGCCGGGCGACCCGCATCGTGCCGCCGCTCGACCAGTTCAAGGCGCTGATGGCCGATCTCGAGCGCGCGCCCTGGTTGGGCGAGGTGCGGGCCGTGCTGTCGGGCTATCTCGGCGAGGCGGGCCAGGCGGAGGCCGTCGCCTCGCTGGTTGCCGCAGTCAAGGAGAAGACGCCGAACGCGCTTTACGTCTGCGACCCGGTGATGGGTGATTCCGGCGGGCTTTACGTTCCGGA
>NZ_SRTG01000473.1:0-302 GCF_004792125.1 Mesorhizobium sp. M5C.F.Ca.ET.164.01.1.1 | reverse complement strand
CTTCCTGGAGCAGGAGGGGTGTTCACAGCAAGATGTTACGGGACCGGAATCCGGCCTATCTATTTCACCGCCGGCAACAGATGCTTCTGGATCTTGCCCGATCCCGTGCGCGGCAGGACTTCCACGGAGAAAAATTCCTTGGGCACCTTGTAGCGGGCGATGCGTGCGACGCAGTGCCTGGCGAGGGCCGCCGGGTCGAGCATGCGGCCGGGTTTCAGCACCACAAAGGCGCGGCCGACCTCGCCCCAGCGCTCGTCGGCGACACCGATCACCGCCACCTCGGCGACATCGGTATGGGCAAG
>NZ_SRTG01000472.1:0-302 GCF_004792125.1 Mesorhizobium sp. M5C.F.Ca.ET.164.01.1.1 | reverse complement strand
TTCCAGATCAACGGCATCGGCTCGAAATATTGGGAGCCGGACGATTCTTTCATCCGCTCCTTCAAGGCGGTGACGACGCCGCTGTTCTCATCAGACGATTGCGCGCTGCCCGTGGCCTGCTCCGGCCAGTGGGGCGGCCAGGCGCCCGAAACCTATCGGCGCACTGGCCGCACGCTCGATCTCCTCTACCTCTGCGGCGGCGGCATCGTCAGCCATCCGGACGGGCCCGGCGCCGGCGTACGGGCCGTGCTGCAGGCCTGGCAGGCGGCGGTCGAGGGCATCGCGCTGACGGACTATGCCCG
>NZ_SRTG01000471.1:0-302 GCF_004792125.1 Mesorhizobium sp. M5C.F.Ca.ET.164.01.1.1 | reverse complement strand
GGCTTCGCGCTGGGCATGGGCCGCGATTTCGACGTGCCGCTCGACCTGGCATCCCGCGTCAACGCGATTTTCGAACAGGGCAAAGCAGTCTATGGAGGCGGTGCCTGTTCGACCCAGATCGTCAAGCTGCTCGAGGATGCGGTCGGCACGGAGCTTCGCGCGCCAGGCTTCCCGGCCAAGCTCGAATTGTAATCCGGCAAAAATTTTAGCCAGCTATTTCAACCAGCTGGCCTTACCAGCTGAATCAAGCCCTCAGCCAGTTGATTCAACCTCTCAAGGTCAGCGCGCCGGGCAGGATCTCG
>NZ_SRTG01000470.1:0-302 GCF_004792125.1 Mesorhizobium sp. M5C.F.Ca.ET.164.01.1.1 | reverse complement strand
AGCGGCTCGCTGGCAATTGGACTGGGTCGGATGTCAAGACGGGATCAGTTGGGCGACGTCGCGATCCGAAGGCCGGTCGCTCGCTGCTAGACCAGTGGCGACACCGGCACGATCGGCAGCGTTGCGGTTCTGGCTCATCTTGCGCTTGCCTTCGAGCCGCGTGATCGGCATGCGCAGGCCAATAATCCCCTTCAGTTGCGCCTGGATGAAATCCGGCGGCGCATCCGATACGGCCCAGGGCGAGGCGCGGCCGCCTTCGTGGAGGGTGGTGAGACGCGTCACCACGTCGAGCAGCCTGTCGG
>NZ_SRTG01000046.1:0-870 GCF_004792125.1 Mesorhizobium sp. M5C.F.Ca.ET.164.01.1.1 | reverse complement strand
AGCGCGAACTGGCGCGCTGCCTGCAGCCCCATGATCGACGCGCAGGTCGGCTTCTGCGCCGCCGCGTCCTTGCCGGGGGTCTTGCCCAGCGTCGCGGTATCCGCTGTCGCGTCGAGAATGTCGTCGACTACCTGCAACGCCAGGCCGAAACAGGCGCTGTAGCGATCGAGCGCATCGTACAGCGCAGCGTGCGCGGAATCCTCCGCGATGGCGCATAGCGCACCCATGCGAACGGACGCGCGCACTAGCGCTCCGCTCTTCATCCGGTGCATCGCCACGATCTTGTCTAGCTCGACGTGCTTTCCGACCAGCGACAGATCCATGGCTTGCCCGCCTGCGGCACCCTCGGCGGACACCGCCTGCGCCAGTTCGCGCACGAGCGCGATACGGTTGTCGCCCGGCGCATCCAGGCTCGCCAGGGTCAGGAAGGCGTGCGCCTGCAGCGCATCGCCGACCAGGATCGCAGTGGCTTCGCCGAACTTGACGTGCACGGTCGCAAGGCCGCGGCGAAGCACGTCGTCGTCCATCGCGGGCAGGTCGTCGTGGACCAGGGTACAGGCGTGCATCATCTCGATGGCGGCGCCGACGTGGTCGAGCATGTGCGCCGGCGTGTCGGCCAGTGCGCCGGCAGCCAGACAGAGCAAGGCGCGGGTGCGCTTTCCGCCATGCAAGGTGGCGTAGCGCATCGCCGCCATCAGCTCGGTCTCACCGTCGTCTTCCGCGCAGAGGAGACGCGCCAGCGCCTGTTCGACCCGCTTTACGCCGTCCTGCATCCAGATCTCCGGCAGCAGCCTGCCGGATGCGCCGCGCGCCTGCGCGCCCAATCCGCCGAGCGCGGAAAAGCCAGTTCGGTCGTCGTGTAGCGTGGAA
>NZ_SRTG01000469.1:0-302 GCF_004792125.1 Mesorhizobium sp. M5C.F.Ca.ET.164.01.1.1 | reverse complement strand
TAGGAGATCACGGCTTCACTTGCCCTAGCGCAACAAGTGCTAGTGCCGAGCCGAGGCTCGCTCCGAAGCCAATGTGCTCCAGCTTCAGAACTGCCGCAGCACTGTGTGGAGTCGAAGGCGATTAGCTATTGTCGTCGACCGGCGCACTCGGGCCATTTTTCTTGATCGAGTCGATGGCGTTCTGAGCGCTGGATTTGCTTGAGTAGCCCTCGGTCGAGAATATCACCTCGCTGTTGTACTTGAAGCGAACGCGATACTCGCCAGCTTTGTCCTTATAGATTTCGAACTTATGTGCCATGGAT
>NZ_SRTG01000468.1:0-302 GCF_004792125.1 Mesorhizobium sp. M5C.F.Ca.ET.164.01.1.1 | reverse complement strand
GTCCGAGCCGAGCGGCCTACGGACGCCGCGGCGGAGCAAATCGCGTTGCTTGCTAACGCTACCGTGCCTGAAGGTAGCATATCGCTGCCTGCCAAATGAGACCCCTGATAGGCGGGAAAGTCACCGGGCGTCACGGCAAAGCGCCGAGCTCTTGCATGGCCGCTGTCAACGCCTCCCGTTTCGCCGCAGGGCACGGATGCATCCGCGAATCCGGATTGGTCCGGTTTGCTGCTACGCGTTTTGTGAGTCCATGTTCAGCTAAGATGTTCGCAATCCAGCAAGTCTTTGGCACAAATGACCGC
>NZ_SRTG01000467.1:0-303 GCF_004792125.1 Mesorhizobium sp. M5C.F.Ca.ET.164.01.1.1 | reverse complement strand
TTTGCATCCGTCGCTGGTCCGTTGGACGAGAGAGCATCTAATTTGCTGGCCACCGGCGAAAAAAGCGAAAGCACGGTCTTCAGTTTTGCATCGCACATGTTCTTCTCCGTTTTTCAGTCCCGCAGGGCATGTGACATGAGGCAATAGTTGATCGTGACTTGATCGACGTTCGGCTATATCAGCGCTGCCTTCCCACCCTGGTGGGGATCGCCGACCACGGTTTGGATTTGACACCGGCAAGCTGTCGAGAACCTGATGACGACCCAACGTGTGGCCGACGGCCGATTCGGCGCAACAGACGGT
>NZ_SRTG01000466.1:0-303 GCF_004792125.1 Mesorhizobium sp. M5C.F.Ca.ET.164.01.1.1 | reverse complement strand
GAGCCTTGCGTAGTGGAAGGCATTGCGGTCGATCAGCACGGTGTTGATGAGGGCAAGGCCGACCGCACCACCGAGATTGCGGGTGAGGTTGAACAGGCCGGATGCATTCTTCAGCCGGTCCGGCGGCAAGGTGCCGAGCGCGATGTTGTTGATCGGCACCATGCACAGCATCATCGAGCAGCCGCGCAGGATCTGCGGGATGAGCAGCTCGTAGAAATCCCAGTCGGCGGTCAGATGCGTCATCCACCAGGTGCCCGTGGCGAAGCCGAAGAAGCCGATCATCATCATCAGCCTGAGATCGAT
>NZ_SRTG01000465.1:0-303 GCF_004792125.1 Mesorhizobium sp. M5C.F.Ca.ET.164.01.1.1 | reverse complement strand
AATCCGTCCGGCGGGCGACGATAGATCTGACCGCCGGCGCGATTACCTTCGTCGATCACCATCGGGTGCAGCCCGGCCTCGACCAGCACCGCCGCCGCCCTTATGCCAGCCGGACCGGCGCCGACGATCACGATCTTCGGCGATGAAGCGTCACTCACGGCCAGCTCTCCGGCGGTGTCGTGCGCAGCCGCATGCCCTCAGCGATAGGGGTTGTGCACGCGCGCAGGCGCGGCCCCTCTTCCTGCCAGACCCAGCAATCCTGGCAGGCTCCCATCAAACAGAAGCCCGCGCGGGGTTCAGGCC
>NZ_SRTG01000464.1:0-303 GCF_004792125.1 Mesorhizobium sp. M5C.F.Ca.ET.164.01.1.1 | reverse complement strand
CTTGCCGTTTCGGCATCGCTCACTAATTCGGCCGCTGCCGACACCGTGAACTGGCGTCAATTCGAAGGGACCAGCATAACTTGGGCCTACGACATCCACCCCTATGCGGATGCTCTCGCTGCGCAACTTTCCGGAGTTCGAGAAGCTGACACGGCATCAAGGTCACGCCGGAACTCTACCCAGACGATTCTTACTGGAACAAGATGACGATCCAACTGACGACGAAGTCGCCAGCATGGGATGTGTTCGGCACTGGCATTCAGCCCGCGTAGGACCTCGCTCCGAGTGGCGCCTGCTGGACAA
>NZ_SRTG01000463.1:0-303 GCF_004792125.1 Mesorhizobium sp. M5C.F.Ca.ET.164.01.1.1 | reverse complement strand
CTTCGTCGACCTCGACCGGCACCTTGCCCCACCAGACGACACCCGAACCGGCCACCAATGGCGCGCTGGCGCCGCAGATGGTGGTGAAATAGCCGCTGAGCTTGTTCGGATTGACGACCGCGTCAAAGACTTCGGCGACCGGTTTGCCGATGCGCCCTGAAACACTGAATCCAAGAGACATATCCACAGCTCCTTGCTTGATCGCAACAACGATATGTTATAGAAACATAACATGTCAAGCCGATCGCAGGACGACAATGTTTTCAAGGCGCTGGCGCATCCGCGCCGGCGCGAAATACTGGA
>NZ_SRTG01000462.1:0-303 GCF_004792125.1 Mesorhizobium sp. M5C.F.Ca.ET.164.01.1.1 | reverse complement strand
GGCAATTCGCCTCGAGCGCGGCCGACTGGTAGACGCCATGGCGGACAGCCAATCCTGGTTGCATGGTAAGAAATACGCCATCTACGGCGATCCCGACTTCGTTCACGCGATGGCCCGCTTTGTCATGGAGACCGGCGGCGAGCCAACCCATTGCCTCGCCACCAATGGCACCTCGGCATGGGAAGCCGATTTGAAGAAGCTGCTAGCATCCTCGCCTTTCGGCAAGGCTGCCCAGGTTTGGGCGGGCAAGGACCTGTGGGCGCTGCGCTCACTGCTCTTTACCGAGCCGGTGGACCTTTTGAT
>NZ_SRTG01000461.1:0-303 GCF_004792125.1 Mesorhizobium sp. M5C.F.Ca.ET.164.01.1.1 | reverse complement strand
AGCTCATCAAGCGGCTGGAGACCATCCGCGAATCCCCGAGGGTGAAGGGCGTCATCCTGTCGATCGACTCGCCCGGCGGCACCACGGTCGGAGGTGAATCGATCTTCGAGGAAGTGCGCAAGCTCGCCGGCGACAAGCCCGTCGTGGCGGAAGTCGGCACGCTCGCCGCGTCCGCCGGCTACATGATTGCGAGCGCCGCCGACCATATCGTCGCGCGCAAATCCTCGATCGTCGGCTCGATCGGCGTGCTTATCCAGTATCCGGACGTCAGCGGCCTGATGGACAAGCTAGGCATCAAGCTCG
>NZ_SRTG01000460.1:0-303 GCF_004792125.1 Mesorhizobium sp. M5C.F.Ca.ET.164.01.1.1 | reverse complement strand
CTCTGACCGAGCCCGGCGGGTTCCAGCTGGCAATCGTCGAGGCGGAAAACCAGACCTTCGGCGACCTCGCCAAGGTGCTGGAGAGCAATGGCGGGAGCGGCTGGGCGGATGTCAGCCGGGCGCACGAGGCGCGCGAGATCCAGGCGGCCGTCAGCTCGCCGTCGTTTGCCAGGCGCGACCTGCTGCTCGCGGTACGGACTGCCGGCAGCCGCGTGCTGGGAGGCTTTTCGAGCATCCAGGTTCGCCATGCGGTTTCGAACGGCGCGAGACACCCGCGTCTCAACGCGCCGCAACAGCGCCAGC
>NZ_SRTG01000045.1:0-888 GCF_004792125.1 Mesorhizobium sp. M5C.F.Ca.ET.164.01.1.1 | reverse complement strand
TCCGTCGCTGCTTCGCAGCGCCCCCTCTCCCCCCTCCGGAGGGAGAGGAAGGGTGCCGGCTGGAATCGCCTCGCGCCTTTCCTCTCCCCCGTCGATCGGGGGAGAGGTGTCGAGCGAAGCTCGACGGAGTGGGGGTCGACCTGCACGGCCGTTGCTATTTCAAGCCTGCGGTGAATTGTCAGCGGCAGCGCATTCGAGGACCGGCTTCCCCCACTCCGTCGCTGCTTCGCAGCGCCACCTCTCCCCCCTCCGGAGGGAGAGGAAAGGAACATGTCCGAACCGGATAGATAGGTAACAGAATGGACCGATTGCATAGGTGACAGTTTTCTCCCTCGCCGGAGGACCCGGCGATGGTTTGGCGAGAGACTGGCATCATGGACGAGCGGCTTCGTTTTGTAGTGGATTGCCTTTCTGGCGAAGAGACGATGAGCGAGCTTTGTGCGGCCTACGGCATTTCGCGCAAGATCGGCTATAAATGGCTGGGTCGCTATCGGGAGTTTGGCCCGGAGGGTTTGCACGATCGGCCGCGAGCGCTGCTCAATCATGGCCGTGCGACAGCCCTTGATCTTGTCGAGCGGATCGTGGCGGCGAAGGAGACGTATCCGCTGTGGGGGCCCAAGAAGATCGTGGCGCGGCTCAAGCGCGCGGCTCCCGAACTGATCTGGCCGTCGGCCTCGACGGCAGGCGCTATCCTTGCGCGGCATGGGCTTGTCGGCGCCCGCAAGCGGACCCGGCTGCGGGCCTGCGGCAACGGACCTTGGCCGGAGCCGCAAGGGCCGAACGCGGTGTGGACTGGCGATCACAAGGGCTGGTTCCGGACCCGTGACGGGTGGCGTTGCGAACCGTTGACGGTGATGGATGCGTCGAGCCGCTACTTGCTGGCGCTCG
>NZ_SRTG01000459.1:0-303 GCF_004792125.1 Mesorhizobium sp. M5C.F.Ca.ET.164.01.1.1 | reverse complement strand
TTTGCGACAGATGACGGCAAACGATACTGGGGAACTCGCGAGGCACGTTGATCGACGTGCCGATTGCCGAACCGCCGAGGTTGATTTCCAGCAACAATCTCGATGCCGATTGAAGCTGGATGATGTCCTCATCTATGAGTTCGGCAAAGGCCCCGAACTCTTGCCCGACTGTCATCGGAACGGCATCTTGAAGCTGAGTTCTGCCGACCTTCAGGGCATTTGCATGCTGCAGCGCTTTCGCGCGGAACGCCTCACGCAAGCCGACCTTTGCGGATACCAGTCCCTCGCAGGCTCGCAACACCG
>NZ_SRTG01000458.1:0-304 GCF_004792125.1 Mesorhizobium sp. M5C.F.Ca.ET.164.01.1.1 | reverse complement strand
GGCGGCGCTGATCGACGCGTTGGCCGTCTCACGGCCCGTTGTGTCCGAATGGCCGGTCAACATGAACCGCGCTGTCACGCCTGCCTTGCGGGCATTTTCGGCGAATTCCTTCAACTGATCAGCCAATCTGTCAAGCACCGGCGCCTGCTCCGGTCCCGGCACAACTTTGCCGGAAGAGAAGAAAATATCGGTCGTCTGGATGGCGTCTCTCAAAGAATTAAGTTCTGCAAGGTTCAGCTCACGCAGCTGCGAGACATCCAGAACCACTCCGTCCGCCGAAAGCTGTTCGGAGGCGGCTTGCGCC
>NZ_SRTG01000457.1:0-304 GCF_004792125.1 Mesorhizobium sp. M5C.F.Ca.ET.164.01.1.1 | reverse complement strand
CGAAGCGAAAGGACAGCGTCTATCGCAGTGGGAATTCGACCGCCTGGCTGAAGACGAAGGCTTTCACGATCAACGAATATGAGCTGCTTGGCGTCGAGCGGGAGGCCGGCAAGCCGGCGTTCGCACTGATGGCCGAGCGCGGCACCGGCCGCTACGTTGGGAGCGCGTTCATCACCTTGAACCGGGAAATGCGCGAACGGCTCTGGCGGCGCGTCCAGGAGGCTCCAGGAAGCCCACCGAAGGGTATGAAGCGGCTGGCGACGCAATGGGTGAAGCCTGGCCTGATCGGTCGGGTGAAGCATTT
>NZ_SRTG01000456.1:0-305 GCF_004792125.1 Mesorhizobium sp. M5C.F.Ca.ET.164.01.1.1 | reverse complement strand
TGCCGCCCGATCGGCGGCAGCTGCGGTTCGAATTGTAGGGTGTCTCTACGGCAGGGGGAAAGCCGGCTGCAGGCTCTCCGGATCAGCGCGCGTGTGGATCGATTTCGCGGACGATCTCGGAGGCTTCTCCTTCATACTCGTCGGCCGGCACGACGGTCAGCGTACCATCGCCGGCGCGAAAGATGACGATGCTGACCATCAGGCTGGTGGCGAGGCTGAAGGCGAAGGCGTTTGCTTCTATGAGGGACATTGATCCGGCTCTCCTGCTTGGAAGCGGGGATCGATCCCCGCGTGACAGGCGCCCG
>NZ_SRTG01000455.1:0-305 GCF_004792125.1 Mesorhizobium sp. M5C.F.Ca.ET.164.01.1.1 | reverse complement strand
GTAAGAAGCTCGACTGCCGTTTCGTTGGCCACCGGGAGAAAACGGAAAAACCCCGATGTTCTTCAGCGCCATCATGTCCGTTTGACACGGCGGCCCTCCTGTCAGAACAACGTGAGCTTTCCGGTATGGTTCCGCAGTTTTTTGACGGCGCATGCGTGCTGCGGCCCAATAAATCGCGCGCAATTTTTGCAGGAACAAACGGGCCGCTTGTGCTGTTCTACCCCTGATGCAGGGGAGGCAGCATGGTAGCCAGACACAGCGACGGCAAGGATGAAAATACGGGCTTCTGGACGATCGGGTTTGGC
>NZ_SRTG01000454.1:0-305 GCF_004792125.1 Mesorhizobium sp. M5C.F.Ca.ET.164.01.1.1 | reverse complement strand
CAGGTAGATGCGCCCGCGCGGCGAATCGAGCTCGTTGCCAAGCGTCACATAGGTCGGGCAGGTGGCGGTGCAGAAGCCGCAATGGACGCATTTGCGCAGGATTTTTTCGGACTCGGCGACATGCGGATTAGCTAGCTGTGCGGGCGAAAAATTGGTCTGCATCTCTGATGTCCTAGGCCATGCGGCCGGGATTGAGGATGTTCTTGGGGTCGAATTCCTGCTTCAGCCGCCGGCTGAGCGCGGCCAGCGCCGGCGCCTGCGGCTCGAACACCGGCAGCGCGGCGCGGTGGGCGGGTGCAGCGCGT
>NZ_SRTG01000453.1:0-305 GCF_004792125.1 Mesorhizobium sp. M5C.F.Ca.ET.164.01.1.1 | reverse complement strand
AGGGACCCGCGGCAACCTTAGCGGTCAACGACCTCGGAGGGGCTGGGCGGCCGCTGCGGCAGAGTCCCGCGCGACCTTGATGCCATCGGCCTCTCCTTGCTCGGTGTCAGCTTACCCAGTCCTTCCCGCAACCGGACCGGCAGCAATCGGCCTCACTACGGCCGTTCTGGAGGATGGCTGCCAACGTTCGTACACTTCGTAAACTACATCTGTTTAGCGCCACGAGACGATACGGAACGATATGGGAAGCTTTCAGATTTTTGCCCACGAAACTCAATGAGTTCAAGACGCCCTCCGGGCCTGAC
>NZ_SRTG01000452.1:0-305 GCF_004792125.1 Mesorhizobium sp. M5C.F.Ca.ET.164.01.1.1 | reverse complement strand
GACCACGGCGCCGACCAGCGCGAAGCCGAAGCTGACATGGAGGCTAGCGAGGATCCAGCTCATCGCCGACGGGATGATGACGGTGGTGGTGATCTGATAGGGCGAGGCGCCGAGGATCTGGGCGTTGGCGATCATCGCCCTGTCGGCCTCGCGCACGCCCTGGAAGGCGTTGGCGAAGACCACGAAGAACACCATGACGACGGCCAGCGCCACCTTGGAGGCCATGCCGAGGCCGAGCGCTATGATGAAGACCGAGCCCAGCACGACGCGCGGCACCGAGTTGGCGATCTTGATGTAGATCGAGA
>NZ_SRTG01000451.1:0-305 GCF_004792125.1 Mesorhizobium sp. M5C.F.Ca.ET.164.01.1.1 | reverse complement strand
GGCGCAGCGTCGAGGCAGAGACGCCGGCCGATTTCGCCGCCTCCGCCACCTTGTAGCGTACCGGCGTGGCATTGCTCATGAGCCGAATATTCCCGGTTGGTTGTCTCTCAGCCCTGTTCAGGACCATCGCCGAAAACGGCGGCGGTTTGAAGCCGAAAACACCGCTTGCATTCTTGCAGAAAAAATGTAGGAAGTTTGTACATGCCTTGAAGAAATTATGCAAGACATCAAAATCCCACCCAAGAGCGCAGGAGCGCATGATGGCCGCGACCACCCTCACTGACCGCAAGAATGCAGCGATTTCC
>NZ_SRTG01000450.1:0-306 GCF_004792125.1 Mesorhizobium sp. M5C.F.Ca.ET.164.01.1.1 | reverse complement strand
GTTGGACACCACCGCCTGCTCGACGCCCAGCGCGCGCAATTCGTTGAACACTTCGATCGCGCCGGGGCGCGGCTTCAGCGTTTCGGCCAGCGGCAGGTAGTGATCGTATTTGCGCACGATCCAGTCGTCGAACGGCAGGTCGAGCACGAATTCCACAAATGTCGCTATGACATTGGCGTGGACAGTAGGCAATACCGGTTGCCCTTTGGTTCTACTGTGCATAGAAAGCACCTGCTGGCGGGCGAAAGATTGGGGTATTCGGGGCGTGGGCTCTAAATTCGAAAAGTTAAATCGGCTGCGCGAGTC
>NZ_SRTG01000044.1:0-973 GCF_004792125.1 Mesorhizobium sp. M5C.F.Ca.ET.164.01.1.1 | reverse complement strand
CTAGCTTGACGACGGCACGGAGCCTCACCAATGACCACCAGCCCCCGAAAAGAGCGTAAATTTCCTGCTTCGGCCGGTATCCTTCTAGGGTTAGGCCTAGGCGGCTTTTTCGACGGGATCGTGCTCCACCAAATTCTGCAATGGCACCACATGATGACAAGCGCGGGCTATCCGCCCAACTCTGTTGAAAATCTGAAGCTGAACACGATGTTGGACGGATTCTTCCATGCCGCCACTTATATCTTAACTGTGCTTGGCTTGGTTGTTCTGTGGAATACAGCAAGAAAGCCTCACTTTTGGTGGTCGGCCAATCTGCTTTTCGCGACGATCTTGATCGGATTCGGTCTCTTCAATTTGATCGAAGGAGTTGTTAATCATCAGATCTTGGGACTGCATCACGTAAATGAGACCGTTCCGCGCGATCTATGGATCTTTTGGGACATCGCCTTCCTAGTTTGGGGCGCGGTAATGCTGGCCGGCGGCTTTGTGCTCTATCGAAATTCCAAACAGGACCGTTTTGACGAAGTTCGCCGAACTTAACGGACAACGGCGCCCGCTTTGCTCAACAGTACTCCGGTGGCCACGACTTTCCTTGCGGCTTCTGGCTCTTCTTCAGTCCGGGCCTCGCGCGGAGGAAGAACTGGGCGGCCCCCGCTATAAATTGTCCGGAGTAGAGCCCGTAAAAAAGGTGCGGCGGGCTTTTTTGCTGTCCGGGTGGAACCCGATCTGGCGACAATCGTTCGGTGCGGCAACACTGCACCATGCCGTCAGATCGGATCAACAATGCGGGAAAAGCAGGGCCTCACCGATAAAGAAAAACACGACAGACGGGAGCGAACGTCGGATGCTGCCCGGGAATTGATCGAGGTCGAGCGCATGGCACGAGATGCAAAGACAGCTCGGCTCCGGGAGCAGCGACTGAAGGCTGAAATCGCTTTTCCGGAGGCTTCGGCTGCAGAGCCGACGCCAGCAC
>NZ_SRTG01000449.1:0-306 GCF_004792125.1 Mesorhizobium sp. M5C.F.Ca.ET.164.01.1.1 | reverse complement strand
GACGCTGTGGACCATCGACGGCGTGGGCGTCGTCGTCGCCACGGCGCTGCTCACCATGAAATACCAGCGGCTCGGCAGTGACCTCGTCGCGGCCGGCTTCCTCACTTTCCTCGCCGGCGAAAGCCTGCTTCTGGCCGGCAACGCGGCGGGCCTGCAGGCCAGCGTGCCTTCCTATGCCGGCGGCATTGCGCTGTGGGCGGCGGGGCTCGCCCTGGTCAGCGCGCAAGCCACCTTCGCGTTGTGGACGCGGCTCGCCGGGCTCGTTGCCGCCTTGCTGTTCACCGTCTCGGCGCTGATGATCCTGTG
>NZ_SRTG01000448.1:0-306 GCF_004792125.1 Mesorhizobium sp. M5C.F.Ca.ET.164.01.1.1 | reverse complement strand
CCCATCCCCACCGCGCCGGGAAGCAATGGCCCGACGAAATTGCCGTGCCAGCCGACGCCGCCTTCCGGATGAAGCAGCACGCCATGGCCCTTGAGCGCCCAGTCGACCGAGTGCGCCTTGGCCGCCTCGTTGTTGCCGGGGATCTGCGCGATCAGATTGTTGGCCAGCCAGAACTTCTGCATCGGCCGGCCAAGCCCGTTTACCACGCCATGCGTCGCCCAGGACGCCGCCAGCGGGCTGACGCGCGAGACGACCTCCTTGTCGATCATCCAGTCGGTGAAGAATTCCGGATGGTTGGGCGTGATG
>NZ_SRTG01000447.1:0-306 GCF_004792125.1 Mesorhizobium sp. M5C.F.Ca.ET.164.01.1.1 | reverse complement strand
TCTGCAATTTAATAGCAGGAGCCCTCGAAGCCGAAGCCGCCTTTAAAGCGAATAATTATTCAGAAGCGTACAAAGAATGGACGGCTCTCGCCCAAAAGGGTGATGCCATTGCCCAATTTAACGTCGGATTTCTGTATTCCAGAGGACTGGGTGTTCCACTGGATTATTCCAAAGCTGCCGAATGGTGGGGCAAGGCGGCGGATCAAGACATGGCAGTGGCCGAGTTGAACCTTGGACTTTTGTACTCCTGGGGCAAGGGCGTTCAGCAGGATGATTCCAAAGCGGCGGAGCTATGGCGCAAGGCGG
>NZ_SRTG01000446.1:0-306 GCF_004792125.1 Mesorhizobium sp. M5C.F.Ca.ET.164.01.1.1 | reverse complement strand
GCCTCCGACATGCCAATCTACGCGCCCCTCCTCCTTCTCCCTGTCAAGATCGAACGGCAGAAGGTGCGAGGAAAGCACGTCTACGAGGTGGCGGCCCGCGAAGGCGCGGCGGAAACCAACATTAGCCTTCAGAAATTCCTGGAGACAAAATTTGGCAGAGACCTTCCAGATTTCGGCGACGCCGATGACGGGGGATCCGTCGAGAGCTATCTGGCCAAGGTCGAGGCAAGCATCGAAGGATTGAAAAGATGGCGAGTTCGGCGCTGGCTAGTCCTCGGCCATTTCGCCTTCAGCCGCATAGCAATC
>NZ_SRTG01000445.1:0-307 GCF_004792125.1 Mesorhizobium sp. M5C.F.Ca.ET.164.01.1.1 | reverse complement strand
CGCCGCTATAGGTGTTGGCGCCCGTCGTTATAGTCGTGCCGGTGCCGATCTGGCTCACCGCGCCGCTGCCGGAAATGACGCCGGCATAGGTGTAGGTATCGGAGCGGTCGAAGGCGAGGGTGGCGTTGTTGGTGACATTGCCAAGAATGCTGCCGGTCGTACCGCCATTGCCGATCTGAAGCGTTCCCTGCGAGATCGTCCAGGCTTGCGTGGCGGTGTTGTCTGCGGTCAGCGCCCAGGTGCCGGCGCCGGTCTTTTCGAGTACGTCGAAGTTCCGGTACTGGCCGGTATCGCCGATCATGCCGTC
>NZ_SRTG01000444.1:0-307 GCF_004792125.1 Mesorhizobium sp. M5C.F.Ca.ET.164.01.1.1 | reverse complement strand
TCAAGGTGTTTTCGACGCTGCTCGACTGGTTCGAGGAATTTCGCCTCTACCGCCGCTTCTATTGGGATGCCGTCGCCGGCGCCGAACTCCCCGCCGGCCTCGACTATGCCGTGTTCGACTTTGCCGTGAACAGCGGGCCGGGCAGGGCGGCGAAATATCTGCAGGCGGTGCTCGGCGTCACGCAGGATGGCCGTATCGGTCCGGAGACGCTTGCGGCCGCGAGGGCAAAGCCGGCCGGCGTCATCATCGATGCGCTCTGCGACGCGCGGCTTGCCTTCTTGGAAAAGCTGCTGACCTGGCCGAATTT
>NZ_SRTG01000443.1:0-307 GCF_004792125.1 Mesorhizobium sp. M5C.F.Ca.ET.164.01.1.1 | reverse complement strand
CACCGACCAAGATGGCGTCGAGGGTCCCCAACTGGGAGCTGCATAAGTGGGTAGAAATGGAGGATGAGCGCCCTACGGGAACGACATCTGTGTGGGGCCGCAACTGGCGGTCACTGCAACGATTTGGCTCGGCCCTTCATTCCGCCCAAGGTCGATGGGCTGAGATCACAAGCGGTCATCGTGGAGAAGCTCTCGTGAAACTGGCAGCACGCACCGTAATCATCACAGGCGCCGCGGGCGGGATCGGCCGTGCCCTGGTCGATATCCTTGCCGCGGACGGAGACACTGTAGTTGCGGTGGACCTTCC
>NZ_SRTG01000442.1:0-307 GCF_004792125.1 Mesorhizobium sp. M5C.F.Ca.ET.164.01.1.1 | reverse complement strand
CTGAGAGCGGGCGAGGGTGCCGGCGCCACCACGCTTGCCGACCCGAAACAGTTCGCCGGCTATCGCGGCGATGCCGCCAATCCCGAAGCCGTGCTTTTGGTCAGGAACGGCCTGCACATCGAGATCGTCATCGACCGCGCCAACCAGATCGGCCGCACCGACCCGGCTGGAATCGCCGACGTCATCCTGGAATCGGCTTTGACCACCATCCAGGACTGCGAGGACTCGGTCGCCGCTGTCGACGCTGAGGACAAGGTCGTCGTCTACCGCAACTGGCTCGGCCTGATGAAGGGCGACCTCGCCGAAG
>NZ_SRTG01000441.1:0-307 GCF_004792125.1 Mesorhizobium sp. M5C.F.Ca.ET.164.01.1.1 | reverse complement strand
AGCAGCGCCGCGGCGGCCGGCGAAGCGATGCGCAGAAGCTCGTCGGAAACGATCACCAGGCAAACCGCCTCGAGCGGGTCGAGCCCGTCGTTTTCGAGCGCGAGGCTCGTCAATGGCAGGGCCGAACCTTCGCCGCGAACGAAGCCGGTCGCATTCGTCGTGACGATGCTCAGCCGCTCCCTGAGCGGTATCGCCTTCATGCCGGCGTTGAGCAGCTTCAGGAACACGCTCGAATTGCGAACGCCTTCGAGGAAACCGTCGCTCGCGATCTGATATTCGCCCGCGAGCTGGCCGCCCCAGGTGCCGC
>NZ_SRTG01000440.1:0-308 GCF_004792125.1 Mesorhizobium sp. M5C.F.Ca.ET.164.01.1.1 | reverse complement strand
GGTGTCGCCGGGCTGGCCGCCCGAGGTTGCGTAGAAGATTGTCCGGTCGAGGATTATGCCCCCGCGCTCGTTGATCGCGACAACCGCCGCCTCGCTCGCCTTCAGGTAGGCGTCGTCACGAAACAGAGCTTCCGTCCGGTGCGCCATCACGCGACCTTTTCGAAGGGCACCGAAATGTCGGCCTTCTCTTCCATCCAGCCCGGCACCGGCAGGTTCTTCTCGCGCAGGAATTCGGGATTGAACAGTTTCGACTGGTAGCGCGTGCCGTAGTCGGCAAGGATCGTCACGATGGTGTGGCCCGGTCCCAG
>NZ_SRTG01000043.1:0-1060 GCF_004792125.1 Mesorhizobium sp. M5C.F.Ca.ET.164.01.1.1 | reverse complement strand
TTTGCCAGGTCCACCCCGATCATAGTATCCTTCATTTGCCGTCCTCTCCTTCTCGTGGCGTTGAACATCACGACCTTGGCACATTGCGATGCCGTCTGGGGAGGGCGGCAACCATCCCATCTTCTGCCGCTTGACGAACGGTTTGACATAGGCCGGGGCAATCAGTCTTGGCTCATGGCCAAGCCGAGCCATCTGACGGGCCCAGTAGTGCGAGCTGCCGCACGCTTCCATCGCCACGACACATGCCGGTTGACTCGCCATGAACTTGCAAAACTGCAGGCGCGACAGCTTCTTGCGGAACACAACCGATCCATCAGCTGCCGCCCCGTGCAGCTGAAAGACGTTCTTTGCCAGATCGACCCCAATGATGGTAACCTTTTCCATGGATGCCTGCCTCTCCTTTGCGTGGCGCTAACACCACAAACTTTGGCACATTGCGATGCCGTCGGAGAAGGCAGGCATCCACCCCATCAGCAAAAAGGGGCGGCCATGGTGCTGGTCATGCGGCTTGGCGCAGAGTGAGCTTCTTGTGCTCGCGCAGGTCGTCCATGTTGATGTAGCGGTTGGCCTCCATCCAGTTTTCGTTGGTTTCGACGGCCAGCGCCCTGACGAGGCGTAGGCAGTTCTGTGAGTTTGGAAAGATGCGCACGACATAGGTGCGGCGCCGGATTTCCTCGTTGAGCCGTTCAAGCATGTTGGTGCTCTTGAGATGCTTGTGGTGCGGGCGTGGCAGACGAAAGAAGGTCAGCGTGTACTCGTGGTCTCCTCCACCCATGTCCTCAGTCGTGGGTAGCGGGCCGACCATTTGGAAAGCCATGCGGCGAGATCGGCCTTGGCCTCGGCGAGATCGCGCCGGTCGTAGAGCCAGCGCAGTTCCTGCAGGCAATCGTCGCCATGCTTGCCGCTCGATCTCTACGACAATCCGGGCAATGTTCTTCGTCGCCGGTTTCATCGGCTCGCCGGCGATGAACTTCATCAAGGGCAAGGTCGTTTCGAAGGACGGCAGGCAGATATTTGTGTCGGATACCGGATCCGTGCTGCCGGCTGACGGGGCGAGGGC
>NZ_SRTG01000439.1:0-308 GCF_004792125.1 Mesorhizobium sp. M5C.F.Ca.ET.164.01.1.1 | reverse complement strand
TAGAGCTTTCGCCGGAAGCGGCGACGCAGCGCGAAGCCGCGCTCAGCGACAAGCCGAAGAACCTGGCCAAGCGCAAGGCGGGGGCAAAGATATGAACTGGCTTGGCGGCAGTGCCGATGCTTCTTCGCGCCGGTCGGGCACGCTCACGGTGCTCGATGTCGGCTCCAGCAAGGTTTGCTGCGTGGTGGCGAAGCTCAAGCCGAACGAGGACGGCAAGCTGCTGCGCGGGCGCTCGCACCGCATCCAGGTGATCGGCATCGGCCACCAGAAGTCGCAAGGCGTGAAGTCGGGTGTCGTGGTCGACCTCG
>NZ_SRTG01000438.1:0-308 GCF_004792125.1 Mesorhizobium sp. M5C.F.Ca.ET.164.01.1.1 | reverse complement strand
CCTGCGCCAGCTCTCCCGACAGCCTGGAGAGGATCTGCCGGTCGACGGAGATGCCGCGCTGCTCCATCCGGGCCAGCACCGGCACCAGCGGCCGCTCCAGCCGCTCGTAGACGGAAACCAGGCCCTTGGCGGCAAGCCTGGGCTTCAGCACCTGCCAGAGCCTCAGCGTGATATCGGCCTGCCCGGCGGCGTAGGCGGTCGCGCGCTCGATATCGACCTGATCGAAGCCGACGGCGCTTTTCCCCGATCCGGCAAGCTCCTTCTTGGAGGCCGGGGCATGGCCCAGCCATTTTTCCGAGAGGCCGGCC
>NZ_SRTG01000437.1:0-309 GCF_004792125.1 Mesorhizobium sp. M5C.F.Ca.ET.164.01.1.1 | reverse complement strand
TCGCGGCGAGGCTTAGCAACTGGCTGTTCAGCGCTGGCTCACGCTCGTAGACGTCCAGGCCGGAGCCGGCGATCTTGCCGTCATGGATCAGCTTGATCAGCGATTCCTCGTCGATGATGTCGCCGCGCGCGGTGTTGACGATGTAGGCCGACGGCTGCATCAGCGCCAGTCGCCGCGCCGAAAGCAGATGGAACGTCGCCGGCGTCGACGGGCAGTTGACCGAGATGATGTCCATGCGGGCCAGCATCTGGTCGAGGCTCTCCCAATAGGTCGCTTCCAGCTCGTCCTCGACCGCCGGCAGCACGCGGT
>NZ_SRTG01000436.1:0-309 GCF_004792125.1 Mesorhizobium sp. M5C.F.Ca.ET.164.01.1.1 | reverse complement strand
CCCGTCGCGCCATGCCGGCGCTGCTGCCGGCCGCGATCCATGTGCCCTGGGCCGGAGAGGCCGGCGGGCCTGTTGACGTGCTCTCACCGGAGAACGAGACGCTGACGCTCGCCTTCGACCACGCTGACATCCTGGCGATGGCGATGCTCAGGCTGCGCGGCAAGCTCGATTATTCCGACGTCGCCTTCGCGCTGCTGCCGGAACTGTTCACGCTGCGGCAGCTCCAGGATGTGCACGAGGCGATTCTCGGCACATCGCTCAACAAGCCGGCCTTTCGCCGGCGGCTGCTCGACAAGGGCTGGTTGGCGG
>NZ_SRTG01000435.1:0-309 GCF_004792125.1 Mesorhizobium sp. M5C.F.Ca.ET.164.01.1.1 | reverse complement strand
CTGGAATGACGGGAAGCTCATTATCTCTTACCTCGTCAATCTCGTACCGCGTTACGAGATGTTCACTCCCGGCCACCAGGAATGGACGCGCCGAGTCCTGAACACCCTGCCCGCCGAAGGTACTGTCGACGTCTGGTCATTCGATGCGGCAGTTCACGAGACCAATGGAGAGGTCCTGATCTGTGCTCAGGATCCGATCACGCCGCCGCAGCTCTTGCTATTCGATCTCAATGCCGCGCCGTCTCTCAGCGCTTCAGCAATCCTGAAGCGCAGCCCGGAGAATTTCGATGCATCCGGACTGGTGGTCAC
>NZ_SRTG01000434.1:0-309 GCF_004792125.1 Mesorhizobium sp. M5C.F.Ca.ET.164.01.1.1 | reverse complement strand
ATGGCATGTCGTGAAGTTGCAGGCGCCGCTACGTCAAAGGGAGATTGGCAGCGCTCACTGACCTGCCAGGTCAACGGCCCCCAGCAGCGGCGCGGCATCCGTGTTGTCAGCAAACAGCACCACCTGCGTCGCCAGGGCGGCCGTGGTGGCGACCTGGAAGAAGATGAAAGCGAGGGCGAGATAGCGGATCACGGGCTCCAAAACGCTCCGGTGGTCAACTGGTTCCAGTCCGTCGGGCCTTTTTTGCCGTATAGTCCTGTCGCGCATCAAGCCCATCCAGGGCTGGCTCTTGCGAAGCGCCGATGTCCC
>NZ_SRTG01000433.1:0-309 GCF_004792125.1 Mesorhizobium sp. M5C.F.Ca.ET.164.01.1.1 | reverse complement strand
GCGCGACCACCGCCCCGGCGGAATGGGCCAGGATGTAGTAGGGCCCGCGACAGTCAGGCAGCACCACCTCCTCGAAGAACTGCTCGAGATCGCTGGCGTAGTCGCGGAAGCTGCGGACGTAGCCTCGCTGCCGGTCGCCGATCAGCCGGTCGGAGCCGCCCTGGCCGCGCCAGTCGAGCGTGGCGACGCCGAAGCCGCGGCCGCAAAGATCGCGGATGGTCTCGAAATATTTCTCAACGCACTCGTTGCGCCCGGTGAGCAGGACCACGGTGCCCTTGAGCGGGCGGGTGGTGGCGGCAAAGACGCCGT
>NZ_SRTG01000432.1:0-310 GCF_004792125.1 Mesorhizobium sp. M5C.F.Ca.ET.164.01.1.1 | reverse complement strand
GCGAAAAATTCGTCAAGGCGCGGAGAGCCGCATCGGCTGGTGCAGGCTGGAATGCGGCGCGCTATCGCTTGAGGTGGATGGTGATGCGGCGCTCGATCCATTCGACGCCGTGGCGCAGGATCTCGACCAATACCAGATAGACAATCGCCACCCAGATATAGGCCTGGATGTCGAAGGATTTCGCGTAGGCGAGCTTGGCGTTGCCCATCAGGTCGTAGACCGTGATGATGGCGACGATGGCCGAGGCCTTGATCATCAGGATGAGCTCGTTGCCGTAGGGCCTGAGCGCGACGATGATCGCCTGCGGCAG
>NZ_SRTG01000431.1:0-310 GCF_004792125.1 Mesorhizobium sp. M5C.F.Ca.ET.164.01.1.1 | reverse complement strand
GGCCAGCCGATCGACGTGGTCGCCGATCTCGTCGGCGGCGCGATCTTCAACGACCTGCTGCGCATCCTGCGACCCGAGGGCCGCTATACCACGGCCGGCGCGATTGCAGGCCCGGTCGTCCAGCTCGACCTCAGGACCATGTATCTCAAGCAGCTGCAACTGCATGGTTCGAGCCAGGGCACGCGTGCCGATTTCCGTCGCATCGTTCGCTACATCGAGGGGGGCAAGATCAGACCGTTGGTCGGTGGCGTCTACAAGCTCTCCGATTTCCACCACGCGCAGGCCGATTTCGTCGCAAAGGATTTTGTCG
>NZ_SRTG01000430.1:0-310 GCF_004792125.1 Mesorhizobium sp. M5C.F.Ca.ET.164.01.1.1 | reverse complement strand
ACCGGTTGTCGCGGGCGGTTGATGTGTCTGCAACTTCGTATCGTCGTGAAGGGGCCGCGTCGTGTGAAGGCCCGGCAGGCGCCCTGCCACCGGACCTCGTTTTCGGTGCCGTCCGTGTTCAGACCGCCGCGAAGCTGGGCGAGCTGCGCGGCCACATCGGCTGCATCACCGCTTTCGAGGGATTGCTGGATCTTGTCATTAACGCTGCTACGCACGCTTGCCATGAGTGAAGTCCTTCTTGAACATCGTTGATGGAGATGGCGACATGTCCATGACTGACGCCGCTGACTTTCATTACGGCGGCAGAAAC
>NZ_SRTG01000042.1:0-1255 GCF_004792125.1 Mesorhizobium sp. M5C.F.Ca.ET.164.01.1.1 | reverse complement strand
CGCCAGGCGCGCCGGCAAATTGCGGAGAAGATCGCGATTCCCGGCGGCGTCCGCGCATCACCAGAGCACCGGGAACTCCTCGAACCCGCCAGTGATGATCTCCTTGCGCAACTTCAGTTCTTCGGGCGCAACGGCCAGGCGCAGCGCGGGAAAGCGCTCGAAGATCGAACCGAACACCACCTTGAGTTCCAGCCTGGCCAGCGCCATGCCGACGCAGTAGTGCGCCCCGTAGGAGAATGCCAGGTGCGGGTTTTCGTCGCGTCCGATGTCGAAGATTTCCGGGTCGTCGAAATGGCGCGGATCGAACGACGTCGCCGGCAGGCCGACCAGCACCTTGCTCTCCGCGGGAATATGCACGCCCGCGATGGTCACGTCGGTCCTCGGATAGCGCATGATGCCGTCCCAGCCCGCGCCCGGCGGGTACATGCGCAGGATTTCCTCCACCGCCTTGTCCACCAGGGAAGGATCGCCGACCAGGCGTTCGCGCTGTTGCGGATGGCGGAACATGGCCAACATGCCGAATTCAATCTGCGCCACGGTGCTCTCGTGTCCCGCCACCAGCATGCCCGCCGCCAGGCCGATCGCCTCTTCCTCGATCGCGTTGCCCTGGTCGACCGCCGCGAGCAGATCCGTCAGCAGGTTGTCGCCCGGATCCTGGCGCTTGTCCCGCATCTTGTCGCGAATGTAGGCGAGCAGGTCTTCCCAGGCCAGGCGCGACGCGCTGCGCGGGCCGCTTTCATGCTGGTGCGTCATCACCTCGTCGGACAGTCCGGCGAAAAAGGCGTGATCCTCGTAGAGCACGCCCATCAGCGCGCTGATGACCATGCCCGGGAGCGGAAAGGAGAGGTGGCGCCGCAGGTCGGCGGGCTGGGGCTGGGCCGCCAGCGTCTCGAACAAATGCCCGGCGATCGCCTCGATCTGCTGCGCGAGCAGCTTGACCCTGCGGTTGCTGAAGGCCGGCGCCACGATCGTGCGTAACCGGGCATGCTCGCCCCCCTCGTGCGAGACCAGCCACCCCGGCGAACCGAGAATCACCGAATCCGGGGTGAATGCCGCCGGCGGCATTCCCGCGGGCCGGAACGCCGCGTCGGACAGCACCGCCTTGGCCTCGTCATAGCCTGTCACCCACCAGCCTTCGTGCCCGGACGGGAAGCGCACGCGGTGGATCGGACCGTTGGCGCGTAGCGCCAACATCTCGGGCGAGGGCTCGATGTGATCGACGCGCCACATCGGCAGCGTCGGCAGGGGTTGTTCG
>NZ_SRTG01000429.1:0-310 GCF_004792125.1 Mesorhizobium sp. M5C.F.Ca.ET.164.01.1.1 | reverse complement strand
GCCACGACTTCCATCACCAGGAGCACGATGCCGAGAACCATCCAGTTCCACGGGCCGAGTTCCGAAACGATGCGGTCGATCATTGATGGTCTCCCACAGAGTTAGATGATCAGCTGTCGGTCTGCCGCACGACCGGCGGCCGCGAGCCTTGCCGCGGCGTGCCGGAAGAGCCGTCGCCCTTGAAAACTTCGCGGGCTATCTCGCCGATGCCGCCGAGCGTGCCGATCAGCGACGAAGCCTCCAGCGGCATCAGCACCACCTTGCTGTTGGTGGCCGATCCAATCCTGGTCAGCGCCTCGGTGTATTTCTG
>NZ_SRTG01000428.1:0-310 GCF_004792125.1 Mesorhizobium sp. M5C.F.Ca.ET.164.01.1.1 | reverse complement strand
CGGCGCGCCGGTCACGCCGTTGTCTGGATGATCAGCGTCAGCGTGCCGTCGCCGTCGATGTTGGCCGCGACGACTTGCGAGGAGTTGAGCCCGTTGGCCTGCAACACGGACAATGCCTGCGGCGAGGCATCGACGGAACGCTGCAGCTCCAGCAGCTCGTCGGCGCTGGTCTCGGTGATCACGGCTTCCGCCTGCTGCTTGAGTTCCGCCGGCAGGTCCTCCACCGCGACGAGGGCGATGTTGGTGAAATCCTGTCCGGAGAGGTTCTGGTCGGGCGCCGGCTGATCCGGCAGCGGCTGCTGGGCCGGGG
>NZ_SRTG01000427.1:0-310 GCF_004792125.1 Mesorhizobium sp. M5C.F.Ca.ET.164.01.1.1 | reverse complement strand
CAATCGAGCCGCCGATAGGCATCACTCCCAGAATGCCCTGATGCCTTCGCGATGGGCGTCGCAGCGCGAGATGCCGATATCCTTGAGCTGCTCGTCCGTCATCTCCAGCAGTGCCAAGCGACCACGCCGGCGGTCCAGCATGCGGTTGATCTGCCGTGCGAGAGAACGGAGCACGACCAGCACGCGACCGACGAAGCCGCGCTGAATCAGCAGATCGGCCTGTGCACCAAAAGCCGGCCCGGCATGGCGAATTGTCTCGATTGTATCCATTGTCGTTCTGCCTTGTCTCGATTGTACCTTTCAATCGCGG
>NZ_SRTG01000426.1:0-311 GCF_004792125.1 Mesorhizobium sp. M5C.F.Ca.ET.164.01.1.1 | reverse complement strand
ACGGGGTCTCGCTGCTCCGGGTGCTCGGCCCCGCACATGTCTGGGCGCTCGGCGTCGGCATCGTGCTGGTCGGCGAATTCACCGGCTGGAACTTCTCCGCCGACAAGGGCGGCGCGCTCGCCGCGCTGATCGTCTGCTGGATCGTCGGACTGCTCTATACCTCTGTCGCCATGATCGATTCGGAGGTGACGTCCACCGTCGCCGCCGCAGGCGGCCAGTATGCGCAGGCCAAGCACATCGTCGGGCCGCTGATGGCCTTCAACGTCGCGCTGTTCCTGGTGTTTGCCTACACCATGCTCGAAGTGTCCGAC
>NZ_SRTG01000425.1:0-311 GCF_004792125.1 Mesorhizobium sp. M5C.F.Ca.ET.164.01.1.1 | reverse complement strand
GCTCGGCCGACAGCTCTTCCGCATGCGCCTCCAGGATGGCCTGCGCCATCGCCTGCTTGGTCGGGCAAAACAACTAGAGCGTGCCGATGGCCGCGCCCGCACTGGCGGCAATCTCGGTCATCGTGGCGGCGTCAAAACCCCTTTCGACGAACAGTTCCGCCGCCGCCGTCATCAGCGCCGCGACGCGGTCGTGCCCTCTTTTCTGTTGCGGCGCGCGCGGTTGCGGCGCCTTTTCCGAGGCCATCGTCATATTTCCAGCTGAGACTATCCTCATATATAACCGAGGCTGCCCTCATGTAACAGCGCTGGCG
>NZ_SRTG01000424.1:0-312 GCF_004792125.1 Mesorhizobium sp. M5C.F.Ca.ET.164.01.1.1 | reverse complement strand
CCTGCTTCTTGGTGGCGCAGAACCGGTCTCCCTTTCTTTGCAGTGCCTTGGCCGCGGTGACCTGCGTTGACGCGGCATGGGTTTCGAGGGCTTCGTCAAACTGGCGGCTAAGATTGGCGCACCGTTCACTCCGGGTAAGCGGCGCCTTTGCGTCCGATTCGCCGACAGCGGCAGTGACCAGGCCAAGGCCCAGCAACGCACCCAACAGACTGATCGACAACCTTGGCATCGGTTTATCCGTGAACCCGGAGACTAGCGTCGCAGCCGATAGTCTGACCGCCACGGCACCGTTATGCCGGCCTACTTTTTCAG
>NZ_SRTG01000423.1:0-312 GCF_004792125.1 Mesorhizobium sp. M5C.F.Ca.ET.164.01.1.1 | reverse complement strand
CCGACGGGTTGATGGTGCATTGGCTGACGACGTAGCGGACGATGACGTCGCGGTTGGTGTCCGGCGCTTCGTAGATGATCTTCGAGGCATTGATGTCGGGAAAGTTGCCACCGCCGCCGGCACGGTAGTTGTTGGTCGCAACGACGAATTTCGCTGCTGGATCAATCGGTTTGCCGTCGAATTTCAGGTCGACAATGCGATTGGAACCGGCATTGGCGACGGCGCCCTTGGCATCGTATTTCGGTGGCTGCGACAAATCTATTTTGTAGGTTACGCCATCTATGACGTCGAAATTATAGGATGGGAATTCGG
>NZ_SRTG01000422.1:0-312 GCF_004792125.1 Mesorhizobium sp. M5C.F.Ca.ET.164.01.1.1 | reverse complement strand
GATCTCCGAATGCCTTGGCCACACTGCTGATTGCGACTTGAGCCATCGTCTCCCCTTCGTCGTTTTTGGTGAAGCTAGCCATTGCCCACGGCGAGGGCAAGTCGGTATCTTATAGGTAAAAAGTCATTGTTGTTGACAAGGTAATCGATTACGCGAATAGTGACCAGTGCCAATCCGACAGCCGGTCCTTGTCCGGGAATCGGAGCTCCAGGCGACGCAGGGTGGGGTCCCACGTCCACCTATGGTATAGGAGAACCGCAGACGTCTCGGCGTCCGAGAGATTGGCAAAATCAATTCACGACTGAAGTTCTG
>NZ_SRTG01000421.1:0-312 GCF_004792125.1 Mesorhizobium sp. M5C.F.Ca.ET.164.01.1.1 | reverse complement strand
CTCGATACCGGCACGACCACCTCGTTCCTCGCCCGCGAGTTGCTCGGCCACCGGCGGCTCACCGTCGTCACCAATTCGTCGGACATCGCCCGCACGCTCGCCACCGTCAACGGCAACAAGGTCTACATGGCCGGCGGCGAGTTGCGCAGCGATTCCGGCGCCGCCTTCGGCGTCTCGGCCATCGACTTCGTCAGCCGCTTCTCCGTCAGCCACGCGGTGATCTCCATCGGCGCGGTCGACGCCGTCGCCGGCCTGATGGACTACGATCTGGAAGAGGCGGAGTTCGCCCGCATGGTGCTGTCGCGCGGCCAG
>NZ_SRTG01000420.1:0-313 GCF_004792125.1 Mesorhizobium sp. M5C.F.Ca.ET.164.01.1.1 | reverse complement strand
GATGACGAAGTCCGGCTTCGAATACATGAAAGCCAACGGCTTCTACGACAAGGCGCCCTACAAGGGACGTGAAGTGGCGATCGCCAGCCTGACCGCTTCGGAACCGACCGAGATCACCCGCGGCATCCGCCTGGGCAATTTCACCCAGATCCGCGCCGAGTTCGGCACCCAGATGCAGGCGATCTTCGCCAACAAGGTCAGCGTCCAGGAAGGTCTCGATACGCTGGTCAAGAACGGCGATGCCATCCTCGACCGCTTCCAGCAGACCTATCCGAACAAGACGCTACCCTGATCCGGATACTGGAACGGCCGC
>NZ_SRTG01000041.1:0-1305 GCF_004792125.1 Mesorhizobium sp. M5C.F.Ca.ET.164.01.1.1 | reverse complement strand
CAGATCACCATACCGGCCCGCGGCTTCTTGAAAGGCCGCAAGGAAAAGGCCTGAGAGAAGAACGCACTCGATCACCGGGCACATCAGGTTGGAAGGCTCTTGCATCGAGGGCGGCAACCAGAGAAGATCGACGATCGGGACGCTGAAGCCATCGCCGAAGCCGCGACACGGCCGACTATGCGATTTGTCGAGCTGAAGACGGCGGAGCAGCTGGACATCCAGTCGCTGCATCGGGTTCGTTCAAGGCTGGTGGGCGCGCGCACGACGCTGACCAACCAGTTGCGCGCCATTCTGCTGGAGCGCGGCACGACTATCGCACAGGGACGCCGCAAGCTCGAGCAGGCTGTGGAGGCATTGCTCGCCGATCCGGACTTCATGGCCGGCCGCATTCGCCGCCTGCTTGCGGAGATGCGGGAGGAATGGCTTGATCTCGACCGCCGTATCGAGGCTTTGGATCGGGAGTTCGTCGAACTGGCCCGCAACGATGCAGCCGCTCGGCGCCTGACGTCGATCCCCGGTATCGGTGTTCTCAATGCCACCGCTCTCGTCGCCGCTGTAGGGGACGGCTCGTCCTTCGCAAGAGCCCGTGATCTCGGCGCATGGCTGGGGCTCGTGCCCCGGCAACATACCACCGGCGGCAAACCCAGGCTGCTCGGCATCTCCAAGCGCGGCAACAAATACCTGCGCACGCTGCTGATCCATGGGGCAAGGGCGGCCTTGCCGTCGCTGGCCCGAAGCCAGACGTTGCTGGGCGCGTGGCTGCGTAGCCTGCTCGTCAGACGGCATCGCAACACAGTGGTGGTGGCGCTGGCCAACAAACTCGCCCGCATCGCATGGGTGATATTGCGTCGCGAGGCACCCTTCGAGGCCGACCGGGCCACGGCAACCGCCTGAAATAATTAGGTCAGCGGCGACACGAATGGACGCCGCCCGACCGATGATGTCTGCGAGAGGACTTTGAAAGATGGCCTGACGGTCGAACCGACGTTCTGGAAGCCTGGTTCAAAAGATGGCGCTTCGACGCCGTGACTTTTATGAGGCCCGGAGCGTGCGGATCTCCATCTTGGCGACGGCAATCAGCCGACACGCCGTATACGTTGATGCAGACCAGCCGCCATCAGAAATAAACCTCTTGCCGACGGGCGGGCCATACGTTTTTGAATGTCCAGCCGTGGCCGCGAAGCCAGGCGCTCAAGGCGCTGCGGCTGATCCGCACCGACTGCTCGGCGACCAGCCGCTCCACCATCTCGTTCAGCGTGATGTCCTTGCGTTCCTCGATCAGCCCGACGATGAAGGCTTCATGCG
>NZ_SRTG01000419.1:0-313 GCF_004792125.1 Mesorhizobium sp. M5C.F.Ca.ET.164.01.1.1 | reverse complement strand
AATCGAGCGGCAGAGCAGAACGCCGAGGAAGAACGAGAAGATCACGCGCGGCAGGCCGCTCAGGATCGTCTTGCCGGTCATGCCGAAGTCGAGCGTGCCGGCGAGCACCGAGGCGACGACGAGCAAGACGATCCTGAGCGGCCTGCCGCTCGTGATCTTCTCGTTCTTCCTCGGCGTTCTGCTCTGCCGCTCGATTGCGCGCTGGCAGGGCAGCCTTGGCTTTCTGCGGCGCGGCGTATGGGTCGAAGGCGCGATCCTGCTCACGCTCATCGTCTTCGCCATTGCGCCGGCCGGCGGAGCGCGCGTCGTCTAC
>NZ_SRTG01000418.1:0-313 GCF_004792125.1 Mesorhizobium sp. M5C.F.Ca.ET.164.01.1.1 | reverse complement strand
GAGATGGCGCTTCAGCACGCTGGTGAAGGCATAGAGGTCGACCGCCTCATTGTCGGCGCGCTCGCCTGCCGCGGCCAGAGCGTCGAGCTCCTTCCCGCTCACCGAATAGGTCTCGGCCAGGATCTGCTTGAACCGCTCCCATTCGACGTCCTGGCGCACCCCATCGGCGTTCATCACATGATAGAGCAGCGCGGAAGCCGCGACGCGCGGATCATCGGCGCTCGGCCTGGTCTCGCCGGCAGCCGGCAGATCCCTCAGGAAGGACAATACCCGCTCGAACATCGATATCTTTCCCCTGCCCGCCAAAACCGGC
>NZ_SRTG01000417.1:0-313 GCF_004792125.1 Mesorhizobium sp. M5C.F.Ca.ET.164.01.1.1 | reverse complement strand
CGCCGGTCTATGACACACTTGCGGCCAAGGGCGCGCAATGGGGTGTGTCCTACGAGGTCGAAGTGCCGCTCTGGTACGCGCCGGATGGCGTCAAGGATGAGTTCTCCTGGCGGCGCTCGACCGATTTCGAGCATGTCGCCAAGGAAGTCGTGGCGGTGCGCGAAGGCGTCGGCCTGTCGGAAATTTCCAACTTCGCCAAATACAAGGTGACGGGCGAGGGCGCGGCCGCCTGGCTCGACCGCATGCTTGCCTGCAAACTGCCTAGGCGCGGCCGCATGACGCTGGCGCCGATGCTGAAGGACGACGGCAGGCT
>NZ_SRTG01000416.1:0-313 GCF_004792125.1 Mesorhizobium sp. M5C.F.Ca.ET.164.01.1.1 | reverse complement strand
GGACGGTTTCCTTCTTCCCGGGGCCGGCGAGCTGATTGCTGCCGCGCTGTGGGGTCTGGCTGTCCGGAAGCTCGAAGCCGTTGTCGCGCAGCCAGTCCACGGCTTCGCCTTCGGATAGACCCTGCAGCTTGCCCAGCATCCAGAGGGTGCCACCGCCCTCATTGTCCTGGTGGTCGAACGCGACACCCTTCTGCAGGTCGACCGACATCGAGCCGCTGTTGCCCCAGCGAAGCTCGACGCCTGGTTTCGATAGATGCGGGTTCGGTTCTCCCAGAAGCATCCTTGCCACTGGTTCGATATGCTGCGCGAGCAG
>NZ_SRTG01000415.1:0-313 GCF_004792125.1 Mesorhizobium sp. M5C.F.Ca.ET.164.01.1.1 | reverse complement strand
CTCTGGCTGGGCTGGTAAAAAGGACGCCCTTGGGACGGAGTTCCCTCGGGCGCCAGGTGTCCCTTCCTCGGGTCGAGCGATCAGCCGTTGGGATAGTGCCCGCCGTCGGCGCCGTCGCCCATCAGGAAGCCGGTCCCGCTGTCGATGCGCAGCGCCTGGTCGACATTGTCGAGCCGGCGCAGCAAATCATGATACTGCGCAGCCGGTATCCTGCCGCGATCGGCGGCGGCGGTTTTCGCGGCGGCCTGGCTGATATGGGCGGCGCGCATATGCAGCGTCTGCGCCTCGGCCTGCGTGATCGTGTTGTCCTGCC
>NZ_SRTG01000414.1:0-313 GCF_004792125.1 Mesorhizobium sp. M5C.F.Ca.ET.164.01.1.1 | reverse complement strand
CGCCATTCCCGCACCCTGTACGGTTTGGGACAATTGCTGGCGGCCAAGGGCGACCACTGGTCGGCTGCCGATACCTTCGCCACGCTGGTCGAGATCGCCCCTCAGTCGCTCAAGGCGTGGTCGAGGCTCGCCATCGAGTACCAGGCGCTAAGTCGCCACGCGGAGGCCGCGGACGCCTTCCGCAAGGTGCTGGAGCTCAATCCGGACCTTCCCGGGGCGCAATACGGCCTCGGCCGCAGCCTGGCGCAATTGCGGCAGATGGACGAGGCCGCGAAGGTCCTGAGCGCGGTGCAGGACAAGGCCGACAAACCCG
>NZ_SRTG01000413.1:0-313 GCF_004792125.1 Mesorhizobium sp. M5C.F.Ca.ET.164.01.1.1 | reverse complement strand
CGAGCCCGACAAAGCGCCGGAATGACAATCGATCGCCCAGCGCTTCCTCGAGCTCGCGATCCGATAGCCCATAGAGTGATTGCAGCAATAGCGCCTTGAAGAGTAACAACGGCGGCCAGGCCGCACGGCCCGCCCCGCCATCGCGTAGCGGGTTGAGCAGCTTCTCGAAGCGATACCACTTCACCAGACCGGACAGTCGATCGAGCGGCGAGGATCCACCTGCAAGCTTCTGGCCCAAAAATGCTTCCGCCAGGCTCAACTGACCAGTCTGCTTCACCGCCATTGCGATTCCCTCTGAGACGGAAGCTCGGAG
>NZ_SRTG01000412.1:0-314 GCF_004792125.1 Mesorhizobium sp. M5C.F.Ca.ET.164.01.1.1 | reverse complement strand
GAATCGGATACCGTCACGGCCTACACGACCGCCATGGCGCGGTTCCGGTTTCAGCTTGCCGGGCGCTCCGGCGATGCCGACCTTGCGGTCCCCCTGGAACCACGCCTGTTGCGGACGGAATTCAGCCAGCGGACGTGGCGCGCGGCGGACGGCAGTCTCTTGCAGGGCTTCGCCGGCAAGGGCGGTTTCCGGCTGACCGCGGGGAACTGCCTCGCCCAGATCTGCCTGGCCAGCGAATGCAGCGACGACGGCTGGCCGGTCTATGCCTGCAGCGACGGGCGCAAGCGCAAGATGTCCGTCACCGACTTCGTGAC
>NZ_SRTG01000411.1:0-314 GCF_004792125.1 Mesorhizobium sp. M5C.F.Ca.ET.164.01.1.1 | reverse complement strand
GAATGGGCTGGATTGTCGTGGTATTCCCGGACGCCCGCCATGCACAGGAATGGTTCGTCCTCGGGACTGTTGGCCTGGATGAAGTCCGTCAGCGGCACGGCGTTCTGCTGGATGAGAGCTCCTATCATCTCCGGCGGCGTTCCGGGCAGCGGCGGACGTCTAAGCATTTTCAGGTATAGATCTTTCCGGGCAATCGGATGACGCGTAAACGGATCGACGAAGACCACGGACGGTGGTCTTAAGTCGTAGTCGGTGAAGTCGACCTCGCTCGCTGCGCTGATCACCCGTGGTTTTAACTTGAGGCTTGCGAAAAT
>NZ_SRTG01000410.1:0-314 GCF_004792125.1 Mesorhizobium sp. M5C.F.Ca.ET.164.01.1.1 | reverse complement strand
ATCGACCGTCAGTATCGGCTGGCGACCTCACCCTGGCTGCTGGCGCTGGTCGGCCGCAAGGGCTGGCATCATTACATGCTGAAGCGGGACGGCGCGGTGGTGGCGGTGCGCTCGCTGTTCATCGGCGCCGACGGCGCGGCCTGGAGCGGCATCGACGCACCGGTGCCCGGCATCATGGCGCCGAGCTTCGATCTCGACGCGGTGCTTGGCGAAGCGCTGGTCCGCGACGGCCTGGCGGCCGGCGCGAAACTGTTCGTCGCCGACATCGAAGCGCCGCATGAGGAGCGCGACGGCCCTGCCTATCGCAACTATGC
>NZ_SRTG01000040.1:0-1400 GCF_004792125.1 Mesorhizobium sp. M5C.F.Ca.ET.164.01.1.1 | reverse complement strand
GCAGAAGATGGGATGGTTGCCGCCCTCCCCAGACGGCATCGCAATGTGCCAAGGTCGTGATGTTCAACGCCACGAGAAGGAGAGGACGGCAAATGAAGGATACTATGATCGGGGTGGACCTGGCAAAGAACGTTTTCCAGCTTCACGGCGCGACAATGACGGGGCATCTAAGTTTCCGTAAGAAGCTGACGCGGTCACGGTTCCGGCAGTTCATGGCAGCCCAGCCGCCTGCCGTGGTTGTGATGGAAGCATGCGGCAGCGCGAGCTACTGGGCCCGAGAAATGGTCAAATTTGGCCACGAGGTGAAACTGATCGCACCTCAATATGTGCGGCCCTTTGTCAAACGGCAGAAAAACGATGCTGCCGATGCTGAAGCAATCGTCGTTGCAGCACAGCGCCCGGAGATGCGTTTTGTACAGCCGAAGTCGGAAGAACAGCAGGCATGCGCTGTGTTGTTCCGAGCTCGGGAGCGCCTCCTCCATCAGCGCACCGAGCTTGTGAATGCTTTGCGTTCGGTGCTGTACGAATATGGCCACATCATTCCGAAAGGGATCGCCCATATCAAGCGGATTGAAAGTATCCTGGACGAGCCGAACAGTGACCTGCCAGCCCTGGTGCGCGAGGAATGCTTTGATCTGCTCGAACAGATTGCTGAAAAGACGGCCCGGATCGACGTCAAAACGGCAAAGGCCAAAGCCCTTTCCCTGGCGACCGATACAGCGCGGCGACTCCAGACAATGCCTGGTGTCGGGCCCCAGACTGCGTTGGCGATCAGCGGCTTTGCTCCGCCGATGGAGAGCTTCAAACGCGGGCGAGACTTTGCGGCCTGGCTTGGGCTCGTGCCACGTCAATACACCTCCGGCGGCAAGGAGCGACTTGGACGGGTATCGAAGGCTGGCCAGACCGATATCCGGTCTTTGTTGATCATCGGTGCCATGTCACGCCTGACAGTGCTGGCCCGCAAATCCATCGTCGAGGGATCATGGCTGGCACGGATGCTGCGTCGCAAGCCGCTCATGCTGGTGGCGATCGCGCTTGCGAACAAGATGGCGCGGGCAATCTGGGCGATGATGACAAAGAAAGAGGATTATCGAAATCCGGCGCGAGTTGTAGCTGCATGACGGATATGCATCACCACACAAAATGCGCCGGTGAAGAAGGTGTAGGAAGTCGATGACCTGAATGGGCACAATGATCGAAAAGATCTGGATCAGGAAAACCAGCCGTCGTTCCCGAGCTTGAAAGCTCTTGCAGAAGATTTGGACCCGATCCGCAGATCACCATACCGGCCCGCGGCTTCTTGAAAGGCCGCAAGGAAAAGGCCTGAGAGAAGAACGCACTCGATCACCGGGCACATCAGGTTGGAAGGCTCTTGCATCGAGGGCGGCAACCAGAGAAGA
>NZ_SRTG01000409.1:0-315 GCF_004792125.1 Mesorhizobium sp. M5C.F.Ca.ET.164.01.1.1 | reverse complement strand
GGCCATGAGCCGGTTGATGCGATCGAGTTCGGACCTCAGGCGTCCGATCGCCGGATGGCGCGGCCCGTACATGGTTTCGAGGTTGGCGAGCTCGGTGGCGCGCTGATTGTAATCGTCGCGCAGATTGGCGGCCGCGTTGGAGGAGAGTATCTCCGAGAGCTTGGCGAGGCCTGCCGCGGAAGTGCCCGCCGCCAGCGCCTGATTGTACCTGTCCTTCGCCTTGTCGGCGTCACCTTGCGCGGCGATCAGCTGCGTCGTCAGCTGGTCGAGCTGCGATTGCAGCGTGCCGCCGTCGGTCGGATCAACGATCCTGTG
>NZ_SRTG01000408.1:0-315 GCF_004792125.1 Mesorhizobium sp. M5C.F.Ca.ET.164.01.1.1 | reverse complement strand
AGGCCTTTGCCGGGCGCTGGCGCATCGTCGAGATGGACAATTGGGACCAGGACTCCCTCGATCTCGTCGAAGAGGCGCATCTGACGTTCAAGGGCGCGGCGGATGGCGAGATCGCCTTCGGCGCGCTCAAGGGCTTCCTCGACGTTCGCTACGGCGCCCGCGACGGTTCAGCCTGTGCGGAGTTCTCGTGGGAGGGACACGACGAGAATGACCCCGCCTGCGGTCGTGGGTGGACAATGATCGGCACCGCCGGGCGGCTCGTCGGGTACTTCTACATCCGCAACGGCGACGAATCAGGATTCGTCTGCGAACGCG
>NZ_SRTG01000407.1:0-315 GCF_004792125.1 Mesorhizobium sp. M5C.F.Ca.ET.164.01.1.1 | reverse complement strand
CAACGTCATGGCCGGGCCGAAGCGCACCTGGAAGTTCCACAACGCGCCCGAGCACGAATGGCAGATGAAGGCCTGAGCCTCCTGCATTGCGCTGAAGCCATTGGTCCAGCACGGAAAAATCGTCGGCTAAGGACCTGCCTGGCCGATTTGCCATCGAAAACCATCGTAAGCTTCGTCAATCCGTCATGGAAATCACCTATGGCAACGGTCTGACGAGGACTTCTTATGCGCTACGCCATCTATTTCACCCCAAGCCAGGACGAGCCGCTGGCGCGCATGGCCGCCAATTGGCTGGGCCGCGACAAGTTCGGCGCC
>NZ_SRTG01000406.1:0-316 GCF_004792125.1 Mesorhizobium sp. M5C.F.Ca.ET.164.01.1.1 | reverse complement strand
CGTCGGTGTCGGTCGAGGGCCGCTCGATCGGCGAGACGGCGGCGAAGTTCGGCATCACGGAGACGGCGGTCAGGGTGTCGCTGCATCGCGGCCTTGCCGCCATCGCCAAACGCTTCGGGCGGGAGTGACATGAGGACCGAGGATCTCATTAAGGCGCTCGACGCCGACGTCCGCAGCAAGGCGATGCCGCTCGGCTCCGCCTGGCGGATGGCCGTCGCCGTGGCGGCGGTGGTCGCGGCCGCCGTGTTCTGGCTGACCATCGGCCCGCGTCCTGACCTCATGGTCGCTATGCACACGATGCGTTTCCTGTCCAAAT
>NZ_SRTG01000405.1:0-316 GCF_004792125.1 Mesorhizobium sp. M5C.F.Ca.ET.164.01.1.1 | reverse complement strand
CTCCGCTTGACGTCGGGCAGTCTTGGCTCAGATCACGGCCGGCTCAATACCGCTCGCCGCAATAGCATTCGGCTGATGAGGTGCGATCGTTCCAGCCGGTATTGCTGAAGTCGCGGACCCTGCGATTGAGCTCGATCGACCGGCCTCGCATCCTCGTATCCGAATAGGCGACGAGGGTGCAGCCGCGGCTCACGATCACCGAGGAGACGCGATCGTTCCAGAACTGGCCGCCACGAAAGCTCACCGAATCGTCCGCCCCCAATTCCAGCGCGCGGCCGCGAAAATTCGAGTGCTCGAACATGACGCAGCCCGCATC
>NZ_SRTG01000404.1:0-316 GCF_004792125.1 Mesorhizobium sp. M5C.F.Ca.ET.164.01.1.1 | reverse complement strand
CCGTCGAAAACGCGCGTTCCGGCACATAGACGCTAAGCTGCACGGCGCCGTCCGGCAGCACCGAGATGACAGGCGCGGTCGGGCCCGCCGTGTCGCCGGGATTGCGGATGACGTCGTTGACGCGGCCGGGCGAAGGGGCCGCGAGCGTGCGCTTGGAGAGGCGCCACACCGCCTGCTCCAGTTCGGCCTGCGCCTGCTTGACCTGGTTGTCGGCGGCCTTGATCGTCTCGGCGCGCGCCGGCAGGCCGCCGACGGCGAGATTGGCCTCGGCCTGGCCGACCTGGGCGTTGGCGGTTTCCAGCGTCGCCGAGGCGGT
>NZ_SRTG01000403.1:0-317 GCF_004792125.1 Mesorhizobium sp. M5C.F.Ca.ET.164.01.1.1 | reverse complement strand
TCGACGTCATTGTACCGTTCGCCCCCGTCATCGGCGACGCGCAGGCGAAAGTTGGCCGTCCGCTCACGCCCGGCAGTGTCGCAGGGGTCGCGAGGCGTACCACACGCCGAACGATCCGCCGCTCGACGATCTACGTGACCCGGCTCCCGGCAGCGTGCGTGAAGACCGCGATCAACGGCACCGTGCTGTGGCACTGCGGCAGCACGTATTATCAACCCTACGGCGGACGCTACGTCGTCGTGCACATACAGTGAATGAAAGTGGGCCTCGTCCCCTTGGTGGACATGGTGGATCACATTCCGCCAGCAAAGGCTGAT
>NZ_SRTG01000402.1:0-317 GCF_004792125.1 Mesorhizobium sp. M5C.F.Ca.ET.164.01.1.1 | reverse complement strand
GTCGAGCAGGCCAACGACACCGTCTTCGGCCTAGCCTCCTACATCCAGGCCAAGGACATCGAGAAGGCGCGCGCCGTCGCCGCCCGCATGCGCTCCGGCAACGTCTACATCAACTACCCCACCTGGGACGCCGGCCTGCCCTTCGGCGGCTACAAGCAGTCCGGCAACGGCCGCGAGTATGCCGAATATGGGCTCGAGGATTTCCTGGAGATCAAGGGCATCGCGGGGTACGAGGCGGCGGAGTAGGCGGAGCAGAGGCCGGCGCAGGCGGATAGAGAAAGGGCGCGATCTCGGCTTCGCCATTTGCCATGAGCCGC
>NZ_SRTG01000401.1:0-317 GCF_004792125.1 Mesorhizobium sp. M5C.F.Ca.ET.164.01.1.1 | reverse complement strand
AGGATTATCCGGAAGGCGATTTCAGGCGCGGCGACCCGCGCTACCAGGGCGAGAATTTCGACTTGAATGTCGCGGCGGCCGCCACGGTGCGCGACATCGCCGCGGCAAAAGGCGTCAAGCCCGGCCAGGTGGCGATTGCCTGGCTGCTCGCCAAGGGGCCGGAATTCGGCATCGACATCGTGCCGATCCCCGGCACCAAGCGGCGGACCTATCTGGAGGAAAATGTCGCTGCGGCGGACATCACGCTCGATGCGACCGAGATGCTGGGGCTCGACATGGCGCTGACGCCCGATAAGGTGTCCGGGCCAAGGTATAAC
>NZ_SRTG01000400.1:0-317 GCF_004792125.1 Mesorhizobium sp. M5C.F.Ca.ET.164.01.1.1 | reverse complement strand
GCAACGATGATGATCTCCGGCGGCTTCGGACTGATCCCGACCATTCTGGCCGTGCTCGCCATGGGCATCGCCTTCGGCATCGTCCAGGGCACGATCTCCACCCGCTTCCGGTTGGAACCGTTCCTCGTCACGCTCGCCGGCCTGCAGGCGGCGCGGGGCCTTGCGCTCATCGTTTCCGGCAACCAGTACATCAACATCTCCTATGGCGAGGGCCCGGGCCTGGCGCCGCCGGTGTTCGCGGTGCTGGGCGAGCGGCTGTTCGACAACACAGTGCCGGTGGCAACCATCGTCTTCATCGCCTTTGCCGCGATCGCCAC
>NZ_SRTG01000003.1:12011-361857 GCF_004792125.1 Mesorhizobium sp. M5C.F.Ca.ET.164.01.1.1 | reverse complement strand
CGATAAAGGACTGGGTCACGCCCTCGCCCTCGTTGAGCCAGACCATAGCCTTCATGCCATCCGGCAGCTCGTTGACCTGGTCGATGTATTGAACGTCGACCAGATTGAAACCGGCGCTTGCGACTTCCGTGGCGGACCCACCTGCTGCGAAATGAAGTGCCATTGATAATCCTTTTTCTTAGCGCCCCGCGGTGCCTGCCTACTCGACGGCGTATATTAGCTTCAAATCACATACCCGCACCCCTCTGATAGATTCGTTGATCACCAGCAGGATCGCCTCACTGAAGCAGAATTTTACTTGGGATGACCGCGATATTGCCAAGTAAAATTCCATTATATAATCGTATACATTAACCACGGCATTCAAATAAATTGTCCCGTTTTTGCCAGAGTGGTCTTTCACATTGCTTACATATGATCCGCCTTCGATAGTGATTTCCTGTCGAGGAGTTTTCTGTTCAATAAAATTATAGATGGCGTCGAAGCCGGTATTTCGCGAAGATGCCTTGGTGATGCTGACCCACTGAAGTGGCGCCACAAAAGTCAGATTTTAACTGCCGGCAACCAGAGTCCATGAATAGAACGGCAGCCAGAATAGCTTTTCTATACACTTACCTGCGGGCAATCTGACTGCGTTACGCTAGGTGCTGAGCCAGGCCATGTTCTCTGGCGTCGCAACCCAATTTTCTGTGGACAGTGGGCAGGTGCTCGCTCATAACGACGTCATCCGCCAACGACATGCCGACATCGGAGATGGTCGAGCTAGGTTACCTGCTGGTCGCAGGCAGATTCTACCAGGGCGGAAGTGACTGAGATGCGGTTCAACCAGCGTACTGAGGCACGGCCCACGATCGGGACGATGCTCAGGCTGGCAACGCCACCGACCGACCCAGACTGACGTGACAACGGACGGTTATCGGAAGCGCAGTCCCTGATTGCCCCGCCCGCCGGCCAATGTGCCCGCAGGATTTTCCTCAAGTTCGACGTGCAAAACGATCCCGCCACACCCCTCATTGCGCAGAAGGATATGCGCGTCGAGAGGCCCGCAATACGGCCTCGGTAGCACACCCTGTGCAGGTCTTTGGCGTGGATTGCCTCGCCAAGTCGGAGACTTAGCTGCCTGACGCTCGCAAGGCCTTGATCCAAATGCGGTTTGCGTCATGCAAACAGACGAGGACAGTAGGCAAGCCTGCCCGTACCGTGACTTGGCATCCATACACGCAGAAGAAGCGAAACCAAGATCGTGAAGGCAAAGTCAAAAGCCCGCCACTTCCCGCGATTCGGGGACGGCACATGGTCGGGAGTGGCAGGATGAACCCGCATCTCGTGTGTGTGGGAGGCGAGGATCACGCCTTGAGAATTCCTTTCCTGATGTCGCTTCGCGAAAGGGGTTTTCGGGTCACTGCAGTCTCGAGTGGCGCTGAAACCGCGTTTTCGCGGCATGGCATTCCGCATCACCGCTATGGTTTCGACCGATTTGCCAGCGGCGGCAGCGGGGAGTGGGGCGCCATCCGAACGATTCGAAAATTAATGTCGGAACTGCGACCAGATGTTGTCCAAAGTTTCGACACCAAACCCAACCTGCTGACGCCACTTGCGGTGCGCGGGAAGGCTCCAGTCATCCGCACGATCAACGGTCTGGGCTGGACATTCTCGTCGCAGGAGCCACGGGCTCTGGCCCTGCGTCCAATCTTTTGCGGACTGCAATGGCTTTCGTCCTTCTGGACGGCTGCGACGGTCTTCCAAAATCGGGACGATCAGGCTTTCTTTGAACGCTATCGACTGATCCGACGCGGCAGCGGGCGGCTGATCCGCAGTTCTGGAATCGACGTCGATGCGTTCGCCATGGCAAGGCATCTTGCCCCGTCGGCGATGAAGATGCGCGAAGAGCTGGGGCTCCAATCCGCTGAAGTCGTAATTTTTGTCGGCCGGCTGACCCGCCAGAAGGGTATCCCGACGCTCCTCAAAGCAGTCCCGCACATCCTGTCCAAAAGGCCCAATGCGCGTTTCGTGCTTGTCGGCCCATGGGAATCCGAAGGGCCATTTGCCGTCGACAAATCGGACATCGATCGATATGCCCCCCATGTCATCGCCTTAGGCCCACGACGCGATGTTCCAGCCCTTCTTGGCGTGGCCGATCTGTTCGCCTTTCCAACACAATATCGGGAAGGGATCCCGCGCGTCCTGCTCGAGGCAGGACTGGCGGGATTGCCCATCGTCGCCTCAAGAATGCCTGGCTGCAATGACGTGGTTGAAGACGGATGGAACGGCTATCTCGTCCCACCGCACGATGCTGATGGACTTGCGTCTCGAATAATAGACATCCTGTCCGACCGCGGTCGCGGAAAGATCATGGGCGGTCGTTCCGTCGAACTCGTCCGGGAGCAGTTCGCGCTGCCGTGGGTCGTAGACCAGTATTGCGATCTGTACAAAAATGTCCTGAGCGCCAAATCCCACGGCGGTCTCGCTCGACCGGCGTCCTCGATCTTGCTTGAAGAGGATGCCGCAAACCGCGGACCGGGTGGAGCGCGCCGATGATCCGGAACGCGTTGCTGGCTGGCGGCATTGCGATGGGCTATGCAGTGCAGATCAGTGTTCCGGGGATGCCCTTCGGATATACCGAATTGTTCCTATCGCTCTGGATCATGCTTTCGATCGGGCGAGTAGTCGCGGGTGGTCCCTTGGAGGCCACGCCGGCCCTGTTCCGTCTTGCGACCTTCTGGCTGATCTTGACGTTTGCTCTGGGGGTCGGTGCCATTGTCGGCTTACTGACCACGGCGGTTCTGGACCTCTCGGCGCCGATTCACGACATAATGGCCTACATGCTGTTGGCCAGCGTCACCTGTCTGGCCGCCGCGGAGCCCGACGCTCATCGCCAACTGCGCCGCACTGCCTGGTGGGCGATCGGGATAGTGAATGCATGCTTTGTCTTTCAGCTGGCGCTTGGGTGGGGTTGGATCCACCAATCCGGCGTCAATCCCTGGTTCTGGGATCGCTTCACCGGATGGTCCGAGAATCCGAACCAACTCGCGCTCTATTGTGCACTTTTTGGCCCCCTGACCCTACATCTTGCGACGACCACAAGCAGTCCATGGGGAAGGTTGTTTGGGTTCAGCAGCCTTGTACTGACCGTCTATGTCGGAAGGCTGACAAGGAGTGATGCCTATCTTGTTACAAGCGTCCTGACCGGCCTCATATTTCTGGGGCTGCGGGTTCGGACATGGCTCACGACCGGTGACAAGGGCAGCGTTTCCCGGCAAGTCGCGGTCCTCTTGATGCTCGGCTTCCTCCCCCTGGCGATGTCGATGACGCCCTACGTGCTCAGGGACCTGAGCAGCGTCGAAAATTTCGCCAAGAGCCTCAGCAAGGGGAGGGGCGGGGAGGAGACCGTCGAAACCGCTGAACTTCGCGTCAGGCTCTGGGGAAACGCAGTCTACAAGGGCGTGACGTCAGCGTCTCTTGGCCTCGGTCCTGGCCCGCATGTGGACCGCCCCTCCGTCTACTATCGGCAGTTTCTGCCCGAACCTTTCGAGGCCCACAACACGATCCTCGATCTGTACACTCAAGGTGGTCTGATTGCGCTCCTCGCCCTGTTTTGGATCGTCGGCTCGGCCGCCATGTCAGCATGGCGTGCGAAGCTCGACGCGCTTTTTGCGCTGGTGGTGGCGATCATGATTTACGGGTTTCCGCACCTGATCATCCGCCACCCGATCGTTTGGTTTGGGCTGACCCTTTGCCTTGTTGCCGGAACGCCGCGAGCAGTGTGGGCTACTTCCAGGGACTTGGGGTGACGGGATGTGTGGGATTGCCGGAATCCTTCTTGCACCCGATGCGGCTAGAGCGAAGCCGCTGAGGGCAATAGCGCAAATGACGACAGCTCTTCGTCACCGTGGGCCTGACGGCGACGGCTTCTGGACAGATCGTAAAGCGGGCGTTGCCTTCGGCCACAGGCGTTTGGCCATCGTCGACTTGTCGGAGGCGGGACACCAGCCGATGCATTCGGCGACTGGCCGATATACCATCACCTTTAACGGCGAAATATACAATTTCCAGGATCTGCGCCGCGAACTTGAAGACGCGGGTCATCGTTTCCGCGGCACCTGTGATACCGAAGTCATGCTGTGCGCGATCGAGAGTTGGGGGCTCGATACCGCACTCACTCGCTTCGCCGGCATGTTCGCTTTTGGATTGTGGGATATGAAGACGAGGACCCTTCATCTCGCCCGCGACCGAATGGGCAAAAAGCCGCTTTACGTTGCTTCAACACGCGATGCGCTCGTTTTTGCCTCCGAGTTGAAGGCGATCAACGGCTTTCCAGGCTTCCGTCAGGAACTCGATATCGATGCCGCCACGTCGATGCTGTCGAGGGGATGGGTACCGGATAACAAGTGCATCTGGCGAGGCGTGTTCAAGCTGCCGCCCGGCTCAGTCCTGTCAGTGACGGCCGCAGATTTCGCTGAGGCCCGCAGTGTCGCGTCGCTTTCGCATCGCATCCGATACTGGTGGTCGCTGGCCGAAGTCGCCGCGAAAGGTCGGCAGGAACCAATTGTCGGCACTGACGAAGAACTGACGGATCAGCTCGACGGCCTGCTACGACTTGCGGTCCGGGAACGCATGAACGTTGACGTGCCGCTGGGCGGCTTTCTATCCGGTGGTGTCGACAGCTCCGTCGTTGTAGCCCTGATGCAGGCTCAATCCACAAAACCGGTGCGTACGTTCACGGTCGCTTTCGGAGAGGGCGGGTTTGATGAGGCTCCCCATGCTGCGGAGGTCGCCCGGCACCTGGGCACCGACCATACCGAACTTCACCTTTCTTGCGCGACCGCGCGCGAGGTCATTCCAGAACTGCCGCAGATCTGGGACGAGCCGTTCGCCGACGAATCGCAGATACCAACTCTGCTCGTGGCGAGGCTCGCTCGCCAGCACGTTACGGTGGCTCTGACGGGCGACGGTGGCGACGAATGCTTCGCCGGCTACGCTCGCCATCTCATGGCAGCCCGAGCGAGACGACAGCATAGGCTGCCGTCGCCGCTGCGTCAGACGCTTGCGGCCGGTGTTGGATTGCTGGCTCGTGCAGCCCGTCACGATCGCGTCAGCAAGCTGCCGCTTTCGGCGCATGCACGGCACGCGCTGCGGAGCGACCGGTTGGATCGCCTGGCTCGGCTGCTCGCAGCGGCAGATGAGGACGAATTGTACCATCGGCTTAGGGGATCATCGACCGAGAACCTCACCCAGCATGAGCTGCCCTTATCAGTTCACGGCGCACCGCCGCTTGATGGCCTGCTGTCCCGCCTCTTGTACGACGACATGGTCGGCTATCTGCCCGGCGACATACTGGTGAAGCTGGACCGCGCCAGCATGGCCGCCAGTCTCGAGGGGCGATGCCCGCTTCTCGACCATCGGGTTGTCGACTTCGCCTGGCGATTGCCGGCGGACGTAATGGTTCGCCACGGCAGAGGCAAGTGGATCCTTCGTCAGTTGCTGCATCGGTATGTTCCCAAGCGGCTGACCGATCGGCCGAAGCAGGGCTTCGACGTCCCTATAGCAGTCTGGCTGAGAGGGCCGCTGCGCATCTGGGCCAACGATCTGCTCGCCGATATGCGCCTCTCCGGAGACGGGATCTTCGACTTTGCAAAGGTGCAGACGTGCTGGCGAGATCACATTGATGGAAGGCAGGATCATTCTCGTGATTTGTGGGCGGCGTTGATGTTCCAGACCTGGCGCAACGAG
The DNA here is from genome assembly GCF_004792125.1 of Mesorhizobium sp. M5C.F.Ca.ET.164.01.1.1. Classification (NCBI taxonomy): domain Bacteria; kingdom Pseudomonadati; phylum Pseudomonadota; class Alphaproteobacteria; order Hyphomicrobiales; family Phyllobacteriaceae; genus Mesorhizobium; species Mesorhizobium sp. M5C.F.Ca.ET.164.01.1.1. Next base: position 356,127 of record NZ_SRTG01000003.1, on the reverse strand, counting down.
GCCCATCGGCCCCCGGCGCCCGCAGCGGACCGGTATCCCGCGCTCGAATTGGCAGGAGTATAAAATGGAAGGTTCCATAGTCAGCCGGAAGCAACTTCCGCGCGCCACTGAGATGCATGTAACCGCGCACGAGACCAAGCCGCGCATGAGGCGGCCGCTGCGCGAGCAGATGGACGCGCAGAGCTCCATCCATCAACTCCTCATCACCATCGCGAGGAGGAAACGGTTCCTGCTCGCCATGGTCATTCTGGGCGGTGTTTTGGCCGGGCTTGCGGGTTTTGCTGTCCCTGTGGGTTACGAGGCGACCACGCAAGTTATCCTCGATGCTCCAACCAGGACTGGGCCTGCCGGCACAGAACCTGCCCCGGAGATGCTGGATGCCAGGATTGACGACAATATAACCATGCTCTTGTCGCAAGGACATCTGCGTCGCGTGATGGCAGCGCTGCGCAAGACGGAGGCCGGCGGCACTGCCGAACAAGGTGATGCCGGAACTGGAAGTTCTCGTCCCGACCCTGCTCGCGGCGGCCGGTCGATTTTGCGCTCATTTGCAGACGGCCTGCTGGGCGGAATATGGCCGCAGGGCAAGCCGGAAGCTGCGGATGCGGCTGAACTAAAGGCGTTGCGAAAGGGCGCGAGGGTTGGACAGGAACTGCGGTCGAGAGTCATCAGCATAGGCTTTACCGACCACGATCCGACGCGAGCCGCTATGGTGGCCAATACGTTCGCCCGATTGTTCATCGACGATCTCGCAATGAGACGCCAGGCAGCGGATAGACTGGAACTCACCTCGATAGTCGCTGCCTTGCCGGGCGTACAACGCGATCTGGCAGAAGCGACCGATCGTCTGGAAAAGTATCGACTGAGCCATGGTGCAGTCGACCAAGGTGCTGCGGACAACGCTGCCAAGGAGACGGCTGAACTCAGCCAGCAGATTTCCCTGTCGAAAGCGGATCTCTCCGCCACGGAATCTCGGCTTCAACATATTCAGGAGTTGCGAAAGGAGGGAGCATCGGTCGCCTCCCTCGCTCAAGCTATCGGATCACCGGCGCTGGCCGACCTGGCGGCTCGCCAGGCCAATGACACGGCACATAAAAATCTGAGCGATGCGATCAACCGCGAGATCGAACAAGGCACTGCTCGTATCGCTGCGGAAGCCAGCATCTACCGGGCCCAGATTGCAGCTCTGGAAAGTCGCAAGAATGTGCTCGACGCGGTTGTGGCCGATACGGCCGGCCGGCTGTCCGGGCTGCGTGCACTCGAGCCGCAGGTCAGTATCTTGACGGAACGATACAACCAGCTTCTGACCCAGCAACAGGACTTGATACGGCGCATCGCAACTCCTTCGGCCGGAGTGTCGGTCCTTTCGGCGGCATGGCCGCCGACGGTTCCTAAGACCCTGTCGCCGATTTTCCTTATTCCACCCGGTATGGTTGTGTTTGGGCTTCTTGGCGGGGTCTTCGTTGTCGTTCGCAACCGCCTCGATCAGACTTTGCGGGGCGAGGCCGAAGCTGAAGCAGCGCTCGGAGTTCCGTGCCTGGGGCTGATACCACAAGCTGCCACAATGCACGCCAGACGGCTGAAGCAGCTGGTTTTAGCCCAGCAGAGGTCCAGATACAGCCGCGCCGTGACATCCCTGCTTGTCGCCGCAGCACCCAAGCAAGCGAGGGATCGCTCGTCGCACATCATTCTCGTAACGTCCAGCGTCCAGGATGATGGCAAGACCGAGCTTGCATGGAGCCTGGCCCTGGCAGCCACCCGACTGGGGGGGCGAGTGCTTTTCCTCGATCTTGACCGCACGGGCGCTCGCCTCACGAACGAATTCCTGGATGAATTCACGGCGCTCAAGCCACACAACTTTTTCGGGGACTATGTGAGTGAACGCTGTGCCTTGCACGAGGCAATCGCGGGAATGCCTGAAATCGGAATCGACTTCATGGCTCTCGCACCGTCGGAGGATCTGCTGGCGTTGCTGTCCACGGTCGACAGTTCCCTGTTCACGGATGAGCTGCACTCGATCTACAGCGTCGTCATCGTAAATGGACCGCTGGGACTTGGAGGGCCGGAGGCCGGGCTTCTGACGGGCTGGGCTGATGCGGTTCTTTTCGCCATTCGCTGGGGCAGGACGCGACGCAGCATCGCACGCGGTGTTTTGGAAACGCTTGCGAGCGATGCGTCAGTTTCGGTCCCTGTCGGGAGCGTTCTCACGCAGGTTAATCTCAAGAAGCACGCCGGTTATCAGTTCGGGGACAGCGCTGATCTTTTGCTCGAGGAAACATCATGAGCGTCACAAGCGGACTTCGAAGCAACGATGGTCGCGGAAATCGCGCGGGTATTGCCACGATCGGATTGGACCCATGATCATTGAACTCTTCGGACCGCCTGGATCCGGCAAGAGAACCTTTGCTCACGCCCTTGCCCGGCGACTGCGGGACGAGGGGTACCACGCCAAGGTTGCCCTCAGTCACCGGCCTCGCCAGAGGGGATCGAGCGTCGATCTTGGAATCTTTCTGGCTATTTTCAGGATCATATCGGCAATATTTTCAACATTAAAAATCCTGCTTTCTCCGAGAGGCAGGATCAAGGATCTTTCAACGTCCCTTTCCATGATAAGAGTGATGCCGCCAGAAAAAAGAATATGGCGGGCCCGGCTCTGGCAGCACATCTTGAAGCTTTCGCGCCGCTGGGATGAGGCCAAGCAATCCAGAGAAGTAGTCATATTCGATCAGGGCTACGTCCAGGCGATTGCGTCGCTGGCAATGTTCAATGGAACCGCAGACAAGGTTGCGCTGGGAAAGGCACTCAGCCTGGCGCCCGCAGCTGATTTCACGCTCAGAGTTGTTGCACCACGCGCGATCGTGGAGACGCGCTTGCAGCAGCGGATGGAGCATGAAGCGCCTGCGGAGCGCATTTTTGAGGCAGATTTTGACACAAACATGCGCAGTTTTGGGGTATTTCAAAGCATAAACGACATTCTCGTCGAGTCTGACCGAAAAATTATTCCGATCCACACTCTCAACGATCAGTCCTCGTTAGAAGGCATTCAGTGTGCCGAGCGGAAGATAATCTCGAAAATTTTGCAAGCCGGCGGTGGACCTGCGGCCAAAGGCAGCCAAGGCCATGAGATACCCGACGCTGACCACGACTGTAATGATATGAAGACCGCACGAACTTCTGCGGCCTCTCTTGCCGCCGGGGATATAGTTTTGTCCCACAACAAAGACATGGGTCGGAGTCTCGGCTACGCCAGCATCTTCGCTCTTTTGATCTATATCGGTGGTGCGGGGTTGACCAGCTTGGCGCAGTTGTTGATTGCGCGCCTCGTCGGTTCCACCAGCTATGGCATCTATTCCTATGCCCTGGCCTGGACCTCCGTGCTTGGCTATCTTGCAACGCTTGGTTTCAATGTCTCCCTACTACGCTTCGTGTCCGCCTACAGGGCAAACGGGCGGCTTGACCTGGCACATGGTGTCGTCAGGTTTGCTCTGCAAAGATCGCTGGCGGCGGCGACACTGTTCGGCATGATCGGCGCCGCTCTGATCTATTTCTTTTCAGATCCTTCTCACAAGGAACTTGAAATCAGCCAGCTCCTTGGCATGGCAGCAGTGCCTTTGGTCACCGCCTCCGCGCTGGGTGCAGCACTTATTCGTGCCTTCGGCGGTGGTGTCTCAGCCCTCCTGCCGGAACGCATCGTACGCGACGGCCTGTTGTTGATGTTGCTGGGAGTCGCGGCCTTTTCAGGATCATGGACCCTCAACGCACCCCTGGTGATGCAAGCGGTGCTGACAAGTTCGGGCATCACGGTCGGACTGGTGTTCATCATGGTGACAAGGTTTCAGCCGCCCGGTTTGCGGCAGACTCAACCCAGCGACGCGTCGCAAGAGTGGTGGGCGGCGGTTCCGCCGATTATGCTCATGGCCGGGCTCGATGTTTTCATCAGTCGGGCCGGGGTTATGGTGCTGGGCTGGACAGGTCATATTCGAGACGCAGGTATCTTCGCCTTGGGACTGAATGTTGCGTTGCTTGTGAGTCTTGCCCTCGTTGCCGTCGGCGTGATGTTTTCGCCAGCAGCTGCTGCCCTTCATACCCGAGGCGATCGGAAGGGCCTGCAGCAGTTATTTTCACGAGCCGCCATACTTTCCTCTGCCGGCGCCATAGGGATGGCCATCCCGCTGGTTGTGATCGTCAAACCTCTCATGAACTGGTTCGGTGAGGATTTCAGCACAGGAGCACCCATCGCGCGGGTACTGATGCTCGGATATGTCTTTGTCGCGCTGTGCGGACCCCAGCTGAATCTCTTGACCATGACCGGAAACGAATGGGCAGCAGCAGCCGCCATGATCGTTGGCGCAGTCGCCGGTATCATAGGCTGTGCGGCAGGAATCGAGCTTTACGGTCCGCTGGGTGCTGCAGTGGGCCTGGCGCTTGCATTGGCCGTTTGGAACCTGGCGATGGCGATCTATATCAGAAAACGACTGAAGATCATGCCTGCGTTGATCTTTGCGCTAACGTCGTTCAGAACAGGTGCAGTCGACGGCCAGCACCAGCAACGGTATTGGTTCTTGCGCTGACCTGAGATTTTCGGAGCTGGATTCCAAATTCGCTCATTGGGCCGCTCCAACACTGGGCCGCTCCAGAATCGATTTTGCGAATATCAGATCACACTGACAGCGCCGCCCGACAGGTGCGCGGCCGACACCTCGGGCTCTCAGACCCGCATGAACGCTTTGTGCTGGCTGCAGCATCCGTCCCATGAAATTGTCGACCTTTGCGCTCCGTCCTCGAGCGCTGTCGCGGGTGCCGAGCCGACAGCATTGTGAAGGTCGCTGACGTTACTCACCCTTGACCCGCATGCCTATGTGAAGTCGAACATCGTGGCGTATCTCAACGTGCTTGAGGGCTGCTGGCACTTCGGCATTGATCACCTCGTTTACGCCTCGTCGAGCCCGACCATACCGTTTTCCGAGCACCATGGCGCCGCATCGCGTGTGCAATATCGGCAATGACCGGCCAGAAGAGATCAGCTGGCTGATTCAATCATCGAGACGGCTGGCCAGCGATGTACCTTTGCCGCCCCGGCGACGTTTCTGGACACTCGCGCCGGCGCACGCCGGCCCTAAGCGGCGAGGTGCACAAAGTGTGACGGCTGAAAGTCTGACAACAGCAGCTGAAGGCGCGCCGAGTCCGCCAGATCCATTCGCAGCGGGGTGAACCCCGGCTCGGCACAGAGGCGTGCAAACCCGCTTCGTTAGTGTTGGATTATAAAAGGGGTGTGAAATTGTCGACGTTCACGACCTCGATTCCGTGCCGCCCAAGCCGCAAAGCCACGTGATAGCCAAGGAAGCCTGCGGTGACGAGGATCGAACCTGCCCGGGCTAGTTCCACCGAGGAGCGGTCTGATCGCGATCAAACGGATTCCATCTTCAGCGCGCGGAAAGAGCAGACTGGTTGTGTCGATCATTGTCCAACCGGTGGTCCCCGCCGCGGACGCTGTACGCCGGCGCATCGGAGCCGGCCGTAGTTGGGCAACCTATGTTGGAACGGCTCAAATTCCGGTCGCCTGAATCCTGGTGGATGCCGACGCCCGGCGCCTGGGAACCGGACCATGGTCCCGAAAAGCGCTAACCGGCTTTCAGGAAAGATCATGGTAAAATAACAAGTTAGAGTTCCATCCCGATTCTATCGGGATGGAACATGCTCTAGGCGGCGGCCCTTACGGCAACACCGAAATGCGCCCCAGAAGAGCCACCAGTTCCGCCTGACGTCTCGTTTCGGTCTTGGCGAATAGCGAGGCAAGCTGGGAGCGGATCGTGGTGCGGCTGAGGCGCCAACTGCGGGCGATCTCCAATGGCGCATCGCCCTGAGCCAAGCGCAGCGCAAGGTGCGTTTCCGCGCTCGTCAAGCCAAACATCCTTTGCAGTGTCTGGGGATTTGGCCCCGACCTGTTCTCACGGTCCAGCAATGCCACAATGCTCGTTCCGTCAGGAGCGATAAGGCCGTTCTCTTTCAATATCACCGGCCTGTCGCTTCTGCTGCGGATCACCACCCAAGACAGTGAACCCGGCAGGAAATGGGCCGGAACATTTGCGATCAGCCGCCTTAGGGCTATCGAAAGCTCACCGGCTGTATCAGCCGCTTCGCCCTGACGCTCCAATGTGGTTTGAGCGGCTGCGTTCCATTCGATTACTTTTCTTTCGCGGTTCAGTACGAGATAACCACAGCCGATGCGATCAAGCATGCCGGTGATGGATTCCAGACTGCGTCTCCTTGGTTCGTCGACCCCTGCGTCCGGTCGATCCGATGCACGAGCTAAAGGATAAGCATATGAGGGTCGCATCATCTGCGCGTCGGGGTTATACTTGGTCCCTATTGTAATGTATCGTTTGCCCGCAACGACATCGCTGTGTCTATCGATCAGAGCCATTATTCAACCTCCCCAAGTTTCACAGCCCGAAAATAAGTTGTTCGGGGTTTACAGACAGTCTTGTATGCATAGGGCTCGCAAAAACCGGGCCCTATTACGTTGAAACTCGATATATTCTGAGGAGTTCTGACCAAGTCATGCCTCCCCCCGTCTGTTAAAATGCGCGCTGTGATAGTGGTATGGCAATCCGGCAGTCGGACTAGGTTGTACGTTTTATGCTCTAGTCTCGACGGCCTAGTTAAAAGGTTGTAGTCTACGCCCATGAACTCGCAGTCGCGCAGGTCGGATTGGAACCCATCAGGCAGACTGCTAACTCATGTGGCCTCCGCATTGGTACTGGCTGCTACACTGATATTTGAAACAAAAGCGTCAGTATATATTGGGGAAGGGTCGAGTTTTCTGGAATTTATTCCAGCTATTATAATCATTTCCTACCTTGAAGACCGTGGGCCTGCGCTTGCGGCGACAATCCTGATGGTGGCTGCCGGCCTGTGGGCACGAAGCACCCTGCAGGGTCAGATCTCCGGCGAAGATTGGGCGCGCGCCATTCTGCTTGTGGTTTCGGGCGGCGTGATTGCCATGACGTTCCATCGGCTGCGGCAGGACTTGCGTGAGCTGCTGGAAGTCGCGGAAGCCAGACTCGCTGCCGTCGAAGCAACCGAAAACCGCTACCGTTGGGCTTTCGAGCGCGCCGCCATGGGATTCGCAAACACCAACGAGAGAGGTGAGCTGCTGCAATCCAACAGACGCCTCAGTGAGATGACTGGCTACGAGGAGGAGGAGCTTGCCCAATTGCGGCTCGAGACACTCGTTCATCCGGACGACCGTGATGCCTTGGCGCAGTTGCTGGCGGGCCTGGGTAACGACGCTGCTTCGTTCGCTTCGGAGGTGCGTCTGTTAAGAAAGAACGGTTCGGCATTCTGGGCGCGGCTAACCCTGTCTTCATCCGTGCCCGACGGGGTTCTCTCAGAGAGCATCTTCGTGGTGGTCGACGATATCTCGGAACGACGAGCCGTACACGAAGCGCTTCGGGCTCAGAAGGAGTGGCTGGATCTCGCTTTGTCTGCCGGACGCCTGGCCACGTGGCGGATCGACCTTAAAGACGGGATCGTCACCGGCTCCGGCACGTTCTGGGACATTCTCGGCCTGCCCCCGGCCGCTAGCCGCCGTTTGGACGAACTGTCAGCCGTCATTCATCCGGCGGACTGGCCAAAGTTGTTAGCATCGAGAAAGCTCGCATCAGTCACGAATTACGACGTCGAGATTCGCGTCCGACGACCGGACGGACATATCCGCTGGGTTGCCCTGCGCGGAAGGGAAGAGAAATACGATGATCGTCTACAGCGGCTCGGCGTGGCCGCCGACCTGACCGAGCGACGACAAACCACGCTGCTACGCGCCGCGGCAAAGAAGCGGGAGCGCATTATGCTCGAACAACGCCACAGGTTCAGCAACCTATTCCCTGTGATCACGGCGCTGGTGAACATGGTCGATGTTCACGAGAACAATGTCGCCAGGTACAAGGAGACGCTCGTCGATCGGATTCGTGCGCTCGAAGCAACGCATCTGCTGCTTTCACGCAACGGCAATGCGTCGGGGATGCTCCACGATCTCGTTGTCCAGGAGCTGCAGCCGTATATGGGAACACGCGACATATCGGTCAGCGGTCCTTCCGTTGTGATTTCGGGCGGCGCCGCCGAAAGCTTTGCGATGATTGTTCACGAGCTTGCGACCAATTCCTTGAAACATGGAGCGCTTGGCGATTCAAAAGGCCGGATCGAGGTAAATTGGACGTTCGCGTCTAAAGACGCAGGTAGTGACATCGTGTTCGAGTGGGTGGAATCGGGGCGACGGCGGACTTCAAAAGTTGTCCGTCATGGTTTCGGTTCCATGATACTCGGAGTGGATGGGGCGCCGCTTGTCGGTTACTCGCCCAAGTTGGAAATGTCGGATCACGGGCTGCGATATTCGCTGCGGCTGTCGCGCAAGGAAATCGGGCCATAACGCATTGGCGCAAAAATCGGCCTCGTTTCTAGAAGCCATAATGCGTAGATTCAAGTTTTAGAGCGTCCCTTGCGCGCCCAACAGGCGGAGGCGCTCTAATTGATATCCCTGGTTAGCCAAGTCTTCAGCATAACGGCAGCTTCTGTCCGATTCCGTACCCCAAGCTCACGCAGAACCGCAGCGGCATGAATTTTCGTCGTCGCTTCGGCGATTTCCAGATCGCGCGCAATTTCCTTATTCGAATACCCTTCCGCCATCAGCTTGAGGACCTCCTTTTGCCTCGAGGTCAGCCTGCCAAGATTGCCAGTGGTGGTTCGTCGATGTGGGATATGCTCGGACGGAGTAGGTACGTGAGTTGCTTGTGCGGCTCCGGGGCGCGACAGAAGTGCAGGCACGTAGATGCGGCCCGAAAGGATTTCGTTGACGGCCATGACGACCTCCTCGTCTCTTTGCGACTTTACGATATAGCCGTGAAGGCCGATCGACAGCGCCGTGAGTATCTCCGAGCGTGAATCATTCCCGGAAACGATCGCAAAGCGTGTATCCGGATAAGCCGACAGAATGCCGCTGAGCACTTCCTGATTGAACAATCCCGGCATGTTCAGGTCCAGGATCGCAAGATCAACTGACGCCTGTTCCGCCAGCAGACTGAGTACGGCATCGAAACACGACGCCTCAAATATTTCCACACCTGGAATGCCTGCGGTCAGTGCCAATCGCAAGCCACGACGATACAAGCCGTGATCGTCGGCGATGACGATTCGATACATTGAACTACCCCAACGAATCCTGGAATGATTGAACGGTGAGGGCCTTAAAGTCGTGGCCAACCACTCGTCGATTCATCCAGTCAACACCTGCGATGCCCCAACACCGCAAGCGTCAGATTGCTAATATAATCCTAAATAACGGGAAACGCTCCTCTTATTTTTGAAACCCGCGAACGGAGCCGGCTGACCTGTCGAACATTCGTTCTCAGCCTCCAAGAGCCGTGTCCCAACAGCTCGCTTCGATGCCGATACCGCGCAATCGCCGGGTTGTCCTAGGTCGTTCCGGCGATTGATGGATATTAGGCTCACTGTAAGCACTCATTCGGGTTTTGTCGGTCTTGTGGCCCCAAGCTATCGGCCAAGAACTGATCGCTGAAGCGCGCTCTGAGCCTGCTCTGCGACAGGCGCCAGCCTTCGTCGATCGGCAGTGGTTATTGAATACCAGAATGTCCGAATCGCTACCATTCGAATGCACGACGACATCCCCCCCGACCGCCACATACCATCTAGCTACAATGTCCGGATCAGGGCCGGCGGGAAACCTCACCGGTCCTTTAAGAGAACAAGAACGCGGCTTTTCGGATGCTGTGGCCGTAACGATGGCGTTCAGGTCGAGTGAACATGGGAGGACCAGATGAAAGCAGTGATTCAATGTGGTGGAATGGGGACGCGCCTTCGCCCGTTCACATCGGTCTTGCCGAAACCGCTCATGCCGATCGGTGCTCGACCGGTTCTTGAGATGCTTCTGAAATGGCTGCGACGCAATGGCATCCAAGAGGTCTACATCACAACCGGGTATCTCGGCCACTTGATCCGCACAGTATGCGGAGATGGCTCGCAGTGGAACCTGAAAATTCGATACACGCAAGAAATGGAGCCGCTCGGCACCATCGGACCGCTCTCCTTGATCAGAGATGAGCTGACAGAACCATTCATAGTCCTCAACGGCGATGTCCTTACCGATCTAAGCCTCAGTCGATTTGTGGCAGCGCACCGCAAGCACACCGATCCGGTGACGATCGCGACAGCCTGCCGCCTGATCAAAATGGACTTCGGCGTCATCGACGAAGTCGACAACACCGTGCAGATCTTTCGCGAGAAGCCGACGCTTTCGCACCTGGTCAGCATGGGGATCTACTGCATGAATCCAGACGTTCTGCAGTTTATTCCATCCGGCATTCCCTTCGGGTTTGACGACCTGATGCTGCAGATGATGCAGAACGGTACAACTGTCCACGTGTACAAGCATGATGGCCTCTGGCTCGATATTGGGCGCGTCGACGATTTCCAGAATGCACAAGCAATTTCCTGGGAAGACCAGTCGGCCTCGATCGAGGTCACTGCCACGGCCGCATGACGAGATCGCCAAGCCGATCCCACAGTCCAACAGTCTAGGAGGTTATGATGCTCTTGGTCAGTGCCCCAATTTTGGGTGTGCCGGAGAAGGCAGCTTTGTCCAAGGTCATCGATAGCGGCTGGCTGACCATGGGAGAGCAGGTGAGAGCCTTTGAAGAGGCTTTTGCCCACATGCATGGTGCAGAGGATTGCGTCGCGGTCAATTCTTGTACTGCAGCGCTTCATCTCATTCTACATGCACTCGGTATCGGACCAGGCGACGAAGTGCTGGTCCCGTCAATGACCTTCGTGGCGACCGCAAACGCGGTTCTCTACGTCGGTGCCACTCCGGTCTTTGTTGATATCGAGTCGGCCGACGTGCCGCTGATGTCGATCGTGGAAGCTGAAGCGCGATGCACCGCGCGCACCAAGGCGGTCATTCTCGTGCATTTCGCCGGCTATCTCGCCAATCGGGAAGAATGGCAGAAGTTCGCTCGTGCCCGAGGGCTGCAGATCATCGAGGATGCCGCGCATGCGCCGGGCCTGACGGAGGTAGGTACATTTGGTGCCGCGGCCGCCTTCAGCTTCTATGGCAACAAGAACATGACCACGGCGGAAGGTGGGGCCGTGATTGCCCGAGATCCCAAGCTGCTTGAGACAATCCGCCAGGCTCGTGGGCACGGCATGACCACGGGGACACACCAGAGGCTGAACAGTCGCACGCCGCAGTACGATGTCACCATGCTCGGATTCAACTATCGCATGGATGAAATGCGCGCTGCAATCGGACTGGTCCAGCTGCAGAATTTGCAGGAGTGGAACGAGATCAGGCGCATTCTGGTCATGCTGTATCGACGTCTGATCGCAAAACATTGTCCGGCCGTGACAGTTCCGTTCCACGAGCCGCGGACGTCCGCCTATCATATCATGCCAGTCCTTTTGCCGCGTTACGCTGACAGGCAAGACGTCATCGATGAATTGCGCAGGCAAGGCATACAAACCACCATCCACTATCCGCCGGTGCACCAGATGACGCTCTATCGCGAGCTTTTCCCCGGCACATATTTGCCGCGGACAGAGGACTTTGCCCAGCGTGAGCTCACGGTGCCACTGCATCCCCAGATCACCGCGCCTGTCGTCGAATCAGTGGCCGCCGCTCTTGCCGCTGCAGTCCACAGTTGCGCCCAAGCAGGAACAGCAGCATGAATGCCTTGGATTTATCCATCCATCGATCTGTTGTCTCAAGCGCCGCCCATGGGATTGCGAGACGTGCAATTGATCTCGTGATCGCTACAGCAGCCGCCATAGTCTTCGCTCCGCTGATGCTGGTGATCGCCCTGGCGCTCTTACTGGAAGGCGGCCGGCCCATCTTCTTTACGCAGACCCGCGTGGGTGCCGGTGGGCGGCCGTTCCGCATGTATAAGTTTCGCAAATTCGCGGTGCGATGCGATCCCGGTGGCTTGGCGCTGACCATGGCCGGCGACAGCCGCATGACGAGAATAGGTCGGTTCCTCGCCCTCACCAAGTTCGACGAGCTCCCGCAATTGTGGAATGTCTTCAGAGGCGAGATGGCAATTGTCGGGCCGCGGCCGGAGAGCCTTGTCTTTGCCGATTGTTTCCACGGTGGCTTTGAGGCCGTTCTACAATACAAGCCGGGCTTGTTGGGTCCGGCCCAGGTTCTCTTCCGGCATGAGGCCAAATTCTATCCGCGATCCGCGGATCCGGTACTGTTCTACCGCGAGGTTCTGTTTCCTGCCAAGGCCAGGATCGACCTCTCCTACTATCCGCAGCGGACGATCGCCGCTGACATCATCTGGATGATGCGCGGCTTTCTGGCGGTTCTCGGCTTGGTCTCGCGGCCGCCGGTCGGCCTGGTCTCGCCGCCACCAATCGGCATGTGAGAACATGCTTGGCATGGCCACGCTCTGGTGAATTCGCAAGTCAGCGCTTTACGTCACAGGGGGAACGCTTAGTCATGAACTACAGGGGTAGGAAAGTTCTGGTTACGGGTGCCGATGGGTTCATCGGGTCGCATCTCACCGAAGCGCTCGTCCGTAGTGGGGCGGATGTCACGGCGCTCGCCCTCTACAATTCCTTCGACAGTCATGGTTGGCTGGATGATTTGCCGGACACCATTCGAAGCCAGCTGAACCTCGTCCGCGGCGACGTTCGCGACAGCGCGTTCCTGAGCCGGATCATGCGTGGCCAGGCCGTTGTATTTCATCTCGCCGCACTCATCGCGATTCCATACTCATACGCTGCCGCCCAATCCTATGTGGAGACCAACATCCTGGGCACAGTGAATGTCCTCGAAGCGGCGCGGCAATGGGAGACAGAGCGTGTGGTGCACACCTCGACCAGCGAGGTCTATGGCACTGCACAGACCATGCCTATCAGCGAATCCCATCCGCTGCAGGGCCAGTCACCCTATTCGGCATCCAAGATCGGCGCGGACATGATGGCAGAGTCCTACGCCAGGTCGTTCGACGTCCCCGTCGTGATTATGCGACCGTTCAATACCTACGGCCCACGTCAGAGTGAGCGGGCCATCGTGCCGACCATCATAAGGCAGGCTCTCGACAAAAATTGCCCGGCGATCATGGTCGGGGACACAAGTCCGGTCCGCGACCTTACTTTTGTGGAAGACACTGCGGCGGCGTTCCTGACCGCAGGTTCGGCCGAGCTCGAATTCGGCCATGCCTACAATGCCGGAAGCCAGCGCGCTGTGACGGTCTCGGACGTATTGGATCTGGTGCTCGAGTTGAGCGGCTCCAAAAAACCGGTTCACCGCGACGAACGCCGTCTGCGGCCGCAGAATTCCGAAGTCCGTGCCTTGCTGGCCGATTCTTCGCAACTCGAGACGAAGACCGGATGGCGGGCGCAGACCAGCCTGCGGGAAGGATTGGAGCGAACCATCGGATGGTGGCAGGCGCGCCTCAGCGCAGGCCGCGTACGCCGCGAAATGGGTTATATGACATGACCTTCTACCCGCGTGCATCGGCTCTGCTGCTGATTGCCGTTGCCATGTCGTTGGGTCTGCCCGCGGCCGGAAGCCGGCAAAGCAGCGAGCAGACACAATTTGTCGCGCCGGTGATGATGGATCTGCCCGACTATCTGCGCCCAGTGACGGATCCGGCGTTTGGGACAATCTTTACGCGCATTACCAAGCCGGGAGTGCTTGGCAATGGGGTCGCATGCGGGAACAAATATTGCAGCCACCGTTATTCGAGTGCCCAAGCCTGGAATTCAGACCAGAGCCTTCTCGTCATTACCAACGGCTGTAGCGGCGGCATGTGCTTTTTCGACGGGCACACATATGCTCCGCTGTTCCGCCGCGCTCGATCGACTGAATGCGAATGGCACCCTCAAAATGCCGATCTGATGATCTGCGTTCAGGGTCGGCAAGTGTCGACCTGGGCGCCACGGACCAATCGCGAAGATGTCCTGTTTGTTTCGACTGAATATCACGATTTCCATTTCGGGCCGGGCAAGGGAAATCCAAGCCGTGACGGTGACCGCATAGCCGTGCGCGCAGTGCGTAAGGATGGCGATGCGGTGGTCTTTGCTTACGATCTCAAGCAACGGCGGAAATTCCCGGACATCGATCTTGAGCATATTGGCGGAACCAACGGCACCTGCTCGATTTCTCCGCTCGGAACCAACATTCTATGCCTTCAGGAGATAACAAGCGGCATCGAACAGGGCTTCATTTTTAGTGTCGAGGGCACTTTGCTCCAGAGGTGGATGGAACATCACCGGCCCGGGCATGGCGATATGACAGTCGATGACGACGGCAGCGAAGTCTATGTCGGTATCAGCAAGTCCGATCCGGACAAGTATCAGGTGATCAAGCGAAGGCTGTCCGACGGCAGGGTCACCCCACTTATAAAATACGGCGAAGCCATGCATGCATCCCTGCGTGCGCTGGATAGGCCTGGTTGGGTGTTCCTGACCTATGGCGGCGATCCGGATGAGATATCGGCACACCCGGACTGGGCGCCATATGCACAGGAAGTGATCGCGCTGCGCATCGACGGCAGCGGGGACGTCCGACGCATCGCACAAACGAGAAGCACTCAGTTAGACTATCGAAGCGAGAGTCATGCCTCACCGTCCCCTGACGGCTCGCAGGTAATCTGGTCGAGCAACTGGGGTGTGCCCGGCGGGCCAGTCTACGACTTCGTCTCCCGTGTCGATTGGCCGGAAGAGTCGACGTTGAACCGGAAGGAGATTGTCACCAATGGTCTTCACTAATCGTATCTTTCTTGCCGCGCTTGGTATGCTGGCTGCCGTGGGTATGGCCGCCGCAGCGGAGACGCGGGTCGCGTATCGAATTTCCGCCGGCGATACCGTCGAGATAGGAATTGCCTCCATCCCGGAACGAACGCAACGGGTCATGGTTCAAATGGACGGCACGATAGCGCTTCCCGAAGTCGGCATGGTTTCGGTCGGCGGCCTCACTCCGGCCGAATTGCAGACACGCATGGAGACGATCTTGACTACCAAGATATTTCACCAGCGTCTGCCCGATGGGCGGGAGCAAATGATCGTCGTCAAGCCGAGCGACGTCACCGCCGTGATCGCAGAGTATCGCCCGATCTACGTGACTGGCGACGTGCTCACTCCCGGACAGCAGGCTTACCGACCGCTCATGACCGTGCGGCAGGCGATCGCCGTGTCTGGCGGTTTCAGCCTTCTGCGGGCAAGGGCAAACCAGGTTGGCCCAGATCCGGTGGATCTGCGGCGCGACTATGAATCGGCCTGGGGGGAGTACACCAGAGACTATTTTCATAGCGCCCGCCTGCGCGCCGAACTTCAGAACCAGGCGAATTTCGACATGAAGCCACCACAAGGGTCACCCTTGTCGGCCGCTTTCGTGTCGGCAATCGCCCAGGCTGAAGCAGAAGGGCTCAAGATTTCCCTGGACAACTTCCAGCAGGAGCAAAGCTACCTTGAACAAAGTGCCAAGGCTGCTGCGGCGCAAATCGAGGTCCTGCTCAAGCGCGAGAAGGCCGAAGCCGAGGCAGTGAAAGCGGACGAGGAAGACCTGGCACGAATAACGAAAGTGCATAAAGCAGGCAATCTGACCAACGACAGACTTGCCGATGTCCGGCGTGGTGTGATTCTCTCTTCCAGCCGGGCGCTCGAAACGTCGGTTGAGCTCATGAGAACACGACGCCAGCAGGATGATTTTCTCAGGCAGCGCGAGCGCAATGACAACCTGAGAAGGATGGCTCTATTGACTGAGCTGAAGGACACCAACGTGCGTCTTGCCGACATCACCGCAAGACTTCGCGCCGCCAGCCAGAAGTTGCAGCCCACGGGGGCGTCCGCCCAGCCACTGCCAGTTGCCGGCGAAACCATCCAGGCTCAGGTCACGATCATCCGCAAGGTGGGTGAGGAATGGCGCAAACAGCCGGCCGGAGAAGACACCGAGGTCTCACCGGGTGACACGATAGAGGTAAGGTTCAGCAGCGGTCTCGAGAACGCCGCGGTCCGATAGACTGCTTTACCTTGTTCTGTCGCGATTGCCGATTGCGTTACTGCCTGAAAGCTCTGGAAACCTGGTCGGTAAAGGGTTTCAGCAAGTAGGACCATACATTGCGCTCGTCAGTGCGTATGTGAACTTCGGCGGGCATGCCGGGTTTGAGTATTTTCGCTCCCGTCAGACAGGTCGTGGTATTTTCGACATTGATGCGTGCCGAGAAGTACGAAAGCTGACGTTGCTGATCTTTAATCAGATCTGCGGAGATGCGGTTGACCGAGCCTTGACAAACAGGTGTCGTCCCTGCGTCGAAAGCCGGAAAGCGGATTGAAACCCGCTGTCCAGGACGCACATCATCGATACGCTCTGGAGAAACGAGCGCATCCACGACTAGGTTGTCGGTATCGGGCACAATCATCATGAGCACTTCTCCGGGGGCAATCACGCCTCCGATGGTGTGGATCGAGGATTCTTGTACCGTTCCCGACTGTGGGGCGCGGATATCTGTCCTGGCGAGTTCGTCTTCCGCCACGACCTTGCGCTCATTGAGTTCGGTCTGCTTGGCTTCCGTTTCACGAAGTTCGCTCGTTACCTCGCTTCGCATTTGCTCGTCGAGTTGAAGCACCTGCAGGTCAGTTTCACTGATGCGCGCTTGGACCTCCGCGATTGCTGCGACAAGGCGTCCTGACTCGCCGCGAGTCCGGCTCTTCTCCAAGCTGATAGTGCTCAGCCTCTCTTTAGAGACCAATTTCTTTGAGTAGAGAGACTCGACGTCAGCAAGGTTCAGCGTCAGCAGATCGAGTGACTCATCCATCGCCGCCTGCTGCGCTTTGAGGCCATCGATCTGACGTTCCAATTGCTTCGAGCGGCTTTGCAACTGTGCCTTCTGGCCAGCTAGCGCCGCGGCACGGCTTTCGAACACGGCGCGTTCGCCACGGACAAGTGCCGCCAGTTGCGGGTCGCCCATCCGGGCCCGAATGGTGGGTGGAAGTTGCATTTCCGGCAGGCCCTGTCGCTCGGCCTCCAGCCGCGCCAGACGAATGGTGGCGCGGTCGAGATCCTCGCTTACTATCTGCAGGTTTGCTCGTGTCAACGTGTCGTTCAGCCTGACCAACACATCGCCGGCACGCACATGGTCCCCGTCCTGGGCGAAGATGCCGCCGACGGTGCCGCCGGTCTGATGCTGGACTTTCTTTATGTTGCTTTCGACCACCACGGTGGCGGGCGCAATCACCGCGCCGGCAATCTTGGTCAACCCCAGCCAGAGTCCTCCGCCGAGGATCAACAGCAAGGTGGTCGCCAGGCCCAGGATCAGATTGGCCCTGATGCCATCCGGCTCTTCGATTGGATTCGTCCCGATCCCTCGGCTTGCGCCAGCGACCCGAGCAAATGATGACAGGGTCACGGAGCAAGACCTCAAGAAACGCAGCAACACCTCACGCATGGCCGCTTGCACCTTGCTGCAGCGGGACGACACTATTTTGCCGCGGGAAGGGCCGGACCACATTTGCCAGAACGTCTTCGCGCAAGCCAAATGAATGGAGCATGCCATTCGACAAGACGAGCACCTGATCGATGTTGACAAGAGCTGACGGACGATGCGCAACAACAATCGCGATGCCGCCACGCTCGCGCACCGAGAGGATTGCCCCGGCCAAGGCAACATCGCCGTCGGCATCCAGATTGGAATTTGGTTCGTCGAGAACGACAAGGAATGGATCACCATAAAGCGCTCTGGCGAGCCCGACGAGTTGCCTCTGCCCAGCCGACAGGGCCGCTCCGCCTTCACCGATGCGCGTTTGGAAACCTTCCGGCAGACGCATGATCATCTTGTCCACGCCCGCAGCCTTGGCGGCTGCCAGCACGCCTTTTGCGTCACTCTTGCCGCCGAACCTTGAGATGTTGTCTGCGATCGTTCCGTCGAACAGTTCAACGTCCTGCGGCAGGTAGCCAATATGGGTGCCGAGCAGTTCCGAATTCCACTGATCGAGCGAGGCGCCGTCCAACCTTACCGTTCCACGAAGCGGCTTCCATGCCCCGACCAAAGCACGCACGAGCGTCGTTTTGCCAGAGCCGCTCGGGCCGACGATCGCCAACCCCGCGCCCCTCGACAGGCGAAAGCTTACATTGACGAGCGTTGGTCTCTGCAGACTTGGTGGCGCGACCGTCAGTTCCTCGACCGCAAGCTGTGTCTGTGGGCGCGGCAGCTCCATAGGGTCTTTCTGGCTACCGAAAGCATCCAACGCTGCCGCCAGATCGGTATAGCTTCGCCGGGTGGCCAGAAATCCTCTCCAGTTTGCGATTGCCACATCGACCGGCGCCAATGAGCGGCCCAGCAATATGGACGATGCGATGATCACGCCGGGCGAAGCCTCGCCGCCGATCACAAGGTAGGCACCAAGCCCCAGTACCGAGGACTGCAGGGCCATTCGAAGTGTCTTCGACAATGAACTCGCTGCGCCGACGACATCGGAGAGCTGTTCCTGGTTCTTGAGGTAAAGATGGCTGATCTCATTCCAGCGCCGACCGAGCTGAGCGGAAAGGCCCATCGCCTGGACAACCTCC
Organism: Mesorhizobium sp. M5C.F.Ca.ET.164.01.1.1; assembly: GCF_004792125.1. Classification (NCBI taxonomy): domain Bacteria; kingdom Pseudomonadati; phylum Pseudomonadota; class Alphaproteobacteria; order Hyphomicrobiales; family Phyllobacteriaceae; genus Mesorhizobium; species Mesorhizobium sp. M5C.F.Ca.ET.164.01.1.1. Next base: position 337,544 of record NZ_SRTG01000003.1, on the reverse strand, counting down.
GCATTGCGGCGGCCGGAATCGGCAAGAAGCCGCTGTGCCACGAGCGTCTCAGACGCACGCGCGGCGGGTTTGCGGGCAACGACTTCCGCGACTACCGTCAAAAGTACGACGGCAGCCGCGCCGAGGGTTGCCAACACACCAAGCGAAGGGTGCAGCAGATAGATGACCACCATATAAAAAGGAATCCAGGGAGCGTCGAAGACGACCGTCGGTCCCAGTCCGGAAAGAAAGCCGCGCAACTGGTCCAGATCGCGAAGCGGCTGCACCCGGTTCGCATCCTGCCCAGCAGTAAGCGGCAGGGAAAGCGAGGCAGCGAACGCCTTTTGCTGCAGATCTCTGTGCAGGCGGCTGCCGATGCGGACCAACAGGCGAAGCCTGACGAAATCGAGGAGGCCATAGACAGCGTAGAGGCCAAGCATCCCGATCGTAAATCCGATGAGAGTCGGAATGCTCTGGGAAGGCAGCACGCGATCGTAGATCTGGAGCATATAGACGGAGCCGGTCAGGGCGAGAACGTTTATCACTGCCGAGAAAACGCCGACGCCAACCAGTCCATGCATTGAGCCGAACAGAGCGGAGCGTAGATCGGGCGAGCGCCCTTGCGTTGACTTCATGATCTGCGATCTTTCGTGCGAAATTGCCGCGCGAACGTGTTGGTCATGTCGATGATGGGTAAACCCTCTTGCCTTGCGGGAAGCGGCTGCTTTCCGTTAGCTACTGAAACATTACGCTTTGCTTACGTATGTGCCTTTTGATTAAAATGTAGCAAAATCGTGACGCAGGACCGAGAATTCGGGAATTGGCTTTGCAAGGCTGGGGATAACAGGGCTGGGAACCCGGATATTTCCAATGATGAGACAATATTCCCAATCATGCGACAGATGAGAGGCTCATGATCACCTTTTGTTGCATCATGTCTTCAAACCTTAGGGCGGCGAGTGTTTTTCGATTTGCCAATCGCGAATTCAATGAATTTGAGATACACTTAATTGGGACGGAATTGTCGGACAATGGCACCGGCAATGTCAGGAAGGCGGGTCTGTCATGAGCGAAGAGATCAGTGTCGCCGAAGCCTACAGCAAAGGCCGCACCGTCTTCATGGGGCTGGAGTTGCTCATCGCGCCCGGTGCGCTCGTTCCCCGGCCGGAGACGGAGTTGCTTGGCACGACCGCTCTCGATGTTCTGAGTCAGATGAACCTGCCGGCGCCATGCGTCGTCGATATGTGCTGCGGGGCCGGCAATCTGGCGTGCGCCATCGCGCACTACGCTCCCACCGCGCGTGTCTGGGCGAGCGATCTTACCGATGGATGCGTCCAAGTCGCGCGCCGCAACGTCGCCCATCACGGCATGGCGGATCGCGTGTGCGTGCTTCAGGGCGACTTGTTCAGTGCTTTCTCGGGCTTGGAGCTTGATGGTACGATGGACGTGATCGTCTGCAATCCGCCCTACATTTCGGAAAAGCGGCTTGAGGGCGACCGCGCGCATCTGACGGAGCTCGAGCCGCGTGAAGCGTTTGCGGCCGGCCCCTACGGCCTGAGCATCCATATGCGGGTGATCAAGGACGCGCCGCGCTACTTGCGGCGCGGAGGCATCCTGCTCTTCGAGGTCGGCCTCGGCCAGGACCGGCAGGTGATCAGTCTGCTCGAGCGTTCCAAGGCTTACGAGAACATCCGCGCGGTCACGAACGAAGCCGGCGAGGGCAGGGTGGTTGTGGGACATACCACGTCACAAGCGTGAGCCGTGCCGCGACTGCGGCAGGCTCGGTGGCGATGTCGGCGGCGTAAAACATCGCTAGGCAGATGTCGGCAATCAGTTTTGCTTGCGGAGAACATATTGCGCAATTCCTTGGATAGAATCGAGGTTCTCCGGCAGGAGCTCGCTGTCTTCCACGGTGATGCCGAAGGTCTCCTCGATAAAGCCGATAACCTCGAGTACCCCTGTCGAGTCGACGATGCCTTGGTCGAGAAGGGACGTGTTGCTCTCCAGAGAATCTGCGTCGGCTATGTAGAAATTCGACGCCAGGAAAGCGCGAATCTGGTCCTTGCAGGTCTCGGCTCTATCCTTGGTAGACAACATTGAATCCTCCTCCGATACAAAAGATGAATGCTGATCAATTTCATCCAGAAACCGCCTCACGACAGGGCCGTTTTTTTGAGTTTGCCCGTGTCTGTCATCGGCAGGCTGGGTACGATTACGATGGACTTCGGAACCATGAAATTTTCCAATCGTCTCTGGCATTCTTTCTGCAACTGCCTTTCGCCGACGATTCTTCCTTGCTCGATCACGACGAAGGCTTTCACAGCTTGTCCGAGCAACTCGTCCGGAACGCCGATGACCGCGGCTTCCCGCACACCCGGAATATCCAGCAGCGCGTTTTCCACCTCCTTCGGCGCTATCTTCTCTCCTCGCGATTTTATGATCTCATCGCCGCGCCCGATGAAGTAGAGGTAGCCTTCCGCGTCCATCCGGCAGTAGTCGCCGGTGTACAAGACCTGCTCGCCCGGCAGCGGGCCGGGTTTGAGTTTTCTGGCCGTGGCTTCCGGCTTGCCCCAATAGCCCTTCATCACCGTCGCCCCGCGGATGACGAGTTGGCCAACGACATCAGGACCGACCGGCTTGTCATGCTCGTCGACAATCCACATTTCCGTGTTCGGGATGGCGACCCCGACGCTCAATGGCTTTCGCTCAAGGTCTTCCGGCGGCAGATAGGTGCAGCGCTTGCATTCGGTGAGGCCATACATTGAATAGATGCGCGCATCCGGAAACAGGTCCTGCAGCATGAGAATGTGCTTGAGCGGCAGGGCAGCCGCAGTGTTCGTGACGTAGCGAATGCTCGAAAAATCATGGTCTTTCAGCGACTTGAGATCCGAGAGTGCGGCGAAGATGGTCGGCACGCCGGGAAAACCTGTTACCCTCTCCTCCTTGATCAACCCGAGGATCTGCGCCGGGAAAGCGAACGAGCGTTCAAGCACCAGCCGAGCGCCAGTGCGAAACGCCATGATCATCTGGTACAGGCCGTAGTCGAAGGCGAGAGGCAAAACGTTGAGGATCACCTCGTCTTCGCACAGCTTCAGATATGAAGCGATCGACGTGCACGCGGCAGTCATGTTCCTGTGCGTCAGCATCACGCCCTTGGGTTCGCCTGTCGATCCAGATGTGTAGATGATGGCAGCGAGATCGATATCGATGCAGCGGCGCGCCGGTGGTACGCTGCCATCGGCGGCGACCACGCTGTCCCAGCGCACGGCGTGCGGCAATCCTGCCAGCTCGGTGTCGATAATCGGCCCGGAGACGATCACCCGGCGCAATGACGGGCAGTTGCGTGCCGGCTCGCTAAAGATCGAGTGCAGGTGCCTGTCCGTGATCAGTGCCGTCGGTCGGCAATCGTTAAGCAGGTAATCAAGCTTGTCGCTCTTGGTGAGCGGATTGACGATGCACACCACGGCATTCGCCTTGAGCACCGCCCAGAAGGCGACGACCGTCTCGACAGTGTTGTCGGCGAAGATCATCACGCGATCGCCGCGTGCAACCCCAGCCGAGGCCAGATGTTGCGCGATGGCGTTCGAGCGCGCTTCGAGCTCGCCATAGGTGACACGTTGCCCGCCGCACACCAGCGCCACCTTGTCACAGACCCGGCTGGCGGCGTGGGTGAGGTAGTCATGCAGCAGTGGTACGGCGCCATGCATCATGCCAGCACCTCTTCGCGATGCTCGCGGTCGACGTCGACGCTGAGCTCGCCTAGGCGGACCCCCCCGGGACGGCTTGCGACAAACTGCTGGTGAAGGAGCTGGGTCGACAGCACGCCGACCAGCGCCATGTTGTCGGAGTTGGACAGATCGCCATCGCTCGCTCTGTCCCGACACTTGTCCAGCAGACGCGTGACCGACTTCGGATCGAAAACGTTTGCCTCGCGCAGCGCCGTCTCCGAAAGCGCTTCGCGGACATAGGCCGGAGCATCGTCGGCAACGAAGCAGAGCGCGTTGGGCGCTCGGTACGGCTGCTTCTTGCGGGCCACGATTTCCGACGGCACGATCGGTTCCGCCACGCGCTTCAACACGTGCTTTTCGTCGAGGACGCGCAGCTTGTAGGCAGCCGGAAGCGAATTCGCGAGCGTCACGAGTTCATCGTCCAGGAACGGGAAGCGCCCCTCGACGGAGTGGGCCATGAGCATCCTGTCGCCTTGCGAAGAAAGCAGGTATCCAGACATCAGCGTCTGGATCTCGATATACTGGTCCTGCGCGAGCGAGCCCCATCGCGAAAACTCCGCGGGCAGGCGGGCGATCAGCTCGGGCACGGCATTGCGGCGCTCGGACTCGGCGCGCATGTCGGCGGAGAACAATCGCTTGATGGCGCTGGTGGTGCGCCAGCGTGTGTCATGCGCAAAGCCGGGCGTGTCATAGGCCTGGATATCGCGCCCGAAGAACTGGCGCGCCATTGCTTGCTGATGCACCGGTGAGCGGCTGAGATAGGGATACAGGCGCTCCAGCAGCCGTGAGCGTCCTGTCGATGCGGGCTGGCGTCCCCAAAAGCGGCGAACTTTGCCTTCGCGGAACAGGTCATAGCCAGCGAACATTTCGTCAGCTCCTTCGCCGGTCAGCACGACCTTGATGCCGTGTTCTCGCACCAGCCTAGAGAGCAGGAACAGCGGCGCAGGCGCGGTCCTCAGGATTGGACGCTCTGTGTGGTAGATCACCTCGGGAAAGATCTCGGCGATGTCGCTGCGCGAAACCACCACCTCATGGTGCTCGCTCCCGGTCGCGCCGGCGACCAGGCGCTGGAAACGGGTCTCGTCATACTCGGCGTCGGCAAAACGCAGGGAGAAGGTCTGGAACCGCTCGCCCGCGTAGCGCCTTCCCAGCGTGGCGACTAGCGAGCTGTCGAGCCCGCCCGACAGATAGCAGCCGACCGGCACGTCGGCCTGCACGATCCTGAGCGCCGTCGCAGACTCCAGGGCGCCGCGCACCTCGTCCACCGCGTCGTCGAGCGAGCCGGTGAATTCTCCACGGCGGGGATCGGAAATTTCGGGATAGCAAGGCTTCCAGAAGGCCCGCTCGCGAACGGTGCCACTTTCGTAAATGCGGACGTGCCCCGGGGTGAGTTCGCTGATCCCCTGAAATACGCCTTGCGGCGGGACGACTGTCCAGAGCGTGAAAGTCTGATCGATGCCGGCTGGATCGAAGGAACGGGGTATATTCATGTCGGCCGCGAAAATGGCTTTCACTTCGCTGGCAAAGTAAAGGCGCCCCCCATGCTCGCAGAAATGCAAGGGGCAGATGCCAAACCGATCGCGCGATAACACGAGACGACCCGCGACCGAGTCCCAGATTGCGACCGCCCATTGCCCGTTCATCCGCTCGAAGGCAGCCTCGCCCCACGCACGATAGGCATGGACGATGACCTCTGTGTCGCTATGGGTGCGGAAGCGGTGGCCGAGGGCGATCAACTTTTCACGCAGCTCGAGGTAGTTGAAGATCTCGCCGTTGAAGACGATCCACGTCGTGTCGCCCGCGTCCGCGAGTGGCTGCTGGCCGTTGGAGAGATCGACGACTGACAGGCGGGCATGCGCCAATCCCGCGCGTTTGTCACGGTAAAGGCCGCGCTCGTCAGGGCCGCGATGCGCGAGTGCGCCCACCATGTGCATCAATGCCTCGCGCGAAGGAGGCGCCGCGTAGGCGCTTAGCGATATGATTCCGGCGATGCCGCACATCCGGTCAGCCCTCGCCCATGGCAGTAGTCGTCAAAGGCCGTGCGTGAAGGTAGCGTGCGGCACGCCGTTTGCTGTCGATGTCCTTGAAGACTTTCTGAACCTGGGCCGTGGTGAGGCCGGCAGCTGCGGCGACCTCGTCGGCAGAAATTCCGTGGTTCAAGCCGTAGAGGCACAGATCCATCAGATGATAAGGCAGCGCGAAGTAGAATTCCTCCTGACTCTGGGCCATGGAGAAAGTATCCGTGGTCGGCGGCCGCCGCCGGACCTCTTCATCCACCCCAAGGTATTCAGCCAGCTGGTAAACCTGGGTCTTGTAGAGGTGGACGATTGGCATCAGATCGGCAATTCCGTCGCCCTGCTTGACGAAAAAGCCTTGGTCATGCTCCAGGCGGTTTGGCGTACCTGCAACGGCATAGTTGAGGCGGTCCGCATGGTAGTACTCTGTCATCTTGCGCAGGCGCTGCTTGTAGTTGGTTGCAGCAACGATCTGCAGATAGGCTGCCGGCGACAGACGCACCGTATCGGTCTTGCCCTCGGGATCCTGAACCGTGAGGCGTGTGATGTTGAGACCGTTGCTCTCGAGAACCGATGCGAGCACGAGCTTGCATTTCCAGCCGTCGCCATACTGGGGAACGACCGTCTGGATCGCTTCGATCTGTCGGCGATAGGCGCCGACGGCCTCAAGTGCAGGTGCTAGGTCTTCCAGGGCCGTATCGATGCCAAGCTGGGCTGCGACGCTGCGGCCAAGCCTTAGCGAATCGCCGGAGGAATGGCGCTCCGGCATGAATATCCCCAAGACCTTGTCTTTCCCGAACGCGCGTGCGCACAACGATGCGACAACGGAACTGTCGACACCCCCGGAGAGGCCGACAACCACGCCACGACGCCGCAGCGTGCCAAAAACCTGCTCGCGCAGGATCTGAACGATGCGATCGACCTCCGCGCGAGCATCGAGCACCAGCGTGCCCATGCTGAATTGTGAGATCAAGTCGATGGTCCGTACTCCCGTTTGCGAAGCTCAGCCGCAGAATAGGTTTGCTTCAACGCATTCTCGATGAGTGGCCGGTTGGTCGCGAGATAGGGCTCTGTGACCATATCGAAGTGACTGCCAACGACCGGAATCACATCCAGACGCGCGAAAGCGCCATCCCACCCTATGGCCAGAGGCATATTGGGCCGAGCGCAGCGGAAGAGGATTGCAGTGATCGGCAGCGTCGGTCTGGGTATCGCCAACCACTGGTAGAAAGCTCGCCCCCGCAACTGCCCCTGCAGTTCCAGTTTGGTTCTGAAGCTCGTCGCGTTGAACTCGTCCTGGGCATAGCGATCGAGGATGCGGGCGAGCTGCGCCTCGAAGCCCGTTTTGACAGCGACTTTTGCAAGGAAGCGGCAGACCATCCGGTCAGCGGTCACCCGATTGGTCCGGATCCGCTGATATGTGCGGACAATCATCCCCCAATAGGTGCTCCGCTCGCCGAGGAGACTCGTGTCGAGGATTCCCAGGAACTTCACAGTTCGCCCCTCGGCCAGCAGCCGCGCCGCGACTTCGAACGCGACGGCGCCACCGAGTGAATGGCCGAGAAGTCGCACGTGACCCGCAGGCTGGGCGCGGCGGATCTGCTCGACGGCGGCGTCGGCCATGTTGGCGACGGTGTTTTGGCCGCGCAATATCATAGCCAGAGCAGGGTACCTGATGGGGGCTACTCGGGCGACCTTGCCCATCGCGGCTGCAAAGGCAGCGAGGCTCGGGCCATAGCCGACCGAGCCCGGGAACAGGAAAAGAATTGGCGCGTCGTGCGCCTGCGCGCGCGCGTGCTGGTCGCCTGCTTGTGCCGACACGACCGCCTTGACCATTTCGTCCGCGCTCATACCGACCGTGAAGCCCTCGAGACTGAGTTCCTGCCCGATGGCGCTTTCGATTTCCATGACGCATTGCAGCAGCTTCAGCGAATCTCCGCCTGCGTCATCCCAGCGGCCTGCGGCGACGCGTGTATTGAGGATATTGTTCCAGGCATGCTGCACTATCCGGTGGACGGTCGGTTCGCTCGTATTGGACGGCTGCGCGGCCGGGGCGATCTTCCTGGCTGAAAGATCGATCTCCGCAAGCGTAGCCATGTCGACCTTGCCGCCCGGCAGACGCGGAATCCCGGCGATCGTGTGGAGCCGCAAGGGACACAGCGGCGGCGGCAGCTTCGTTCTAACAAGCTGGCGAAGCTCGTCCGAAAAGGCTGGCCCCGCCCATGGCTGGGGAATGGCGAATGCAACAAGCTCATTTGCCGCCGTCACAATTGCAACGGCATCCTCCACGTCAGGCTCGTTACGCAACACCCGTTCGAGTTCGGCAGGCTCGATACACCGACCATTGATCTTTATCTGGCGCCCCTTACGTCCGACGATCCGCAGCAAGCCATGACTGTCAAGTTGGACGAGGTCACCCGTCGCGAAGATCCGAAGATCCGGGTCATCCGGATCCGATTCCGCCGGCACGACGGCGCCGTTCTCCCAATGGCCCAGCAGGACATACGGGCTTCTTATCAGGAGCTCTCCGCTCTTGCCCGGCTGAACGCGGCGGCCTTTTTCGTCGACAATCGCGAACGCCATTCCTGGAAGCAGCCAGCCAACCGGAACCGAGGCGCCTTCCTCCGGCCAGTCCTGCGGCAAGAACCATTGCGACCCTGTGGTCTCGGTTGACGAGTAACCGATCTGGATGAGGCAAGTGCTCGAAACGACCTTGCGCAGCAGGGCGATATCGGTCCATGACACCGTCTCTCCTCCGATCCGGGCCACTCGGAGCGAGCGGAAGGCGTCAGCAGGTGTGTCCGCCATGAGTGCGCGGAGCAAGGCCGGAACCAGATAGGTCACCGTCACGCCTTCGGAGTCTACCAGGCGTTGGACCGCCCGCAGGCCGATGGCTTCGAGCTCGGCGAGATGCAAGGTGGCGCCGGTCAGAACGGCAGCGAGAACCTCCCGGCAACCGGCGATCGTGGCGGGCGCGGTCAAGGGCAGGAAAACATCATCCGAATTGATGTGGCATGCGTCGACATATTGCTGAACCCGCCACAGCAGGCTGCGCTGGCTGTTGACGACGCCTTTGGGATGGCCAGTGCTGCCTGAGGTGTAGAGTACTATCGCGGGCGCGTCGACCGAGACGGAACAGGACTGGGGTATCGGCTGCACTTGCGGCGTGATGCTGGTAGTCGCATCAATCCAGTGGACATCCTGAGCCAAACCGACAGGGCGAACATTGCCATCGCCTATGACCGCCGAGAGCCGCGCCGCAACGACAATCTCATTGGTTCGCGAGTAGGGATCTCTCGTGTTGAGTGGCACGGAAGGCCGCCCAACCGCCATGCTCGCCAAGATAGCCACCGGGTACCAGGCCGAGTTGGCCTGAAGGATCCCGATCGCCTGCCCGTTGGGAACGACGGCCCCAATACGGTGGGACAACATCTCGACGGCTTGGAAAAGCTGGGAATACGTCAGACGAGTGGTGCCGTCGCTGATCGCGAGTTTGTTGGGATATTGCTTGGCGACGTCTCTCAGGTGATCGAAGACGGTAACGTTCGCAAAATCGACGCCCATGCGTTGATAAGGGCGCAGTACAGGACCGCCCTGATCAAGTGCGTAATCCGGGACGTTTGACCACCTGCGGGAGGCCGCTGGCTGACAATCCGCCCCTAGATCCAGACGTGCCTTTTCTGATCCCAAATATGCCGGAGACATGAGTGGCTCACGCTAAGATTAAGGTCACTTATCGCCCCCGGCCGAAATCTTTTCATCGATCATTCTGATGATGCCCCGATCTTGGCCAAACGGCCGCGGTTGCTCACTTTGGCGTCATCTCGTGCTGCGGACGCTTCGCGTCCACAGGAGGCTCACGGCGCACAGGCGATCGCGCCTGACAAACCGGCCAGCGCCGCCGCTATTGGCTTAATTCGTGCTGTCGCGGTCCTGCGCGATAATCGGCAATGTGGCAGTAGGCGCCCCGCTGTCAGTGGTCGCGAAGTCGTCAGGAAATTAGAGCGATACAGCTAGGAGCAGTTCCGTGGATTGAGCTTACCCGGCTCTCTGATCAGTTTTTTGGGCTTTTCTTGGTTTACCTGGTGCTTTTGTCGGGCCACGCTCGCTGGTGTCGGAGTCTCCGTCGGAGACAAAGCAGTATGCAAAGATATGTCCCCGGTTCTCGTCCGTTACTCGGATCCAATCCTTTTCCCACGTTCGGAGGGTAACATGTCGATCTGTCGACATGGCGGCGGCTTTGAAAGGGCTCGGCGCGTTGATGATACGCACCGCGATCACGTCATCGCCCTCCATTTGTTCGACGAGGTATGTCTGCATAAAGGCTTCCCCAGCGCCCATTGCAACCTTAACGTCAGCCAAAGATTTCGGTTGCAGCGTAGCAACGAGATTTTTGACAAATGTGACGAACCGACGAGGCTGTTTAAGGCGTGCGGGTAGGGGTTAACGCTGGATCGACCAATCGGCGCGTAAGTCGTCGGCTTGGGCGGTCCTGACGCCGCAAGCAGTCAGCGCGCCTTTGGTCGCCGTTACGAGCGCAGCATTGTCCTTGGCGGTTGTACCGTCGGCCAGAGTAAAATTGTTCTCGAAGCCGACGCGGGCATGACCGCCCAGCAGCGCACCGGCCGTAACGCAAGCGGTTTCTTCCCGACCGAAGGCGCAGAGCATCCAGTGCGCGAAGCGCGGGCGGTCATGCGCAAGGAAGGGAAGCAAGTCGGCTGGTCGCGAAACCTGGCCTGGCGTGTAGCGGCCGAGCACATAGAGCACCGGGATGCCATCGAAAGGCACCAGCCCGCGCTGCTGCATGGCGGCTAGGGCCGACGTCTCTTCGGGCGCGTAGAGGATCATCTGAGGGGCGATCCGCTCGCACTTCAGCCACCACAGGAACTCCGCGAAAGCGGACTCATGGGCAGCGTCTGGCACCAGTTCGCGCAGCGCCAGCGAAACCGCCTCAGGGCGGGTAGCGCGCACCACCGCCATCTGCTCGGCCGGCTGGTAACGGCCGACCGCTTCGCTGGTGATCTGGATGATCAGCCGCTCGCCCACCGCATCGCGTATCGCTTTCGTCGTCTCGCGATAAGCGTGCGCGTCGAGCAAATGGCGGCCGTCGCGATCGCGGACATGCGCATGGATCATAGCGGCGCCCGCCTCGAGGCAGGCGGCGGCGGTCCGGGCCAGTTCCTGGGGGCCGATCGGCAGGGCAGGGTGGTCTTTCTTGTCACGCCGACCACCATTCGGCGCAACGGCGATTGCCGTAGGCGCGATAAGTCCGGGGCCGGTCACGTCCCTGTCGACGGTCATAGGTGCAGTCCAATTGTTTCACTATTGCGCACTATGTAACATATGTTGCATGATAGGGTCGCTCCAAATCGCGCAATCGTCAATCGAGGAAAGCATGACACACATCCTGCATCGCCAGATCCACGCGACCCTGCCCGTCGCGATAGGCGGCAAGGGTATCGAACTGTTCGACCGCGATGGCCGCGCCTATATCGACGCTTCAGGCGGCGCGGCGGTTTCCTGCCTCGGCCACAGCCATCCCGACGTGACGGCCGCGCTCCACGCACAGGCCGACAAGCTCGCCTATGCCCACACTAGCTTTTTCACCAACGAGTCGGCCGAGACATTGGCCGACAAGCTCGTCTCCGGGGCGCCACAAGGTATTAGCCACGCCTATTTCGTGTCCGGCGGCTCCGAAGCGGTGGAGGCGGCGCTCAAGATGGCACGGCAGTTTTTCGTCGAGACTGGCAAGCCCGAGCGGCGAAACGTCATTGCCCGTCGACAGAGCTATCACGGCAACACCCTCGGCGCTCTGGCTGCCGGGGGTAATGAGTGGCGCCGCGCCCAATTCCGCCCGTTGCTGATCGACACGCATCACATCGACCCATGCTATGCCTATCGCTACCAGGAGGCCGGTGAGAGTGAGGAGGCCTACGGCCTGCGCGCCGCCCAGGCGCTCGAGGATAAAATTCTCGAACTCGGTCCGGACACCGTCATGGCCTTTGTCGCGGAACCTGTCGTCGGCGCGACAGCAGGAGCGGTGCCCGCCGTTCCCGGCTATTTCGGGCGCATCCGCGAAATCTGTGACCGCTACGGTATGCTCCTCATTCTCGACGAGGTGATGTGCGGCATGGGCCGCACCGGGACGCTGCATGCCTGCGAGCAGGACGGTGTCGCGCCCGACCTGATGACAATCGCCAAAGGCCTCGGCGGAGGCTATCAACCCATCGGTGCGGTGCTGCTGTCGCGCCGCATCTTCGACGCTTTCGCCGAAGGTTCCGGCTTCTTCCAGCACGGCCACACCTATATGTGCCACCCGATGGCCTGCGCGGCGGCGCTTGCCGTCCAGGAGGTGATCGCTCGCGACGATCTGCTCGCCAATGTTCGGGCGATGGGAGCACATCTTTCGCAGCGACTGGGCGAGCGGTTCGGCAACCATGCCCATATCGGCGACATTCGCGGGCGCGGCCTTTTCATGGGTGTCGAACTGGTCGAGGATCGCTCGACCAAGACGCCCTTTGACCCGAAGCTGAAGCTCAATGCGAAGATCAAGCGCGAGGCGATGGCGCGCGGACTGCTCGTCTATCCCGCGGGAGGCACGATCGACGGCGTGCGCGGCGATCATGTGCTGCTTGCGCCGCCCTTCATCATAGACGCCGCAGCAATCGACGCGATTGTCGAACGACTCGGCGACGCGATAGACGCTGCGGTGGCATAGCGCCAGCGCCCCTCATTCCGGCAGATAGGCCCCGAACGCCTGTAACTCCAGTTCCGTCTCCCTGACACGAGCCGCGGCGGCCGGCCCGCTGCGCGCCAGCATCGTTGCTGCCAGCGCTTCCACGATAGCCATAGCTGCGGCTACCGACGGGAAGAAGGACGGGCTGTCGGTAGAGAATCGCAAGGTAACGTCGGCATGCCGCGCGATCGGAGCAGCCATGCTGTCGACGATCGCGACAATCGGAACGCTGTGTCGTTGCGCAGCCTCCATCACCGGCCCGAGTTCACGCGAATAGGGCGAAAAGCCGATCGCGACGACCGCTTCCCTCTTTCCAAGCGCTGCGAGTTCCGCCTCCATCGCACCGCCGTCGCCGCCGAGCAGCGTGACGTCGCGCCGAAACATCCGGCAGAGGTAGACGAGCGCGTGGGCGGGCGCGCGGCAGCTTCGGAACCCGGCGACACGTATGCGCTTTGCCTTCTCCAGTATCGCGCAAGCCGTTGCTATTTCTTCGCTGCCGTTGGCCGTTTCGGCCGCCGCCAGATTGGCAACGGTCGTCCTCAGCGATTCAGCGAAAATCGCCTCCGACCCGCGCTTGACAAGCGCATCGGCCCTTGCCGCGAAAGGCGCCTTTCCGGAGCGCAGCCGGTCCTCGAACGGCTTGCGCAGCGCCGCCCAGTCACCGAAGCCCAGCCGCCGCGCCAATCGCACGAAGGTCGTCGGTGTCACCTCTGATCGCGCGGCCAGAACGCGCATGGAGACCAGCGCCACCTCGTCGGGATGATCGACCAGGAATCGCGCCGCCTTGCGCAGTTCTGAGCTCAGTTCGGGGAGTTCGGTCAATATGCGCGCCAGAAGCGCGTCGAAACCCATCTCCCGCGTATTCATTGTAACAAGCATTTCCCTTGATTGATAAAGCGCAACAATCGTAGCATGCATCGACGTGCCTTGACACTAAAACACCGGACGGCGCGACGGCACGCAAAGTACCAAGGGAGAACCAGATGAAACATGCCCGGACTGCACGCCACGGAGCGCAGATCGCCGCCTTGTCGGCCGCGCTGCTGTTTTCGGCCGGCGCAATGGCGCAGCAGAATTTCGTTACCATCGGGACCGGTGGCGTCACCGGCGTCTATTATGCCGCCGGCGGCGCTATCTGCCGCCTGCTCAACAAGGATCGTAAGACGCATGGCATCCGCTGCTCGGTGGAATCGACCGGCGGATCGGCATTCAACGTGAACACGATCAAGGAAGGCGAACTCGACTTCGGCATGGCGCAGTCCGACGTCCAGTACAACGCCTACAAGGGGCTGGAATCATTCAAGGACGGTGGCGCCCATACCGACCTGCGTGCGGTTTTCTCGATCCATCCGGAGCCGTTCACGGTCCTGGCGCATCCGAATGCCAGCGTGACGAAATTCGAGGACTTCAAGGGTAAACGTTTCAACGTCGGCAATCCCGGTTCCGGGACACGCGCTTCCATGGAACGTCTGCTCGGCGCGATGGGCTGGACGTTGGCCGACTTTTCGCTCGCATCGGAGTTGAAGGCTGACGAGCACGGCCCGGCGCTCTGCGACGGCAAGATCGACGGGTTCTTCTACGGCGTCGGCCATCCCTCCGCGAACATCCAGGATCCGACCACTACCTGCGCTGCCAAGCTGGTGCCGTTGACCGGAGAAGTCGTGGACAAGCTGGTCGCAGAGAATCCCTACTACGCCAAGGCGGTGATCCCGGGCGGGCTCTATGCGAACAATCCCGACGATACCGAGACTTTCGGGGTGCTCGCCACGCTGGTCACCTCGGCCAAGGTTCCTGACGAGAGCGTCTATCAGCTGACCAGGGCGGTGTTCGAAAATTTCGACGAGTTCAAGTCGCTGCATCCGGCCTTTGCCAATCTCGATCCGGCCAAGATGGTGTCGGAAGGAAATTCCGCGCCGCTCCATCCGGGCGCTGAAAAATACTTCAAGGAGAAGGGCTGGCTGAAGTAGGCTTCGTGATCTGACGACAGCCCGGCGGGCCAGCGGACCCGCCGGACCCATCCGCAACAGGAGGCGTCATTGAGCGAAGTGAAGGCACAACCGGCCAGCGTCGATCTCCAAGAGCTCGAGCAACTGGTCGCGGAGGCTGATACGGGTGGCCGGCATCCGAGCGGAACAGTCGCTCGAATCCTGCTCTGGGTTGCAGTTGCCTGGTCGCTTTTCCAGCTCTGGTACGCTTCGCCTTTGCCGTTCGTGTTCGGCTTCGGCATCCTCAATGATACGGAAGCGCGCGCCATCCATCTCGGCTTCGCGCTGTTCTTGACGTTCCTCGCCTATCCGGCGCTGAGATCCTCGCCCCGCGATCGTGTGCCGCTGCTCGACTGGGTGCTGGCCGCGGTCGGCGGGTTTGCCGGCGCCTACCTCTTTCTCTTTTACGTCCAGCTTTCCGGACGGCCGGGCCAGCCGACCACGCTCGATCTCGTTACCGGCACTGTTGGCATCCTGTTGCTTCTCGAGGCGACGCGCCGCGCGCTCGGCCTTCCGATGGTGGTGGTGGCATGTGTCTTCATCTTCTACACCTTTGCCGGCCAGTACATGCCGGACGTGATTCAGCATCGCGGCGCATCGCTCAACAAGTTTCTCAACCATCAATGGCTGACCACCGAAGGCGTCTTCGGGATTGCACTTGGCGTGTCGACGAGCTTCGTCTTTCTCTTCGTCCTTTTCGGTACCCTTCTGGAAAGGGCAGGCGCCGGCAACTGGATGATGCAGATTTCCATCGCGCTGCTCGGCCATCTGCGCGGCGGCCCGGCGAAAGTTGCCGTGGTCTCATCGGCTCTCAACGGCGTCGTGTCCGGCTCGTCCGTCTCCAATGTGGTTTCAGGCGGCATCTTCACCATCCCGCTGATGAAGCGCACCGGGCTTTCCGGCGTCAAGGCGGGCGCCATCGAGGCTTCCGCCTCGATCAACGGCCAGATCATGCCGCCGGTCATGGGCGCGGCCGCCTTCCTGATGGTCGAATATGTCGGCATTCCCTATTCGGAGATCGTCAAGCACGCGCTGTTGCCGGCGGTCTTCTCCTACCTCGCGCTGCTCTACATGGTTCATCTCGAAGCGATAAAGGTGGGTTTGAAGACGATCCCGCAGCGTCCGACGCCGGCACGAGAACGGATGTTACGGATGGGGCTGGGACTGTCCGGTAGCGTTCTCGCCGTCTGTATCGTCTATTACGGCATCGTTGCTATCCAGGCTGTCTTCGGTGGGGCCGCGCCGCCGGTGCTCGCAATCGCCGGCGCAGCTCTCTACGTCGCCTCGGTCTGGTATTCCTCGCGCTATCCGGACCTCGCACTTGACGATCCGAACGCGCCAATCCTGGAACTGCCGCGCGCCTGGGACGTCACGCGGACCGGGCTCGATTTCCTCATCCCGATCGCGGTGCTTCTGTGGTGCCTGATGGTCGAGCAGATGTCGCCAGGCCTTTCGGCGTTCTGGGCGACCCTGTCCATCCTCGGTATCGTCGCCACCCGCAAGCCGTTGATGGCGATATTCCGCAATGAAAACCTCATGGCTTCGCTGCGTGCTGCCTGGGACGACCTGATCGAGGGGCTGGCGCTCGGCGCCCGCAATATGATCGGTATCGGTATCGCCACGGCCACCGCCGGCATCGTCGTCGGCACGATCACACTGACCGGTCTCGGCCTGATGATGACGGAACTCGTCGAGTTCATCTCCGGCGGCAACGTCATCCTGATGCTGATCCTCATCGCCGCGATCAGTCTTGTGCTGGGCATGGGTATTCCGACGACCGCAAACTACATCTTGGTCGCGACGCTGATGGCGCCGGTCGTGGTCGATCTCGGCGCACAGGCCGGATTGCCAATCCCGCTGATCGCGGTCCACCTGTTCGTCTTTTACTTCGGCATCATGGCCGACATCACCCCGCCCGTCGGGCTGGCGGCCTTCGCTGCGGCGGCGATTTCCAAGGAAGACCCGATCGCCACCGGCTTCCAGGGCGCGCTCTATTCGCTGCGCACGGCGATCCTGCCGTTCGTCTTCATCTTCAATCCGGCGATCCTGCTGATCGGAGTCGACACCTGGCCCCAGACGATCTGGGTGGCGACGGTTTCGTTGATCGCCATCCTGCTGTTTTCGGCCGCGACCATGAACTGGTTCGTGACGAAAAGCCGCCTGTGGGAAAGTGCGGCCCTGCTTCTCATCTGCTTCACACTGTTTCGACCGGACTGGTGGCTCAATCAGGTGTCGCCGCCTTACCAAGAACTGCCGGCGAGCGAGTTCCTGTCGGCGGTGGGGCAGACGCCGGCCGACGGCCGCATCAATTTCGTCGTCGAGGGGGTCGACCTCATGGGCGAAGATGTACGCAAAACGGTCAACGTGCCACTCGGCGAGCCGGGCGAACCGCTGAAGCGGCTGCGCGACATCGGTCTCACCATCACGCAAGCGGGCGACGCGCTGATGATCAGCAATGTCGCTTTCGGATCCTACGCCAAGCGCATCGGGCTGGAGGTTGGATATGACGTGGTGGCGGTGCTCAGAAAGGCCGACCAGCCCTCGAGCCTCATTCCGATCGGCCTGGCGCTCGCTGCGACCGCCGGCGTTGCCGGGCTGCAGTTTGCGCGGGCGCGTAAGCAGGCGGACAGGAAGGAAACCGGGCCGGCGCGCTGAGACTGCAACGGTTGACAACAGCTGGTGGGAGGCTCCGGGAAAAAACTCCTCAGTCGGCGGTCAGCACCACCTTGACGCTCTGCGAGCGGTCGGCGGCCAGGCGAAAGGCATCGCGGGCCGAGGAGAGGGGGCGTTCGGCGGTCACCAGCTTCAGGACGTCTATATCCCCGCCGACGATGAGATCGACCGCCTGATCGAATTCCTCGTCGAAACGAAACGTGCCGTTCAGATTGATTTCCTTGGCCATCACCGCGTTGGCCGCCACCGGGATCTGACCACCCGGCAGATTGCCGACCTGAACGACCGTGCCGCCGCGCCGAACGCTGGCGATCGCCGCCGCGAGGCCCGCTGCCGTGCCTGAAATCTCGAACGCGACATCGATCGCCCCGTGGGACGCGAGCGCTTTGAGCTCCTCGTCGCCGCTGGACAGGTCGATCGTCCTGTTCGCTCCAAGCTTGCTGGCGAAGGCGAGTGGCGCCTCTGCTATGTCGACGACAATGAGCTCGCCACATCCCTTGAGCCCGGCGGCGAGCATTGTCAGGAGCCCGATCGGGCCGGCGCCGAACAGTATGACGTTGCGGCCGGCAATGTCGCCGGCCCGCGCCACCGCGTGCAGGCTGACGGCGAGCGGTTCGGCGAGTGCCGCTGCCTGATAGGCGATAGCATGCGGAACCTTGACGCATTGCGCCGGCGTGGCATCGAACACGCTGGCAAAACCGCCCTGCATATGCGGCGTTTTCGAAGCCGAGCCCATGAAATAGATGTTTTCGCAGAGATTGGCGCGGCCCTCGGCGCATCGCGCGCAGTGTCCGCACCAGCGCGACGGGTTGACTGCCACGCGATCACCGACGGCAAGTCCGGGCGCGTCCGCGCTGATTTCGACGATTTCGCCGGCGACCTCGTGGCCAAGCACGAGCGGCGATCTGACGACAAAATCGCCGGTTCGCGCATGGCGGAAATAGTGCAGGTCGGAACCGCAGATGCCGCCTGCGCCGAAGCGCACGCGCACCATCCCCGGCGCGAGCGGGCCGAGCGGATGCTCGACGACGCGCAGATCCTCGGGGCCGAACAGCGTCGCGGCGACTGCGCTATCGATCATCGGATCAGTCCCATTTGCGTCGGCAACCACAGCGTGACGGCGGGGATGAAGGTGATCAGGATCAGCGCGACGATCAACGGAACGAGCCAGGGCAGAATTGCCATGGTCGTGCGCTCGACCGACAGCTTGGCGACCCGCGAGAGGACGAATAGCACCATGCCGAGCGGCGGATGGAGGAGACCGATCATCAGATTAAGCGTCATGATCAGACCGAAATGCACAGGATCGATCCCGTAGAGGACCACGATCGGCAGGAGGATCGGGACAAGGATCGTGATAGCGGCGATCGTGTCGAGGAAACAGCCGACTACCAGCATCAGGATGTTCACCAGGATCAGGAACACCCATTTGTTTTCGGTCAGCGATGTGATGAAGACCGAGAAGAGCTGCGCCGCCTGACTGACCGTGAGCAACCAGGCGAAGATCGACGCTGCTGTGACGATGAAGAGGACTGACGCGGTCGTCTCGATCGTGTCGAAACTGGCCTTGGCCAAGGCTGCGAGTGTCATCGTGCGATAGCGCACAAGCCCGAGAAACAACGACCAGATGACGGCGGCCATGGCCGCTTCGGTCGGCGTGAACCAGCCCATGGTCATGCCGCCGATCAGGATGATGGGTGTCATGAGCGCCATGACGGCGGAGAAATCGAAATACCAGTCGCAGGCGATCAGGACGACGAGCGCGATGCCAACGGCAATATTGAGCGACAGTCCCATCTCGACAAGGGCATAAACGGCCAGCGGAAAGCAGCATACGACGGCCACCTCGATCGAGGCGGCGGCGAGCCGATTCAATTTGAACGGCGTGTCCGAACCCCAGCCCCGGCGATGGGCGAAGATCGCGACCGTCACCATCATCAGCACCGTCATGACGACGCCGGGCAGGATGCCGGCCATGAACAGCGCGCCGATCGAGACGTTGGCCATCATGCCGTAGATGACGAAGGGCAGCGACGGCGGGAAGATCGGACCGAGCGTCGAGGACGCCGCGGTGACGCCGACGGCCGCCTCCACGGGATAGCCGTGGTCGCGCATGGCCTTGATCTCGATGGTGCCGATACCGGCGGCATCGGCAAGGGCTGCGCCCGACATGCCGGCGAAGACCACCGATCCGACGATGTTCACCTGGGCGAGACCGCCCTTCATCCAGCCGACTAGCGCCAGCGCGAAGGAATAGATCCGCCCGGTGACGCCGGCGATGTTCATGAGATTGCCGGCGAAGATGAAGAACGGCACGGCAAGCAGCGGAAAGCTCTCGACACCGGCGATCATGCGCTGCGCGGCAATGATGTCGGGCGCCACGCCATAGAAGACGAGATAGAGCAGCGACGACACCGCCATCGACACAGCGACGGGCACGCCGACCAGCATCAGGACGAGAAAGGCTCCGATCAGAAGCAGCATGGCCTATTCCCCCAGTCCGTCGAACGCGGCGGGGCGCTCCAGCGCCGAGTAGCCACGGCGGATGTTGCCGATGAATACCTGTATGGCGCGCAGCATCATCAGCACGAAACCGGCGAAGACGGCGTAGAAGACGACGTTGCGCGGCAGGTTGATGGTGACCATCCGCTCGCGGTGGACGATCCCGACATAGCGCCAGAGGAGCCAGGACATATAGGCGAAGAAGCAAATGGTAATCAGATTGACCGCGAGCGCCAGGTAGCGCCCCAGCCCAGCGGGGAGATAATGATAAAGCACATCGACGTGGATGTGGCGCGTGGTGCGTGTGCACATGACCGAGCCCAGGAAGACCACGACGACGAGGCAGTTGATGGCGATCTCCTCGGTCCAGGCAAAACTGTTGTTCATGACGTAGCGCGTGAAGAACTGCAGGAACACGCAGAACGACATGCCCCAGAACACGGCGAGCGTGACCCAGTCTTCCACCGCGTACCGCGACAGATCGACGGGCGCGGTTTCTTCCTCGAATGCATGCGCCAGTTCTTCGGGGGTAACCTGGGTGTGGACCTCTTGGGTCATCGGCAAGCTCCTGACACCGTTGGGAGAGCGGGCTCAACAGACCCGGCGCGCATGTCGCGCCGGGCCCGGATTGATACGGGTTACTTGACGGCGCGGATCGCTTCCCAGTCTTCCTTGCGGTAGCCGAACTCCTCGAACGTCACCTTCTCCATCACGTTCTTTTCGAAATCGACGCGATCGACTTCGGTGACGGTGAGACCGCGCTCCTTGAAGGTCTCAACCAGGGCCTTCTCGCGATCGACGATGATCTTCGTCGCTCGTGCGGCGGCTTCCTGCATCACCTCGGTGAAGATCGCCTTGTCCTCGTCCGATAATTGCGACCAGCGCGATTGCGAAACGATCGTGTTGAGATGGTCGACGATGTGTCCGGTCAGGATAATATGCTTTTGCACTTCGTAGAACTTCTTGGCGTCGATGGTCGTCAGCGGGTTTTCCTGCGCTTCCACCGTGCCCTGCTGCAAGGCGAGATAGACCTCGGCGAAGGCGATCGGCGCGGTGTTGGCGCCGCAGGCGCGCGGCATGGCGAGATAGGCCGGCACATCAGGCACTCGGATCTTCAGGCCCTGCATGTCGGCGCATTTTTCGATCGGCCGGTTGGAGGTCGTGTGACGGGTGCCGTAGTAGGTGGTCGCCGTGATGTGATGCCCGGACGCTTCTTCGTAGCCGCCGGTCAACTCCTTGTATTTGTCGCTCTTGGTGTAAGCGAGCAGATGATCGGCGTCGCGGAAAGTGAACGGGAAGTAAGTCACGCCGATCGGCGGGAATTCGCGGGCGGCGAAGCTCGATCCGGAGATGATGATGTCGACGGTGCCGAGGGTCAGCCCCTGGTTGATGTCGGCTTCCTTGCCGAGCTGCGAGGCCGGGAAGACGTCGATTGTATAGCGGCCGTCGGTGCGCTTCTTGATCTCTTCTGCCGCCCACACGGACTCGGTGTGGAAGGGTTCGGACGTTTCGTAGACGTGAGCCCATTTCAGCGCGGTTTGTGCAGAGGCCGAAGCCATGGGCAGAGCGATTGCGGCGATCGTGCCGAGCAGAACGGCGTACTTTCTCAACATCATATTCCTCCCTGATTGGATTTGACTGTGCCGACAGGATCCTCCCGGTCGGCCGACTCCTATCCCGCGACCTCCCTGGCCGCGGATTTCTCACCGAAATTGCGTGAGAATCTCAGTTGAGACTGACGCAGATGTTCCTGCATGGCGGCCTTGGCCCGTTCGGGCTCGCGCGCCGCGATCGCGTCGCGCACCGCGCGATGCTCCTCCGCGGCGGTCCGCCAGGAATCCCTGTTCTCGAAATAACTCGACAGTCGTTCGAAATATGGGTTCATGCGCTGGTCGAAAAGCTCGCCGATGCAGCGCACCAGGACGGCGTTTCCGAGAATGCCCGCCACCATCGTATGGAACTCGCGGTCGAGCGCGATCGTCATCTTGGTCGGGTGAAGTATGTCCTCCATGCGGCGCAGCACGTCGTCCATATGTTCGATGTCGATCGGCCGAACATGGAGGGCGGCTTCGGCGGCGATCGCCCCTTCGAGGAACTCGCGCGCCCGCAACAATTCGAACGGGCCTTCATCCATCTCTGCGGTCAAAACCTCGGCACGCGGCCGGTCGGTGACGTAGATGCCGGAGCCGACGCGAATGCGTATCCGCCCCTCGACCTCGAGGGCGATCAGCGCTTCACGGACAGTCGGGCGGGAGATGCCAAGCTGATCGGCCAGTTCGCGCTCGGTCGGCAGGCGATCGCCGACTGCGAACTCGCCGGCGTCGATCAGCTGCCTGAGCTGATCGGCGATCTGTCGGTAAAGTCGACGCGGTTCAACGGCCTGGATCGGCATTGTCACCCAGTTCTACTTCAACAGAATCGTCCGGCTGGATCTCGGATCGGTAATTTGGTCTGACCTATTGATGAAAGTGCCGCGAAAAAAGCGGAGAGTCAAGCAGCAGAGAACGCCCGTGGAACTCATTCTCGGTGACTTTCTTGGAAACGACGGATCGGCCATAGCTGGACGGCAACTCTTGACCTTCCAGCAACGGGAAGGCTTATCGCGTGGTTTCGCCGGCAACACCATCTCCGGAAGTAGTGGGGTGGCCTATGACGCGGCGCGTTCAAGGAGGCGGCCGAAACAGTCCGTCGCTCTCGGTCAGTGGAGAGAAAACCGACAGGAGTTCTGCAGTGTTCGTACAGCCCGTCGACTACTTTCTTGCAGTCTGGTTCGTTCTAGCGGCCCTCAGCACGGCTTACGTGGCGTGGGATCAGTTCCGCAACAACCCCGAACCCGTGGTGATGAAATGGGGCTTCATCCTGGTCACGCTCTATATGGGGCCGCTGGGGCTGCTGATTTACGTGCTGGCCGACACGGAGCCGCGGCCGGGCGAACACGAGGCGTTCACGAAGCCGCTCTGGAAGCAAGGCGTCGGCTCGACGATCCACTGCGTCGCCGGAGACGCCACCGGCATCATCCTCGCGGCGGCAATCACCGCCGCGCTTGGGCTGCCGATGTGGATCGATCTCATCGTCGAGTATGTTGCCGGATTCGCCTTCGGCCTGTTCATCTTCCAGTCGCTGTTCATGAAATCGATGATGGGCGGCACCTATTGGGAGAATGTCCGCAAGAGCTTCATGCCGGAGTTCATCAGCATGAATTTCATGATGGCGGGAATGGCGCCGGTCATGAGTTTCCTGATGATGGGCAGCGACATGCGGGCCATGGAACCGACCGAGCTGCTGTTCTGGGGCGTGATGTCGTTCGGTGTGATCGTTGGATTCATCACCGCATATCCTGCCAACGTGTGGATGGTGGTCCGTGGCCTGAAGCACGGGCTGATGACCGAACGCGAACCGGAATTCGAAAAGGCAAGGGAAGGCAGTCGCGAGCACGCGCATGGCGGCGCGGAAGCCGAGGCAGCGGGACTCCGTCACGCTCACGCGCGCCTCGACGAACATGCCAACCCCAGACATGGCAACGCAGGCGGTAACCCCGGGGCCGGCTATCATGGATCCGGCCATGGCCCCTCCCATGGCAATGGGGGGGCGCGTGGTTCTCATGGCGGTCACGGCATGGAACCGGATGCAACTGTGCCGCAGCTTGCGGCCGTCGGCGGCGTGTCCGTGCTCGCGCTGGCGCTGGGCATGGTCGCTCCGGCAAATTGGGTGAACCTCACCCTCAGCGCGCGAGACGTAGGCGGCGCCATCATGCCGCCCGGCATGATCATGGACCGCGACACGCCGGCTGCAGCGATGCTGGACATGGCCGCCGTGCATCCTCGCCTGATCACGGCCAGCCATGGCCTGGAGGTTCGCGGCGACCGGGAACTGCAGGCCAGGATGGAGAATGGGGTGAAGGTGTTCGACCTGGAAACCTCGGTCATCCGCTGGGCGATCCTGCCGGACGTGAAAGTCGACGCCTATGCGATCAACGGTCAGGTTCCGGGCCCACGGCTGCATATCCGGCAAGGCGACCGGGTGCGGATCAATGTCACGAACCGCCTGCCGGAGAGCACGACCCTGCACTGGCACGGGTTGATCCTGCCGAACGAAATGGATGGCCCGGCCGAGATCACGCAGGAGCCAATCCCGCCCGGCGGCAGCTACCGATATGAATTCACGGCGGGCCAGTCGGGAACCTACTTCTATCACTCGCATGACCATGTAGATCGCCAGCAGGCGCTCGGACTCTACGGCGCGCTCATCATCGATCCCGCCAATCCCCAGGATGAGATTGCGGCAGACCACGACTATGTTATCCAGCTTCAGGAATGGCTGATGCGGGAGGGCCTGACTTTTCCGTCGATGCCGATGGACGGCGGACAGCCGAACTATTTCACCATCAACGGCCGCGCCTATCCGTCAACGGACACGATCAGAATGAAGGTCGGCGAAACTCTGAAAGTGCGCTTCATCGGTACCAACAACGGCTTCATCCATCCGATGCACATCCACGGCGGTCCGTTCGAGGTCGTCGCTCGCGATGGCGAGACGATCCCGGAGTCCGCACGTTTCCTTGCCGACACCGTCAATGTCGGACCAGGGCAGCGCTACGATGTTGTCTGGCAGGCACGCCGGCCGGGCAAATGGCTGATCCACTGCCATATCGGGCATCATACGACCAACAACAATGTCGAGGAGAAGGGGGGTGGCGGGCTGATGGTCGTGATCGATGTGCAACCCTGAAGCTCGTTCCGCTAGGCGAAACATGGGCGCAGGTTGTCTTGACAAATCAGACGAACAATTGTCCGAAGGGCACGATGAGGAAACCTGGTCGAATCTCGACCTTGGCAAACATACCGCTCCGAGCACTGCTGGCGGTCGTGTTCCTGGTCATGTCGGCCCTTCAGCCCGGTTTGTTTGCCACAGCCAATGCCACGGGGTTTCACAGCGACGCGGGCATGAATCTCCCTGCCGAAGACCACGAGATGAGCGGTCACGACCACGCCGCCGCTGCCGACGACTCAGACATGTCAGAGCACGATCACGGTACCAAGAATTCCAGCGAGAAAAGCTGCGAAGTCCATTGCGCGCCGGCCCATGCCGTGCCTGTCGATTGCCCCGACCTCGAGCGCGTTGTTTCCGCTGCTTTGCGGCCGTCGTTGCCGAAGTCGACGCCAAGCAGAAGAAGCTGACGATCAAACATGAGCCGCTGACCAATCTCGACATGCCGGCGATGACGATGGTGTTCGTCGTCGCGGAGCAGGGCATGCTCGATAAAGTCAAAACGGGTCAGGCGATCGAGTTCACAGCCGACCGCGTCAACGGACGCATCACGGTCACCGGTATCAAGTGATCCGGACCAGCGCCGCGGGTTGCAAAATCAACCCGATGTCGGAAAATTTCGCAGACAGTCTATGCGGCCGATGTCCGAACAAGGCGGCGTAACACCGGCGGCGCAATTGCGCGGCCCAGCGCCGCGTCGGTCAGCGGCGGGCTGGGCTGCGCAGACTTGTCGGATGCACCGCAATCCCGGTCCTGATATCATGCCCGTCATGATGCTTAGGGCGAAGTTGGAGGCGACGAGATGAAACAACTCCTGGGAATTCTCGTAGCGAGTCTGATTGCGGCCACCTCGACCGGATCGGCTGCAGGAGCCGAGGCCGTCTCCGTTTCGCAACTGAAGGAGCATACGCACATCCACGGGCTGGCCGTAGATAGGGAGAATTCCGGCAAGCTCCTGATCGCGACCCACCATGGGCTGTTCCGCTCCGGGCCGGATGGAAAGGCAGAGCTCATTTCGCCGGTGCAGGATTTTATGGGCTTCACGCCGGACCCATCCGACCCGAGGTCGCTCTACGCCAGCGGGCACCCAGCGGGTGGGGGCAATCTCGGATTCATCGCCTCCACCGACAACGGCGCGACTTGGACGCAGGTCGCGCCGGGAGCAAACGGCCCGGTCGACTTTCACCAGATGACGGTCAGCTCGGCCGATCCTCAGGTTCTCTACGGCGCCTACGGCGGCCTACAGGTGAGCCGCGATGCAGGGAAGACATGGTCGGTGGTGGGACTGCTGCCCGAAAAGCTGATCGACCTCGCCGCATCGGCAAAGGACGCCGACACGATTTACGCCGCGACTGAAGGAGGTCTGTCGGTCAGTAGGAATGGAGGCCTGGTCTGGGAAACGGTCATTGATGGCGCGCCCGTCAGTCTCGTTGAGGTGACGGCCGACGGTTCCGTCTACGCGTTCGTGGTGGGACGAGGACTTGTCCGATCCGCGGAGGCTGCTCTGAACTTCGCGCCTCTTTCCAGCGGCTTGAGTGACCGAATCCTGCTGCATCTCGCGGTCGATCCGGCCGATAAGGATCGGATATTCGTGGCGTCTCACCAAGGTGATATCCTGGCCAGCACCGACGGCGGCGTCAACTGGACCGAACTCGGTCGTTGATGCGGTGACACAGTGGATCGTAGGGTGACTGGAAAGCTGGCGCTGGCGCTTGCTCTCGCCGCCTTGGTGGCGGTCTGCGTGGTTCTTGTTTTCGGCGGCAAGTCGGGCGGGATCCTCAAGCCCGACGATGCGGGTGTCATCGCGCGCGGCGAGGCCGTTTACGTAGTGCATTGCGCCTCTTGCCATGGCAAGAACCTCGAAGGTCAACCGGGCTGGAAAGCGCAGGACAAGGATGGATTCCTTCCGGCCCCGCCCCACGACGAAAGCGGTCACACCTGGCACCACCCGGACACACTGCTGTTCAGGATAACGAAACTCGGCGTCGCCGAAGCCGCCAACCTCACGGATTACAAAACGCGGATGCCAGCTTTCGGGGGACTCCTGACCGACGCCGATATCATCGCGGCCTTGTCCTATATCAAGTCGCGCTGGCCGGAGGACATGCGCCGTCGCCACGACGAACTGAACCGCGTCTTTGCGCGGCGGGAATCGTCCGCACGATGAGCCGCATTGTGGCGGCACATCATCGCCGACGGGCAAGCTCCCGATAAAACGCCTCCGGCGTAACGGCGATCTCCGACGCAACGTGATGCCAGCGTCCCTTGGACGGCAAGACGCCGCCGTTGCATGCCATCCAGGCACTAACTTTCGCCGCGACGGATTTCAGGGATAATATCTCGGCCCGCGTTCGGGTCCGGTGGACCTCGCCCGCCAAGTGTCGCAGCAGTGAGGAGGCCAGCGCGCGATCGCTTTCGAGCACCGCCTTGGCCCTGGTGATCGACACGGCGCGCACCGTCGATTCCTCGGTTGCCAAGGCGTCGCAATGATATCGATCCGTAAACAGCGAAGCCTCGGCCAGGATCGAAGCAGAGCTGGCACGCTGCAACGTCAGCTGGAACCCGTCAGGAAGTGCCCGGACAAGGCGCAGTTCTCCTGCGGTGACCAGGAAGAGCGACAAGACCGGGTCGCCCATACGAAACAGGACGCTGCCGGCAGGGAGAGATTGCTCGCGTTCCGCGAGTTCGAGGAATCGCTCGAAGAGGAGTTCAGACATGATCGCAATCATGTTTCAGTTCCCGCGGCCGTGTCAAACGTCGCAAGACGAAACGCCGGAGATCGCTCGATGAACCGCATCCCCATTGCCGTGCTGTCCCTCATGCTGACTTTTCTTGCCGTCCCTCACGGGCTGGCACAGCAGCATGGCAGCATCAACCATCACAAGGCCGCTGAAGGAAAGGATCCAGCCACTTCCTCTTATTCCGGGATGGAGAAACGCCGCGTGAAAGCGCTCTCGGGCGAGCAGATGGCTGATCTTTTGGCCGGGCGAGGGATGGGTCTGGCGCTGGCGGCCGAACTCAACTCCTATCCGGGTCCGTCACATGTCCTCGAACTGCGGGATGCCCTTGGCGTCACAGATGAACAGGCGTCGCGGACCAAGACGCTGCTGGATCAGATGAAGGCGGAAACCATCCCGCTCGGAAGACGCATCATCGAGAAAGAGACCGAACTGGACCGCTTGTTTTCCGAACGGAAAATAACGTCGGCGCACCTGGCTGAGATGACAAAAACCATCGCCGACCTGCAAGGTGCGCTACGGGCAGCGCACCTGCGCTATCATCTCGAGATGGCCGAATTGCTTACCCCTGAGCAGATCCGCCGGTACTCACAGCTTCGCGGATACTCTGGGCAGGTCGATTGAACAGGGCTACGCACGCACCTTTGGTTCATCAGCGGTCACTATTGCGCGACCGCACCTTCCAGATAGCCGATGATCGCGGCGCGCTGGGCGGCGTTGGGAACTCCCACTGTCATCGACGTGCCCGGAACCATCTGGCGTGGCGCCTCGAGGAAGGTATCGAGGGTACCGCCGTCCCAGACGATACCCGACTCTCGCAGCGCGGCCGAATTGCGGGCGCCCTCGACGCTGCCGGCCGTGCGGCCGATGACGCCCGACAGATGCGGACCGGCTCTGTTCTGGCCGGGCTCCAGGCCGTGGCAGGCCCCGCAGCGCTGCCGGAACAGCCGCTCGCCGTCCGCCTGCTGCGCGGAAGCGGCGTCCGGCATCAGCAGGCCGGCGGCGGCCAAGAGCGCAGCCAGGAACGCACGCGCTCGCGTGATGGACATCGCCGGGGATGCGGTCGCAACTCCAGCGGAGACAGCGTGGCTGCGTGTCGTGGCTTGTGAATGGCTCATCGGAGGACCTCTGCGGGGCGTTAAGGGAAGGGGCTTGCTGGTGGCCGGAAGATTCCGGCAGGACCGGCCTCTCACCGGCGAGGGCGGTGGCTGGGTTAAGGAAGGCGATCGGGAGGATGCGGGTGGCGACTTTCCCTTCGTTGCGACGACATTGATCGATCGTGGCGCGACAGCGCGGGAGTTCCGATCGCGGGATGGGTTTCGGTCAGACCGGCAAGGACTGCAGTCCGGTCGGAGGGTGCGTCTCAGGCACAGGCGCCGGGGCAAGCTGCTTGGCCATGTCGATCAGCGGCAGCCTGATGACCGCGCGAAGGCCGCTGCTCCGGTTTTCCAGAACGATGTCGCCGCCGTGGTGGCGGGCGATGGCGCGGGCAATTGACAGGCCGAGCCCGACGCCGCCGGTCTCCCGGTTGCGCGACTGCTCCAGGCGGAAGAAGGGGGCGAAAACCTGTTCCATATCGCCTGGCGGAATACCGGGTCCGGAGTCCTCGACCATGATGTCCAGGCTGTCGGCACTCCTGACCAGGCTCACCTTGGCCTGCTCGCCGTAGCGCACGGCATTTTCGACGAGGTTGCGGATGGCCCGGCGCAGGGAGTCCGGCCGGCAGCGATACAGCACCTTGGGCCCGTCGCTGACGGTGATGTTTTGGCCCAGCTCTGCCAGATCGTCGCAAAGGCTGCCGACCAGCGCCGAAAGATCGACGGTTCGCGTCTCCTCCACCGCGGCGTCCTCGCGCGCGAAGGCGAGCGCCGCTTCCGTCATCGTCTGGATTTCCTCGATGGTGTTCAGCATCTTTTCCTGGAGATCGTGATCCTGGACGAACTCCGCGCGCAGCCGGAGCGAGGTCAGCGGTGTTCGCAGGTCGTGGCTGATTGCCGCCAGCATGCGCGTGCGGTCCTCGACGAAGCGCTGCAGGCGCTCCTGCATGCGGTTGAACGCCTCGGCGGTCTGGCGGATGTCGTCCGGCCCTGATTCCGGCAGCCGCGGCACGGCCTCGCCGCGGCCGAACAGTTCAGCGGCATTGGCGAGCCGTCGCAGCGGACGCGCGATTGCCTGCGCCCCGAAAATCGCTATGGCGGACAGGATGAGTGCGGTGAGCGCGAGCGATATCGCCGATTGCGTCGTCCAGAAGGCGTTCGGCATTGCCTTCGCGTAGGCCGCATTCAGCCAGGTGCTGTCATCGAGGCGGACGGAAAGGCCCATGCCGTTTGGGGCGGCGTCCATATAAAGAAACTTGGCCGGCCGAGAGAAAGGCCTGCCGTTGCCGGACAAATCCACCATGCGCGGCGGCACGGAAGGGTCGGCGGCATCGACTGCGCTCGAGGCCTGTCCGTTCACGTAGGCGGCATACTTCCCGGCAATCCCGGGCAGCGGCCTGGCGAGCTGGGTCAAGGCTTCCTGTTGCCAGGCGAGGGGATTGTTCGGTCCGCCGTCCGAGGTCCAGAAACGCGTATAGGCCGTGCCGCTGACGTTGAGGATATCGGGCCGAAGCGAGGGCGGCGTGGTGTCCAGCAGAAGCGCAAGCGAGGACGTGCGGCTGACGAACTCGCCCTTGGCCGCCGCGTGCAGGGCCTGTCCGCGCTCGTCCCACGAGATCAGGAAAGTGATAGCCTGCGACAGGGCGAGCGCAAGCAGCACCAGCATGAGGAAGCGGGCCGCCAGGCTGCGTCTCCACAACAGCATCATGCCGGGGCCACCTCGGCGGTGAAGCAGTAGCCGCCGCCCCAGTGCGTCTTGATCAGCATCGGACTCTTCGGGTCCGCCTCGATTTTCTTGCGCAGCCGGCTCACCTGGTTGTCGACGGCCCGGTCGAAACCGTCGGCCGAGCGCCCAACCGTGAGGTCGAGCAGCTGATCCCGGCTGAGGACGATCCCGACATGCTCGATAAAGGCGGTGAGAAGGCGGAATTCCGCCGTGCTGAGCGCGACCGCCACGCCGTCGAGCCCGACCAGCTCGCGGCGGCCGACATTCAGCGTCCAGCGGTCGAACCGCAGCGCATTCGATTTGAGACGACCGCGCTGCGGCGGCAGGCTGTGGACGCGCCTGAGCACGGCCTTAATCCGCGCCAGCAGTTCCCGCGGATTGAACGGCTTCGTCAGGTAGTCGTCGGCCCCGATCTCGAGGCCGACGATCCGGTCGATCTCCTCGGCCATGGCGGTAAGAAAGATGATCGGAACGTCGACCGTCCCGCGCACGTGCCGGCAGGCGGCAATGCCGTCCTCGCCAGGCATCATGACGTCGAGGACGATAAGATCGGGCAGGCTGCGGTCGAGCAGCCGCTTGAGCGCGGCCGTGCTGTCGGCGACGCTGACGCGATAACCTTGCTGGGTGAGGTATTTCCCGACGAGGTCGCGGATATCCCTGTGGTCGTCGACGACCGCGATGTGCTGCGCCGCTTCCATACAATGCTCCAAAGCCGCCGCTGAATAGTCGGCCAGTATCGACGATATCTGGTTTGCGTCTACACGGATGATCACCTTCTGCGCCACGGCGGCAATCTCGCGCGGCATCAACAAAGCGTGAGAAGTGTAACGAAATGTATCAGGGCGCAGCGCCCGCGACAGCTTGCGATGAACTGCCGGTGGTCGGGACAAGGTTCTGCGACAGCTTCCGCCTAACTTGGCCTCGTCGCTAGCCCGGACTTCCGGTCTTTGCCGCCAGGCCATGCCGCGCGGCATCCGGACGGCGGTCCTCGCCAGCCTTTGATCGAAAGGATTGCACAATGGCCAGATTGATCATCAACGGCACGCCCCGTGACATCGAGGTCGATCCGGATACGCCGCTGCTGTGGGTGATCCGCGAGCAGATCGGGCTTACCGGGACGAAGTACGGTTGCGGCGTTGCCGCCTGCGGCGCCTGCACCGTCCATATAGACGGCGTCGCCACGCGCTCCTGCGTACTTCCGGTGAGCGCGGTCGAGCCGGACCAGCAAATCACCACCATCGAAGGGCTTTCGCCAGACAGTTCACATCCGGTCCAGCAGGCTTGGCTTGCGCTCGATGTGCCGCAATGCGGCTACTGCCAGGCCGGCATGATCATGGCTGCGGCGGGCCTGCTCATGCAGAACCCGAACCCCGCGGACGAGGACATCAACGCCGAGATCACAAATATCTGCCGCTGCGGCACCTACAACCGGGTGCGCGCCGCGATCAAGCTGGCCGCCAAAAGCGGCGAAGCCACGCAGCGCGGTTGAGGAGACCAGTCATGAACGCCATAATTTCCATCTCCCGCCGCAGCTTCGTCATCGGCGTGGCCTCCACGGCCGGCGGCATGTCCCTCGGATTCAACGTACCGTTCATCAAGCCGGCACTTGCCGAGGGCGCCGAGACCGCGCCGGAGATCAATGCCTGGGTGGTGATCAGGCCCGACGATACGGTTGTCATCCGCATCGCCCGTTCCGAGATGGGGCAGGGGACGCTGACCGGCCTGGCGCAACTCGTCGCCGAGGAATTGAATTGCGACTGGTCCAAGGTCACGACCGAATATCCGTCACCGGCCCAGAACCTCGCACGCGACCGCGTGTGGGGCAATTTCTCGACCGGGGGCAGCCGCGGTATCCGCGAGTCGCACGAGTATGTGCGCATTGGTGGCGCCGTTGCGCGCGAGATGCTGATTGCCGCAGCGGCCGCCGAATGGGGTGTGCCGGCCAGCGAATGCACTGCGAGGATGGGCGTGGTCACGCATGCAGCATCAGATCGCGCCACCTTTTATGGACAGTTGGCCGCCGCCGCCGCGCGGATGACGCCGCCCGCCAACATCACGCTGAAGGACCCCAAGGATTGGACCATAGCCGGCAAGCCGCTGCCGCGGCTCGACACGGCCGACAAGCTCAACGGCAGCCAGGTCTACGGTGTTGATCTCAAGCTGCCGAACATGCTCAACGCGGCGATCCGGGCCTGTCCGTATTTCGGCGGCAAGGTGGAGAGCTTCGACGCGGCGGCGGTCGCAGGCATGCCCGGCGTGCGCACCGTCGTTCAGGTCGACGAAACCGCCGTTGCCGTTGTCGCAGACACGTGGTGGCGGGCGAAGACCGCTCTCGATGCCCTGCCGGTCGTCTGGGACGAAGGTCCCAACAGGCAGGTCACCAGCGCATCGATCGCGGCGATGCTCGAAGTGGGGCTTGGCGCAAATGACGCCTTCATTGGCGCCGAGCAAGGTGACGCCGGTGCTGCCCTGTCCGCGGCCGGCCGGACGGTCACGGCGACCTATGCCTTCCCCTACCAGAACCACGCGACCATGGAGCCGATGAACGCGACGGCGCTCTACACGCCGGAGCGCTGCGAGGTATGGGTGCCGACCCAGAATGGCGAGGCGAGCCTTGCTGCAGCGGCCGAGGCCGCTGGCCTGCCGGTGCAGCAATGCGAGGTGCACAAGATCCATCTCGGCGGCGGCTTCGGCCGGCGCGGCAACTTCCAGGACTATGTGCGCCAGGCGGTCAGCATTGCCAAGCAGGTGTCGGGAACGCCTGTAAAGCTCATGTGGTCGCGCGAAGAGGATATGCTGCACGGCGCCTATCACCCGACCACCCGATGCCGGCTGACGGGCGCGCTTGACGCGGACGGCAACCTGACCGCTCTGCACATGCGCATATCCGGCCAGTCGATCCTTGCCGCAGTGCGGCCGGAAGGCATGCAGAACGGTATGGACCCGGTGGTCTTCCAGGGCCTCGTCCTCGCCGGCACGGAAGGCACGCTGGGATATTCGGTGGACAATCTGCTTGTCGACCATGCGATGCGCAACCCGCCGATCCCGCCAGGATTCTGGCGCGGCGTGAACCTCAACCAGAACGCGCTCTACGTCGAGTGCTTCATGGACGAACTCGCCCATGCGGCCGGCGTCGACCCGCTCGCCTTCCGCCGCAAGCTGATGGCCAAGCATCCGAAGCACCTCGCCGTGCTGGAGGCGGTTGCCGACCGGATCGGCTGGGACACCCCGCCCGCAGCTGGCGTTCACCGCGGCCTGGCGCAGATCATGGGCTTCGGCAGTTATGTCGCGGCGGCAGCGGAGGTTTCGGTCACCGACGGGCAGCTCAGGATCCACCGCATCGTGGCGGCCACCGATCCGGGTCATGTCGTCAATCCCGCACAGGTGGAACGGCAGGTCGAGGGCTCCTTCGTCTACGGGCTTTCCGCCTGCATTTACGGCGAGTGCACGGTCAATGGCGGCCGCATGGAGCAGGAGAACTTCGACAGCTACGAGGTTCTGCGCATGGCCGAGATGCCGGAGGTGGAGACGATCATACTGCCGTCCGGCGGCTTCTGGGGCGGCGTCGGCGAGCCGACCATAGCGGTCGCCGCGCCGGCCGTCCTCAATGCGATCTTCGCCGCTACCGGAAAGCGCATCCG
Organism: Mesorhizobium sp. M5C.F.Ca.ET.164.01.1.1; assembly: GCF_004792125.1. Lineage (NCBI taxonomy): Bacteria > Pseudomonadati > Pseudomonadota > Alphaproteobacteria > Hyphomicrobiales > Phyllobacteriaceae > Mesorhizobium > Mesorhizobium sp. M5C.F.Ca.ET.164.01.1.1. Next base: position 303,957 of record NZ_SRTG01000003.1, on the reverse strand, counting down.
CACGCTGCCGTTGAAAAACCATGACCTCGCATGACATGAAGCGCTTGAGGAACAGGCGCGGCAGACGATCGTTCGTGCCCGTTCTGCTTGCGGGGCTCGTGGCGAGCGCGTCGGCGTGGGCCGACGCGGCCCCTGGTGCGACGGCGTGCACCGGCTGTCACGGGCCGGCGGCGCTCGGCTCAGGCATCCCCTCGCTCGACGGGCACGCGGCGGACGACATCGTCGCCCAGATGCAAGCCTTCCGTTCCGGTGAGCGCAAGGCGACGGTCATGGACCGCATCGCCAGGGGATTTACCGAGGAGGAGACGCGCGCCATCGCAGAATGGCTCGCCAAACCGGAGGCGGCACGCCATGCCCAGCCGTAGAGCCCTGATCGGCGGCGCGGCGGCCAGCGTCGCCGCGGCCGTCCTTGCCGCGCCGCAGGTGCGCGCACAGGCGCAGCCCCGCGTGATCGTCGTCGGCGGCGGCTTTGCCGGGGCAAGCTGCGCCCGCGCACTGAAGCAGCTGGATCGCGACCTTGCCGTGACGCTGATCGAGCCAGAGAGCGCCTATCTGGCCTGCCCGTTTAGCAATGCCGTGCTAGCAGGGCTGCGTGGCATCGAGGCGCAGACCTTCGGCTATGACCGGTTCGGCGACATCGGCCTCATCCGCAAGCGCGCTGTCGCCGTTGATGCCGAGCGCCGGCGCGTTCGGCTGGATGACGGTACTGACATCGGCTACGTCAGACTGGTGCTGGCGCCCGGCGTCGACCTGCGCTTCGACGCATTGCCGGGCTACGACGAAGCGGCGGCGGAGATCATGCCGCATGCCTGGAAGGCGGGGCCGCAGACGCTGCTGCTGCGCGACCAGCTCGCGGCGATGCCGGAGGGTGGGGTGGTCATTCTCTCCGCGCCAGCCAATCCGTTCCGTTGCCCGCCCGGGCCCTACGAGCGGGCAAGCCTGATCGCGCATTACCTCAAGACCAACAAGCCACGCTCCAAGCTGATCATTCTCGACGCCAAGGACGCCTTTTCGAAGCAGCGGCTGTTCGAAGCGGCCTGGGGAGAGCTCTATCCCGGCCTGATCGAATGGGTGCCGCTGTCCTCGGGCGGCAGGGTGACGGAAGTGGACACGGCGACAAGGACGCTGGTGACCGAGTTCGGCGATCACAAGGCCGATATCGCCAACGTCATCCCGCCACAGCGTGCGGGCAGGATCGCGCAGTTGGCCGGTGTTGCCGACCAGACGGGCTGGTGTCCGATCGACCCGGTCACCTTCGAGTCCCGCCTGCAGCCGGCGATCCACGTCATCGGCGACGCGGCGATCGGCGGGGCGATGCCGAAATCCGCCTTCAGCGCCAACGCCCAGGCAAAAGCCTGCGCCGCGGCGGTCAGCGCGCTGGTCAGGGAGCGGCAGCCGGGGCAGCCGAAGCTCATCAACACCTGCTACAGCCTGATCGCGCCCGGCTACGGCATTTCGATCGCCGGCGTCTACCAGCCGCGCGACGGCCTGCTTGCCGAGGTGGAGGGTGCGGGCGGCACCAGTCCGCTCGAAGCACCGCCCTCCGTTCGCGAACTGGAAGCGGCCTATGCGGAGGACTGGTTCCGAACGATCACCAGTGAAGTGTTCGGATGATGAGGGTGGCTTGCCTCGCTCTTATGGGATTGCAGCTTGCGGCCTCGCCCGTTGCCGGCGAGGAGATGGGGTCTTATGTCGTGACCGGCGATGCGATCATGGAGCCTCTGGTCGGCGGCAAGGGTGATCCGGCGCGCGGCGCCACGCTGATCTCGGACCGGCAGCGCAGCCTCTGCACGCTCTGCCACAGCGGCCCGTTTCACGACGCGCATCTGCACGGCACGCTGGCGCCCGACCTGACCGGCGTCGGGGCAAGGCTTTCGGAAGGCCAGATCCGGCTGCGCGTGGTCGACATGAAGCGGCTCGTGCCGAACACGATCATGCCTTCCTACTATCGGGTCGCGGATGAGCAAGGCCGGCGTGTCGCCACAGTCTGGCGCAGCAAGCCGATCCTGAGCGGCGCCGATATCGAGGATATCGTCGCCTATCTCACCACGCTGAAGGGGTGATTATGCACGAAGACCCGCTTCGAGCTTACGGAGGCTTGGCCGGACGGCGGCAGTTTCTTCGGGCCGGCATGACCGGTCTGCTGGTGATCAGTCTGCCGCGCTGGGCTGTTGCCCGTCCGAGCCTCGAGGACGCGATCCGGACCTTCACCGGGGGAGCCGCCGTCCTCGACGGCCGCGTCCGGCTCGATCTGCCACCCCTGGTCGAGAACGGCAACGCGGTCGGGATCATAGTCGCCGCCGAGAGCCCGATGACCGCGGACGACCATGTCCGGCGCATCGCGATCTTCAACGAGAAGAACCCGGAGGCGAATGTCGCGGTTTTCCACCTCGGGCCGCGCACGGGCCGCGCCACCGTCTCGACGCGGATCCGGCTCGCGACCTCTCAGGTGGTGGTGGCCGTTGCGGAGATGAGCGACGGCAGCTTCTGGTCGAGCCGGGCGAGCGCCATCGTCACGCTGGCCGCCTGCATCGAGGATCTCTCATAATGGCGCGCGCGCTCGTCAATGTGCCGAAAGTGGCCAGGCAGGGCGAGGTCGTCCAGATCAAGGCGATGATCGCCCATCCGATGGAAACCGGCTATCGTATCGGCCCGAACGGCTCCAACATCCCCCGCGACATCATCCGCCGCTTCGCCTGCACCTACAACGGCGAGGAGGTGTTTTCGGCCGATCTCTTTCCAGCGGTGTCGGCCAATCCGTTCATTGCTTTTACGCTCGTTGCCACGACGAGTGGCACGGTCGGGTTCACCTGGACCGACGACATAGGAAGGACGCAAACGGCGTCCGCCATGATCACGGTGAACTGATGCATGCGCTCTGGCGGCTGGCAGCCCTCGGTGTCGCCGCTATTTGCGGCATCGTCTCTGCCGCCGGCACCGAAGACAGCGCGAAGCGCTCCGGTTTCGACTTTATGACGCCGGAGACGCAGGCGCTGCAGGTCGACGACACGAGCAACCCCGGCATGCTGTGGGTGCTGCAGGGCGAGCAGCTCTGGCAGCAGGCGGAGGGCAGGGCGGATGTCGCCTGCACCGGCTGCCATGGCCATGCTTCCCAGACGATGCGCGGCGTTGCCACCCGCTACCCGGCCTTTGACGAGGCGATGGGACGGCCGATCGACCTTGCCGGGCGTATCAACTCCTGCCGAGCGGAGCGGCAGCAGGCCGAGCCGCTGACCCCAGAATCTGACGCGTTGCTCGCCCTGACGGCCTATGTGGCGCATCAGTCGCGCGGCATGCCAATCATACCGGCGACCGACGCCCGGCTCGCGCCGTTTCGCGACAACGGCCGGCGCCTGTTCCAGAGCCGCATCGGCCAGCTCGACCTCTCCTGCGCCTCCTGCCACGACGACAATTGGGGCAAACGGCTCGGCGGCAGTGTCATCCCGCAGGCCCATCCGACGGGCTATCCGCTCTACCGACTGGAGTGGCAGACGATCGGTTCGCTGCAGCGGCGCCTGCGCAACTGCATGATCGGGGTGAGGGCCGAGCCCTTCGCCTTCAGCGCACCCGAACTCGTCGAGCTGGAGCTCCATCTGATGGAGCGGGCCCGCGGCCTGCTGGTCGAGACGCCGGCGGTCCGGCCGTGATGCCGGCCGGCGAGACGCTTCGAGAGGTCACTCGGTGGCTCGCGAGCGTCGAGATAGGCCGTTAGCCTGAGTTGTACACCCCCTAGCTCGTGTGCGTTCTGTGCTGTGGGTCTTTCGCGTGGTGCAGGGTGGCGCAAGAAGGATGGTTCAGTCAAAGAAGCCCGCATCGTCTTCCCTGAGATACCTCCTGGCTGCCTCTGCGTCGATATCGAGGCCCAGCCCCGGCGCTTCCAGCAGGTCCACCATGCTGTCCTTCACGATCTGCGACGGCAGGCCGATCACAAGGTCTTCCCACCAGGGATCGGAGGCGCTCGGGTATTCGAAGGCGATGTAGTTGGCGGGCAAGGTGGCGCAGACATTGATCAACGCGCCCAGACCGAGCAGGCCGTTCGCCGTGCCGTGCGGCGCCATCAGGATCGAGTGCATATGGGCGTGCTCGGCTACCCATTTCAGCTCGGCGATGCCACCGATATCGGCCGGGTCCGGACCGATGATACGGACCGCCTGCGTTTCGATCAGCTCCTTGAAATTATGGCGCAGGTAGATCTGCTCGCCGGTATGGATTGGCGTCGAGGTGGAGGTAGTCAGCTCCCGATAGGCCTGCGGATTGACCCACGGCACGTAGTCCCCAGTCAGCATGTCCTCGAGCCACATCAAATTGTACTTCTCGACCGCGCGAGCGAACTTGATCGCATCGGGCAGCATCCAGCCCGGGCCGCAGTCGAGCGCCAGGCTCACCTTGTCGCCCAGCACTTCCTTCATCGCGATCACGCAGTCGAGCATGTGATTGAAACCCCGCTCGCTGATCACGCCTTGATCCATGGCACCGTGATAGCCAGCCTTCTTCTGCGTCACGCCGTAGTGGAAGCCCTCAATGGTGTCCTTCATGTTGGAGTGGAACGAGATTCCTTGCTTGATCATGAAGAAGTTCTGCGGCTGCTCCATCATCCATTTGACGTCAGCGGCGTAATCCTCCGGCCGGTCGCCCGTGCGTTTCTGGCGGACCGAGCCGTTGTAGACGCGCACCTTGTCGCGCACCTTGCCGCCGAGCAGTTTGTAGGCTGGCACGCCTGCGGCCTTGCCGGCAATGTCCCATAGCGCATGCTCGATAGCGCTTATCGCCGCGCCATAGGGCTTGAAAGAGCCGCGTTGACGGATCTTCAGCATCACCCGCTCGACGTCGGTCGGGTCCTCGCCGATCAGCGCCTCGCGAAAATGCAGGACCAAAGGCTTGAGGTAGGGCTTGGTGTACTCGACCTCGCCCAGGCCATAGAGGCCCTTGTCGGTGACGACGCGAACGATGGGGTGCTTGCCGATGACGGCACAGCGGAGATCTGTGATCTTCATCTTCGGTTCTCTTTACCTCAGCTCCAGGTGCGATCCCAGGAATACTCGTTGTCCCAGTGACCCGTGGGCTGCCAGATGCCGCTGACACCCGGCTGGAGATGCTGCGAGATCACCTCGTCGACGACGTCGTCAATCCCCAGGCCCGGCTTGTCGGGAACAGTGATAAAGCCGTCCTTCACGAGCGGCTTGGGAATTCCGGTGACGATATCGTCCCACCAGTCGACATCGGCAGAGTGGTATTCGAGCGCCATGAAGTTTTCGGTCGCGGTCGCTACATGTGCCGCGGCCATTGCGGCGATTGGACTTTCGGCCATATGGATGGCCATAGCGACGCCGTGGTCCTGCGCCATGTCGCCGATCTTCTTGGTCTCGAGGATGCCCCCGCTGGTGAGCAGGTCCGGGTGGATAACAGAGAGGCCGCCGCTCTTGAGCAGAGGCTCGAAGCCCTCCTTAAGGTAGATGTCCTCACCGGTGCAGATCGGCACCGTGGTGGCGTCCTGCAGTTGTCGGTACTGCTCGGTGTACTGCCATGGGATCACATCCTCGAGCCAGGCTGGCACATATTTTTCAATCCGCCTGGCGAGGCGAATACCGTTCTGCAGTGAGATGTGGCCGACGTGGTCGATGGCGAGCGGAATATCCATGCCGATAACGTCGCGAACCTCGGCAATGTACTGCTCAAGCAGGTCAAGGCCCTTGTCGGAAAAATGGAGGCCGGTAAACGGGTGGGGGACGTTGTGCAAATCATAGGCGGCGTTGCGGGCGCGCCGCTCTTCAAGAGTCTTGACCGGGCCGCGGCCGGGCTGGACGCGGTACCCTTCAAGTGAGCCGGCAGGAGACACGACCGCACCGGGTACATCCGCGATCTGCATCAGCCCCAGATCCATCTTGAGGAACGTGAAGCCGAGCGCCATGCGCTGCTTGAGGCGCTTGCCGGTCTCGGTGCCGCTCGGCACGGTAGCGTCGGTATCGCAATAGAGGCGCACCTTGTCCCGAAACCTGCCGCCGAGCATCTGGTAGATGGGCACGCCATAGGCCTTGCCGGCGAGATCCCACAACGCGATTTCGATCGCCGAAACGCCGCCGCCTTGCCGGCCGTGTCCGCCGAACTGTTTGATCCGGCGAAACAGGCGGTCGGTGTCGCAAGGGTTCTCGCCAAGCAGCCGGCTCTTCAGCATCAGCGCGTAGGTGGCGCTGGCGCCGTCGCGCACCTCGCCAAGTCCGACGATGCCCTGGTTAGTGTAAATCTTGAGCAGGGTTGAGGTGAACGGCGCGCCGACGATTTCGGCCACCCGCATGTCAGTGATGCGAAGCTTGGACGGCTTAGAGTTCGTGTTCACCCGATTGAGCGCCTCGTCGGCCTCACTCGTTTCTGGCATGACATATCCTCATTCTGGTCGACGGGGCTTGTCGCCCAGTACGCTGTGCCGGCATAGGGCGTTGCTAGCCCAGCTCAATCTCATAGGCCTGCAGGTAGTCGCGGTTCATCTCAATACCGAGACCAGGCCTCGACGTCAGCTTGAGGCTGCCGCTCGAATTGTCGAGTGGTCTGTCGATGAGGTGATCGTATTTGCCCAGGTTCCACTCCGACGTTTCGAGTTTGTAAAAGTTAGGAACGGTCATCATCACCTGCGCTCCCGCAACGACGTTGATCGGTCCCGCGGCGTCATGTGGCGAGACCGGGATGTAGTAGGCTTCGCATAAGGCAGAAATCTTCTTGAGTTCGGTAATGCCGCCGGTCCAGGTGACGTCCGGCATGATGTAGTCAGCGAGCCTGTTCTCGAGGACCGGCACGAAATCCCACTTCGTGTGGCCGCGCTCGCCCCACGAGATAGCCGCACTGACCTTCTCACGCACCTGCTTGAGGGCACTAAGGCTCTCGGGCGGGCAGGGCTCCTCAAACCAGTCGATCTGGCCGGCTTCCTCGAGGCTCCGACAGAGGCGAATGGCGGTGGGAACGTCGAAGCGGCCATGCGCATCGATGAGAATGTCGACATCGGGCCCCGCCGTTTCGCGGATCAGAGCCGTGAGTTCGGCGGCTTTGCGCTCGTCCTTGCGGGTCATGCTGCCATCGAGGTAGCCGTCCCGCTGTTCGCGGGGCGTGCCATCGGCGCTGCGGCCCTGGTGGGGGTACGGGTCGAACTTGAGCGCAGTGTGTCCGGACTCGACGATGTCTAAAATTTCGCGGACCACAGCCTCCTTGCTGGTGAATTTGGCCTGGTTGGGATGGGTGTAGAGCGCGATTTCGTCCCGCACTGGTCCGCCCAGCAGCTCGTAAATCGGCTTACCGAGGACTTTGCCCCGAATGTCCCAGAGGGCTATATCGATGGCGCTCACGCATTCGACGGCGGCGCCGCGGCTGCCCATGTAGGTAAAGCTGCGAAAAATCTTGTGCCAGAGATGCTCGATACGCGCTGGATCCTCGCCTGTCACGGCCACACCGATCTGCCGCAGGATCGTGCAGAGAGCGCGGTTGGCGAGCCTTGTAGTGGTGGTGATCTCTCCCCAGCCACTCACCCCCTCGTTGGTCGTCACTTCGACGAACAGGAACTCTCCCCAATAAGAAGCATCGGACTTGATCAGCCACGGCCGAATGCTCGTGATTTTCATCTCATTTCCTTTATCTGAAATGGTCAGGCTAACGATGTTCGAGACTGGACCTTCGTTCCTATCCGGCCCGAGCGGCGTTGCGCGCACGCATCTGTTCGAGAATATGCCGGCCGGAACCCTCGACGTGGCGGGAAACGAGTTCGGCCGCCTTGTCGGCTTCTCCCGCTTTTACGTGCGCGATGAGTTCGCGGTGCTCGCGAATGATCGCGGCACGCCGCGCGAGCGTGAAATTGAAACGCCGGCTCACGGCTCGGAGCACTTCGCGATGCTTCCACCAAAGTTCGGCGGCATGGCGGTTATAGTGCCGCTGGTACATCACGGTGTGGAAAGCGGTATCCAGCTCGCTGTGCCTGAATGTGTCGGCAAAGTTGTTCTCTTCAATCAAGCCTTGGAGACGTTCTAGTTCGGCGATGTCCTCGCCGGTCGCCATATTTACAAACCATCGCGTCAGGGCCGGCTCAATCAGAACACCGATTTCATAGATATCCCGGACAAAATCCTGATCTATGGGTCGGACGCGCGCCCCGCGGTTGGGGAGAAAGATGACAAAACCCTCCCCGCGCAAGAGCTGCAGGGCCTCGCGCACGGGGTTGGTCGAGGTGCCGTGACGCCGGGCGAGATCGGTAACCACAAGCCGTTCATTGGCGGCGAGCCGTCCCTCAATGATGTCTTCCCTGATCAGTTCATAAAGCGAGGCGCCCTCGCTGGATGCCCCGATTGGATCAGTGCCCACAGGTGGCATCGCTTTGAAATCGCTCATTTCGGCCAAGGCCGGCTCCCCTAATCAATACATACCCTGCCCGATATCACACACGGTTTCCGCAAACAATGTACGATCCAACGCGTTGACAGGCAATCCACGATCTGAAAACGTACAAAATGATCGAAGGGATACATAGAGCAGAAGGGCGTCCCGCGGTCGAACGAGCTAGACCGCTTTGCCTTTGCGCAGGGCGGCATGCAGAACAGGGAGGATACCTATGACGAGGATTACGCTCGGCAGTGCGGTCCTGCGCGGCACTGTCGCCACTGCTTTGATGGCATCGCTGATGTCCACATCGGCGCTCGGTGCGCCGGTCGACCTCAGCAAATGGTCGCCGGAATATGTGCGCTCCATTGCGGGCACACAGGATTTTGACACGGCGGCCGATTGCGCCAAGGTCACCCCCCTCGACTACAAGGGGCGACTGACCTTCTGGTATCAGGGCGTCTTCGAGGGCGACCCCGACCTCTTGCGCCAGTACTACAAAGATTTCTTCGAGACCTTCCGCAAGACCTATCCGAACATCCAGCTCGAGGAACAAGCCCTCACCTATAACGACCTTCTTGACAAGTTCCGCACGGCGCTCCTGGGCAATGCAGCGCCGATGGCGGTCCGCCTGCAAATCCTGGGTGGTACCGAGTTCGCCTCAAAAGGCTATCTCCAGCCGCTCAAACCCGAGGATGTGGGGTATTCCACCGAGGACTTCTGGCCCGGCGCCATGAAGGCCGTGACCTGGGAGGGGGTGACCTACGGCATTCCAACCAACAACGAGACGATGGCGTTCATCTGGAACGCCGACATCTTCAAGCGTGCTGGCCTCGATCCGGACAAGGCTCCGGCAACCTGGGACGACGTCGTCAAGTATTCCAAGCAGATCCACGACAAGCTAGGGATTGCCGGCTACGGCCTCGTGGCTCGCAAGAATGCCGGCAATACGCCGTACCGCTTTATGCCGCAGCTGTGGGCCTATGGCGGCGGCGTCTTCGATGAAGCCACCGCGAACCCGACCTATGAGGAGGTCAAGCTCGATAGCCCGCAGAGCAAGGCCGCCCTGCAAGCATCGTACGACATGTATGTTCGCGACAAGTCGGTTCCGGTTTCGGCGCTCACCAACCAGCAGGCCGATAACCAGCCCCTGTTCCTCGCCGGCCAGCTCGGCATGATGATCTCGCACCCGTCCGACTACGACGTCATGCTCGACCTGCAGAAGAAGGCGACGGGCGCCGACAAGGATAAGGCGCAGACCGTCATCGACAACATGCGCTACGGCCTGATTCCCACTGGCCCCGACGGCAAGCGCGCTGTCGTTTTCGGCGGCTCGAACATTCACATCCTGAAGCCCGAATATGTCGAGGGCGGCAAGGTCGACGAGCCGGCCGCAAAGGCTATCATCTGCATGTGGACGAGCCCTGAATGGTCGCTGAAGATGGCCTACGCCGGCTCGAACCCGGGCAACCTTAACGGCTTCAAGACCAAATGGATGAAGGAACGTCTGGACAACATCAAGTTCCTCGACGTGACGACCTCGATGCTGCCATATGGCATCCCGTTCCCAGCGCTGCCGCAGGCTCCCGAGATCATGAACATCATCGTCCCGGACATGCTGCAGAATGCCCTGACCGGAGCGATGACCGTCGACGAGGCAGCGGACGACGCGGCCAGGAAGGTAAGAGACCTGATGGGCGGACTCTAGTCCAGACCTGACCGGCTGCACCGATAGTGCAGCCGGTTCGTTCAGAAGAAATAAGGGCGCGCCAAAGTGACGATCGTGACCGGCAAGGCCGAGGCTCGCCGAAGATTGGAATCCGGCAGGTCCAGCGTGCTACGCCAGATATGGGAGCATCGCGCTGACTACGCGTATGTGCTCCCTGCGATTGCAGTGATGCTCGTCGTCATCGCCTATCCGATCTACTACACGATCGAGCTGTCGTTCTTCAAGACGCCGCCTGGCCTGCAGCTCCGCGACAAGACCTTCATCGGCTTCGACAACTACACGACCATCCTCACCAGTGAGGTGTTCTGGAGAGTCACCTGGAACACTCTGATCTGGACGCTGGGCTCCACTTTGATTGCCTTTGTCCTGGGGTTTGCCACCGCGCTGGCGCTCCACCGCGAGTTTGTCGGCCGCGGTGTGCTGCGCGCAATCCTGATCATTCCCTGGGTCATCAGCGCGGTCGCCGCCTCCTATATCTGGAAGTGGATCTATCATTCGGACTTCGGGATCATCGGCGCTGTGCTGGTCGGCCTCGGATTGGCCGACCGACCGCCGAATTTCATCGACAGCGTCAACACGGTTCTGCCTTCCCTGATCGTCGTCAATATCTGGCGCGAGTTTCCGTTTGCCATGATCATGATGATGGCCGGCCTTCAGACCGTGCCCGAGCAGTTGCTGCGCGCCGCGCAGGTCGACGGCGCCAGCGCCTGGCAGCGCTTCTGGCACGTCACGTTCCCGCACTTGCGCAACGTCTCGACGGTGACGATCCTGCTGCTCGCGGTGGCCAACTTCAATTCCTTCATCATCCCCTGGATCATGACCGGCGGCGGGCCGTCCAACGCATCGCATATCTGGATCACCCACATTTATGAGCTCGCCTTCGGCCGGCAGCGCTGGGGCGTGGCATCTGCCTATTCGGTGCTCCTGTTCCTCACCTTGATGACGCTCGGCTACTTCTACGTCCGTGCGCTAAGCGGCAACGAGCGGCAAGAGGGGAGCGCATGAGCACGACGGCCGAGACAGCTCCGCGAAGCCTGAGCCGTCGCCGGATGCGCGTCGACGGATGGCGGTGGACCGGGCGCATCTTCCTCGCGTTCATGCTGCTTTACACCGCGGTGCCGATGATCTGGATGCTGATCACCTCGATCAAGTCCGGGTTCGCGGCGTTGCAATTCCCGCCGCAATGGTGGCCGGACGAACCTACCCTCGCCAGCTATGAGAAGCTGCTCGATCCCCAGAACAGCGTCGGCCAGGACTTCCTCCGCTTCTTCTGGAACAGCCTTTTCGTGTCGACCGTCACGACAATCCTCTCAGTGATCGTCGCCGTCCCTGCGGCCTACGCGTTTTCGCGCTTCAGTTTCCCCGGCCGGAACTTCCTGTTCTTTGCCGTGCTGCTGCGCAACATGTTCCCGGCGGTGATCTTTCTCGTGCCGCTGTTCATCCTGATGCGCCTGCTCGGATTGATGAACACGCATGGCTCGCTGATTCTCACCTATCTCACCTTCGGCCTGCCGCTGGCGATCTGGTTGCTCAAGGGCTTTTACGATAACATTCCGGTGCAACTCGAGCAGGCGGCGCGCATCGATGGGGCAACGCGGTTCCAGGCCTTCATTTTGATTGTGATGCCGCTCTCGACGCCAGGGATCATCGCCACCGCGATCTACTCGTTCATCGGCGCGTGGAACGAGTACATCTACGCCTACACCTTCCTCACCAAGAACGACCAGTTGACACTGCCGGTCGGCATCCAGCGCTTCTTCTCGGAAAATACGACGGACTTTCCGGGCCTGATGGCGGCCAGCTTCATGATGAGCGTGCCCGTCGTGGTGCTGTTCCTCGTCCTGCAACGATACTTCGTACGCGCCCTTACAGAAGGCGCGGTCAAGCACTAGGGAGTTGCCGATGGCCCACGTGGTCCTCAAAGATCTCGTCAAGTCCTATGGCAGCTTCAAAGCTGTCAACGACGTCTCGCTGACGGTCAATGACGGCGAGTTCGTTGCGCTCGTCGGCCCTTCAGGCTGCGGGAAGACAACCACGCTCAATCTCGTCGCGGGGCTGATCCCGATCACATCGGGCGACATCGTCATCGGGGACCGGGTGGTCAATGACCTCGACCCCAAGGACCGGGACATCGCAATGGTGTTCCAGAACTACGCGCTCTATCCGCAGAAATCGGTTTACAAGAACCTGGCGTTCCCGCTGCAGATGCGCAAACTGCCCAGGGACGAGATCGACAAGAAGGTCAAGGAAGCGGCGCGAGTGCTCGACATGACGCACCTGCTCGAGCGCAAGCCACGCGAACTTTCGGGCGGGCAGCAGCAACGGGTGGCCCTGGGCCGTGCGCTTGTCCGCGACCCCGCCGTGTTCCTCATGGACGAGCCGCTCTCTAACCTCGACGCCAAACTGCGCGTGCAGATGCGGTCGGAGATCAAGCGCTTCCACCAAGATCTCAAGGCGACGATCATCTATGTGACGCACGACCAGCTCGAAGCCGTAACCATGGCCGACAAGATGGCGGTGATGAACGGCGGCTACCTGCAGCAATACGATTCACCGGCGCAGGTCTTTGCCCATCCCGTCAACATGTTCGTCGCCAGCTTCATAGGCAGCCCGGCGATGAGCCTTATTCCGCTGGAGGCATCGACGGCAAACGGCAACTCCGTGTTGACGGGCGCGGAGGGCTGGAGCTTTGAGCTCTCGCCGCGCAACGCCCAGAAGGTCGCAAGGGCAACGACCAGGAAAGTCGTGCTCGGCGCGCGTCACTCGACGATCAAGCTGCGCAAGAGCGCGGTCCCCGGTGCCATTCCGGCCAAGGCCTACACGGTGGAGCCGACCGGAGACGTCACCTTCGTGCAGGCGTTCCTGTCCGGTGCCATCGTCAACGTCAGCGTGCCGCCCAACATTGCCGTCGCGCCCGATGAACAGATCTGGCTCGAGTTCGACCAGGAGCGGATGCATCTGTTCGACGGCGAAACCGAAATGGCCCTCAAGGCCAACTGAGGCAGGGCGGATGCGTTTGGAACGTGGCGTGGATGACTACGAAGCTTAAGATCACCGCGATCAAGCCCTATCCAGTGTGGGTAGGAACGCGCAACCAGATGCTCGTCAAGGTCGAGACCGACCAAGGCATCTTCGGCTGGGGTGAGAGCGGCTTGAGTGGTCGCGAGAAAGCGGTGGCCGGCGCGGTCGAGCACTATCGCGAGTTTCTCATCGGCCGCGACCCGATGCAGATGGGCCGGATCTGGCAGGAGGTTTATCGCAGCCAGTACTTCGAAGGCGGACGAGTCCTGCAAGCGGCGACTTCCGCCATCGACATCGCCCTTCACGACATCAAGGGCAAGGCGCTGGGAGTGCCGGTCTACGACCTGCTAGGCGGCAAGCAGCGCGACCGCATCCCCACCTTCGCCTCGACCGGAGACGAGGCCGAAGGCGACGTTGCCATCGAGCGAGCCCGCGAGCTACGCGCACAGGGGTGGCAGGCGATCCGCTTCTTCCCTGCCGGTCAAAGCAGCAGGGACATCTTCGAGCCGCGCGAGTCGATCGGCACTACCTCGAGTATGCTTAACAAGGCACGCGAGGCGCTGGGCGACGACGTCGTCCTCGGCATAGACTATCATCATCGGCTGTCGGTGGCCGAGGCGGCGAGCTTCTGCAACAAGCTCGGCCGCGGCGTGCTTGATTTCATCGAAGAGCCAATACGGGACGAGGCACCGGAGGCCTACGAATCCCTGCGTACGATGACCCACATCCCCTTTGCCATCGGCGAGGAATTTGCCAGCAAGTGGCAGTTCCTGCCCTACATCGAGCGTGGCATCCACCAATTCAATCGGCTCGATGTTTGCAATGTCGGCGGGCTTACCGAGGCTATGAAAGTCGCTGGCTGGAGCGAGGCGCACTACGTGGATCTGATGCCGCACAATCCCCTTGGTCCGGTGTGCACGGCCGCGACCGTGCATCTCGCCGCTGCGGTGCCCAACTTCGCCTGGCTCGAGACCAGGGAACCCGAAACAAAGCTGGGCTTCGACAATTCCGACTTCTTCCCCGTGCAACCACGGCTCGACGGGACCGACTATCCGGTCGGCGATCTGCCGGGGCTCGGCGTCGAGGTCAACGAGGAGGCGATCCAGGCGGCGAGCTTTCGTTTTTGGGAAGCACCTCACCTTAAGCGCCGCGACGGTTCTGTTACGAACTGGTAGTTCCCTTTCAATCGGAGTCCACGATGACACATGCTCCCGACATCACGCGGCCGCCAAAACACCTGATCGACGCGCTAAGGGAGATCGGCGCCGCGACAGTTGCTGGCACGCTTGGCCACATGGGTTTTCGCAATCCGCACATGGTGGGACCGGTGGCGCAGAACCACGGGAAGTCGATCGTCGGGCCGGCGCTGACGCTGCAGTTCATGCCACAGCGGCCGGACCTATTCACCGAAGGAGAATATGCCGATCCAGAGACGCAGCTGCATCGGCACGTGCTTTATCACGCACAGGAGGGCGATGTAGTCGTGGTCGATGCGCGCGGCGACATGAGCTCGGGCGTCTTCGGCGATATGATGTCGACGTATTTCAAAGGCAGGGGCGGCGCGGGCATCGTCATCGATGGATGCATGCGCGACCGGCCCAATGTTGAAAAGCTCGATCTGCCCCTATGGCTGCGCGGCTGGACGCCAAATTATCATGTGCAGACCAGCATCTATCCCAATGCCGTCAACGTTCCGATTGCCTGCGGCGGTGTCACGGTGATCCCCGGTGACATCATCGTCGCCGACGACGACGGGGTGGTGGTGCTCCCTGTCGCAATGGCGCCGACGGTAATCGAAGAATCACAGAAGCATCACGATTGGGAGGAGTTCTCGCGAGTGAAGCTCATGGAGGGAGGGCCGTTGCAACGCTACTATCCGCTGCATGACGACGCCCGTGGGGAGTACGAGGAGTGGCGCAAAACAAACCGCTCGGAGGACCCGAGTTAGCGCATGGATTACCCTGCGGCAGGCGGCAGACCTTCTGGCGGTAACGCCGGCGTCTACGCAAAAGGCCTCTTCAAATGCCGCGAATATCTCTACAGGCTGCCCGTCAATCCGGAGCCCGGTCAGAAGCTTTCCCGGGCGCAGTATCTCGACTACGCGGAGCGCGTCGAGAAAAGCTCGGTCGTGAAGGTCGGCCGCCGACCATGGTGTTCCATCGCTGCTTGACGGCGATAGCGTGCTTGCATTCAACTCAAGGCGTGGCTGGCCAATCCATAGACCCATGGTCCGTTGCTTTCCCGGTTCAGAAACCGGCGGCCTTTGGACATTGTCGTCACGGTCTCGGCAACGCCGAGGCTGCTCTGCTGAAGGAACTCGGCAAACACGCCATCCCTCTCGCGCGTATCGACGCGCGCGAATCGACCTGCCAGCTTCTTCAGATGGACGGCGGTGAGATGGACCGCGTCCTGGTCGCTCCGAGCCACAATGGGGCCAATCACGTGGCCGCGCCCGAACTCGCGACACATGGAATAGCCAACGACCTCGCCGCCACGACTCAAAGTGGCGATTGAGGCATCGTCCGAGAGCAGCGCAAGCAGCCTTGCACGGTTTGTCCCGAACGCGCGCGCGTCCAGCGCGGTGATGTCGCCGAGCCTGTCGCTAGGCAGGTCATTTAGTTCACCGTCGAGAGCTGGCATCGGCGGGAGTGTTTGGGGGACCTGTCCCTGGCGCATATAGTCGATCGCCTCGCTCGTGAAGCCGAGTGAAATATACAGAGGATAGGCGGGATGAGTTGCATTCAGGGCCAGATTGCGATCCCCGCACTGCTCAAGGACCTGTTCCATGAGCCATCGGCCACCTCCCTGCGCCTGTGCGCGGGGCGTCGTGATCACAAGACCAATGGTGGCAAAATTGTCCCCGTGGGGAAACCACATCGCGCTTCCGAAGACGCGCCCAATTCCGTCAACGGCGACGATGCCGTGGCCGGCGCGGCGCAACAAATCCCAATCCTTGGGGCGATGCGGCCAGCGGACAGAAATCGATAGTGCATGCAGCAGCTCAACGTCGACATCATTGATGTCCCGCGCGACCAGTTCAAAGGATTTCAGGCGCACTGATCTCTGCATCTCAGTCGATCCGCTCCTTCAACCAATGCCCAGCGTCGCAAGCATGTGGTGTTTGATCCCGTCGTCGACGCCATGTCGCGATAAGCCTCATTTGCCGCAGCTTTACACGGGAAAGCCAGCAGGTTTCGCTGGTTCGAGGCGTTTTTTCGCAATCTTCAGCCAAAGCACGACGCGATTCGGCAGGGAACACTGCTGCCTACGGATAGGCTGGTCGCACCCGGTGACAATGTGCAAGCAGAGCGGAACCGCCATGAACGTGGAAGAAATCCTCGCGACCCTGATTGCATTTCCCTCTGTTGTGGGCACCCCAAACGGCGCGATCGTCAATTGGATCCGCGACTACTGTCAGGCAGCGGGAGCCGAGGTGACGGTTCTTCCTGGTCCCGAGGGCGACCGGTCCAACCTCTTCGTCACGATCGGCCCGCGCGAGGGTCGGGGCTACATCATCTCCGGACATGTGGATGTCGTGCCGGCCGGCGAGCCGGAATGGAGCTCGGATCCGTTTGTCCTGCGCCGCGAGGGCGGCAGGCTTTACGGCCGCGGCGCCACCGACATGAAGGGCTTTCTCGCCTGCGCATTGGCCGCGCTCCCAGGACTTGCGGCGATGAACCTGCGGCAGCCGATTCATCTCGCATTCTCCTACGATGAAGAGGCGGGGTGCTGTGGCGTGCCGCATCTCTTAGCTGCGTTGCCAGGCCTATGCGAGAGGCCGCTTGGCGCGATTGTCGGCGAGCCGAGCCGGATGCAGCCGGTGCGGGCGCACAAGGGGAAGGCCGCCGCGCGGCTCGAGGTGGTCGGGCGATCCGGCCATTCGTCTCGCCCCGATCTCGGACTCAATGCCGTGCACGCCATGGCCGGCGTCATCACGCACGCCGTGGCCTATGGCCAATCCCTCGCCGACGGACCGCTCGATGAAGATTTCGAGCCCCCATATTCTTCGTTGCAGGTGGGCGTCATCGCCGGTGGACAGGCGGTCAACATCATCGCTGGCCACTGCACTGCCGATATCGAGGTACGTGCCGTGCCGGGCGTTTCTCCATCCTCCCTGCTTGAGCCGGTCAAGTCTGGGCTTTTTGCCCTGCGCGACAGCGGCTTTGAGGTAATTTGGCACGAGTTGAGTTCCTATCCCGCCCTTGCACCCGCGAAGGGGAGTGAGCTAGCGGCGGTTCTGACCGAGCTGACGGGGCAGGAGCCGCTCACAGCGGTCAGTTACGGCACGGAGGCCGGGCTTTATCAGCAGGCCGGTATCGATGCGATCATTTGCGGCCCCGGCGACATCGGCCGTGCTCACCGTGCCGACGAATATATCGAGACCGGTGAACTCGCCGCTTGCCGGAAGATGATCCACGGGCTCGGCGCGCGTCTCGCGACCTGAGGGAAGGGGCGGTTTCCATGGCGTTTCTTTTCAATTCCGATGCCGCGCGTGCTGCGGTGTTCCGCGAGATCTTAACGCGCGAGCTCCCGGAGCTGGAATTCTTCCATTCCGGCGAGGAGTTGGAGCCGGAGAAGGTGCGCTATCTCATTACCTGGACAGTGCCGGACGAGATCTCGCGCTACCGCAATCTGGAAGTGCTGTTTTCCATCGGAGCGGGCGTCGACCAGTTCAAGCAGGACGTGGTGCCGAGCCATGTGAAGCTTGTGCGGATGGTCGAGGATGGCATCATCCGCATGATGCAGGAATACGTCGCGCTAGGCGTGTTGGCGCTCCACCGGGAGATGCCCGCCTATCTCGAGCAGCAGAAAAGGTGCCTCTGGCAACCGATTGCCGCTCGACAGGCGGCCGAGCGCCGGGTTGGCTTCCTCGGCCTTGGCATGCTGGCACAGGCGGCTATCGAGCGCTTGAAGCCGTTCCAGTTTCCGCTTGCCGGGTGGAGCCGCAGCGAAAAGCGGATAGAGGGCGTGGCCTGTTTTCATGGCGCGGACCAACTCGCGGGCTTTCTGAAGCAAACGGATATTCTCGTCTGCCTGCTGCCGCTGACGGAACAAACGCGCGGCATGCTCGATGCAAAGCTCTTCGACCTACTGCCCGCCGGGGCGCGGCTGCTGCATGTCGGCCGAGGTCCGCAACTCGACCAGGCCGCGCTGATCGACGCGCTCGACACCGGTCACGTATCTGCGGCGATGCTTGATGTCACTGATCCAGAACCGCTTCCGGAACACCATCCGCTGTGGTCGCATCCGAAGGTGATGATAACGCCGCACATCGCCTCGGTGACGCAACCTCATACGGCGGCGCAATCCGCCGTGGACAACATCCGCCGCCACCGCGCCGGGAAGGCTCTGATCGGCCTCGTCGATCGGACGCTCGGCTATTAACAAGGAAACCTCACATGTCACTTCTGATCACTGTCGACACAAATCCCGCCTTCACGCCGAAGGAGGCATTGCCGCTGCCGGAGCGGCTCATTTCCGGCACTCCATCCTTCAAGACCTGGGCGCAGGATGCCTCGAAAGGTGAGACGGTTCTGACCGGCGTCTGGGAGGCGACGCCCGGCGAGACGCATTCGATCAAGGGCACCACCTACGAGTTTTGCCACATCATTTCTGGTGTGATCGAAATCGAGGAGAAGGGAGGCGAGACAAAGACCTATCGCGCCGGCGACAGCTTCGTGATGAAGCCCGGTTTCGTCGGCGTCTGGCGCACGATCGAGACCGTGCGCAAGATCTACGTCTGCGTTTATGACTGACTTCAGTGCTCAATGTACGGCCGAGTAGAGCGCGCGACGGATTCCGGAACAATCGACTTTCCAAGCCCCGCCTGACGCGATTCGACGCCGTCCGGCGGCTCATCCTCGACGGAAAATGCGGCGCGCGGTCCGCTATTGTTCCGATGAAACGCTAGTGCAAATGAGGACCGCCATCAATGAAGACCTACGACATAGCGCTCATCCCCGGCGATGGCATCGGCAAGGAGGTGACAGGGGCGGCATGGCAGGTGATGCAGGCCGCGGCCAAACGGGGCGGTTTCGCCCTTGATGGCACACGCTTCCCATGGTCCTGCGCCTACTACCTGGAAACCGGCGCAATGATGCCGCCAGACGGCATCGAGACGCTTCGAAAATTCGATGCGATCTATCTCGGCGCTGTCGGCTGGTCCGCGGAAGTGCCCGACTCAGTATCGCTTCACGGACTGCTCCTGCCGATCCGGAAAGGGTTCACGCAGTACGCCAACATACGGCCGCACCGGCTGTTGCCGGGCGTTCAGGGCCCGCTCCGCTCCGATGGTTTCGACATCCTGTGCATCCGCGAGAATACGGAAGGCGAATATTCCGGCGCCGGTGGGCGCATTCATTCCGGCACGGCCAATGAGGTCGCGGTTGAGACAGCAATCTTCACGCGCACGGGTGTGGAACGGATCATCCGGTTCGGTTTCGAACAAGCGCGGGCGCGCCGCAAAAAGCTCGCCTCCGTCACCAAATCCAACGCACAGAAACATTCCATGGTTTTCTGGGATGAGGTCACCCGCGAAGTGGCGAAGGACTATGCCGATGTCGAGGTCTCGCACTACCACATCGACGCCATTGCCGCCCGCATGGTGCTGGCGCCGGAAAGCCTCGACGTGATCGTCGCCTCGAACCTTTTTGGCGACATCCTCACGGATATTGGTGCGGCCATTCAGGGCGGGCTGGGTTACGCCGCCTCTGCCAATATCAATCCCGATCGCAGCGCGCCTTCCATGTTCGAGCCGGTCCATGGTTCGGCGCCCGACATCGCGCATCTCGGGGTCGCCAATCCGATCGCTGCGATCTGGTCCGGTGCGATGATGCTCGAGCATCTGGGCGAGGGGCATGCTGCGGCAGAAGTGATCTCGGCGATCGAGTCCGTAACCGCGCAGGGGATAGGCACGATCGCAGGCAAGGACCGGACTGAAACAATCGCGCAAGCCGTGCTTGCAGCGTTGAGCTGAAAGGGCAGAGGAAAAGACCATGAATGCGATAACGAAGATAGGCACGTTTGACGATGCGGACCTGTTGCGCCAGCAGGCGTTGATTGGCGGTGTGTGGCAGGAGGCGGATAAAAAGGTCGTCGTCGATGTCACCAACCCTGCCACCCTGAATGTTCTTGGCAGCGTTCCCGACATGGGCGGCGACGAGACCAGGGCCGCGATCGGTGCTGCGGCCGAGGCATTCAAAAGCTGGAAGAAGACGACCCATGCCGAGCGTGCGAGACTGCTGGAGCGCTGGCACGACCTCATTCGCCAGCACGAACAGGATCTGGCGCTTCTGCTGACGCTGGAACAGGGTAAGCCGCTTGCCGAGGCGTCGGCGGAAATCCGATACGGCGCATCCTTTGTAAAATGGTTCGCCGAAGAGGCGCGCCGGATCGGCGGCTCGACCATTCCGTCACCCACTGCCGATCGCCGCATTCTGGTTCTCAAGGAAGCGGTCGGCGTCTGCGCCGTCATCACCCCGTGGAATTTCCCCAACGCGATGATCACGCGCAAAGTCGCCCCCGCACTGGCTGCCGGCTGCACGGTGGTGATCAAGCCGTCCGAGTTCACACCATTTTCGGCGCTCGCGCTCGGCGTCCTGGCGGAGCGAGCGGGCATACCGGCAGGCGTTATCAACATCGTAACCGGCATGCCGGCGGAGATCGGCAAAGAGCTGATGGCCAACGAAACGGTGCGCAAGATCTCCTTCACAGGTTCAACCCGCGTCGGCGCGCTTCTGATGAAGGGCGCCGCTGACGGCATCAAAAGGCTCAGCCTCGAGCTCGGCGGGAACGCGCCTTTCATCGTCTTCGATGACGCAGATCTCAAGGTCGCTGTCGAAGGGGCGGTAAACTCCAAATTTCGCAATGGCGGCCAGACTTGCGTCTGTGCCAACCGCATTCTCGTGCAGGCAGGCATCTATGAGGCGTTTGCTGCGAAGCTCGCCAGCCGAGTTGCAGAGATGAAGGTTGGCGCCGGTACAGAGGAGGGCGTCGTGATCGGGCCGATGATCAATGGTGCCGCCATCGAGAAAATCGAGCGGCATGTCGCCGATGCTTTGGAGAAAGGCGCCCGGATAATTGCCCGGAGCGAAGCAGTGCCGGAAGGCAAGCAATACGCCCGGCCTATTCTGCTTGGCGACGCCACGACCGAAATGCTGCTGGCGTCGGAAGAGACGTTCGGGCCCGTTGCGCCGTTGTTCCGTTTTGAAACCGAGGAGGAAGCAATTGCGATCGCCAATGGAACACCCTTCGGCCTTGCCGCCTATTTTTACACGGAAAACCTCAAACGATCGTGGCGTGTGGCCGAGGCGCTGGAGTTCGGCATGATCGGACTCAACACCGGTCTGATCTCGACAGAGGTCGCGCCGTTCGGCGGTGTGAAGCAGTCGGGGCTGGGGCGCGAAGGATCGCAGCTGGGGATTGAGGAATATCTGGAAGTCAAGACGCTCCACGTCGGCGGGTTGAATTAGAGGCTTTTCCGGAGTCGCAACAGCAACCTAAGCGCGTCGCGTTTTGACCGGCCTCATGCGACGCGCTTTAGGTTGTTGTCTTTTATGTATGTCCTTATCGCAAAACCGCTGCACACCCTCGGGTCAGGCCCTGGCTCAGGCCCGAGGGCATCCCTTTGCGCGACATGCATTGGACCACGGTCCCTTTTCAGCGGTCGATTTTCAATGGCAATCGCAAACCTCCAGGATTAGCCGAAGCATCCCTCCACTTCGTCATCCCAGGGCGAAGCAAGGAGCGAAGCGACGCGGCGCGACCCTGGGATCCATGCCGTTACCTTGCGGCAGTGCTCCTGCGGACCGGAACAGTAGCGGCTGGTGAAGCGCGAGCCGTTGCCCGATTTGTGCTCCGGCATGCGGCGGCCGAGGTCGTTGGTGACGCCGATGTAGATCGTGCCGCGCTTCTGGTGGCATAGCTGGCGGAAGGGTAACGAACACCGTTGCGCATGCAAGCACCGTTCTGAGCCGTTGCATGCTTCGGGTGGCGTAACGGCATGGATCCTAGAGTCTGCGCCGCGTCGCTGCGCTCCTTGCTTCGCCCTAGGATGACGAAGTCGTGGTGGCTTATGCCAATCGCCAGCGTTGCCCGACCGGCAGGCAATGAGAAAGGGGCGGTCGAACCGCCCCTTTCTCATTCGATACTTCGGATGCCGCGATGGCCGGAGGCCCGCCAGCCTCAAGCAACTTCGCGAACGGGCTCCAGTCCGACGGCGGCGGCCAGCCCGCCGATATCCTTGATCTCGGTATATTCGTAGAAGGGGTTCGCAGGCTCGTGGCCGCGGTTCACCCAGACCTTGCTCTTGATGCCGAGATCGTAGGCGGTCATCAAATCGTAGCGGAAGGAGGACGACACATGAGTGATGTCCTGCGGGCCGCAGCCGAGCTTGTCGAGCATGTATTCAAAGCCCTTCATCAGCGGCTTATAGGCGCCAACCTCTTCGGCGGTGATGACGGTGTCAAAGGGCGCGCCGAGCTTTTCCACATTCGACATGATCAGGCTGTTCATGGAGTTGGACAGGATCACCAGTGGGATTTCCTTGGCCACTCTGGACAGGCCAGCCGGGACGTCGGGGTGCGGACCCCAGGTCGGCACTTCGTCATAGATCAATTGGGCATCTTCGGGTTTGAACGGGATACCGATGCGCTTGCAGCTGCGTTCGATGGAATTCTGCACCACCTCGAGGAAGGGTTTCCATGGCCCCATTACCTCGTCAAGGCGATAGCCTCTAAAAGCCTCGACGAAGCTGGCCATCGCCTCTGGGGAGAGGCGTTCGCCATAGACGCGCCGCGCCGCGCCGGCCATATCGAAATTGGTGAGCGTGCCGTAGCAGTCGAAGGTGATGTATTTCGGTCTGAACGTCGACATGGCGACAATCCTCCTGGTTTTCTCGGCACAGCCTGCCTGTACCACAATCACCATAGTCGGAGATCTGGAAGACTAACGGCCGCATTCGCGGCGACCTGAAGCAGATCGTTTCGTATTGCATCGCCGGTTTGGCAGAGTGTTGCGCCAGGTGTTTTTTCGAGCTTTGGGAGCAGCGCGGCCTGTCGGCCATGCTTCGGCAGAAGATGCGGCGCGAGCGGCGAAGGATAGTGAAAACGCGTCGCGCATGGGCTGCCGGTCGGGAGGAACTGCTGTCTTTGGTGGTCTACCGTTAGCACCTGAAGACGAAGGCCGGAAATTCATCATGACCACACGACAGATCATCATTGAAGAGATGACACCGGGGCACCTGGAAGGCGCTGTCGAGTTGTCTCGCCAAGTTGAATGGCCGCATCGCCGCGAGGATTGGGAACTGGCCCAGTCGGTCAGCCGGGGGATCGTGGCTCTGGAAGAAGAACGCGTGGTGGCGACCATCATGATGACCCCCTACGGCGACCATGCCGCCGCCATCAACATGGTGATCGTCGATGCGGCGATGCGCGGCCGCGGACTCGGCCGAAAGATGATGGAAGAGGCGCTGGCGAAGGCGGGTGAGCGTACCTGTCGCCTGACGGCGACACGGGAAGGCCTGCCGCTCTATGAGAAGCTGGGCTTCGTCACGACTGGCGAGATCGTGCAGCATCAGGGCGAGGCATTGGCAGTTTCGGCCCCGGCCCGTGTATCCTGGGCAGAGAGCGGCGATCTTGCCCGCCTCGAGTTGCTGGATCGCGAGGCATTTGGCCATGACCGTTCGGCGCTGATGAAGCGGCTTTTCGAGAGCGCGAAGTTCGCTGTCATTCGCGATGAAGGCGATATCCAGGCCTTTTCCGCCATCCGGCCATTCGGCCGGGGGCTGGTCATCGGCCCGGTGGTGGCGAGAAACGCTACCGAGGCCAAGGCACTGATCGACTTTCTGCTCGCCCATCATCAGGGCAGGTTCGTCCGTGTCGATACCGACGTCTCAACGGATCTTGCTGAATGGCTCACCGGACGCGGGCTCGCGCACGTCGGCGGTGGGATCACGATGCGACGCTCCACGGCCACGCACAAAGAAAGCAGGCCCGCGCATTACCGCACCTATGCGTTGGTCAGCCAAGCACTCGGTTAAATCAGGCACTCGGTTAAATCAGGCACTCGGCTAAATCAGGCACTCGGCTAAATCAGGCACTCGGTTGAATCGGAGGAAGAAATGCTGGCAAATTCACTGATCGAACTCGATCGCGCACATCTGGTTCACCCGTTTTCGTGCTATCGGAGCCACGAGGAAACGGGCGTGCGGGTGCTCAAATCCGCCAAGGGCGCGACGGTGACCGATGCAAGCGGGAAAACCCTGCTGGACGGATTCGCCGGTCTATGGTGTGTGAACATCGGCTACGGCCAGGAAAGTGTCGTTGAAGCAGCCGCAAAGCAGCTAAGAGAGCTTCCCTATGCGACAGGATATTTCGGGCTGGGATCCGAGCCTGCCATTCGTCTTGCTGCCAGGCTTGCCGAACTGGCGCCCGGCGATCTGAACCATGTCTATTTCACGCTTGGCGGCTCCGACGCAATCGACAGCACGATCCGCTTCATTCGCTATTATTACCATGCCAAGGGCACGCCGCAAAAGGACCAGTTCATCTCGGTCGAGCATGGCTACCACGGATCCTCGACGGCAGGGTCCGGTCTGACCGCGATCCCCGCTTTCCATGCGGGCTTCGGCGTGCCTTACGACTGGCAGCACAAGATTCCCTCGCACTACGCCTATCGCAATCCGGTCGGTTCCGATCCGCAGACGATTATCGACGCATCGGTCGCGGCCCTGCGCGCCAAGATCGCGGAACTCGGCGCGGACCGCGTTGCGGCCTTCTACGCCGAACCCATTCAGGGTTCGAGCGGTGTCCTCGTTCCACCGACAGGCTGGCTAAAGGCCCTGTACGCCGTGTGCAAGGAACACGACATTCTGTTCGTTGCCGACGAAGTCATCACTGCCTTTGGCCGCACCGGTCCGCTCTTCGCCTGTGAAGAGGACGATGTGGTGCCGGATTTCATGACCACGGCGAAGGGACTGACCTCGGGCTACGTGCCGATGGGCGCAGTCTTCATATCGGACCATGTCTACAATACGATCGCGGACGGAGCCGGCAAAGCGCCTGTCGGCCATGGCTACACCTATTCAGCCCATCCCGTGAGCGCGGCGGTGGGGCTGGAATGCCTGCGTCTCTACGAAGAGGGCTTGCTCGAGAACGGGCGGAAGGCCGGGAAGCGCTTGATGGAAGGCCTTCGCTCGCTCGCCGACCACCCGCTGGTTGGCGATATTCGCGGTCGCGGCATGCTGGCCGCGGTCGAGTTGGTCACTGACAAGGAGCGCAAGACGCCGCTGCCGGCGGCAGCCGATCCGGGTCGCCGTATTTTCGACCGCGCATGGGCGAACGGCCTCATCATCCGCGCCTTCAACAGCGGCATCCTGGGCTATGCGCCGCCGCTCTGCTGCACGGAGGACGATATCGATGGAATCCTCGAACGCACGCGGATGACGCTGGACCAAACCCTCGAAGACAAGGACGTGCGGGCGGCGATGAAAAGATGATCGTCCAGACTGCCGCCGCATGCGCGGCAGCCTCTTCCTCATCTGTCGAAGATGGCGTCGAGCGGCAGGTGAGATTTCACGATAGGGGATTTCAGCACGACGAAGCTAAAATATTTGTCGATGCCGATGTCCATTTCGACAAGGCGCTCCATGACCGTCTGGTATTCGGTGATTCCCGCTGTGACAAACTTCACCAGGTAGTCGTAGCCGCCTGAAACAAGATGGCATTCGATGACGGAATCGATCTTCTCGACGGTGGCAAGAAACCGCGCGAAGTCGTTCTGCCGATGGTTCCTGAGCGTGATCTCGGTGAAGACCGTTAACGTCTGCCCGAGCTTGGAGACGTCGATCTGGGCGGAATAACCGGTGATGAAGCCTTCCGCCTGAAGCTTCTTGACCCGCATCAGGCAGGGGCTCGGTGACAGATACACCAGCTCGGCAAGCTCGACGTTGGATATGCGCCCGTTCTTTTGCAGCTCGGAGAGAATTTTGATGTCGATCTTGTCGAGCTTCATCAGAAACCTGTCACACGTTCGAACCGCGGATCGTCCGGCAAACGGCGTCCGTTACTTCCTGCGTGGTCGCGGTGCCACCAACGTCCGGCGTCAGCACGCCTTCCCTTGTCACCGATTCCACAGCGCGCATCAGCCGGTCGGCCGCTTCGCTTTCGCCCAGATGGTCAAGCATCTGGGCAACGGTCCAGAAGGTGGCGACAGGGTTGGCGATACCTTTGCCGGCAATGTCGAATGCCGAGCCGTGGATAGGCTCGAACATCGAGGGGTAGCGCCGCTCGGGATCAATATTGGCGGTCGGTGCTACACCGAGGCTGCCCGCAAGCGCGCCTGCAAGGTCTGACAATATGTCGGCGTGAAGATTGGTGGCGACAATCGTATCGAGGCTCCGTGGTTTCAGCGTCATACGCGCCGTCATAGCATCAACCAGCATCTTGTCCCACGTGACGTCCGGGAATTCCCGTGCCACCTCGGCGGCGATTTCGTCCCACATTACCATGCCGTGACGCTGCGCGTTGGATTTCGTAACAACTGTCAGGAGCTTTCGCGGCCGTGACTGCGCCAGCCGGAATGCATAGCGCATGATGCGGGTGACGCCGACGCGCGTGAAGATCGCGACCTCGGTTCCGACTTCCTCGGGAAGGCCGCGATGGGCGCGGCCACCGTGGCCCGAATACTCGCCCTCGGAATTCTCCCGCACGATCACCCAATCCAGATCGCCAGGGCCAACGCCCGCCAGCGGCGAAGCAATGCCCGGCAATATCCTGGTCGGCCGCACGTTCGCGTATTGATCAAAGCCTTGGCAAATCGGCAGCCGGAGGCCCCAGAGCGTGATGTCGTCGGGCACATCGGGAGCACCGACCGCGCCAAAGAAGATAGCGTCGAAACGCTTCAGTTGCGCCACCCCATCCTCGGGCATCATCCGGCCATGGGCCTTGTAGTAGTCTGAGCCCCAGTCGAAGTGCTGGACGCGCAGCTTGAAGTCGCCGCAGCGCTCTTCAAGTGTCTCAAGCGCCTGGAGACCGGCGGCAATGACCTCTGGGCCGATCCCGTCGGCTGGAATGGCGGCAATCTCATATTCGCGCATCGTCACTTCCCCATTGTTTTCAGTGCTGGCCGCCTCGCGGCCTCGATCTCGTGTGCGACCGGTTGGACCTTGGCAAATCGGTCTTCTCAGAATTCAGCGACCTTGCCCCACGCAGCTGTCTTCAGACGCTCCGGCCTATAAGGACGCGGATCGACAATCGGCTCGCTGCCGGTGATGATATCGGCGATCATATGCCCAGCGCCGGGGCCGATCCCGAAGCCGTGGCCGCTAAATCCCGCGGCGAGAAGGAAGCCCGGAATCCCCTCCACTTCACCGATTGCCGGGATGCCATCGGGCGTGCTGTCGACATAGCCCGCCCAAGCATGAGAAATCGCGACTCGCTGGAATTCGGGCAGCAATTCGCAGGCTCTTTGATATGTCAGGCGAATCTGCCTCATGTCAGGTTTGGGGTCGAGAATCCGATTCCGTTCCATTGGTGTCACGTCGTCCAGTACCCATTTCCTCAGGCTTTCATGACCTTGACGCCAGCCCTCGAACGCTCCCGGGGCCAGACTGCGCCAGCGGCGGGCGAACATGGGCACGAACTCGCGGCTGAACCTGAGCTGCTGCGGCGTTGGATCGACGCGCGCCCGCCCGCTGATCGCCAGCGCGTATCCACCGTTGCCGCGTCGCGTCAGCGAGACGCGCGCGGTATGCAGGGCATCCGGCAGGCCATTTGCGCCCGGCGCTACGGCTAGAATGGACTGACGCACGGCAGCTTGCGGGAAACGAATACCAAGCTGGTTGCAGAAGGAAGAAGCCCACGCGCCTCCGGCGTTGACCACGGTCGTTGTCCGGATGGTTCCCGCTTCTGTAACGACGCCGCTGATCCGGCCGGCGCTCAGCTCTATGCCGCGAGCCGCGCAATATTGATGCACCGTGCCGCCGGCCGCCACGATTCCGCGCGCTGCAACGGGCACCGCCTTTGAAGGATCCGCCGTTCCGTCGGTTGGCGAGAACACGCCGCCTTTCCATTTGCGGCCGGTCGCCTTGCCCCGTTCGGTGGCTTTTTCCGCGCTCAACACATGCGTAGTGACGCCAACCGTCCTTGCGAAATCGCGCCACTTTGCCCAGCCTCCCAACTCGTTTTCGTCCTGCGAGAGATAGAGCAGCCCGCAACGGCGAAAGCCGGTGTCTTCGCCAGTCTCCTGCGCCACTTTTTCCCAGAGATCGAGGCTCTTGGTTGCCATCGGCAACTCGCGCGCGTCACGGTTCTGCTGGCGGCACCAGCCCCAGTTGCGGCTCGACTGTTCGGCGGCAACGCGCCCCTTCTCCAGCAGGGCAACGCTGACGCCGCGGCGTGCGAGATAATATGCCGTGAATACGCCTACCACGCCGCCGCCGATGACGACGACGTCCGCCTCGCGAGGCAGGGATGGGCTGGAATCGATGTGCATGAGCGGCGCGGGCATGGATGGGGACTCCGGTAATTTGAAGCATCCTAACCTGCCCCCTGCAGAGGCAGGCCGCGAAGTTCGTGCCTGGACGGAATATCGTGCGGTTAGCGGCCTCTAGGACGGGCAATTGTTGCGCGAAAAGCTCGCTGTCACCGGGGCAAGCAGGAGTACACTTCATGCAGTCGCGTCACATCTACGGCATGGCTATTCAGGGCGCGGCGCACGGTTGCCGACCCTGATCAGCAGTGCCTTGGCCTACATTGCGATGGGCCGCACGGACACCGTTCCGCTGGACCGCATTGCGTGGCACACGGTGCGGATGCACGCCGGAAGCCTGGTTCCTGCCCGTCGTGTGCGCGTATTGCCGCATGAAGGATATGATTGCCGGATCATGTCGCGGGCCCCGACCAGTTGCAGAGTGAAATGCCGAACTGGACGTTCTTTTCAGAAGTTCCTGCCGCCCGAGGGCCAAGTTTCGATGACTCTGCGGAAACAAAACATTCAAACTGGCTGAAAGAACGGAGCAACCCTTCCCTATGGCAGGCAAGCTCCAGAGGACTTCCGAAAGGCAGGGCTTACGCCTTCGGAGAGTTCTTCAAGAAAAGGGAACAGTGTCCGGTACACGGACCCGGATATTCATCAAGGGAGCCGCCAGGATGAGCAGAATCCGTTTCTCACAGCCTCAGGGCGCGAAGCGCCGAGATGGCCAGTCGACGGCCGCTCCGGTGAGGCGCTTCTGCCCAAAGGGCGATGATTCGGTCCGCAACAGCGTGGACCCGTTCGGTTTAAAGGGGAGGTGATCTCGATGGTCGCAAGCATCCAGGCTGTAGCCCCCCACGATGTGGCGCTTTCGATACGCGACCTCACGGTGAGTTTGCCGGACGGCATGGAACGGACCCATGCCGTCGAGAACATCTCCTTCGATCTGAAGCGCGGCCAAATCCTGTGCATCATCGGCGAATCCGGATCGGGAAAGTCTGTCACAGCCAATGCGATCATGGGGCTTCTGCCCAAGGTGATCCGCGTTTCCTCGGGGGCCATCCAGCTGGATGGGATGAACATAATAGGCATGTCGGCCGACAAGCTGCGCAGCCTACGCGGCCGGGTTGTGTCGATGATTTTCCAGGATCCGCTCTCGGCACTCAACCCGCTGATGACGGTGGGCGCGCAGATCGACGAAGTGATGGCGGCACATGGCGTCGGCACCCCGAAATCCCGTCGCGGCCGCGCTGTCGAGTTGCTGACCGAGGTGGGGCTGCCCGACCCCGAACTCATGTATCATCAGTACCCGTTCCGGCTTTCTGGCGGGCAGCGGCAGCGGGTTATGATCGCCATGGCGCTGGCGCTTGAACCCACGATCCTGATCGCGGATGAACCGACGACCGCGCTCGACGTGACCACCCAGGCACAAATTCTGGAGCTGATCCGCGACATTCAGCGCCGCAAGGGAATGAGCGTCATGTTCATCACTCACGACTTCGGGGTGGTGGCCGAGATCGCAGACAGTGTCGTCGTGATGGAGAAGGGCCACATCGTCGAACAGGGTAGCGCCCAACAGGTCCTGAAGTCGCCCAGCCATCCCTACACCCGGCGCCTTATCGCAGCTGTCCCCCACCTGACCGGCGAGGACCGCGTTCCTCTGGAGACGGCCAACAAAGCGCCGATCCTGAAGGTCGATGGTCTGGTGAAGACCTACCGCAGTGGCGGTGCGCTGTTCGGCAAGGAGCGCGTCGTGCCCGCCGTTAACGAGGTCTCGTTCGATCTGGCGCCCGGGCGCACGCTGGGCGTCGTTGGCGAGAGCGGTTCCGGCAAATCGTCGCTTGGCCGGCTTCTGATTAAGCTGCTGGACAGCGACGGCGGCGGGATTCTGTTCGAGGGCCGCGACATTGCCAGGCTTTCCGAAGCCGAGTTCCGTCCGCTGCGGCCGCGGGTCCAGATGGTCTTCCAGGACCCCTTCGCATCGCTCAACCCGCGTTCCACTGTCGGCCACATCCTGACCGTTGGCCCAGTCGCGCACGGGATGCCCTATGCCCAAGCGCGTGAAGAAGCGAAGGCGCTTTTGGCTCATGTCGGGCTCGATGCCGGCGCCTTTGGCCGCTATCCGCACGAATTTTCCGGTGGGCAGCGCCAGCGCATAGGCATCGCTCGGGCGCTGATGTTCAAGCCCAAGCTGCTGATCGCCGACGAAGCTGTGTCGGCGCTCGACGTGTCGATCCAGGCCCAGATCCTGAAGCTGCTTGACCAGATCCAGCGAGAGACCGGCGTGTCGATGGTCTTCATCACCCACGATCTGCGCGTCGCCAGCCAGATCTGCGACGAAATCGCGGTGATGCAGAAAGGGCGGATCGTTGAACGCGGACCACCCTCGCAAATCTTCCTCGACCCGCAATCAGCCTACACGCGTGAGCTGGTGGCGGCGATTCCTGGAGAGCAGCCGGGATCTACCCGCCCGGTTGCAGCAAACGGGTAAAGAGCCACGGCGGATACCGCCAGAACAAGGGGAATTCCAATGACTGAACGTTCAAACTCCAAATCAAACTACTCGCGGCGCGATGCGCTGCGAATGCTGGCCATAGGCGGGGCGGCAGGACTCATTGCGCCCAATCTGTTGGGCAAGCCCGCCTTCGCCGAGACCCCGCCAGCGAGCCCAACCGGTCGCGTCGTCGTCGGATTTTCGCAGGAACCCACCGTCTTCAATCCACTGATGCCGCATACCGAGTGCGACGACGCTGTGCATTTCTCAGTGTTTGATGCACTCGTTCGAATGGACCCTAAGGGCGTTCTTCAACCCAATCTTGTGGTCGAAGTGCCAAGCCAAAAAAACGGTGGCATCTCGGAGGATGGACTTTTGTGGCGCATCCGCCTGCGTGATGACGTCCGCTGGCACGACGGCCAACCCTTCACGGCCGAGGACGTGAAGTTCACGCTTGAGCTCATCACCAATCCGAAATTCCGCGCGTGGCGCACGGCAGGCCATTCGCTGGTGCGCGACATCAAGGTGGTCTCGCCGACCGAGCTCACCTGGCGGATGGAGGAGGCTTTCGCCCCCTACCTGTCGTTTCTCGCCGAAACCTTCATGGTTCCCAAGCACATCCTCGAAAAAGAGGCCGACCCGAACGCCGCCGCCTTCAATCAGGCGCCTGTCGGCACTGGCGCATTCAAGTGGGCGCAGCGCATCGCCGGCGATCATATCGAACTCGTCGCGAACACGGACTATGCAGGGGAGGGCCCCTATTTGGAGCGGCTCGTCTTCAAATACATCCCCGACATGACAGTGCTCTACACCCAGTTCAAGAGCGGCGACATTGATCTTGTCGATCAGGCATTCATAACCGCCGACCACTACGCGGAAGCCAGCAAACTATCGGATCGCGTGGTCGTGTTGGAGCGCGGGGCATCGGTCGAGTCGATCTATCTCAATCTTGAGAAGCCGCAATTCAAGGACCCGGCGGTCCGCCAGGCGCTCTACGCCGCAATAGATAGGAAAGCGATCCTCGAAGGTCTTTATTACGGGGTCCACAGCCCCACCGAGACGTTCATGCCGCAGAATTCCTACTACTACAATCCGAACCTGCCGGCGCAGGAGTTCAACATCGAGCGCGCGCGCCAGATCCTCGACGAGGCTGGTTGGGTACCGGGAGCCGATGGAATACGGGTGAAGGACGGGGTGCGTCTGTCGTTCGCCAACTCCACCACCTCCGGCAACCACCTGCGCGAGCAGACCCAGCAGTTTCTGCAGCAGACATTCGCCGAGATCGGGGTGGAGATGACCATCTCGAACCTGCCGGCCGCCGTCATGTGGGGCGATTTCTGGCTCAAATCGCAGTTCGAGTCAGCGATTTCCGGTGTTACCAATGTCATCGCAGGCGATCCCGACGTTTCCAACCGCCTGCACACCAGGGCAATCGTCGCGAAGGGCGGAAAGGGCTCGAACACAGGCCAATACTCCAACCCGGAGGTCGATGCGCTGCTCGAGAAGGGCACCCGCACCTTCGATCGGGAAGAGCGGCGCGCCATCTATCTGCGTGTTCAGGAAATTGTTCGGCAGGATCTGCCGTTCCTGCCTCTGTTTGCCTACGCCAATGTGTTCGGCCGCAAGGAAGGGTTGGAGGGTTTCGAGGCAAATTCCAACGCCCGCGTCGCATCCTGGCATGCCGCCGGATGGCATTGGAAGGACTGACATACTTATGCCGCCGCCGCCCTGCGGCGGCGGCCAGTCATCGGCGCTGTCTTGAAAGAGGAGAGTTGAAATGCGCGGCTTCCTGCTCAACCGGCTCTCACAGAGCCTCATCCTGCTCCTGATCGTCTCGGTCATCGGGTTCCTCGTCCTGAACCTGCTACCGGGCGGCCCGCTGGCGCAATTCGGGCTCGATCCCAGCATGACGCAGGACGATCTCGATCGCCTGAAAGAGCAAATGGGGCTGAATCGGCCGCTGTGGATGCAATATCTCGACTGGGCCTGGCGGCTTCTCCAGGGCGACTGGGGCCACTCCTTCCGCGACGGTTCGACGGTGCTGGCAGTGATTGGCCGGCACGTCTTTGCCACGCTGCTGCTGATGGGTACGTCCACCGCGATTGCGATCGCGATCGGCACCTGGATCGGCATTCGTGGCGCCACGCATCGCTATTCGCTGTTCGACCATGTGGCGACGGTCGGAGCTATGGTCGCGCTGTCGATCCCGACCTTCTGGTTCGGGCTCGTCGGCATCTACATCTTCTCCCTGCGGCTGGGCTGGGTGCCTGCAGGCAACATGTACACGATCGGCGACGGTTCGGTCCTGAACTACCTGCATCACCTGATCCTGCCAAGCATCGTGCTGTCGCTGGTGCATGTCGCGATCTGGAGCCGCTACATGCGCACAGCGACGCTCGACGCCATCAGCCAGGATTTTGTCAAGACCGCCCGCGCCAAGGGCCTGAGCGAGCGCCGAGTCATAATGAAGCACGTCGTCGGCAATGCGCTTTTGCCGATGATCACACTGGCCGGGGTGCAGCTTCCCAGCATCCTGACCGGCGCGCTGGTGACGGAGACAGTGTTTACCTGGCCGGGGATGGGTCGACTGTTCCTGGACAGCCTTGGCTACAGCGACTACCCGGTCGTGATGGGACTGCTGATGTTCTCAGCCATTCTCGTCATTCTGGGCAACCTGATCGCAGATATTGCCGTGGCGATCGTCGACCCGCGCATTCGTCTGGGTTGAGCGCGTAACCTCACGCCCCAACAGGAGGCACCCGAAATGACCGCTCTCGCCGCAAATGCAGGATCAAGCCGCTGGTGGCGCAGCCGCACCGTGCGCCGTTTCACGAGCCATCATCTGGCGTTGCTGGGGGTGGCGATGATCACCCTACTCACGCTGGCATGCGTCTTCGGCCCTCATCTCCTGCCCTATGATTCCCTATACATCGATTTGCGCGCCCGCTTTTCACCGCCGCTGACAGGCAACCACTATCTCGGGACCGATCCTTTGGGGCGGGACGTGGCGGCGCGACTGTTCATGGCGGGGCGGACCTCACTGCTGGTGGCTTTCTTTGCCATGCTGCTGTCGACGCTGATCGGAACTTTCGTCGGCGTGATCGCCGGCTACCGTGGCGGCTGGATCGGTGCAGCACTGATGCGGACGGTCGACGGCTTCCTGTCATTCCCCTCCATCTTCCTGCTACTGGCCTTGGCCGCGGCACTGAAGCCGAGCCCCGCTATGGTCACCGTCATCGTCGCTGTCACCAGCTGGATGGAGGTAGCCCGAATTGTCGAGGCCGAGGTACGGTCATTGCGCGAGCGCGAGTTTGTGCTGGC
Organism: Mesorhizobium sp. M5C.F.Ca.ET.164.01.1.1; assembly: GCF_004792125.1. Taxonomy (NCBI): domain Bacteria; kingdom Pseudomonadati; phylum Pseudomonadota; class Alphaproteobacteria; order Hyphomicrobiales; family Phyllobacteriaceae; genus Mesorhizobium; species Mesorhizobium sp. M5C.F.Ca.ET.164.01.1.1. The sequence continues at coordinate 269,569 of NZ_SRTG01000003.1, read as the reverse complement.
CGGGCGCATGCTGGGGCTGAGCGGCACGCATATCATGTTCCGCGAGATCCTGCCCAACGCCATGGGCCCGATCATCGTGGCCGCTACGCTGACAGTCGCGCGCGCGATCCTGCTGGAAGCCTATATCAGTTTCCTGGGTTATGGCATTCAGCCGCCGCTGCCCAGCTGGGGCAACATGCTCGAGGGCGCCCAGCAGTATCTGGACAGTGCGCCGTGGCTGGCGATCATTCCCGGGGCCGCCATCACGATCGCCGTGACCAGCTTCAATTTCATCGGCGACGGGTTGCGCGATGCGCTCGACGTGCGGGACGACCGTGTCTGATCTCGTCAGCAAACGCGATCCATTCCCGATCCTCAAAACGCAACGAGAAGTTACTCACGTGCAACAGCCGAAAGTCGCGGACAAGAATACGCCCTACTGGTGGGAGGCTGCGCCCGTCAAACCCCTTCCGCGGCAGCCGCTCGCCAACAGGCTTGACGTGGCGATCGTCGGCGCTGGCTACGCCGGCCTGTCGGCCGGGCTGGTGCTGGCCCGCGAAGGGCGTTCAGTTGCGGCGTTCGATACGATGAATCCGGGCGAGGGCGCCTCGTCGCGCAACGGCGGGATCACGAGTGGGTCCATCCGGCCGGACTACGCTGCGATCACCCGGCGCTTCGGCGAAGAGAAGGCCAAGGCGATCGAGGTCGAGGGCAAGATTGCACGCGAATTCCTTTATAACTTCATCGAGACGGAAAAGCTCGACTGCGACTTCCAGCTGGTCGGCCGGTTCACGGGTGCTCTGGGATACGACCAGTACGAGAAGATGGCTCGCGGCGCCGAGGTGCTGGCGAAGCGACTGGGGATCGAGTCCTACGCCGTTCCGTATGCCGAGCAGCGCGACTACATCGGGACCGACTTCTACCGCGGCGGCGTGATCCGGATGGACATCGGTGGCTTGCACCCGGCTAAGTTCCACGCCGAGCTCCTGCGGGTGGCGCTCGCTTCGGGACTGACGGTCCATTCGAGCACGCCCGTAACTTCGATAGAAAGGGATGGCTCCGGGTTCCGCGTCGCCACTTCGGCCGGGACGGTGCAGGCGCGGCAGGTGCTGGTCTGCACGAACGGCTATACCGATGGCGCCAGTCCCTTCCTGCGCCGCCGGCTGGTTCCGGTTCGCAGCCGGATCATCGCCACTGAGGAGGTCGCGCCCGAAGTGATGGCGCGGCTGATGCCGAAGCTGATGATGATGGGCGAGGGCCGCGAGCTCGGCTTCTATTACCGGCCTTCGCCGGATGGCAGGCGCATTCTGCTCGGCGGGCGCGACAGCTCTCGGGTAGGCGACCCGGTAGCCCCGACGCTCCGACTCCGCAACGGGCTGGTCGAGATTTTCCCGGAGCTGGAGAAGGTTCGCCTTTCGCACAGCTGGTTCGGCAATGTGGCCATGCACCGTGACATGATCCCCCGTATCTTTGAAAAGAACGGCGTGGTCTATGCCACCGGCTTCTGCGGTTCGGGTGTGGTCTGGGCCCCCTGGGTCGGCATGCGCGCTGCCCACAAGCTGATGGGACATGGCGGGCAGGCGCGCACCCCGTTCGACTTCCGGCCGCCTGCTGCGATCCCGCTCTATCGCGGCAATCCCTGGTTCTTGCCGGCAATCATTCAGGGCTATCGGCTGCAGGACCGCATCGCCTGGTGGCGGGCCCGCCGCTGACACCACTGCAAAATCGCGCGAGACATGTTGTTGCCGGAGAGCACTCCAGTACGGCGGAAAAATCCGTCGGGGCTGGGACTTGTCGGTGCGAAGCTGATCAGCGGTGGGACGCCTTAGCGCGGATCAGTGCGTCGGCCATGTAGAGGTCCTGCAGGGAGATGCCGGAACTGTCGAAGACCGTGATTTCGTTGTCGAAGCGGCGTCCGGGCGCACGCTTTTCAATGACGTCGCCGATTGGTGTTACCGGAAGCACGCCGGCGTTGATCTGGTCGCGCAAATATTGGAATTCGCCGATCTGGACGGACTGGGAAAGCAGATCACAAAACAGACGTGCCCTGGGAAATAATTCGCTCGGCAATTCGCGCTTGCCCGGAGCATCCGATCCGATGCTGACGACATGGGTTCCGGGCCCCACCCAAGCGGCATCGAACAGTGGTTCACGTGAGGGTGTCGCCGTCACCACGATGTCGGCCGCGCGCACGGCTTCTTCGGGCAAGGCCGCGCGCGCCTCCAGGCCCCTTTCGCCGATCTGATCAACAAGAGCGTCGCGTCGCGGCGAAGGCCGGGCCACGACCAGCACGGTTTCAATAGGGCGGATGCGTGCCAGCGCCGTCACTTCGAAGCCCGCCTGGTTGCCGGCGCCGAATATCGCCAGAACCTTGGCTTGCTTCCGCGCAAGAAGATCGGCCGCAACCGCGTCGGCGGCGGCCGTCCTGTAGGCGTTGACCTTGCCGGCCTCGATCACGGCGCCGAGCCGACCTGTATGCTGATCAAGCAGCACGATGGTGGAGTTGTGGCGTGGAAGGCCACGTGCCGGGTTGCCCGACCAGAAGGAACCAATTTTCACTCCGGTCAGGTCGTCCGACGAACCGGATTTGATTGAGAAGGTATTGGTCGCCTCCTGTGTGCGCCCGAGAACAGCGGGAAAGACCAAGCTCTGCGGCGATGCTGCCACCACGAGAGCCTCCCGCGCTGCCTCGAAAGCAAGTTCATGCGTGACGAGGGCGGCTGACTCCTCCTCGCTGATGTAGATCATCCGAAATTCCTCCTGAGCATCAAGCCGCTCGTCGCTTCAGAGTGTTCGGCCCATGGTGTTGGTCGGGCCCGTGATCGCATCAGAGGTGTGGACGTCACGCCGACTGGCAACCATGACGGGCGACGCAAGGTGGCAGATGAGTACTTCTCCCCCGATTTGCGCCATTTTGTATGCCGAGGGACGGGGTCAAAAAGAATGATCCCGCCGAGTTGAAAGGGGAAAACAGCAGCGAAATCTGTCCGCCGGACGCGACTCTAAGATCCGACTTCAATCTGACTTTGGATCAAGCGACAGCGTTGCACCCATGACCGTTGAGCATGACAGAGATATCGTCAGCGCCCCGACCGAGCTGATGAAATTCGAAACCCTCCATGTGCCAGGCGCGCTGAAGTTGTCGCGGGAGATGGCCTGGCCTTATCGCCGCGAGGACTGGGAATTTGCCGCGACGCTCGGCCAGGGCCTAGTCCTGGAGCGGGCAGGACAGGTGATCGGCACTGCCATGTCGTGGAATTATGGACAGGCCTATGCCACGGCCGGGATGATCATCGTCACCGCCTCCGCACAAGGCGGTGGCAACGGCTCCCGGCTCTTTGATGGGTTGCTTCAGGCCACGGACGGTCGCAACGTGCTGCTCAATTCGACGGAAGAGGGGCTTGCGCTCTATAAGCGGCGCGGCTTCACCGCCTGGGGCAGGGTGCTTCAGCTTCAGGGCCCGCTGACCGTCGCCGTGACGCAGAGTGCGCGCAACGACGTTCGCCAGGCGACGGTCTCCGACCTTGCGGCGATCCAGGCCTTCGACGAACGGGCCATGGGCATGCCCCGGCCGTCGATGGTGGCTGCGCTCGCCGATGCGGGCAAGGTCGTTGTTATCGAGCGCGCGGGACGGGTTGCAGGCTATGCCATCGCCAGGAGGTTCGGGCGCGGCTATGTCGTCGGCCCCTGTGCGGCCGAAAGCGTGGAGGACGCGCGGCTTTTGATCCTGGCGCAGCTTTCCAGACTTCACGATCAATTCGTTCGCATCGACGTCTATGCCGAAGATGGATTGGGCGACTGGCTCGAAAGCCTCGGCCTCGAGCGAGCCGGCGGTGCGACCGCAATGGTCAAAGGGCAACGACCCGTCTCCGACGGGTCGGCCCATATGTATGCCTTGGCGAACCAATCGTTCTTTTAGGAAACGAGATGATGGACAAGATGGCGGCAAACCTTTCAGTGAGCGAGACGGCCAAGAGCATCGACGCCCTGGTCACCCCGGCTCAGCTTCTGGACCGTGGACGGCTCGAGCGCAACACCCAGCGTCTCGCCGAGCACGCCAGAAAGCTTGGCGTGGTGCTGCGCCCGCACATGAAGACGGCCAAGAGCATCGACGTCGCCCGACACGTGTTCCCCCGCGAACCCGGCCCGATCACGGTCTCGACCATCGCCGAGGCGGAATATTTCGCAGGCCACGGCTTTCGCGACATCACCTATGCGGTCGGCATGTCGACGGCTTCGGCCATTCGCGCCATGAAGCTATGTCGCCGCACGGGCGTCGATGTGAAGCTGCTGCTCGACACTGTGGAGCAGGCTGATGCTTTGGCGGACGTGCGCGAGGCCACCGGCGTGACGCCGTCCGTGTTCATCGAACTGGACTGCGACGACCATCGCGGTGGATTGAAGTCGGACGATCCCAAGCTGCTTGAGGTGGCCAACAGGGTCGTCGCAGCGGGCGCCAACCTCGTCGGCGTCCTCGCCCATGCCGGCGAGTCCTATAGCTTGAGCACGCCCGGTGCGTTGGTGAAGGCAGCCGAGAACGAGCGTTTGGCCATTGTGCGCGCTGCCGAAATCCTGCGCGCTCACGGCCATGCCTGCCCAATTGTCAGCCTCGGCTCGACGCCGACGGCGCACTTCGCTGAGAATCTGGAAGGCGTCACCGAGTTGCGCGCCGGGGTCTACATGTTCTTCGACCTCGTCCAGCACGGGGTGGGGGTCTGCGCCATCGACGATATCGCGATTTCGGTGTTGGCCACCGTGATCGGCGCCAAGCCGGAAAAAGGATGGGTGCTGGTCGATGCGGGGTGGATGGCGCTTTCGCGCGACCGTGGAACCGCGACCCAGAAGGTCGACCAGGGTTACGGTGTGGTCTGTGACGAAAAGGGGCGGCTGCTCGAAGATGTAGTCGTGTCCCAGGCCAGCCAGGAGCACGGCATCCTCACGATCCGCAGCGGTTCCGGCAAGAGCATGCCCGAGCTCCCCGTCGGCACGCGGGTGCGGATCCTGCCCAACCATGCCTGCGCGACGGCCGCCCAGCATGACTTCTACAGCGTCGTAAACGGTGAGAGCCCCGAGATTGAAGCGCGGTGGGAACGGATCCGCGGCTGGTAGGAGCTCCCGATCCACGCTTTGCATGGCGCCCATGCAAACTGACGCTCTGGTGGAGCAAAAGATGAAACTTACCTCCTATTGGCTCGACACGTCTCAGCCATTCGATCACGGCTCGTCTAATTCCCTCGAAGGCCGCTACGACGTGGCTGTGGTGGGTGGCGGCTTGACCGGATCCTCCGCGGCGTTCGCCCTTGCCAAAAAGGGCGCCCGGGTCGCCCTGCTTGAGGCTGAAACAATCGGCAACGCCGCGTCGGGGCGCAACGGAGGCATGTGCAACAACGGCTTTGCCCAGAACTATGCGATCATGGCCGGTAAGCACGGCAAGGATGCCGCGAACGCGCTCTACAAGGCCTTCGACGCCGGCGTCGACATGGTCGAGCGGCTGGTGCAGGAAGAAGGGATCGACTGCAGCTTCGCGCGTGTCGGCAAGCTAAAGCTTGCCGCCAAGCCCGAGCACTACGATGTGCTGGCGCGCAGCCAGGAACTCCTCGCGGCCAATGTCGATCCCGAAACGAGGATGATCGCGCGCGCCGACCTGCGAACCGAAGTCGGCACCAACCGCTACTATGGTGGGCTGCTGTTTCCCAAGAGCGCCAGCATGCATGTCGGCCGTTTCGTCCGGGGCCTGGCGGCGGCGGCAGTGCGGCGGGGCGCAGAGGTCTATGAAAACGCCCCCGTCATGGCTCTGCGCAAGGTCGCCGCCGGACATGAGGTCGAGACCCCGCGGGGCAAGATTGTCGCGCGTCAGGTCCTGCTGGCGAGCGGCATTTCCCAGGTTGGTCCGCTCGGCTGGATCCGCCGCCGCATCGTGCCGGTCGGCGCCTTCCTGATTGTGACGGAACCGCTGTCGCCTTCAGATATCGCGCGCCTCATGCCGACCCGACGCAATGTCGTCGACACGCGCAACCTCGTGGTCTACTGGCGGCTCACGCCGGACAATCGCATGTTGTTCGGCGGGCGGGCCCGGTTTGCGGTGTCCAATCCGGAATCCGACGAGAAGAGCGGCCAGATCCTGAAAGCGGCGATGGTCGACGTCTACCCCGAACTGGCCGACACCCGCATTGATTACTGCTGGGGCGGCATGGTCGACATGACCCGCGACCGCCTGCCCCGCGCCGGAGAGCGCGGCGGTATCTACTACTCCATGGGCTACAGCGGGCACGGCACCCACATGTCGACGCTGATGGGCAGCATCATGGCCGAGGTCATGAACGGGCGCCCTGACCTCAACCCTTGGAAGGATTTCGACTGGCCGGCGATCCCCGGTTATTTCGGGCGTCCCTGGTTCCTGCCGATCCTCGGTGCCTATTACCGCATGAAGGACCTTGTAGGATGATCACGCCCCTCGAACACCTGTCCCGCAACGGCTGTCTGGACAAGTTCTTCATCGACGGTCAATGGGTCGAGCCGAGAGGCACCGCCAAGGGCGTCATCGTGAATCCCGCAACCGAAGAGGTTGTGGCCCGGTTTCCGCTCGGAAATTGCGAGGATGTGGACGCGGCCGTTTCAGCGGCCCGCCGGGCGTTCGCCACTTGGAGTCGTACCAAGCCGGAACACCGCGCGGGTCTGCTGGATCGCCTGCAGGCGCTGCTCGAAGCGCGCCGTGAACTGCTTGCACAATGCCTGACACTCGAGATGGGAACGGCGATCGGATATGCGCGCACCGCGCAGGTGCCGCTAGCGATCGCCCATGTGCAAGTCGCTCGCGATGTCCTTACAGCCTTCCCCTTCGTCGAGCAGCGCGGCCACATCGCGGTCACTCACGAACCGATCGGTGTCTGCGCCCTGATCACGCCGTGGAACTGGCCGCTCTACCAGATCACCGCCAAGGTCGCGCCGGCGCTCGCCGCAGGCTGTACGGTCGTGCTGAAGCCGAGCGAGCTTTCTCCTTTGGACGCCCTTCTGTTCGCCGAGGCGATCGAGGAAGCCGGCTTCCCTGCCGGTGTCTTCAACCTCGTCAATGGTGACGGCCCATGCGTCGGTGCGGGTCTCGCGTCCCATGCGGATGTCGACATGATCTCCATTACCGGCTCTACCCGTGCCGGCATCGCGGTAGCCCAGGCCGCCGCGCCGACGGTCAAGCGCGTCGCGCAGGAGCTCGGCGGCAAGTCGCCGAACGTGATCCTGCCCGACGCCGATCTCGATCGCGCCGTTTCGCTGGGCATAGCCGCCGCCTTTCGCAATCTCGGCCAGTCATGCAGTGCGCCGACGCGTATGATCGTGCCGCGCGCGCTGCTTTCCGAGATCGAGTCAATTGCCCAGCGGGCCGCGGATGAGATCGTCGTCGGCGATCCGCTTTCGGAAGCCACCACCCACGGAGCAATCGCCAATCGTGCTCAGTTCGACCGGATCCAAAAAATGATCGGCGTCGGCGTTTCGGAAGGCGCGAAGCTTCTCACCGGCGGACTGGGCCGTCCGGACGGCCTAGATGTCGGGCTCTATGTGAAGCCGACCATCCTTTCCGACGTGCGCACGGGCATGCGCATCGCTCAGGAGGAGGTCTTCGGGCCAGTCCTTTGCATCATCCCCTACGACACAGTCGACGAGGCCGTCACCATCGCCAACGACACGGTCTACGGCCTGGGGGCCCATGTGCAGGGCGAGGATTTGGACGCCGTCAGAGACGTCGCGTCTCGGATTCGCGCGGGTCAAGTGCATCTCAACTACCCGGCCTGGGATCCGCACGCCCCGTTTGGCGGTTTCAAGCAGTCCGGAAACGGACGCGAGTACGGTCTCGAGGGCATGTTGGAGTATTTCGAGGTCAAATCCATCCTCGGCTATTTCTAGGCGACATCTTCGGCAAGCGCAGAGGGCGAGGGAGCCTAGCACCGCCGCCGACAGTCAGGGAAGGGCGCCGAGTCCTATGCTAGCGGTGGGGAGCAGCGCTCCGCAGGATCAAGACGCAGCCGCCGGCCGTGCGGTCGCGAGAAGCGGTCGGCAGGACGTGTCATTACCGACCACCTTGGCGTGGACGCATCGGATATGATATGGCAACTTCTTTATCTGTCGGTCCAGTGAAGCGTTGGACCGACTGAAAGCAAAAAGCATAATAAATGAACGGCTTAAGCAGGCGTTTCGCCGTTGCACCGATGATGGACTGGACCGACAACTAAACAAAATCAAAAAGTTATGGGGGCGCGTGTGCAAAGCCTGCACACGAAAGTGCTGCTTCTCTTCCATTTCGTTCCTGCGAAGGCGTCTCCGTTAGGCCCTTTTCAAACGCTTCTTTGCTGGCGGCCATCGCCAATCCCGCGAGTCTCCGCTCCGGGATATCCACGTTTCTCGGCGGCTGGCGGATGAGCCGAATAGCTAACGCCTCCGGAGTGCACTCCTCGTAGGCCGCTGATCTGCCGTTTCCTTCGATGGCCGTGGAGTTCCCGATTGCATGGGGCGGGTACAGATCACCGCGAAGCGGTGATATGCCAAGCACTCAGACTCAGAGAAGGCCGGAGCCGCTTGGGGACGTGGGGTAAGAACGCTTGCGGACGGTCCTGACGGCCGCATCCACATCCGTTTTGCTGTCCCCGAGTTCTTGAAGGACAGCTGCACCCAGGAGAAGGCTGGATTCCGTCGTTTCGGGCATCACGGTTGTCGCGCCTTTCTCAAGCAGCTCTTGCAAATGCACGTGGTGACGCGCCCGGACAACCACTGGGAGGTCGGGCAGTTTGCGTCTCAGCGCCGTAAGAACCGATTTGGCTGCCTCGGGGTCGTCCAGAGTTATCACCATGGCCTTTGCGCTGTCGATTCTCGCTGCGGCCACCATCTCCTCCTGAGAAGCGTCGCCAAAAAAGACCGGTAGACGTTCTTTCCGGGACCGCTCTACATTTTTGGCGTCGAGGTCGACTGCAACCCACCTGTATCCACGCTCGTCGAGCAATTTACCGATCACCTGGCCGACCCGCCCGAACCCGGCAATGACAACATGGCCCGAGTAACCTTCGGTCTCTGCCTGCAACCGAGTTCTGCTGGGTAGCCCCCGGCGCTCAAGCTGGCTCTGGGCCGCTCGACCGGCCCGGGCCAGAAGTGGTGTGGTCGCCATGCTGACGGCTACGACGGCAAGCAGGAACTGACCGGTCTCGACCGATAGCGCCTCGGCACCCATTGCGAGGCTGAACAACACAAAAGCCAACTCGCCGCCTTGGGCAAGGTGCAGGCCAGCGCTTGCTGCGAGCGGCAGCGGCAACCCGAAGGCCCTACATAGGCCGAGGATTAGCAGCGCCTTCACGGCTATGAGTGCAACGGCGACCAACAGGATCCAGTGGAGCTGAGGCAAGACGACACCGACGTCGACCAGCATGCCGATCGAGATGAAAAACAAGCCCAACAAGACGCCTCTGACAGGCCGGATATCGGCTTCGATCTGGTGGCGGTACTCGGTGCCGGCAAGCATGAGACCGGCTAGAAAGGCGCCAAGGGCCATAGGGAGACCGGCCAGTGCGGTACTCCAGGCCGTGCCGAGCACTACCAGCAGGGTCGCAGCAATGAAAAGCTCCGCGTTCCCCGTACCGGCGATGACGCGGTAAAGCGGTCGAAGCAGCAGACGCCCGGCGGCAAGCAAGATGACTAGCGCCACGGTGGCGTTTAGGGCCGCCTCGGTGAGCGTCCAAGCCAGTTCTTCAGGCTCTTGGCCCAGCGCTGTGACAACGGCCAAGCCGGGAACGAGCGCGAGATCCTGCAAGAGCAGAACGGAAAGAACTACCCGCCCGAGATGACTGGACAGCTCACCGCGTTCCGACAGCAGGCGCAACACGAAAGCCGTTGATGAGAGAGCGAGGGCGCCGCCGATTATCGCCGCCTGTCCGATGGTGCCTCCGAACGCTAGTACCCCCGCTCCGATGACAGCACCCGTGATGGCAACCTGTGCCACGCCAAGTCCGAACACATATAGCGCCATGGTGCGAAGGCGATCGAACGACAGCTCCAGCCCGATCGCAAATAGCATGAACACAATGCCGAGCTCGGCGAGGCGGTGCGTTCCCTCAACCTCGCTCACCAGTCCAAAACCATACGGTCCGATAACGAGGCCCGCGATCAAGTAACCGATGACCGCATCAATGCCGAGTCTGCGCACCAGGGGCACAACCAAGATAGAAGCCATAAGGAAGACGACGGCGTCGCGCAGGATAGAATAATCGTGAGGGACGCTTTCGGGCATGATGCTTCGGTCTGCTACAGTTTCATCATCGGCGCAACCTAGTCCTGTTCGGCTGTCGCCCAAGGCTTTGCTCACACAGGCGCCGAGTGGATCGGCCGAGATATTCTCGGCATGGAAATAGCCTGCGCATCAGTTTTGCAACGAAGAATTCCGCGCCCTGACCACCTTACGCTCTCAAGCAGCTTCTCAGTAGAATCCCTTAAGGAATGCATCTGAATTTCCGGGACGGGCACGTGCTGTTAGTGGACTGAAGCGATTGGCGACCGCCAATCCCGCCTATTGGCTCGATCCAGGAGATATTTGAATGCCTTTCGCCCTTCATCGTGGCGGTCCCGTCAGGGGGCTCCGCCTCTCCATTATACAGACGCGCCCTGGTCAGCTGCTTGCGACTGTTGTCGGCGCGACGGTGGCCTTTGCTGTTCCTGCGCAGGCCCATGTGAAATGGTTCGCGCCTTATATCGTTGACGCGGCGCCACAGCCAATCGGAGTCACCCTGACCAATGTCTGGTTCTGGATCGGTATCGCGCTGGCCCTGACGGTCTTCCCTGCGACAATTGCCGTCGAAACGCGCTCCGTCGGGCGGAGCGTGCTTGCGGGCATGGACCGGATCAGCGCGCCGCTCGCAATCCGCGCAGACGATTTCATGCGCGCAGCGACGGCTGCATTCTTCGTGGCGATCTTTGCAGTTGGTGGTGTCTATCTGACACCCGACCTCCAGACGCCGTCGGAGTTGGTGTCGTGGGCACAACTGGCTATTGCGGCCGGCATCTTCTCACGCAAGACGATGCCGCTGTCAGCGCTCGGAATCATCGCGCTTTGGCTCGTCGCCTTGAAGGATTACGACGTCTTCCATCTGCTTGACTATCTTGCGCTCGGCGTGGGCGTTGCTGGCTACTTGCTTCTTGCCTCGACTGATAATGCCCGTTGGCATGAAAAGCGCTTTCTAGTGCTCTTCTGGGGCGTGACAATCGCGCTCATGTGGTCAAGCCTGGAAAAATTCGCTTACCCGAACTGGTTCTACCCGCTGGTGGAGGAAAAACCCTTCCTTACCTTCGGCATTCCCCGCGACATCTTCATTCCGATGGCAGGGGTTGCGGAATTCACGTTGGGATTCGGACTGATCTGGACTCCCCTGGTACGGCGACTGTCGGCCGTCGCGCTGCTGATAATCTTCACGGCGGCCGTCTATCCCTTTGGACGCATTGACCTCGTCGGCCACGCCATGATTATGGCAGCACTCATCCTGATCGCCGTCGATCCATTGAGTAAACGTGCGGCCCCAGTGCCCCGTCAGCCTGCAGCCATTGCGCACGCCCGCTCTCTCGCCGTTGTTACCATGAGCCTCGCCCTGGCGCTTGTGGCGGTGTCGTCGAGTTATTGGGGCCTGCATGCCACCTTCTACGGCGCTAACGGCCGGGCGACTGCCGGCCAGATTTCCACCCACACCTACAGCCCGGAACATCCGCATGGGCCGGGAACTCCCGCGATCTCCAAGCCGGATCCGCAGGCTCACAGTCAGTAGAGTCACCCGCGATGGCCGGAGACACCTCGGCCGTCGCTACCATCATGCGAACAAGGTGTTTGTCAGACGGCCAGCGATTTGAACAGGATAGAGACGTTGTCACCGGAACCGGCTGGCAACCACCCGATCATCGCCCGATTCGCCTATTTGCGCGCTCGCCGAGCGCGACGATTTGTCGGCGGCGTCGGCAGATCGGCCCAACCTGACGAAGGGGCGAAGTCCGGACGAAGGCTGATCGAGACCTGCGGCCCTACTTGTTATCTGACGCCAACGTTTTGTTATTTGATCACGCGTGTTTGCGGTGGATCAAAGCTGGACACTGTCCATTGCCTCTACAGATAGCCTGCACTGGCGTGACGTCGCTTGATCTTGCCGCAACGGAGGCGAAATCTGATGAACCAAATAGCATCTCTGTCACTGACGACGTACCCGGACCCGACCCCTCCGAAAATAGCGGCGAACGCAGTCGCCATCGTTAAGCAGATCGGGGCCTCGCTTCATGCTGTCGCCATCACTGTCGATATACCCGACGTTTCGAATGCGCTGTCGAGCTATCTCCTCGACCTTCCCAACAAGATCCGCGAGGTGGAAGCAGCCAGTCGCAAGTGCGGCACCACTCTGCTGCAGGCGGTCGCGAGGGAAGCCTCGCAAAGCGGCGTGACCCTGACCACACAAGAGATAACGGCACCGCCGGCATTGATGGGTGATGTTGCAGCGAAGGAGTCCCGCTATTTCGATCTCTGTCTGGTCGGTTGGGAGTCGGACAATCAGGCAGCACGCATGGCTGCGGAAGCGATACTGTTCGGGTCGGGTCGCCCGACGATAATTCTTCCTGACGCCGCGGATATCGGTGTCCTTGGCCCAGTCGTCATCGCATGGGATGGCAGTCGCGTGGCGGCACGGGCCGTTGCCGACGCACAGCCGTTTCTGGAGCGCGCTTCGGCGATAACGGTCGTGACCGTGACGGATGAGAAACCGCTCCCCGGACGCGACATCGGCGAACGCCTTGCGCAGAGCCTCAGGACGCGCGGCCTGGCGGCCGGGGCCTCCTCGATTCAGATTGACGGTCGTTCGATCGGAACTGCTCTCCAGGAGCACGCCCTCAAGATCGGCGGCAACCTGCTCGTCATGGGCGGATACGGTCATTCGCGTATCAGAGACTTCGTGCTCGGTGGGGCGACCGAAGGTATTCTCTCGGGTCTGCGCCTGCCCGTGCTCCTGTCGCACTAGGGCTTGGTGGCATGAGAGGCGATCGCGATAAGGATCCGGATCTGCTTTTCCACGGCGCAGCCCACGGCGTTACCGGCTCATGCTATGAGATTGAGGCGTCACGTGCACGGATCCTCGTCGACTGCGGCCTGTTCCAGGGGTCGAAGTCCGAGCGCGAGTTGAACTACGGTGCATTCCCGTTCCCGCCTGAGGCGATTGACGCCGTCATCCTGACGCATGCGCATATCGACCACAGCGGCCTTCTGCCGAAACTGGTCAAGCAGGGGTTTTCTGGCCCGATCCACACGACCCGCGCCAATGAGCCGCGCCGCCTGAGCCAAAAAAAATCGCCCGCCTCGACTGGCATAATGACCTTCAAAACTTCTCCTGGACATTAGCGAGGCGGTTGGCGCCGCAGCCGACGAAAGGGGCCGCGCCGCAATTGTCAGGCGAATGCGCCGGGCGCTCGAGGACAGCGACGCACAGAGGCTGGGCGACGTGACATGAGCTGAAAGCGCGCGAACACATTTCTCTGGTTCGCTGCAGATCGACGAAGACAGGCGCATGTCGCGGTTCGGCGACAATCGCCAAAAGGCAATGGGAGCCAGATATGACGGAGCATCTTATAGCAGCCTCCGAGCGCCGGTTGACCGACCAGGAGCTCCACGACATCGACGCCTATTGGCGCGCTGCCAACTATCTGACGATCGGCCAGATCTACCTGCTCGACAATCCACTGCTTCGCGAGCCATTGCGGCTGGACCATGTCAAGCCGCGCCTGCTTGGCCATTGGGGAACGTCGCCGGGGCTGAGTTTCATCTACGCGCATCTCAACCGCGTGATCCGGCTCAGAGATGCAAATGTCATCTATATTTGTGGCCCCCGGCCATGGCGGCCCGGCAATGGTGGCGAACACCTATCTGGAGGGCACGTATAGCGAGCTCAATCCGGACATATCATTGGACGAGCAGGGCATGCGCAAGCTGTTCCGGCAATTCTCCTTTCCGGGTGGGATTCCGAGCCATGTCGCGCCCGATGTGCCCGGCTCGGTTCACGAGGGCGGCGAGCTGGGTTACGCGCTTTCCCATGCCTATGGCGCCGCTTTCGACAATCCGGACCTTGTCGTCGCCTGCGTCGTCGGTGACGGCGAAGCCGAAACCGGGCCGCTTTCCGCCGCGTGGCACTCTAACAAGTTTCTCAACCCGGCGCGCGACGGCGCTGTGCTGCCGATCTTGCATCTGAACGGCTACAAGATCGCCAATCCGACCATCCTGGCCCGCATTCCCGAAGACGAATTGCGCGCGCTGTTCATTGGCTATGGCTATGAACCGCTGTTCGTTGAGGGAGACGATCCGGCCATTATGCATGAGCTGATGGCGACCGTGCTCGACGACGCGCTGGATCGCATCAGAGCGATCCAGGACGCAGCGCGCCATGGTGCCGTAGCGCTGGTGTCGCGACCGAAATGGCCAATGATCGTGCTGCGAAGCCCCAAGGGCTGGACCGGTCCGAAGGAGGTCGACGGACTGAAGACCGAAGGCTTCTGGCGTGCGCACCAGGTGCCCTTGTCGGGCCTTGCGGAAAACCCCGCCCATCTCAAGCTGCTCGAGGAGTGGCTGAAAAGCTATCGACCCGACGAACTGTTCGATGAGGCCGGCGCACCACTTGCCGAGATCCGCGCCACCGCGCCGCAAGCAACGCGACGTATGAGCGCCAACCCGCATGCCAATGGTGGTCTGCTGCGTCGGTCCCTCGATCTACCCGTCTTGCACGACCATGCGATAGCCGTCGCGCGGCCCGGGGCGGTTAAGGCCGGGTCAACGCGGGTAATGGGGAAGTTCCTACGTGGCGTGATGGAGCTGAACGACGGCTCGAAGAACTTCCGTAATCGTTGGCCGGGACGAGACCGCCTCGAACAGGCTTCAGGACGTGTTCGAAGTTACCGAGCGCGCTTGGATGGAAACGATCCTCCCCGAAGACGTTCATCTCGGCCGCGATGGCAGGGTTCTCGAAATCCTTTCCGAGCGTACCTGCCAGGGTTGGCTCGAAGGCTACCTATTGACCGGGCGGCACGGTCTGTTCTCCTGCTACGAAGCGTTCATTCACATTGTGGATTCCATGTTCAACCAGCATGCGAAATGGCTGGATGCCTGCCGGGACATACCGTGGCGGCGACCGATCGCATCGCTGAACTATTTGTTGTCCAGCCATGTCTGGCATCAAGAACATAATGGCTTCAGCCATCAGGATCCCGGTTTTATCGATGTTGCCCTGAACAAGAAGGCTGACGTCGTGCGCGTCTATCTGCCGCCGGATGCCAACACCTTGCTCTGTGCGACCGACCATGTGCTGAAGACATGGAACCGCATCAACGTTGTCGTGGCTGGCAAACCGCCGTCATGGCAGTGGCTGTCGATGGATAAGGCGCTCGTTCATTGCAAAACGGGCATCGGCATCTGGGACTGGGCTTCGACCGAGGAAGGTGCGGAGCCAGACGTCGTCATGGCTTGCGCCGGCGACGTTCCGACACTGGAGACGCTCGCGGCCGTCCAGATCCTCAGGCACCATGTTCCTGAGCTCAGGGTCAGGGTGGTCAATGTGGTCGATCTGATGACCCTGCAGCCCAAGGAGCATCACCCGCACGGCCTGTCAGATCGCGATTTCGATGCGCTGTTCACCACTGGCAAACCCGTCATCTTCGCCTACCACGGCTATCCCTGGACCATTCATCGCCTGACTTACCGTCGCACCAACCACGACAACATCCATGTCTGTGGGTACAATGAAGAAGGCACGACGACGACCCCCTTCGATATGACGGTGCTGAACGGCCTCGACCGGTTCCATCTCGTACAAAGCGTGCTCGACCGGGGTCCACAGCTCAGGAGCGTTCAGGTCGGCCTGAAGCAGGCGATGGACGTCAAGCTGCTTGAACATAGAGCCTACATTCGCGCCCATGGCCGCGACATGCCCGAGATACTTGAATGGAGGTGGAATGAGGGTCCTGATGAGGCGGCAATCGGCCCGCACTAAGGACGGGCCGAGGTCGGACGCCGTCCTGGTCCTGAACCGTGATTCCTTTCCGCCCTGGCCTTCGCCGTCTTCGGGGGGCGCGGCGGGACTCCGTTGCTAGAGCGCGGTGGTCTGTAGCGAAGGGAATGGGTACCAGCTGCTATCTGCACCAACACCTCACATGACCAACTTGGTGTCAGTTCCTGTCGGACAAGAAATGCAACAGAGCGCGCTTTGGCGATTGAAGAAAGCCGACATGTCTGAATCCAACGCATCGACCATTCTCTCGCCCGGCCTCAGCGAGGTCGAGGCGCAAGCGAGGCTCCTCGCCGAAGGGTTCAACGAATTGCCTATGACCGGTAGGCGCACGCCGTTGCGGATTGCTCTCGAGGTAATGCGCGAACCGATGCTGGCTCTCCTGCTGGGTGGCGGCGCTGTCTACCTGCTTCTTGGCGATCTGCAAGAAGCGTTGATCCTGCTTGCCTTTGCCACATTGTCGGTCGGCATAACGATCGTTCAGGAGGCGCGGACAGAACGCGTTCTCGAGGCATTGCGTGATCTTACGAGCCCCCGTGCCCTGGTGATACGCGACGGTGAAAGCAAGCGCATTGCGGGTCGCGAGGTGGTGCGGGGCGATTTGGTTGTCCTGGGCGAGGGGGACCGGGTCCCGGCCGACGTGCTGCTGATCCAGAGTGCAGACCTCCAGACCGACGAGTCTTTGCTGACTGGCGAATCCGTCCCGGTGCGCAAGATCGCAGGCAAAGATGGCCACCTGCCAGTCGAGCGCCGTCCAGGTGGAGACGACCTGCCTTTTGCCTTTTCCGGATCACTGGTTGTTCGCGGTTCAGGCGTCGGCGAAGTTTTGGCAACCGGGCCGCGCAGCCAAATCGGTGCGATCGGGCAATCGCTCAGTTCCATGGAGACCGAAGCACCCCGCTTACAGCGACAAACAAAACGCCTTGTCGGCATATTCGCACTGGTCGGCGGCGCGGTCAGTGTTCTCGCGGTCATGCTTTATGGGTTTTGCGCGGAGGATGGCTTGATGCGGTGCTAGCAGGCATTGCGCTCGGCATGTCGATGCTGCCGGAAGAGTTCCCCATGGTGTTGACGATTTTCATGGCCATGGGGGCCTGGCGCATCTCACAGGCACGCGTGCTCACCCGCCGCACGGCGGCGATCGAAACGCTTGGCTCGGCAACGGTTCTCTGCACGGACAAGACCGGAACGCTGACCGAAAACCGCATGACAATATCAGAACTGAGAACGCCGGATGGCAAACTGCTCCGATTGCCAGACGGCTCGAACGGAGCGATGCCGGCGGCATTCGGCGTGGTGGTCGAGGTTGGCATGCTCGCCAGTGCCGAGATTCCTTTCGATCCGATGGAAAGGGCATTTCACAATCTCGCCCAAGAACGGGTTTTTCGGGTGGGAAGAGTCGAACAGCTCTGATCGGAAACTGGTCCGCACCTATGGTCTGCGCCCCGACTTGCTTGCCATGTCGAATGTGTGGCGGTCGGCGGCTGCCGGCAGCAATTGCCAGGTCGACGGAAGGACTCCGCGTCTTGGGCGTAGCGCGAGGCAGTCATGCCGGCGACCAACTGCCCGACAAGCAGACTGGTTTCGATTTCGAATTCATGGGCCTCGTCGGGCTGGCCGATCCTCTACGACCAGGCGTTCCGGATGCCGTGAGTGATTGCCGCGCCGCCGGGATTAGAGTGATCATGATCACCGGAGACTATCCGGCGACCGCACGAGCAATTGCCAGCGAAGCTGGGCTCGATTTCAACGATGTCGTCACCGTGAAATGCTCAAGACACTGGACGATGCGGCCCTTTCGGCGCGCGTGAAGACCACAACGGTGTTCGCGCGGATCATGCCCGAGCAGAAACTGGCGATCGTCAGAGCCTTAAAGGCCAATGGCGAGATCGTCGCCATGACGGGAGACGGCGCCATGGCGTTCACAGAAACCTTGACCGAAGCGACACGATCCCCACTCAGACGACAAAGTGCCGCGATGGCCTCCGGAGAGCCCTTGGCGGCGCCCCCTCGCTGAAAGCCGCCAATATTGGCGTTGCTATGGGAGGCCGCGGCACCGATGTCGCCCGCGAAGCATCCTCCATTGTCCTTCTCGATGACGATTTCGGATCGATCGTCAAGGCCATACGGTTGGGCCGTCGCATCTATGACAATTTGCGCAAAGCGATGGGTTTCATCCTTGCAGTGCACGTGCCGATTGCCGGCTTGGCTCTACTTCCATTGCTGTTTGGACTGCCAATCCTGTTCGGGCCAATTCACATTGCCTTTCTGGAGATGGTGATCGACCCGGTCTGCTCACTGGTTTTTGAAGCGGAAAATCCGCGGGATCCGGAAGCGGCGCTCTTCTCGCGTCCGTTGATCGCGTGGGGCCTTCTACAGGGCTTTCGGGCTTTCGTGCTCGTTGCGGGCATTTTTCTTCTCGGCTTGCGCTGGGAAATGCCAGAGGATGAGATTCGCGCGTTGACGTTCTTCTCCTTGGTATTGACGATCGTCGGGCTGATTTTCGTCAACCGCACGTTCAGCGAGTCGCTGCTGATTGCGCTGTTGCGGCCAAATCGATCGCTTGTAATTGTCGTCGCCGTCGTTGCTGCCGCACTTGGCGGCACGCTTCTGTGGCCGCTTGCGAGTAGTCTCTTCCAATTCGGACCGCTGCACCTGGATGATCTTACCGTCACGCTTGCGGCCGGGATCGCAGTGTTGGTCTGCCTCGAGTTGTTGAAACATTTCTGGCGGGAGCGCCTGAAGGCTTGACCGACCCGGTTGCGCTTAACCGCAGTACCGATCGGCTCACCTATGCCCACCGCCACGCATTGCGACGGGCCAGCGCAAAAGAAGCAATGAGGCGATAGCGACGGTCACCTGCATCGGCATGGCATCGCCGGCGCCGACGGCGGAAGCCGAAGTCAGCGCCGCCTGGATCGGCCGGGTTCGTTTCGGAGATGCCGAGTTCGTCGAGCGCATGCGCTCCAAGCGCATCCTTCACCATCAATTGGTCCTGGAATGTGGAAGCCGCTTCAACGCCCCCGCCAAGAATGGTGTCCGGACGCCGAATGACGAGAGCATCTTCGTGTGAGGGTGGCGTTCCATGGCTGAACATCTGCGCTGACGAGACCGAGTGCGCTCCTTGGGCTCATGATGTATCGTATACTCAGGACGATCCGAATGGTCCGTGGTCCGTGATGGCCGAATTTTTTCCTAGCGGCCAATACAGCATACACCCACGAAGACCTGTACAGCAGCGCGGTCCAGGCTGACCCCGCCGCTGTGGCAGCGCCATCGGAGCGATCAGAAGAAGCCGAGCTTTTTCGGGCTGTAGCTGACCAGCATGTTCTTGGTCTGCTGATAGTGGTCAAGCATCATCTTATGGGTCTCGCGGCCAATGCCCGACTGCTTGTAACCGCCAAACGCAGCATGCGCCGGATAGGCGTGGTAGCAGTTGGTCCAGACGCGGCCCGCCTGGATGGCTCGGCCGAAGCGGTAGCAACGATTTGCATCGCGGCTCCAGATGCCGGCGCCGAGTCCGTAAAGGGTGTCGTTGGCGATCTGCAGCGCCTCTTCGTCATCCTTGAAGGTGGCCACCGAGACCACCGGTCCAAAGATTTCCTCCTGGAACACTCGCATCTTGTTGTGCCCCTTGAACACGGTCGGCTGGACATAATAGCCGCCGGCAAGGTCGCCCGGAAGTTCGGCGCGCCCGCCGCCAGTTAGCACCTCGGCGCCTTCCTGGCGGCCGATATCAAAGTAGCTCAGGATCTTTTCGAGCTGTTCCGAGGATGCCTGCGCGCCGACCATGGTGGCCGGATCGAGCGGATCGCCTTGCACGATAGCCTGGACGCGTTTCAGCGCCGTCTCCATGAAACGGTCGTAGATCGCTTCATGGATCAGTGCACGGCTTGGACAGGTGCAAACCTCCCCTTGGTTGAACGCGAACATGACGAAGCCCTCGACCGCCTTGTCGAAGAAGTCGTCGTCTTCAGCGAGCACATCCTGGAAGAAAATGTTGGGCGATTTGCCGCCGAGTTCGAGCGTTACCGGAATGAGGTTCTGGCCGGCATATTGCATGATCAGCCGGCCAGTCGTGGTTTCGCCGGTGAAGGCGATTTTGGCGACGCGCGGCGAGGAGGCGAGCGGCTTGCCCGCTTCGAGGCCGAAGCCGTTGACAATGTTCAGGACCCCCGGCGGCAAAAGATCGCCGATCAGATCGGCCCAGAGCAAGATCGACGCCGGTGTCTGTTCAGCCGGCTTCAGCACGACGCAATTGCCGGCGGCAATCGCGGGCGCCAGCTTCCAGCACGCCATCAGCAGCGGGAAATTCCAGGGAATGATCTGGCCGACCACACCCAGGGGTTCGTGAAAGTGATAGGCGACGGTGTCGTCGTCGATCTGGGAGAGGCTGCCCTCCTGACTGCGCAGCGCGCCGGCGAAATAGCGGAAATGATCGACAGCGAGCGGCATATCGGCGGCGGTCGTTTCGCGGATCGGCTTGCCATTATCCCAAGTCTCGGCAAGTGCCAGGAGGTCTAGATTGTCCTCCATGCGATCGGCGATGCGGTTGAGGATCAGCGCACGCTCGGCAACGCTGGTGCGGCCCCAAGCGTCCTTGGCTCCGTGCGCCGCATCGAGCGCGGCTTCGACATCGGCCTCGTCGGAACGTGCGACCTCGCATAACAGCTGGCCGTTCACCGGCGAGTAGTTGTCAAAGTATCGGCCGGAGCGTGGCTCTGTCCATTTGCCGCCGATAAAGTTGCCATAGCGCTTGGCAAAGGGGACCTTGACCGTACGCGAAAATTCCACCTTGTTCATATCTTCCTCCCGAAAGCGACGCCGCGGGATGCGGACGTCCCGGTTGAAAGCGTTGCAGGATAAGGATCGCAATGTCAGCCCTATGCTGGCAGCGGGCCAGGGCGACCTGTCGCAAAACTGCGACAGGTCACGGACGCGAACATCAATGTGGACGCCGGATGCCGAACCGGGCAAGCTTGCGATGGAGTGTGGCGCGGGAAATGCCGAGATTCTGCGCGGCGGCGGAGACGTTGCCTTGCGACCGGGCGAGGGCGCGCTGGACGACGGAGCGTTCGGCTTCCGTCAAGTCTTCCGATACCGCCGGAGCGTCACCCAGGAGGTCGGCGGCGGGCAATGGCCTCGCCAGGCAATCCTGCGTTATGCCAAGCGCCAGCCGCGCAGCACGGGTCGCCCCGACCACGAGATCGTCGGCATCGACCGCCACTAGCGCGCCCGTGCTCTTGTCGGCGACTGGCGCCAGCAGGATGCGCGCTTTCGCAAACGCCATGCGGAAATTATCGGCTTCGATACGTCGGGCGGCTTCGCTAACTGCCATGGCGATCAGATTGACGAAGCCCTCCGTCAGGTCGGCCCGGCAGGACGATACGTCGAGCGCGGCGACGAGGTTCCCCAGATGGTCATAGACCGGCGCCGTGGTGCAGCTGAGCAGCGTATTGCGGGTGAAAAAATGCTGGTCACGGTGGATGGTGAGTGCGCGCTGTTCCACCAGGCAGGTTCCGATGCCGTTGGTGCCCTCGCTGTGTTCGCTCCAGACGGAGCCGGTCCACAAACCCCAGGAATGAAAGGTCTCGTCATCGACCGGCGCGCCGCGGCGATCGACCGGCACGCCATCGGCATCGGCCAGCAACACACAACAGCCGACGCCACCGACAGCAAGATAGAGCCTGTCCAGACTGGACCGGGCGGCAGCGAGCAGAGGCTCGACCCTCTGCCGGGCCATGCTCAATTCGATCTCCGTCAACCGCCGGGGCAACTTCTGACCCGCAGGATCAAGCCTGTGCAATGAGGCCGAGCGCCGCCACGAAGCGACCAACGCCGATTTCGCGGCGGCGCCCGACGCAATCGATGCTTGAATACGGTCCGCATGCAATGTGGCCGTGTGTCGGTCCATGCCTTCCTCCCGAAGCCTGAACGCCGATGGACTTGCCTGCTGTTTTCTCAGCGTTCAGCGGCAAATATGGATGTAATTCCGGCTCCTATGTTAGCCCTGATGTCCCACTGTCAATTGGTCTGAAGTGCTAGAAACGCCGTGTATGCGTTGCCCCCAGGCTCAAAAGCTGCGAATCTGCGAGTGCCTCTTCCGTCGTCCGATTCGATGTCGACGCAGTTCATTCGCTCATCGCATGAAGCGCGTCGTGCTTGATGATCTCGATGCTGCGCAGATTGAGCAGGCGGATGACGCCCTTGTCCTTCAGCCGGGTGAAAACCCGCGATACGGTCTCGATGGTGAGGCCGAGATAATCGCCGATATCCATGCGTGACATCGGCAGTTCGACCTGCCGCAACCCGCCCTGCCGCTCCGCCATGTCGACCAGGAACGCGGCGACGCGTTCGATGGCATTCTGGCGGCCGAGGACCAAGAGATGTTCCTGCGCTCTCGTCAGGCCCTTGAGCGCCAACGGCAGCAGCTGACCGGAGATATCTGCACCAGTGGCAAAGCGGAAGACGCGGACACCCGTGGCATTGATGGCTTCCGCGAAGAAATGATGGGTGGTGTCGGCTTCGAAGCCGAATGTCTCACCCGCCAGATGGAAGGCACTTATCTGCCTGCGACCGTCCGCAAGGAGGCGGTAAATACGGACGGCGCCAAACTCGACCTGATAGAAGGCTCCGGCCTTTTCACCTTGGGCATAGATTTCCGAACCGGAGGGAAAGAAGCTGACCGGCTGGAGCGGTGTCGGATCGAATGCCGTAGGCAGGCTCGGCTGCACGGAGTGCGACGGCAGTGAAATTCTGGAGGTCGATTGGGCGTGCATGGCTGTTTTCCCGGTTGATCCGTGACACCAGCAATCGCGCGAATCCGCGGGTCGCGAAATTCGGTTATGTCCCTACGGGAAACTACCTAGCGCTCGAGAGGCGCTAGTGGTCTGGCCCTGTGCTGCACGAACCCTGGATCGTCAGGCCGCTTGGGGAGCGAAGCCGAACGGTTTTCCGGATGTACCGTGCACAACTCGGGAGAGTCGGGGGGCGCCGGACCGGCTTCCGCCTCCCACAATTGATTAGCATCCGAATACACCGGCCGATGCTGTCACTCAGGGAAATTGAGGTAAATCAACCTGCTTTCAAGCGAGATATGCCAATATTCGTCTGTCCTTTGTGGAGCTTTTTCCAATGAGACGAATTGGTGGTTTCCTGCTGGCCATGTCTATGGCCATAGTGGCCACGGCGGGTGTGGCTTTCTTGCTTTACAAGAACGAGCTTGGCCGTATGCGCGACGCTGCCAGCCGCGGCAGTGTGGTCGCCAAGCTCGACATAGGCCCGATCGAATACGCCGACAGTGGCGTGGGTACTCCGCTCTTATCGATCCACGGCGCCGGTGGCGGCTTTGACCAAGGCCTTGCCAATGCAGCCAATTTTGTGGGTGAGGGCGTTCGGGTCATCGCGCCGTCGCGCTTCGGCTATTTGCGGACGCCCGTTCCGCAGGATACCTCTCCAGCCGCGCAGGCCGATGCGCACGCGGCGCTGCTGTCCAAACTGAACGTTCCCAAAGCGGTGGTCGTCGGCGTTTCGGCGGGCGCGCGTTCTGCGGTCGAGCTAGCACTCCGGCACCCGGACAAGGTCACCGCTCTCATTCTGATCGTCCCAGGCCTTTATTCGCCCACCAGTCCGGTCTCGATACAAGCGAGCCGCGGCAACAAGTTCGTATTCTGGGTCGTCAATGCCGGCGGCGATTTCGCATGGTGGGCCACCGAGAAGATCGCACCGTCAGTGCTCGTTCGCTTCCTCGGCGTTCGGCCCGCGCTGGTTGCGGCTGCGCCCCGGGCCGAGCGGGACCGCGTCATGAGTGTCGTCAAGAGCGTTGAGCCGTTGTCGCTGCGTTTCCCCGGAATCAACATCGATAGCGCCCCCGAGTTACATGAACTGCCGTTGGAAGTAATTACTGCGCCGACGATCATTATTTCTGCGCGCGACGACCTGTTTAACACGCTGCCGGCAGCTGAGTTCGCCGCGGCCAAGATCCCAGGTGCCAAACTGGTCGTCTACGACGCTGGGGGACATCTTCTGGTTGAACAGCAGCAGGATGTTCGTATAGCAGTTCGCACGTTCCTAGCTGGCGCCGGCCTCATCCCGCCACCCGTTGGCCCGAAACAATGATACAGCATCCGCTTGGGGCAGAACCGCCTCACAAGCCGTTTCGTTGCTGTCGCCCGTCGAAGGAACAGTCGCAGGGGGAGGGCAGCGTATCATGCCGGCTCTCGCTTTCTTGGGCACTTGCGTATTCTTCTGGCGACCTCTGCTGCATCGAAATTAGCGAAGCACACAATCATTAAACTAAAAGATGGATATGATCCCAGGATTAACTATTTCGAAGCCTAGGCGCGGTTCCGATTTGTCTTTTGAATCGTCTTTCGGGATTGCGCCCGAGACAGTTCCGGTTGAACGGCAATCCAACTCAGTTCCCCGCTTTTTCTTGGTCGTGCCTGACAGATCGCAACAGGCTGACGTTACTGTTTTTCCGACCACCACCTTCTTCTCGTGCGCAACGGCGGCGGTGGATCCGGCAATCCCAATTGCCGCGCAAATTATAGTCAATCTCATTGAATTCCCCTCCAGCGCACCGGCAAAAGCGTGGTCGATCGACGCCAGCGACAGCAGTCGCGCTTCGCCGGTCGGTGCGGCTTCCGGCTTTGTAAGATTGTAACTACATTAGCTACAGCGCAAGTAACTCTTCCGGACTAGGGAGCGAGTCCACGCGCCTACCACCCTTGAAAGCTTTTCGATGAAGCGGCTGAGCTGCCGGCGAAATGGACGTTTCAGCCTATTCCACCGCGCTCTGCGACGGTCACGCCGTCCGTGACCCTGTCGCTCGGGTGCAGCACCACGCGATCGCCTGCGGCAAGTCCCGACAGAACCTCTGCCGTCCGGTTGTTTCGCTGACCGATCTTGATGATGGTCGCCCGCGCACTGCTGCCCCTTACGGCGAACACCGCCCAGTCGTCTCCTTGTCGGAACAGGGCACCCACCGGCACGGTCAGGACGTCATCGGCCTTCCAAATCGTGATATGCACGATCACACGATAATCGTGACCGAGCGACCGCCATGCTTCGGGAGGATCGACGAAATCGATGATCGTGCGGACCCTTTGTTCCTCGATACCGAGGGTCCTCGGCCTTCCACGCTCAAGTTGAACGGCATCGAACGCAGCTTTGAGGATTATGTCGCGCGCGGCGTCCCGTACGGCCCCGACGATGGCACGCTCGCTCCGTGGGCCGTCGTGGCCTCCTTGCCGTTCGCGCCAGAAATCGTCCGACCGGCGATCAGCTTCTGCATCCATCAGGCCAAGCTCAAGGCCGCCAATGCCTACGGTTTCAAGGCGGCTTTCAATCCGACGCATCCAGGGACGATGGACAACGCCTTTGGATGGTGGGTTTCGCCCTGGCACTTCGGCCTCAACGAGGGCCCCGTCGTGCTAATGGAACGATCGCAATGGCCTCCTGTGGCGGCTGATGCGCTCGTGCCAGTACATCCGCAGCGGCCTGCAACGGGCGGGATTTGAAGGCGGCTGGTTGGGAGAGTTCGATCGGGAACCGACGCCAGCTGTTTGATCGGCTTGCGCCGAGGTAGAGCGTATTCGGCGGTTGAAGGAGTCTGCTCACTGTGGAGCAGGAGCACTCCTCCTGGAAATGGAAAAAGGCTCGGCCGTCCCCAGCGGCGGCGGCGGCCGTCGCGGCAGCTTCAGGCTCGCAATCGCGGCGAGCCCCATCGCGGCGGCAGCGGTAGGAATGCGGCGCCTTGCAGGCCGGGGAAACCGAAGCCGCTCTCCGGCCACGGCAGCAAGGCGGTCTACCGAGGCGACAAGGTGACCAAAGCGGTGTGGGCCGAGATCGCCCGTGGCGGCTACGTGGCCCAGTCATCTGCCTCACCCGGACAGCGCATGATCGAAATCGATGGCGCACCAGCGCCGCGCAAGATGGACGTGCGGCTTATACTTATGGCGGCCAGGTGCTGCTGGCCGCCGCGCGCCTCTACCAGGGCCAGACTACCAATTTCCGCACACCCGGCGGCGGTTTTGCTCCGGTCCTGGTCATCTGAATTTGTATCGATCATCAGTCCTGACGAAACGGCGGCTCGCCTAACAGTTTGCGTATTCGCGGGGGGCGATACTCCGATCGGCCAACTGCTCGGCAAAAAAACGTCTCGGGCAGCGCGATGCGACAAGGACGCTGGCGGCTGCTGACAGGAGGGTTGGGACACCATCGGAGTCCCAAAGCTCCGGGTGATCGGCAGCTATAGCATGGGATCGAGATCGTCCCGAGGCGAGGTCCCGAAGCCGGCGAGCGATGCATCTAAATCGGCTTAAACGAGCGATGCCTGCTCAGCCGGCTGAGGCTCGACGGTTAGATTGGAGCGCCTGCTCAAACCATGTGCCGCGTTCACCTCTAACAATTTCGACGGCGTCATCGAGCCTGCCGATCGCGGCAGGCTTGCCGGTTGCCTCAGTGAACTCGATTGCGGCACTGACCTTTGGCCCCATGGAGCCGGCAGGGAAATTCTTGCCCGATATCTCACCTGGGGCCACTCTCCGGAGCGCACGGGCAGCAGCGGTGCCGTAATCGACGTAGACTGCGTCGACGTCGGTCAGCATGAGCAGCATGTCGGCCTTCAATTGGCGCGCCAGAAGCGAACTTGCCAAGTCCTTGTCGATAACGGCCTCCACACCGCAAAGACTGCCGTCATCCCGCGCTATCACCGGGACGCCGCCGCCGCCCGTGCAAATGACGATGACGCCGCGTTCGACAAGGAACGAGATCACGGATGCTTCCAGGATCTCCAGCGGCCTGGGCGAGGGCACGACGCGGCGCCATTTGTCGCTATCGGGCGCGATCTGCCAGCCGCGTTCCGCGGCAAGCCGGCGCGCAGTTGCCTCATCGTAGACCGGGCCGATCGGCTTCGTCGGGCGAGCGAAAGCCGGATCGTGCGGGTCCACCTTTACTTGCGTCAGCAGCGTCGCAAACAGCCTCTCCGTGAGGAGGTTGCCGAGCTCCTGCTCGATCACATAACCGATCATGCCGGCGCTCTCGGCGCCGAGCACGTCGAGGGGAAACGTTCCACCGTCCGAAGTGGCCGCCGCCTGCAGCGCGAGCAGGCCAACCTGCGGGCCGTTGCCGTGCGTGATCACGATCGAGTGCCCTTCGCCAACCAGATCCGCCAATACAGCCGCGGCACGCACGATATTGGCGCGCTGGTTCCCGGCGGTCATCGGTTCCCCACGGCGCAGCAGTGCGTTTCCGCCGAGCGCAACGACGATAAGCATCTCAGTTGCCGATCGTGGCGACGAGCAGGGCTTTGATCGTATGCATGCGGTTTTCGGCCTGGTCGAAGACGATTGAGGCGTCCGATTCGAATACCTCGTCGGTGACCTCCATGCAGTCGATGCCGTATTCCCGTGCGATGAACTGACCGATCTCGGTATCGGTGTCGTGGAACGCCGGCAGGCAATGCATGAATTTGACGTGGGGGTTGCTGGCGGCAGCCATCACTTCGCTGGTGATCCGGTAGGGCGTCAACAGACGAATGCGCTCGGTCCAGCCGGATTTGTCCTCGCCCATCGACATCCACACGTCTGTATAGACGAAGTCGGCGTCCTGGACGCAGCCCTTCACGTCTTCGTCCAGCCTGAAGCGGCCGCCGCTGTGTTCCGCCAGTTCCCTGACATGGGCGCAGAATTCCTCGTCCGGCCAAAGTTCCTTGGGCGAGGCGATGCGCATGTCGATGCCGACCTTGGCCGCTCCGAGCGCCAGCGACAGCGCGACATTGTCGCGACCCTCGCCGACGAAGGTGACGATCATGCGGAAAGATGCTTGTGCGTATACTCGCGCATGGTCATGAAATCGGCGAGAATCTGCGTCGGATGCGCCTCGTCGGTAAGGCCGTTATAGACAGGCACGCCGGCATGCGCGGCAAGCAGTTCGGCCTGATGCTGGGCAAAGCCGCGATATTCGATCGCGTCGTACATCCGGCCGAGCACACGGGCGGTGTCTTTCATGGATTCCTTGTGACCGATGTGGCTGCCGCTGGGGCCGAAATAGGTGACATGGGCGCCTTGGTCATAAGCTGCCACCTCGAACCCCGTCCGTGTGCGCGTCGAATCCTTCTCGAAGATCAGCGCGATATTTTTCCGGGTGAGACGCGGTATCTCGTGCCCGGCGAGCTTGGCGGCCTTAAGATCGGCCGCCAGCTTCAGAAGAAATCGGATCTCGCCGGCCGTGAGATCGTCCAGGGTCAGGACGGAGCGGCCGTGAAGATTGATCGACATGCGGTTTTCCTTTCAGGTCAGACCGGGTCGCGGGCAATGGGACAGGTCATGCAGTGCCCGCCGCCGCGGCCGCGACTGAGTTCGGCGCCCTCGACGGTGATGACTTCGATCCCGGCGCGGCGCAGAAGCGTGTTGGTGTAGACGTTGCGGTCATAGCCGATGACGACGCCGGGCTCGAGCGCAACGACGTTGTTGCCATCATCCCATTGCTCGCGCTCGGCCTCATAACGGTCGCCACCGGTGGCGATGATCCGCAGCGATTTCAATCCGAGCGCTTGGGCAACAACCTCTGTGAACGGTTTTGTCTCATCCGTGACCTCGACCGTTGCCGCTCCGTCGCCCGGCCGCAGCGAGAAGGTGCGCAGCCGCTCGACCACCGGCGGGTACATCGTGACCAGATCGCGGTCGCAGAAGGTGAAGACGGTGTCGAGATGCATGAAGCTGCGGTCCCGCGGCATCAGCGCGGCGATCACGCGCGCCGCTTCGCCAGCAGCGAACAGGCTGCGTGCGAGGGCGCCCACGGCTTGTGGCGTGGTCCGCTCTCCCATGCCGACGAGAACCGTTCCATCGCCGATGGGCATGACGTCTCCGCCTTCTAGGCTGATGCCGGTTCCCGGATCAGGTGAAACGAAGGGGATGCCGCTGTCGCGAAAGCGGGGGTGGAAGCGGTAGACGGCTTCGACATTGGCCGCTTCTGGCCGCCTCGCGGGCCAGTACATGGCGTTGACCGAGACCGAGCCATAGATCCAGCAGGAGCTGTCGCGGGTGAAAAGCTGGTTCGGTAGCGGCGGAAGCACAAAGTCCTGGGGTGCGAGCGACCTTCCGGTAAGTCCCCGCGGTTCGAAAGGAAGCTCCGCGCGGGCAATGCCGCCGATAAGATAAGCCGCCAGCTGCGCCGAGGACATTTCATCGAGCCATCCCCGCATCTCGTCGACCATGTCGAGCCCGACGACTCCGGAATGAACCCGGCGGTCGAGAAGCCAGTCGCGAGCCTTGGCAATGCTCATGGTCTGGGCCAGAAGGTCCTCAAAAGAATGCACCAGCACGCCGCGCTCACGCAACGCATCGACGAAGACATCATGCTCCTGCCGTGCCTTCTTGACCCACAGGACATCATCAAAGAGCAACGCCTTGCAATTGTCCGGCGTCAGTCTTTGCAGGCTGAGATCGGGGCGGTGCACCAGCACCTCGCGGAGTCGGCCAACTTCAGAAAAGGCGCCAAGCTTGGTCGTGGTGATAGGAGCGTTCATAGCGGGCTGATGCTCCCGTTCCAGATGAGGTAGGCGGCAGCGATACCGACAGCGACAAGTGCTGCGGCGAGAGCTGCTTCGACAGGATGGAACACGCGTTGACTGGTTTCACGACGGGCCCAGACGTAGAAGATGATGCCTGGCGCATAGAGGATCGCGCACATGAACAGGTAGGCGGGCCCCGCCGCGTAGACGAGCCACAGTCCGTAGACCGTCGCCAGCAGCCCGGCGAAAAGAGGTCCGGCACGTTGTTCGCCGCTCTCATAACTCTCTCCGGTCAGCGCGAGCTTGGCCGCGTAGGCTCCGGAAAAGATGTAAGGCACCAGGATCGCCGCCGATGCGATGTAGAACAACGCCTGATAGGTGCTTTGCGCGAAGAGCGTGACTACCAGGAATGCCTGGACCAGCAGGTTGGTGATCAAGAGCGAAGTTGACGGCACGCCTCGCTCGCTCTCCCGGCCAAAGAATTTCGGCATCGTCCCGTCCTTGGCGGCGACATGCGGAATTTCGGCGGCAAGCAGCGTCCAGCTCAGGAAGGCGCCGACCACCGACACGACAAGCGCAACGTTGATGAGGATGGCGCCCCAGGGGCCGACCACCGCCTCCAGGACACCAGCCATGGAGGGGTTCTTCAGCGCGGCAAGCTCAGGCTGGCTCAAGATGCCGAGCGACAGCAGCGAGACCAGGGCGTAGAGCGCGAGGCAGGTGAAGAAGCCGAGAACAGTCGCCACGGCAATGTCCTTGCGGCGCTCGGCACGGCCAGAGAATACGCTGGCGCCCTCGATGCCGATGAACACCCACAGGGTCACCATCATCGTGCTCTTCACCTGTGCGGTGATCAAGCCGAGGTCGGCGTTGCCAAGCCCGTTGAAGTCGAGGGACCAGACATCCAGCTTGAAGGCGACTCCGAAAACCCCGACGAACAGAACGATCGGAGCGATCTTTGCCACCGTGACAATGACGTTCACGATTGTTGCCGGATGCCTGCGAGAACCAGGGCGTGGATCAGCCACAGCAGGATCGATGCACCGAGCACGGCCTGCCAGGTATTTCCGTCGCCGAAGGCCGGAAAGAAATAGGACAGGGCGCTGAACACGATCACCGCGTAGGAGACGTTGCCGACCCAGGCGCTGATCCAATAGCCCCAGGCGCTGTTGAAGCCGATGAAGGGACCGAAGCCGGCCTTGGCGTAGGCGTAGGGACCCGCGTCGAGTGCGGGCTTGCGGGTCGCGAGCGACTGATAGACGAAGACGAGCGCCAGCATGCCGACCGCGGTGATGGCCCAGCCAATCAGGATGGCAAGCGGACCAGCGCCTGCGGCCATATTCTGCGGCAGGCTGAACACGCCGGAGCCGACCATCGAGCCGATCACCAGTGCCGTGAGGGAACCCAATCGAAGCTTCGTTGCTGCTGTGCTCGTCACTTTTCGAATAGGGATATCTATTCCGGCCGTCGTCATGATGCTCTCCCGGGTTTGAAGATCTCGATGGGAGGCAATGAACAGGAAAAGGCGGCGGGCAACTTTGACGCGCGTCAAACAGTTGCGCACTCGGATCGGGTTCTTTTCGTTGGGATGCGGTGGCCTTTGACGTGATTCAAGGAACACGGGCGGTGGCCGGATGCTCGCGCGCCGAGCCTGCACATTTGCCCGAGCCATTTCGCCCGCGTCGCGGTCTCGCGCACCAGACGGATGCCGACAAAAATGGGGGATGCTTCGACGCATGCCGGCAATACCGTGGCTGAGGAACAAAGCCGATAAAAACGGAGGGCATGCCCATCGTTACCACGACCCGAGCAGACCTGCCGCGAAGCAGTGTCCCGGTGAAGCCGCGATGCTTGTCCGGTAGGCGAAGCCGTTCCCGGCCGCATGACCTGCTCCAGCTCGGTCGGCGGTATCCTTGAGGCTGTCAGGAAACGCGCCGTGTTTGAACTTTTGCATCGCCCGCCGAATCGGCAATCGAGCGTCGCTAGGTGGACCCGCAGAAGGGGTGAAACGTCGCCTGCGGTGAGCAGTGTAACGCCCGTAAGTGGGAGATTTTGATATTGATCAACGCCGCAACATACGAGGTCGCTAATATATTGCCAGGCATGAAAGGGGTCTGTCATGGAAATTACAACGCACGACCTCATGACGGTGCTGCATGGAATGGGGTTTGGAGCCCTGTTCATGCTGGCGTTCTCCGGCGCGCTGGTCGAACTCTATCGAATTTCTGCGCCTGGCGCGCCGTCGGCGATGAGCGCGGGAGGCCAGACACTGCTTGGTCTTTACCTCGTGGCGATGGTGATACTCGCGTGGCTCACTGTGTTCTCTGGCACCTACGTCATCTATCCTTGGTATCGAGCCGTTCCGCCGGAAGGCGTCACCGATCTTGCGGACTATCCGCGGAGATTGCTCCTGTCCAGCGGGAAGACATCCGAGTGGCATAACGTCGGCATGGAATGGAAAGAGCATGTAGGCTGGCTAGCACCGATCGCCATGACCATGGTGGCCTACGTCACCACGAAATACGGGCGAGCAATCATTCAACACCGGAACATGCGCATCTCCGTATTAAGTTTCGCCGTGGCTGCCTTTGTCGCCACGGGGATCGCCGGAGCGTTCGGTGCATTCCTGAACAAATACGCTCCGATACGGGGTGGCGATGTGATCATTCTGATGCAGGAGGAAGTGCCATGACTACGTCGCAAAATGCGGTCGAGTTTGGAAAGACCGTTGAGACGATCCCGAATGGCCCCGGAGCTGCGGCCATTCTGGCAGCGGGCATCGGTTGTGCTGCCATCGGCGTTCTAGCATTCGTGTCCGAGTTGTCGCCCGGACTGCGGGGTCTATTGAATTTCTACAATCCTGTCGGCCCGCTCTCCGGCAAGACGACCGTAACAATCATCGTTTGGCTCATTGCTTGGTACGGGCTGTCACGGATTTGGCAAAGGGAAACGGTGAACATGCGCACCGTCAACGTCGCAGCGCTCATCTTGCTCGGGATAGGATTCCTACTAACCTTCCCGCCGTTTTGGTACCTTTTCGTGTAAACTCCGGGTTCGCCGCCGTATCCATCACTGAGCTTACCCGTCACGCCGCGATCATCTTCGCTCCCGTCGCTGACTTGGTCCCGATCGCGTTGCGTGCTGTGCGCAAGGGCGGCAAAGTGCCGTCCTGGTGCCGTGATCGACTCCAACCGGACTATCTGGCCCGCTCACCGAGCTTGCGGATTTGTCCGAGCCATTTCGCCCGCGTCGCATCGCTGGCGCCCGCGACCATGCCGAACAGGGTTTCGCGCACCGGGCTGATGCCGGCAAAGCGCAGAATGCTCCGCCGCATGCCCGCAATGCCGTGGCTGAGGAACCAAAGCCGGTAAAAAATGGAGGGCATGCCCATCGTCACCACCATACGGGCGGAGCGGCCGCGAAGCAGTGTCTTGGGGAAGCCGCCATTGTCCGGGTAGGCAAAGGCCGTTCCCGGCCGCATGACCTGTTCCAGAAAAGCCTTGAGCAAGGCCGGCATGGTTCCGAGCCAAAGCGGAAACACAAACACGATGTGCTCCGCCCAGACGATCGCTTCGGCGGCATCCTTGAGGCTGTCGGGTATCGCGCCGTGTTCGAACTCCTGCATCGTACGCAGCATAGGAAAATCGAGCCCTGCCAGATCGATTTGCCGCACGACATGTCCCGCCCGTTCCGCGCCCTCGGCATAGGCCTTCGCAAGGCCGCGGCAGAGCCGGTCCGGAGACGGGTCAGGATGGCCGACCACAACCAGGATGCGTCGCGACATGAGTTGCTCCCGAGGCGTCTCGTTTGAAACGCTAAGGCCGCTCGACCCGTGCCACCTGATAGGTGTGCATGGCTCCGTTGCGTTCGATCGACACGTATTCACCGGTCACGAAACGTTCGTCACCGAGATGGAAGCCGATATCGTCGTCGCGGTCGCCTTCGGCATAGTCGAAATACCACTGTCCGCCGGGCTTACGCCGCAAACGGCCGATCAGGTCGTCTTCACCGGTACGAAAGCGACGGACACGACAAGCGCCCCGATGCTCCTTCCACTCGTGTGCGTCGATCCGGCCATCGCTGTCCAAGGGGGCGAGAACGTCATAGCCTTCCTCGTGATCCCCCGTGGGATGGCCCTTTTCGCGGGCAAGCAGCAATCGGATGTGCCGGAATTTCGCGCTGAGGTCTTTCAAGCTTGTCATGGCTTACTCCTTTGTCGGAGTTTTATAGCGCCCTGGCAGGATCTGGCCTTGATCCGCATCAAGTCCTTCGATGCGGGAGCCGTCAGAAAGCTGGCAGCAACGCCATGGCGCAATACCCGGCCGTCGCAGCGATCAGGGTCACGCCAACCAGAGGCAGCCAGAACCGGACCGGTCCGGCGAACGCTGCCAGAGACACGCGGCCGATCGCATTCGCCGCCAGCGCGGCAAGCACGGCCTGGGCCACCGTCTCGAGGGCGACAGATTGCTTGACCAGACGCAATGCGCCGAGAACCGAGACATCGACATCGAACGTGCCTGCAAATGCCGAACTCGCCAGCAGGCCGCGCCCGCCGAACTGAGCCGCCAATGCGGCGCTGGCGGTGGCGACGACGGCAAACAGCAGGGCAAAGAGCAACAACGGACCCAACTCGAAAGGATTGCGCGTCGGCGCTTTATTCTCGCTTTCCCTGCTGTTGCGAGCCATCAGGAACGCCCCACAAAGCGCGAATGTGATCGCTGCGGCAATCGCCGGGATAACGACCGCAGGAGCTACACTTGGCTCAATGATCACAACAACAACGCAAACACGCAGCACTGAGACCATCGCCGCCAGCGAAGCCGCTCCGGCGAGCGGCAGTGGATTGCTTGCCGATGTCGCGCTGCGGGCAAGCGCCAAGGTCACGGCGGTGGAAGATACGATGGCGCCGGCGAGCGAACTGACGAGGAGGCCACGCGTGTTTCCCAGGATGCGAATGGCGACATAACCGGCGAACGATATCGACGCCATAAGCACCGTGAGAAACCAGACCTCCCAGGGATTAAAACCGCCCCATGGGTCAAGCGTCCGGTTTGGCAGCAGCGGCAGGACAATCGCGGTCATCACCGCCAGGATCAGTGCCGAACGAAGTTCGATCCAGGTGAGCCGCTTCAACAGGCCGTGCAGTATCCCGCGACTGGCAAGGACCGCTGCAAGCGCCGCCCCGCCGGCCGCTGCCGCTCGATAGTCACCAACGACGGCGAGCGCACCGAGCGCGAACACGCCAAGGCCCGCAATTACCCCCGTAACGCTGAAATCCTCATCATGGGCTGCCTCACGCACCTTGTAGAAAGCGAAGATCGCCGCAAAGACGGTGAAGCCACCAACCAACACAGAGACCGCGCCAAGTGCATCGGCCAGTGCCGCGATCACACCGCCGAGCAGCCCTGAAATTCCGAAAGTGCGGATACCGGCCGTCCGGCTGCCTTCGGGTGCATCCCGTTCGCGCCAGCCGCGCTCCAATCCGACGAGGAGGCCGATTGCCAGGGCAAGCCCGAGCCGGAAGATGAGGGAATCCATGATCTTGCGCTCTTTCAGGCGGCGGCCGTTGGTAAGCCATCATCCCAGCGAGTCGGGTCTATCATTGGCGACGTTGGAACTCGGCTGAATTGGCCGCCGGCAGTTCAGGATGCCGTCTTGAGCGGATCGACCTTCATCGAGGCGGTCGCCTCCGAATAGCTCACCAACTCTCTGGCGATGTGGCCGAGCTTCTGGTCGGCGTTGATCTTGTGCCAGGCAGACTGGATGGCATTTCTATGCAATTGCCGAGAAAGGACATCTACAGTGGCGTCGGAAGGACCGCCCCTTCGCTCGCTGATCCGTCGCCAGAGAAGAAGTGGATCTGCCTCGAGCCAGAATCCGGCAAAGGTGACCCCTCTGCTGCTTGCCGCCTTCTCGATCCGGTCACGGTCCGCCGGTCTGTCGAAGACGGCATCGGCAACCACCGAACCGCCTTCGGAGAGGATCAGGCCGGCGCGCCATGCCATTTCGCGGTAGACGCGTTCGG
The DNA here is from genome assembly GCF_004792125.1 of Mesorhizobium sp. M5C.F.Ca.ET.164.01.1.1. NCBI lineage: Bacteria > Pseudomonadati > Pseudomonadota > Alphaproteobacteria > Hyphomicrobiales > Phyllobacteriaceae > Mesorhizobium > Mesorhizobium sp. M5C.F.Ca.ET.164.01.1.1. The sequence continues at coordinate 234,006 of NZ_SRTG01000003.1, read as the reverse complement.
AGACCTCCGGTCGATAAGCCCTGTCCGGCAGTCTGGCTTGGGCGGGCACCCCATGCATCGCTTTGCGGATGCGGTCGCTCTCGACAATGCGCGCGCCGGGCGGAGCGCCGATATGTGCGGCGAGTAGCTCGGCGATGGTGGTCTTGCCGGAACCGCTCAAGCCGCCGATCGCGATCAGGCGAGGGGGCATTTCCCGGAGAAGCTCCTGGGCCAGTGCGAAATAAGATCTGGCTTCGGCAACCAGCCTGGCTGAATCGGCAGTACCTTCCTCGACCTGCGTCGCGGTGACATGCGCGCGCACCGCGGCCCGCACGGCCATGAAGAAAGGCAGGAGGGCGAAACCGTCCTCGTCGTCAGCCTCGTCGAGGTACCGATTTATCACGAGATTGGCCAGATCGGGAAAGCCGCGGTGCCAGAGGTCCATCAGCAGGAAGGCAAGATCGTAGAGCACGTCGGTGCTGGCGATCTGATCATTAAATTCGACGCAGTCGAAAAGACGCGGCTCGCCGTCCATCAGACAGATGTTGCGCAGATGCAGGTCTCCGTGGCAGCGTCGGATTTTGCCCGCTGCCTCGCGTCGGTCGAGCAGCCCGGAATGACGTTCAAGCGCGGTGCGAAAGCTCTCGGTGAGTGTTTTGATCTCTGCTTGCTCGAAAACACGGCTGGTGGCAAAGCCAGCTTCGTTTATATCGAGCACATCTGCCAGGTTCGACGAGCCGCTGCCGTCGTGAATCTGCGGTACACCGCGATGATCGCGATGATATTGGACGATCATGCGCGCGACACCCGTCATCAGCGCAGGCGTTAGGTCACCGCCAACGGCCATCCGGTCGAGGAGCTTCGACTGGTCGAAGCGGACCATCTCGATGACCGCATCGACCAGTTCGCCGGCTCCGTTCAGGGCGAGCCCGTCGCCGGCTTGTCGTGTTATGCGCCTCACACCGAGGTAAAGGCCGGGCGCCGTCTTCGAATTGAGCTCCACCTCCTTCTCGCACGCCGCAAGGCGGAGAGCGGCCGTCGAGAAGTCGACATAGGGCAGCTTGACCGCCCGCTTCATCTTGAAAGCACGGCGCCCAACCAGGAAGATACGCGAGATATGCGTTTCGATCGCTTCGACCGCGTCGTTTCCGCCATACGTGGCGGGGTTCATCAGCATGGAAGTCACGGATTCCTGGTCTTCAACGATCATCGCGTGGTCCCCGATTGTTTCGGCCCTTTCACTCGTCCCTACCGCTGTAGCGTCTGGACGTAACCAGCCAAGTTATGGATGCGTTCCTCGGTGACGCTCTCTCCGGCTTTCGGGCCGTATTTCTTTGCATCGTCGGGAAGGAACTGGCGGCCCCATACGGGCATCTCACGGTCGCCATGCTCCGGGACGATAGAGCGGCCGTCGATCGTTGCGAAAACGAGCCAATAAGGAAATTCGCCGCCATTCCGTTTTGAGAGACGCGTCAGGTCGGCCGGGCGCTTCAACAATTCGTCGGCCAATGGTCCATCACCCTTGCCCTCCAGGCCGTGGCAAACGGCGCAAGAATTCAGATACTCCGCCTGGCCATAGCTCATTTCTTGCGCGATGGCCGAATTGCAGGTCGCGTTGGCGAGGGCCGCAGCAATAAAATGGAGTTTCATGTCCGCCTTCACCAATTGATCGCTGGAAGCTTACTCCGCTAGCGCATACGCACGTTGATCCGGATCAATCGTGCTGGATGCTTCTTGATTCAACGCAAAGTTCACCAAGGGCCGTGCCGATACAGTTCCTGCGACAGTCGCATTTCGACGCAGATCAGGAGCTGCCGCCATGTCTTTCAAAACGATACTTACCGTCACCGGGCCCGATTTCGGGAATAACGACATCAATCTTACGGCCGAGCTTTGCGAACAAGTCGACGCGCATCTTTCGGTGCTCGTCGCAGCGTTTGCCGCGCCCATGCCTTTGGTCGGCGTCGAGGTGGTTTCCGAAGTCTGGTTGCAGGAGCGAGAGCGAGACATGCAGCGGCTCGAGGCGAGGACCATGGCGGTCTCGGCACTTCTCGCCAATAGTGCGCTGTCCGTCGATGTTTCCAGCGAATATTCCGAACTTGTCTGGGGTGACGAAGCCATTGGCCGCCGCGCCCGCTATGCGGATCTGACGGTTATCGGCCCCAATGTGCTCGCTGACGAGACCTTGAGGGACAAGACAATCGAAGGGGTGCTGTTTTCGTCAGGCAAGCCGTTGCTGCTCGTTCCCGACGGTAGTTCTCCAACCCTTAAGCCGAAGCATGTTCTGGTTGGTTGGGACTCAAGCATCGAAGCCTCTCGGGTCGTTCGGGAATCACTTGATATCCTTGTGGGCGCGAACGACGTGCACCTCACCTTGATCGATCCTGTTGAAGGCGAGGGCCACCACGGAGCTGAACCCGGAGCCGATGCCGCAGCCTACTTGGCGCGACACGGCGCGAAGGTTACGGTCGACCGGCTGCCGAGTTTTAACCGTTCGGATGCAGAAGTGCTGCGCCAGCACGCAATCGATGTTTCCGCCGATTTGGTCGTCATGGGTGCCTATGGTCACTCGCGGCTGCGCGAGCGCATTTTCGGCGGCGTCACCAAGTCAATGCTTGACGGCCCGTCGCTTCCCGTTCTCGTGGCGCGTTGAACAAACCTCTGATCTCAAAACGAAGGGCCAGCGCGATGCACCGGCCCTCTCGTTTTCTAGCCAGTCCTGGCCAATAAACGATACTATTCCACGGCTTCCCGACCGGACACCTGCTGCACCAGGATCCGAAAGAACACATGCGGCGTGCCGACCGACACCTCGGGCGTGATCGGCTTGAGGGCGCCAGGCTCCCACCAGTCGACGTGCTTGCTCAACACTGACCATGCATGGTCGCGCTGAAGCTTGTAGCCGATCCGATCCGGCAGTTCTTCGTATCGGCCGTCGACAACCACGCTTCTCCAACCCCTCCCTTCGCTGCGTTCGTCGACCTGAACGCACACCAGCGGATTGGCTCGCATCCAGTCGATCTTCTTGCCCGGAATGGAGAACGCATAAAGTTGGTTGTCGGCGTGAGCGTAGTATATCGGCACGACATAGGGTTGCCCGTCCTTCGTGCATGCCAAGCGGCCGACACGATTGGCCGCCAGCAATCTCGTACATTCCAAGGCAGAAAGTGTGCGGACCCGCATCGGTGCGATCTCCTGTTTTGACCGGACCATATTCCTCCCGCCATGGCGGTCATTGATCGCGATCAAGAACTCGGCTCGTCACAGGCGGCATCGACACGCTGTCAGGAAGAGTTCGCATTAGGCGACTTCGGAAATGATTCAGATCAAGGCGCGACATGGCACTTGCAGGGATCATGACAGGATGTGGAAGCCAATCCTAAGCGCTCCGTTCGATCGTGATCTCGAACTCGCCGTCTTCGATGAGGACGGCGAGCATGCGCTTGTATTTCCCTGTGTAAAGCGCCGAGAAGGCTGGAAGAACGCAGCGACCGGCGCGCGTGTCGACATCCACCCGACCCACTGGCGCGATTGGCAGTCGGAGAGCGTGCCGACGAGCAACGATAGACCTATCGGTGGCTCTATTTAGTGTCTGGATTCCACGACCAACGCCATGCGCACGAGATGCGACAGGCTGCTCGCACCCATCTTGCTCATCACATTGGCGCGGTGGATTTCGACCGTGCGCGGGCTGATGCCCAGGTCATAGGCGATCGTCTTGTTAGGCAGACCTGATACAAGCCCATCCAGCACCTGCCGCTCCCGTTCCGACAGTGTCGACAGACGTCCATGGACTTCTGCGGATTGGGGATGGGTTGCATTCGTCTGGTTGCGGTTCTCCAACGCAGAGCGGATCGCATCGATCAGAATATCGTCGTCGAAAGGTTTTTCGATGAAATCGGCGGCACCTTCTTTCATCGCCTGAACGGCGAGCGCAACATCGGCATGACCAGTCATGACAATGACCGGAAGCGAATGTCCGCGGGATCTGAGCTGTCGCAGGAACTCGATCCCGTCAATGCCGGGCATGCGAACGTCCGTCACGATACAGCCGTCGAGATTGCCCGTCGCTGCGGCCAGAAAAGCTGTCGCCGATTCGTATAGGCGTACAGCGAAATCAGCCGTCGCCAGAAGAAAACCAAGCGACTTGCGAACATCGACGTCGTCGTCGACCACATGCACAAGATCGTTACCGGCCATTGTCGACTTCTTCCTTCTGCACGATGCGCAGGGTGAACCGGAAAGCGGTTCCTCCAGCGGGCATTGCCTCGGCCCAGATGTGACCACCGTGCGATTCGACGATAGTTCGGCAAATGGAGAGGCCAACGCCCATGCCCTGCTTTTTGGTGGTGACGAATGGTTGGAAAAGCTGGGCAGAGACTTCCGGCGCTAGTCCAGTGCCTGTGTCGATCACACTCACCTCGGCCATGCCGTCATCGCGGGCGACGGTCGTGACGTGCAGCTCACGGCGTGGTGCTCCTTGCATGGCTTCCACCGCGTTTCGCATCAGATTGAGCAGAACCTGCTGAATCTGGATGCGGTCGGTCAAGACCAGTTCGGCGGCCGGATCAAGCTTGTAGCTGACGCGCACATCTATTTCTCTTGCCCCGACCAAGGCCAGGGAGGAGGCTTCTTCAATGACTGCCGGCAGGCGTTCTACCTGACGCTCACTCTCACCTCTGGCGACGAAGTCCCGAAGATGGCGAATGACATCTCCGGCCCTCAAGGCTTGGTCGGCTGCCCTTTCAACCGCTTCCCTCAGCATCGGTGCATTATCATCAGTGCTTTTTTCGAGAAGCCGTCGGCTGCCTTTGAGGTAATTCGTAATGGCCGTGAGCGGCTGGTTGATCTCATGTGCCAACGTCGAGGCCATTTCGCCGAGCGCGGTAAACCGCGCCATATGGAGAAGCTCCTGCTGCTGCTCCTGTATTCTGGCTTCTGCCTTGTGGCGTTCGGTCAGGTCGCGGCAGAAGCCGGTAAAGAAGCGGCCGGTCCCGGGATGCATCTCACCGACCGAAAGTTCCATGGGAAAGGTCGAGCCGTCCTTGCGCATTCCGGTGACCGTGCGGCCGAGCCCGATGATCCGGCGCTCTCCGGTCGTCAGGTAGCGGTGCAGATAGGCGTCATGCTCTTCGCGATAGGGCGACGGCATCAGCAGACTGACATTTTTACCGAGGACTTCGCTGGACTGGTAACCGAACAGTGTTTCGGCAGCCGTGCTGAAGGACTGAATACGGCCTTGTTCGTCGATGACGACCATTGCGTCGGGCACCGTCGCCAGGATCGAGCGCAAATGATCTTCGCGCAATCGAAGGGCGGCGTTTGCATAGGAAAGCTCGCTGACGTCGGTGCCTTCGACAAAGATAGCGGTGACGCGGCCATCGTCGGCCTTGATGGGCTGATAGACGAAATCGAGGATATGCTCTTCGGTCGGCTCGTCATCCTTGTTGCGAAGAGCGACTTTCACCCCCCGGCCAATATAGGGTTCACCAGTTGCGTATACCTGGTCCAGCAGTTCATAGAAGCCTTGGCCTTCAAGCTCGGGCAGGGCCTCGCGTACCGACTTTCCAATAACCTGCCGTTCACCGATCAGGCGCTGATAGGCGGCATTGGTCAATTCGAAGAGATGACCCGGCTCACGCATCAAGGTCATGAACCCCGGGGCCCGCTCGAACATCAGGGAGAGCCGGTCGTGATCGGCCGTGGGCGGCCCTTCACCGCGAGCGCCGGTTGATAAGTCACGTGTTTGTTTGTCGTCCAAATGAAGTCCTTTGATCGGGGAACCCGCAACGCAGTCTAGTTATCATTCATCTTTCTTCCTGCACATCTCCTCCCGCAATGCAAAACCGATCAAGCCAGAGAGTCGTGATCGACTGGTAGGTGGTGTTTTGACTCGCATCAAGGCGTCGAGTGCCGGCGGATGCACTTCATCATCGCATTCAAACGCTCCAGCGAAAGGCGTCCGCAATGTCCTACAAGTCAATTATCGTGAACCTTGCAGTAGATGCACCTCCTGCACCCATGGTGAAGTTGGGGGTCGAGCTTGCGGAACGGTTTGGAGCCCATCTTATCGGCCTGGCGGCAGCGGATGTCCCGCCGCTCGTCGCGACCGGCGACGGCATGGTCTACGAAGGTGAGATCATGCAAATCCAGCGGACCGAGATCGAAAAGCGGCTTGCCGAGCTGCGCGCCGAATTCGAGAGGCTGGTTCCGGCTTCGGTCAGCCGTGAATGGGGGCAAGCGGTCAGTAGTCCAACCCGCTTCCTCAGCGTTTCCGCCCGAGCGGCCGACCTCATCGTTACCAGCGGCGAGCAGGGAGAAAATGTCTACCGCGCCGTGGATATCGGGAGCCTTGCACTCGGTACAGGCCGGCCAGTCCTCGTCGCGGCAAGTAATATCGAACATGTCATGGCAAAAACCGTGCTTGTTGCCTGGAAAGACACCAGGGAGGCGCGACGGGCGATGGCGGATGCACTGCCTTTTCTCGCGAAGGCCAACGAAGTGGTCATCGTCACAATCGATAGCGATTGCGACGACAACATCCGTGACAGCCTCGCCGACGTCGCGGTTTATCTTGAACATCACGGCATTACGGCGCGAACCGAACTGATCCGCGGCGAGGCTGACGGCGATCGACTATTGACATTCGCGCGCTCGATCCATGCCGACCTGATCGTCTCCGGAGCATATGGTCACAGCCGCCTGCGCGAATGGGCGTTCGGCGGCGTCACGCGTACGCTGATCGAAGAGAGCAGCATCAACCGCCTCATGTCGTATTGACCGCCGGTCAATCAGAACTTCAAGTCCGCCACTTGCGGCGTTCACGCCAGACCCATGGTCCCGACGGGTCCGATTGACCGAGATCAATGCAGCGGCCGCCGACATGGCAATGATCGGCCGAGAAACAGGAGTGACCCACGTGAATTTTCTCGACTACCTGATTTCAGTCGACGCCAGAACCGCCCTGATGGGACGCATGATGCGGAAGCTCGGCGTCGACAGACAATTGAAAGTCGTGCCGGATTATGTAGCGGTCACCAACCGGGCGGTGGACCGCTGCCGCTCCTGCGGCCATCAGGACGAATGCTCGACTTGGCTCGATGAACACCAGCAAGCCGATGATCCGCCAGACTATTGCCGCAACCGCGACCTGATCGCACGGCTGCAGCACGCAGCCGGCCAACGATAGAGCGTCGTGCGGGCGTACTACTGTTAGTGTCGCCAAGGTCGCGTGCTGCAGCTTCGTCGATTTCCTGGGCGGTCATTGTTCGCGCAATGTGTCGCGTCTGCCCGCTGATGCCGTTCCGGCGCATACCGCCCGCGAATGCCTGCAACTCCGCTCTCATGTAAACAGCCGACCGGCCCTCAAGCCACGGGCTGCCCGCTCTTGCTATCAAGGCTGCCATGGCAGGAACCAGGGAGCGATGCCCGCAAAGGCGCGCCGTTAACGACAATGCGAGGCGCAGGCAGTTCTTGCGCGGGGTGATACGTGCGGTTTTGCGGACATCAGCAAGGTTGCCAATTAAAGATATATTGATAATGTTCTTTAAGGTGCGATTCTGAACCCATACCGACGAAGGCCTCCTTTGAAAGCAAATGCACCGATCGCTGTCGTGGACGCGACTTCACTCGGCGCGTTGCGGAGCTGTATGAGTGTGGGAATCCCCTTGAGGTCTTTGGGCCTTCGAAATCCAAGAGCATGCGCATGACTGCGAATGGTCGGAGCAAGAGAACGATCATCATCGGTGGTGCCCCGTTGCCAGACGTGATTGACGAGGGCATGATCCGTTGTGTGGTTCACGGCTTCTATGCCGAAATTCGCCGCGACGAACTTCTCGGCCCAATTTTTCGTGACAGGATCGAGCCCAACGACTGGCCGCGCCATCTGGCGAAGATGTGCGACTTCTGGTCCGCTACGCTGCTCCGGTCGTCCCGTTATGAAGGCCGCCCATTGCCGCCACACTTGGCGATTTCCGGCCTTGGCGAGGCGCATTTCCGGCGTTGGCTGAAGCTGTTTCGCGCAACGGTGCGTCGCATCTGCGCGCCCGAGGTTGCGGCGCTGTTCATGGATCGCGCGCTGCGCATCGCTCACAGTTTCCGTCTCGCGGTCGCCTTCAGCCGTGGCGAGACCACGATGGGCTTAGAACCGATCGCCGAGAAAGACCTGTGATGCCGGGGTGGCCTGTGCGTGGCGTTTATAAAGGCGCCGCGATTCATCGGAGGAATCACTCGTGCGGCTGACCAACTTCTCTGACTATGCGTTGAGGATGCTGATGTATGCGGCCTCCGCCGGCGACCGCCTGATCACGATCGAGGAAGTCGCTCGCACCTTCAACGTGTCCAGGACGCACCTCAACAAGGTCGCCAACACATTGACGCGCAGCGGCTACCTGAAAGCGACCCGCGGCCGTTCGGGTGGGCTTGCCCTCGGACGCCGGCCCGAGATGATCCGGATCGGCGATGTCATACGGCTGACGGAGCCGGATTTCGCGCTTGTGGAATGCTTCGCCACTGGAAATCAATGCGTGCTCACTGGCTGCTGTAAGCTTTCAGGCATGTTTGGCGAAGCGATAACCTCCTTCCAGAGTATCCTTGACCGTTACACGCTGGCCGACGTCGCCCTGATGCCCCAGGACTTCCTCGGCGGGCCGTCTCCGTCCCGCAGCTCCGGCGTGGTGCTAAACGGCGGATAAGGCCTGCACCTACAACCCCAACGCCACGTGATTCACCCTCTACATATCCCCTTCTTCAATGGAGACGAGCCATGACTGAGCCAAAGAAGGACGATACGCCGACAGCCAACCATTTCGAGTCGGGCATCGACCTGGACAACACGCTGCTCCCGATGTTGATTGGCGGGCTCGTTCTGATCGTCGTCGGTGCGATCGCCGTCATGACGTTTGTCTAGTTCGCAATCAGCCGCAAACCGCTCATCAAGTTGCGAAAGCGCAACGAAGGTGGCGGTCGGTTGGAGCTATGAAGATGCTTCGCAATCGCGGAGACTTCGTCGTGAAGGAGCGCAGTTTCATCAATCCCGACATGGTCGTCGACGAGATCATGAGGAAATGGCCGGCAACGGTGGCTGTGGCGCTGAGATACAGGATGCTTTGCGTCGGCTGCCCGATCGGCACCTTTCATACCGTTGCCGAGGCGTGCCGGGAGCATCAGGTCAACGAGGCCGACTTCCTGGTGGATCTGGAATCGGCTGTTCGAGCGGGCAGGTGACAGTCAGCCCTTGGTTCGGCTCTCTGAGAGGACCACAAGCCGGTGCGCATCCTTGACCGTGACTTTCTGGCGTCCACTGACAATTATCCCACTCTCTTCCCATTTGCTGAGCAACCGGCTGACGGTATGCAGGGTCGTCCCGGTCATTTCGGCAATGTCCTGCCTTGAAATCGGGAAGTCGATTTCGATGCCGCTGTCGGTCTTTCGGCCAGTCTGGTTCGCCAACCGCAACAGCGCGTGAGCGACCCGCTGCTCCACCTGTTCCGTGGATATCTCCACTACCCGCGTCTGCGTCTCCTGCAGCCTGTTCCCAACCGTCCGGTATGTGGTTGCCCCAAACACTGGGAACCGGCGCGCCAGTTCCGGCCAAAGAGCATTGGGCCAGGCCAGCACCACGCAGTCCACCGCCGCGATGGCGCTAGCGGGATAGGTCGTCCGGCCGAGAGCCGCGGCGACGCCAAAAATTTCGCCCTCACTGATGTATCTGGCGATGACCTGCTGTCCGTCCGGCGTGGTGCGGACGACGCGTATATGCCCGGCGATCAGCACGAAGAACGAATGGGCCTTGGTTTCCTGCTCGAAGATCGCTGAGTCCTTGGCATAGCGGGACGATCGAGCGCTTCGGAGTATCTCGCTCTGCTCTTCAGGCGCCATCCCCTGGAAGAGGGGCAGCCGCGATATCAGTGATCGGTCCAGCGCAGCCAAGCAGATGTCCTCACGGCTTACGGTTCCGCATCAGTCGTGCGGGAGACCTTCTTACCCCGAGTTTGCGCCAGCGCAAATTCTCTCGGGGCAGATCAGGCTAAATGGCATCGAACGGCCAAATGCCGCGACGACGAAACAAAGGACAAATCGATGAAACTCTCCATCCTGGCTGCCGCAATCTCCATCCTCGCGCTCGCCGGCGGCGCAAACGCGGAAGAGCACGTGGTGCAGATGCTCAACAAGGGCGAAAATGGCGCGATGGTCTTCCAGCCGGCCTTCGTCCAGGCTGCACCCGGTGACACCGTCAAGTTCGTACCGACCGATAAGACCCACGACGCCCAGTCGATCAAAGGCATGGTTCCGGATGGTGCAGAACCGTTCAAGGGAAAAATGAACGAGGAAGTCACCGTTACGCTGACCCAGGAGGGTGTCTACGGCGTCAAATGCGCACCTCACTACGGCATGGGCATGGTCGCGCTGATCGCTGTAGGCAAGCCGGTCAACCTCGATACAGCCACGGCGGTCAAGCATAGCGGAAAAGCAAAGAAGGTGTTCGCGGACCTGCTCAGCCAGGTTCCGGCCAACTGATCAAACTCCCATACAGCCATGCCTGCCCGCTGTGGGGCAGGTTGGGTCGGACGGACCGGGGGCGGCGGTTCATCCGGCCCTCTTTCATCTGGAGACACAAATTATGGGAATTCCACGTCTGCGGGCCTACTCCGGGCCTGCGTTTCTTTCCTACGGATTCAGGCCTTTCTTTTTCCTCGGCGCGCTCCATGCCGGGCTCTCCGTCATGCTTTGGCTGCCGATGTATGCGGGTGAACTCGATGCTCACAGCGCGTTTGTTCCCGTCGACTGGCATGTGCATGAGATGCTGTTCGGCTACCTGCCGGCGATCGTTACCGGGTTCCTGCTGACCGCCATCCCGAACTGGACCGGCAGGCTACCCGTGCAAGGTCCACCATTGCTGGCACTCGTTGTCCTGTGGATTGCCGGGCGCGCCGCCGTTTTCTTCTCGGCGGATATCGGTTGGGAAGCAGCAGCTGTGATCGACGTGGCTTTTCTGCTTGCGGTCAGCGCGGCGGCGGCTCGCGAAATCGTGGCGGGACGGAACTGGCGCAATCTCAAAGTGTTGCTGCCGCTGGCCGTTCTGGCCTGCGCCAATGGCGCGTTCCATGTCGAGGCGCAGCTTCAAGGCACATCGGACGTCAGCCGCAGGCTCGGCATCGCCGCGGCGATCATCCTCATCTCGCTCATCGGCGGGCGCATCATTCCGAGCTTCACGCGCAACTGGCTCGTCCGCGAAAACCCCGGCAGGCTTCCGGCGCCTTTCGATCGCTTCGACATGGCATCGATAGCCATCTCCGTCGCCGCGCTGGGTGCATGGACGGTCATCCCGGACAGCAGCACCTCAGGACTGCTCATCGCCGCCGCCGCAATCTGCCAGGCATGTCGTTTGTCGCGCTGGGCAGGAGAGCGCACCACACGGGATCCGCTCGTGCTTGTGCTCCATGCCGCATATGCCTTTGTGCCAGTCGGTCTTGCCTTGGTCTCGGCCTCGATTTTCTTTCCCGACGCCGTGCCCGCGGCGGCAGGGTTCCACGCCCTTGGTGCCGGCGCGATAGGCTCGATGACTCTTGCTGTAATGGCCCGCGCAACGCTCGGACATACAGGGCGCGAGCTCAAGGCAGGAAGAGGAACGTCGTTTGTCTTCGCGGCCATCCTTCTCGCGAGCTCATTGAGAATCCTGGGCGCCTTCGTCCCTGATGACGGGGTGATCCATCTGGCCGGCGCCGCATGGGTGGCGGCATTTGCCGGTTTCATCCTGGTCTACGGAACCGCATTGATGACGCCAAGGGCGGGGTGAAGCGGGCGGCGGCAGGCCCGCGACGGTAGGACCGAACCTGTGGAACTGCCTCTATTTGTCAGATGCCGAGGTAACCGAGGATCAGCTTCCTCCACCCCGGTCGGTCCCGCACCAACCTGAATCCCAGATTGTCGGGAGGCGTTCCGACGGCACAGCCCCCGCTTTTGCCGTCGCTGACGAAGTTCGACATGTAGGTCCGGTGAAAGCCCTCGACGACATGGACGCCGCAATTGTCGATTGAACTCGCAACACCAGTTCCATCTGCCGCCAGCGTTGCGCGGACGTAGCATGTCGATGTCCACTCCCAGATGTTGCCGGAAAGATCGGCGAGGCCACGGGAGTTCACGCCAAAGGAGCCTCGGCTCCTCGGCAAGGGGTCCGGGCTGCGATCGAGTTGGGCCTCGGCCTTGTAGCGAGCAAGCCAACGCTTGGCGGGGTTGTTGGCGTCGGCTTGTATCCCCTCAAATCCGCCTCTGAAGCGCTCTGCTGCCGCAAAGGCCCATTCCTCGTCTGTAGGCAGCCGCCAGTAATCGCCGGTCGCTTGAGAATACCACCGGGCATAGGCGCTGGCATCGAGATAACTCACTCCGGTCACCGGCGCATTGGGCGGGATCTCACGTGCCTCCTGTGGCGACTGGCAGGCACCGGCCTTCACACAGTCAGCATAGTCGGCCACGCTGACCTGATAGGTCATGATTTCGATGGGATTGTTGAACCGTCGCTTGAGGCGGGGATTGGCTTGCGGGTGTTCGCCCCGCAGGAACTCGCCCGGCAGGGAATAGGTGATCGAACCGGGAGGTAAGGTGACCGTGATGGCGACAGGGTGGGATTGTCGATGTCCGCTCCAGCCGACCGCGAGTTGGGACAAGCCCATCGGAACCGTTGCGGCCGCGATGGCGATCGAGGCAACCTTCAGGATGGAGAGCGGCATGGCTTTTGTCCGGACCCGGACAGCGACGCTGTCCGGGTAATTGCGGTGTCGTCAGTTCGTGACGATGGCTTTAGGCGCCTCGACCTGCGTCATCAGGTCGTCATTCCACTCGCCCTCGACCGTGAAATGGGCGGTCGCTCCGAGTTCCACAGCCTCGATCAGATTGTGGTTGACGTAGGCGTAGACGCCCGGCTGCAGGAAAGTGTAGAGCGCCGCGCCAGCCGATCCGCCGCGAATAAACCAGGTTTCCAGATCCTTAGCCGGCGTGTTGGCGAATTTGCCCTCTTCCCAGACGTAGTCGCCGTGACCGCCAATCAGGTGCGGGCGAGTATCGCGGTTGGCTTGCGAATGGACGATCAATACTGTTTCGCCGACTTTCGCTTTCATCGCATTGTCGCCGGTCAGTGAACCGACCTTGCCGTTGAACACCACATGTGTCGGGATCAATCCGCGCATCACTTTCATCATGTCGTCGTAACCGTCGCCGGCCGTTTCATAGCTCTTGAAGTTGCCGTTCTCGTCACGCGGGATATAGAAGTCGTTTTCGCCGATATAGAAGATCCTGTCGTATTCGACTGGCTTTCCCTTGTCGTCCTTCAGACCATCTCGCGGCAGGACCATGATCGCGCCGCTCATGCCGGATACGACATGCCAGGGGATCATCGAGCCGCCGGGCGCGCAGTGATAAACGAACGTTCCCGAGCGGGTAGCCTTGAAACGCAGGGTCACCTGCTCGCCAGGATTGACCAGCGTGAGTTCGCCGCCGCCCAGCGCCCCGGTTGCGGCATGGAAATCGATGTTGTGGGCGAGCGTGTTGGTGTCCGGATTGATGAGCGTCAGTTCGACGTAGTCGTCCTGGTGCACAACCATCAGCGGGCCGGGAACAGAGCCGTTGTAGGTCATCGCATTGAGCGTCGTGCCGTCGGCATCGATGACAACAGGCTTCTCCTCGATCGTCATGGTGAATTCGACGATCTTCGGGCCGCCCTTGGCGACCTGATCGTGCGGATGGACGAACGGCGGTGCCACGAGCTTGACCTTCTCGCGGGCAAGCGCCCCGATGTCTGCCGGGGCGAACGTTGCGGAAAATGCCGGCATCGCCGCCACGGCGGCAGCGCCGATGGCTGCTCCGAAGAGGGCTTCGCGTCGCGTGAACATGTCAGTCTCCTATCTATCAATCGTTGCGGATGAGTAGAATTTACCTGACCAGTCGCAGTGTTTCTTTGCGTTGGCGCAAATTGAAGGAGTTAAATCTTGGCGAGAGATAGACTGGGATACGGCAATCTTGCGCGTTATTCGAGTTTTGGGTTATGTTCGAGCCAGACACATGCAGTGGCGAAGTCTTCCGTACCAGCGCCGCTATCCGCACTTGGCTCCGATCAGTTGTCTAGCTTTTCGTCCCGATCGATCAGGATCCGCTCGGCAGCTCCGTCGAGATCCTCGTATTGACCGCTCCTCAAGGCCCACAGGAAGCCGGACAGACCTAGCGCGCCGAGAAAAAGAGCTACGGGTATGAGATAGACAAGCGTCGTCATGAGGATCGTGCCAATGCGCCGATACTGGAACGTTTGCCGCGCGTACGAACCGTCTCGGATGGGCTCGCGGCAAAGCCTTGCAGCCTCAGCGCATTGCCAATGACAAGCAGTGACGAAGCCGACATCGCGATTGCCGCGATCAGCGGCGTGACGTGCCCCAGGATGGCGATCGGCACGGCGATGGTGTTATAGACGATTGCGATGGCGATGTTTTGCCGGATCAGTCGTCCTGCCTTTCGCGAGACGTCGAGGGCAAGGGGTACTGCCGAAAGGCTTTCGCGCAGGAACACGAAATCCGCTGCTCTGCGGCCGACGTCGGCCGCCGTGGCTGGAGCGATCGAGACGTGTGCCGCGCCCAGCGCAGGGGTGTCGTTGAGACCGTCGCCAACCATCAGCACCTTGTGGCCGTCCTTCGACAGCGTTTCGATATACTCGACCTTACCCGAAGGAAGCAGCGCCGGGACAAAGCGGTCGATACGCAACATTTCCGCGACTTCGCCACAGGCAACTGCGATATCGCCCGACAGCATTTCCACGGAAATCCGGGCATTGTTCAATTGCTCGACGGCCGCTCTGGCGTCTGAACGCAGCGCGTCCTCGAAGACAAAGGACGCGACAATGATCCCATCTTTGGTCAAAACCGTTCCGCCGTATCCGCTTTCGCCGGCGGTTCGGGCCTTCCACCCGGCCCAGCCGCGCCGGCCAAGCCGCCAGGTGCTTCCCATGGCGGTAGCTTCGATCCCGAAACCAGGGTGCTCGCTGACGGACTCGAGCTTCGGCTGAGCAGCAAAGCCCGCAGCGCCGGCTATGGCCCTTGAGAATGGATGGCGGGAATGCACGGCCATGTCGGCTGCAATAGCCAGCATGGCCGGATCGATGGACGACGCGTTGACGAGCCGGGGCTTTCCGAGCGTAAGCGTTCCTGTCTTGTCGAACACCACCGTGTCGATCGCCGCCAGGCGCTCCATGGCCGAACCATCCTTGACCATGATGCCGCTTTCGAACAGACGCCGCGCAGCGACCACCTGCACGATCGGCACGGCGAGACCGAGCGCACATGGGCAGGTGATGATGAGAACGGCGATGGCGATTGTTACTGCCTGGTGCCAATCGCCGGTAGCCGCCATCCAGCCAAGGAACGTCACCAAGGCGGTCAGATGAACCACTGGAGCGTAGAGCGCTGAAACGCGGTCGGCGATCCTGCGATAATGCGCGCGACCGCCCTCGGCGGCTTCCATCAGCCGGACCATCTCGGCCAGGAAGGAATCCCTTGCGGCGGCTGTTGCTTCGATGATCAGCGGGCCTGTGAGATTGAGCGTGCCGGCCTGCACGGTTTCCCCTGACGACACGGTTCTGGGTGTGCTTTCACCGGAAACCAGTGAACAGTCGAGATCGGAAGAGCCTCGAATGATCTTGCCGTCGACGGGAATCCTTTCGCCGGCGGTGACCAGCAGCTGCAAGCCGGGTTCGATCTCCTCAACCGGCAGGTAATCGCGCGAACCATCCTCGCGCAGCACCATGGCGCCCCGCGCCGCGAGCCGTGACAGGCCGTTCACGGCGGTCCGGGCACGCTCGCGCATCACGTGATCCAGCGTGCGGCCGATCAACAGGAAGAACAGCAGCGACACCGACGCGTCGAAATAGGCGTGGTCGCCATGGTTGATGGTCTCGTAGAGGCTCATTGCGTAGGCGAGCGAAACGCCAACCGCAATCGGCACGTCCATGTTCATGCGACCGTGACGCAATGCATTCCATGCCGAGCGGAAATAGATGCCGCCGGCGAAGGCGAGCGCCGGGATGGCGATCAGCGCCGAGACCCAATGGAACAGGTCACGCGTCGCGCCTTCAGCGCCTGACCAGATCGAGACGGAAAGCAGCATGATGTTGCCCGCAGCAAAGCCGGCAACCGCGACGGCCCGGATCAGCTCCGAAAGCGTTTTGTCCTTCTCGCCAACCTGCGGGTCGAACAGATGCGCCGGGTAGCCCAGCCGACCAAGCGCGGCGGCGAATGGCGGAACCTCATCCCCACGCCACCGGATCGATACCCGTCTCGTCGACAGGTTGACCCGAACGCCCTCGACGCGATCGAGCTTTCCGAGAGCCGTCTCGATCGCCTGGATGCAGGCCGCGCAGTGGACGGTCGGTACCGACAGATCGGTCTGGCGAAGGTCATCGTCAAGCGAGCGGCTTGCCAACCTGATCTCCTGGCTCGATGGCAAGCTGGATGTCGCTCCGCCCAGATCCAGCGCCATTTCAGCGCCCGGCGCACAGCAGCTCATTGCAGTGCTCCCTGAGAAATCATGATCCGGCGAACGTCGCGATAAGGCTCTGCCAGACCGGCATCGGTGTCGACTTCGACGATCCAGACGCCATCCCTTAGCGTGTGCTGCGCGGCAAATTCCTGGCCCGAGGCAACGGCGAGAGTGATGGCTTGGTCCGCGCCCTCGTAGGCGGGATGACGAAACAGCACCTTGACACTACGCAAGGGAACCGGCTTGCCGGCGGCATCGCTGAGACTATAGCGGACTTCGCCCCAAGAGATCGTCAATTTGCCAGTCCAGCCGAGCGCCGCCTGTGCGCGCCCTTCCTCGGCCTTTTGGTTGAATTGCTGGCTGGCCACATAGGTGTTTTCGACGACAAGGCCGGTCCAGCTTGTGCTGGCGAATGTCGCCATCGTCAGATTGACTGCGATGACCACACCAAAAAAGGCGAGAATGGTGGTCAGCATGTGCCTGCCGGTAAATTCGCGGGTTCTTTGCGTACTGGCGCTCATCTGGCGATCTCCGGGGCATTGAAGGTGGCGGTGTATTCGTCCGTTTCGAAACTCGCCTGGTCCTCGACACGGAATTTGAAGGTTTGTGTTGCGCTTCCGACCTGGTCCGCCGGCTGGCGCACGAAAACCCTCAGCATCTTCAGGCGGTCGGGTTCGACCGCGACGGCGAAGGACCGGTCTGCGGGAAGGTCGATACCAACGACGCTCATTTCGGCTCCCCGCAGGCCCTGCATGGTGACAACGATCGTCCTTGGCTCGGGGATCATGTTGAGCAGCTTGACGGTGTAGCCGTTGCGGATCGAACCGTCGGACAGCGTGACGAACTGCGGATTGCGGTCGTGCAGAACATTGACCTCGAGCCGGTCGCGCGTCAGCAGCGAATAGAGCAGCGCAATGCCGACCGCCGACCATGCACCCATGTAGATGAAGGTGCGCGGCCGAAAGATCTTGCGGATATGGAAATGGGCTAACCTGTCGGAGAAAGCGCCGCCGTCGGTCCGGACGAGCGACGGGTTCACCGAGCAAGAGCCGCCTGCTGTCGCCACCGCCATGTTGGCGTTGTAATCGGACAGCGTCGCATAGGAGATCAGCCCGCGCTCCTTGCCGAGCTTGTCCATGACGCTATCGCAGGCATCGATGCACAGCGCGCAAGTGATGCATTCGAGCTGCTGGCCATCGCGAATGTCGATCCCCATCGGGCAGACGGCGACACAGGCATTGCAATCGACGCAGTCTCCGACCGGCTGCCCCGCGGCCTGGACCTTCTTGGCGTGCCGCGAGCGAGGTTCGCCGCGCCAGTCATTGTAGGTCACGGTGAGCGAATTTTCGTCGAGCATGGCCGCCTGGATGCGCGGCCACGGGCACATATAAGTGCAGACCTGCTCGCGCATCAGCCCGCCGAATGTGTAGGTGGTAGCCGTCAGCACGCCGATGGTGATGTAGGCGACCGGCGCAGCGGTGCCAGCGAAGACCTCGCCAATCAGCGATGGCGCATCGGCGAAATAGAAGATCCAGGCGCCGCCGGTCGCTGCCGCTATGGCCAGCCAGATCGCGTGTTTCGATACCCGCAGCACAAGCTTGCGCGCGGTCCACGGTCCGGCGTCGAGTTTCATGCGGGCATTGCGATCTCCCTCGATCGCGCGCTCCACAACCAGAAACAGATCGACCCATACGGTCTGCGGACAGGTATAGCCGCACCAGGCTCTGCCAACTGTGGATGTGATCAGGAAAAGGCCGATGCCGGCCATAACGAGAAGGCCGGCGACATAGAAGAATTCCTGCGGCCAAATCTCGATGAAGAAGAAATAGAAGCGGCGGTTGGCAAGATCTATCAGCACGGCCTGATCGGGAGCAAACGGACCTCGATCCCAGCGCAGCCAGGGCGTCAGGTAGTAGATGCCCAGCGTGATCGCCATCACCAGCCACTTGAAGCGGCGAAAGCTGCCCGAGGCGCGCTTGGGAAAGATCTTCTTGCGCGGTGCATACAGCGGCTGGCGGACCGTGGCGGAGTTGACCGCCTCGGCTTCGAGCCGTTCTATCTGCGTATTATCCAGCACGAGAAACTCCAGTCGCGCAGCTTATGATTTCGGCGCGCGCAGTCGGACTTCGTTCTTCGGCCGGTGCGCGAAATGCCGCGTTGAACAAGGCTTGCCGCAGGGCGGCCTGCTGCGCGTTGATGCAAGTCAATCGCGAACGCCGGAATGCAGTCGAGACCCGGCGCAAGCCGGGCCTCGTCGCTTGGCTGGCGAAGGGCCGGGTATAGGACCCCCTCTATTCCCCACCACCAAGCGAATGGATGTAGACCGCGAGCTCCTTGACCTTGGTCTCGCCGAGACGCTCAAGCCAGGCTGGCATAACGCCATGCTTGGGGGCGCGGATCTGCGCAGCGATTGCCGTTTCGTTCGACCCGTAAAGCCAGATCGCATCGGTCAGATCGGGCGCGCCGAGCTCTTTGTTGCCTTTTGCAGTGTCGCCATGGCAGGCCACGCAGTTTTCGGCGAAAACCTTGGCGCCCGGCTCGACCAGTTTTGCATCTTGAACCGGGCCGGACAGGCTGGCGACGTAGGTGCTGACCTGTGCGACCTGGTCGCCGGTGATGATCTCGCCAAAAGCCGGCATTTCCGACAGGCGTGTATCCGGGACGGATGCGAAGCGTATGCCGTGCGTGATCGTTTGCTGGATCTGCTCGGCCGTGCCCCCCCACAACCAGTCATCGTCATTGAGGTTGGGAAAGCTCTTGGACCCCTGGGCACCGGAAGCGTGGCACTGCACGCAATTGACCTTGTACGCAGCGCTGCCTGCGGCAACAGCGAATTCGCGCAACGCGTCGTCGCCGGCAATCTCCGAGACGGTTTTCGATTGTATCGCTGCGGCATATTTCGCCTTGGCGATTTCGGCCGCAGCAAGCTCGTTGTTGACGTCGTCGCGGCTCGAATAGCCAAGCACGCCCTTGGTCGCCGAGGTCAGCATCGGCCATGCCGGATAGGCTATGGTGTAGCCGATCGCCCAGACGATGGTGATGTAGAACGTTATTACCCACCAGCGCGGAAGTGGGTTGTTGAGCTCCCTGATACCATCCCACTCGTGGCCGGTGGTGGAGATACCCGACACTTCGTCGATATGTTCATCGCTCATGATCAGTCGTCCTTCAGAGGAATGCGGGCGGCTTCATCGGCCTGCTTGCCACTCCCGGGACGGAATGCGAAGGCGACCGTTCCGACGAAGAAAAGTGCCATGGCGAGCAGGGCCCAACTGTCGGCGAACTCTCTCATCCAGTGGTAATCCATGGTCCTTCTCCTCAGCGGTAGCCAGCGGCTTCGTCGTAGGTCTTGAAATCGACCAGCGTGCCGAGCATCTGCAGATAAGCGACCAGGGCATCCATCTCGGTCACCTGTTGCGGATTGCCGTCGAAGTCACCGAGCTTGGCCTTCGGATAGCGGCCTTCCAGGTCGGATGTGTCGGCATTGGGATCGGCCTGCGCCATAATGTCATCTCTGGCGTGAGCGATCATGTCATCGGAGTAAGGGACACCGACGCGCCTGTTTGCGATAAGGTGCGTCGAGAAGTCCTTCACCTCGATCGCGGTAACCTTCAGGAAGGCATAGCTCGGCATGATCGATTCCGGCACCACCGAACGCGGCTCGATAAGATGCTGAACGTGCCACTCGTTCGAGTAGCGATCTCCGACTCTGGCGAGGTCCGGCCCGGTGCGCTTCGATCCCCACTGGAACGGGTGATCGTACATCGACTCGGCTGCCAGGCTGTAGTGACCATAGCGCTCGACCTCGTCACGGAACGGCCTGATCATCTGGCTGTGACAGAGGTAGCAGCCCTCACGCACATAGATGTTGCGTCCGGCGAGTTCGAGCGGCGAATAGGGCCGCATGCCCTCGACCTTCTCGATCGTATTGTCGAGATAGAAGAGCGGTGCGATTTCTACGATGCCACCGATCGTCACCACCAGGAGGGAACCAACGAGAAGAAGCGTGGCGTTCTTCTCGATGATCGCGTGTTTGTCCATCAAGCCCATTTTCTGGCTCCTTATTGTGCGGGCTGAAGGGCGGGGATGGAGGCTGGCATCGGCTCCTCCTCGCGTTGGTAGCCGAGGATGGTCATGGTGATGTTCCAGGTCATGATGACAGCACCGGCGAGATACATCGCGCCACCCACGGCGCGCATGAAGTAGTAGGGATGCATGGCGGCCACGGTCTCGGCGAACGAGTAGACCAGGAAGCCTTGCTCGTCGTACTCGCGCCACATCAGGCCCTGCATGATGCCGGAAACCCACATCACCGCGGCGTAGACGACGATCCCGAGGGTCGCCAGCCAGAAGTGCCAGGTAACGAGCCGCAGAGAATAGAGCTGTTCACGGTTCCACAGCTTCGGCACCATGTAATAGATCGCGCCGAACGAGATCATGCCTACCCAGCCGAGCGCGCCGGAATGGACATGCCCGATGGTCCAGTCGGTGTAGTGCGACAGCGAATTGACCGCCTTGATCGACATCATTGGACCTTCGAAGGTCGACATGCCGTAGAAGGCAATGGCCATCACCATCATGCGGATGATCGGATCGGTGCGCAGCTTGTCCCAGGCGCCGGACAGCGTCATCAGGCCGTTGATCATGCCTCCCCAAGAGGGCATCCAAAGCATGATCGAAAACACCATGCCGAGCGTTTGCGCCCAGTCGGGCAGGGCGGTGTAGTGCAGGTGATGCGGCCCGGCCCAGATGTAGAGAAAGATGATCGCCCAGAAGTGGATGATCGACAGCCGGTAGGAATAGACTGGCCGGTTCGCCTGCTTGGGCACGAAATAATACATCATGCCAAGGAAGCCCGCCGTGAGGAAGAAGCCGACGGCATTGTGGCCGTACCACCATTGCGTCAAGGCGTCCTGGACGCCGGAGAAGGCGGAGTAGCTCTTGGAGCCCAGGAGAGACGCCGGCATCGATAGGTTGTTGATCAGATGCAGCATCGCGATGGTCACGATGAAGGACAGATAGAACCAGTTGGCGACGAAGATATGCGGTTCCTTGCGTTTCAGGATGGTGCCGAGGAACAGGACGAGGTAGGCGACCCAGACGATGGTCAGCCATATATCCACATACCATTCGGGCTCGGCATATTCGCGGCTCTCGGTGATGCCGAGCAGGTAGCCGGTCGCGGCCATGACGATGAAAAGCTGATAACCCCAGAACACGAACCAGGCGAGATTGCCGCCGAACAGACGGGCACGGCTGGTGCGCTGCACGACATACATGGACGTGCAGATGAGCGCATTGCCGCCGAAAGCAAAAACGACGCCGGACGTATGCAATGGCCGCAGGCGGCCGAAGTTGAACCAGGGCTCGATGTTGAGATCGGGGTAGGCGAGCTGCAGTGCGATGACTACGCCGACAAGCATGCCGACAACACCCCAGAACATGGTGGCGATGGCGCCGTAGCGAATTGGCCCATCCATGTAGGCAGAAGGATCGATCGGTGCTGCCGGCGCAAAGCTGGTGTTGCGCAGAAGGACGACGACAAAGCCAAGCAGCACGAAGAACAGCACCCACATGTGCTGACGAAACGGCTCGTCCACGCCGAAGCCGGCTGCCACCAACGCCAGAAAAGCGAAAAGGCCCAAAGCGACGATTTCTGTGCCGAACTTCATGACATGTCCCCGACCGCGGATCCCGATGCGCGGACGCCAATCCGCAGCAACACCAATTCCGCGGCTACATCGTCGCCGCCTTGATCCAAATCAAAGCTGCACGGTTTTGGATTGGGCAGCGTCGATCTCGCAAACGAGTGGGAGGCGGCCATTGATGGAACAGAAAGAGCGGGGATCGTCGCTGTTCGAAGTGCGCCGTGAGAATTCGACGCTAGCTGACCAATCCGGCAGAGAGGCAATCCCGAGCGCGGTGATGAAGCGCGCACATGGGGAAAAACTGCAGCTCTGTGATGCTCTGGAGAAAATCGCGGACGCTTTGCCGAACGTCGATCGCCTGAAGTGCCTTGGCATAGCCAACGCAATCGTTCCGTTGTTGCGCAATATTCATCAATATGAAGAAACGATCATCTTTCCCGCCTATGAGGCCGCTACAGGCGGCAGCAATGCCAACCTTGCCTCAACCCGGCGATTGCGCGCCGAACACGTCGAAGACGAATGCTTTGCCGGGGAGGTGACTGAAATCCTGCTGGCGATCGGCCATGGCGACACAGTCGAGAATGCCGAAGCGGTCGGCTTCATGCTGCGTGGCTTCTTCGAAAGCATGCGCCGTCACATCGCATTTGAACGCGAGCATGTCTTGCCGGCGATCGGGATCATCGACCAGGGAGCAATCTAGGCGCCGGAGCGTCGCTCCAGTCGGCTCAGGCTGTCGATAGTCAGATGCCGGTTGTTCTCGATTCGGATCACGCCGTCCATTCTTAGCCTGGTCAGCTGGCGGCTCACCGTCTCGATCGTCAGGCCAAGGAAGTCGGCGATATCGGCGCGTGTGAGCGGCAGGTCGAAGGTCGCCGATTTTGCGGTGGGGTCAACCGTGGGATCGATATTCCTGGCGATCATCAGTAAAAAGCTTGCCACCTTTTCCGCAGCGGTCTTGCGCCCCAGCGTCAGCATCCAGTCGCGTGCTTCGTCGAGCTCGTTCAGCGTTTGCTTGAGCAGGCGATGCTCGAGTTCCGGCGATTCCTTCATCAACCGTTCGATGGCGGCCTTCGGAAACGAACACAGGGAAACGGCGGTTGCGGCTTCCGCGTTGATCGCGCTTTCCACCTTGAACGGCCGTCCCAGAAAGTCGGGCGCAAACTGGAGGCCGACGATCTGCTGGCGTCCGTCCGAAAGGCTCTTTGTCAGCTTGACCACACCCGAAAGCACATTCGAATAACTGTCGACGGTCTCGGCGTCGCCGATCAGTTCGATCCCGGGCTCAACCCTGTGTTTTGACGAGGTCTTGGCGAGTGCGACCAATTGGTCGGGATCGAGCGCACCGCAGACGCCGCGATGCCGTGCCTCGCAAGACTGGCAAAGTACTGGAATGCCGGCACTGTGAACGTCCTCCCGCACTGTCATGATGATCGTCCCGACGGATCCAAGGTGCCCGCAAGATAGCACCGGCGGCTGCAAATCCCTTGCGGCAGTTTGTCCGCGGAGAGCCTTGACCGAAATCAAGGCGGCGATGGGGACCTGCGGCCAGAATTCAACCTCGCAAGGATGATGGAAGGCGACATGCGACCGGAATTGGCTGCCAGACTCGAGAATGTCCCCCGCTATACCAGTTACCCGACCGCGCCGCATTTTCATGCAGGCGTTGATGCTGCCGTCTATCGTGGTTGGCTGCAGGGGCTCGATGATGGCGACGAGATCTCGCTCTATCTGCACATCCCTTACTGCGACAAGCTTTGCTGGTTCTGTGCGTGCCACACCAAGCAGACGCGCCATTACGAACCGGTGACGACGTATCTGCGCTCACTGCACGCTGAAATTGCTACCGTCGCCAGTCTTGTCGGAGGCAAGGGCCGTGTGGGTGCCGTCCATTTCGGCGGTGGCTCGCCAACGATGCTCAAACCCGAGGATATGGTGGCACTGGGAACCGCCCTGCGCAACAGTTTCGAGTTCCTTCCCGGCACCAAGATCAGCGTCGAAATCGAACCCAACGATATGGACGATGCCCGCCTCGACGCACTGGCCGAAATCGGCATGACCCGGGCGAGCCTCGGCGTCCAGGATTTCGATCCGAAGGTGCAGAAGGCGATCAACCGCGAGCAGAGCTTCCTGCAGACCAAAGCGGTAGTCGAGGGCGTTCGTTCGCGCGGCGTCGAATCCGTCAATCTCGACCTGCTCTACGGCTTGCCGCATCAGACCCAGGACAGCGTCTCCTCCACCGTGGCGCAGGCGCTGACTCTGGCGCCGGACCGGATGGCGCTGTTCGGCTACGCACATGTGCCCTGGTTCAAGAAGCATCAGACGATGATCGACAAGGCGTGGTTGCCCGGACCCGCAGAGCGGTTTGCTCAATCGCAATTGGCC
Source organism: Mesorhizobium sp. M5C.F.Ca.ET.164.01.1.1 (assembly GCF_004792125.1). NCBI lineage: Bacteria > Pseudomonadati > Pseudomonadota > Alphaproteobacteria > Hyphomicrobiales > Phyllobacteriaceae > Mesorhizobium > Mesorhizobium sp. M5C.F.Ca.ET.164.01.1.1. Next base: position 209,482 of record NZ_SRTG01000003.1, on the reverse strand, counting down.
GCGCGATCTATTGTAGACGAGGGATATGAACCAATCGGGCTCGACCATTTCGCCAAACCGGAGGATGCGCTGGCAGTGGCCGCCCGCACCGGCACTTTGCACCGGAACTTTCAGGGCTACACCGAGGATCGCTGCGAAACGTTGATAGGCCTCGGCCCGTCGTCCATCAGCCAATTTCGTCAAGGTTACGCACAGAACATGCCGGCGACCGCCGAGTACGGTCGCATGGTTGCAGACGGCGCACTGGCCGCAATCCGGGGCATCGCGTTTTCCGAGGACGACCGCGTTCGCGGCTGGATAATCGAGAGGCTGATGTGCGACTTCGCCTTCTCCGCGATCGATTTGGTGGAGCGCTTTGGCCAGCGGGGCCAGCGGCTCCTCCTCAAGGCAAGTTCCGTGGCCCTTAACGACCCGGCCCGGCTGCTCGAGCTCGATGGCGACAATTTCGTCGTCCCTGCAGAAAGTCGCCCGTTTGTCCGCAGCATCGCGGCGAGATTCGACACATATTTCGAAAGCGGCAAGAGCAGGCATTCGGCGGCAATTTGAACACTGGTCAGAAATGCTCCCCGGCCTTGAACGGGCCGATGCGGGTTCCCGCCGCGATCAGGTGAGCAGTCGACCAGCCTATGAGCAGGAAGCCGTTCACGCCCTCGAGCGCCGCCAGCACGCGCCATCCATGAGCGGGTACGATGTCGCCGTAGCCAACGGTTGAAAAAGTGATAGTCGAAAAATACAAGGCGATTTCGAAATCGGCGAAGATGTCGAGCAACCGGTAAAGCCCGGCCCAGAGCCAGATTTCGGTGGTCATAACGGCAAAGAGCCCCATCACCACGCTGATCATCGCGACGATCCGGCTGCGGCGCCCATGCATGAGAAACGGGACGACCAGATATCCCATTGCATGCGTCACGGCGATCAGACCAAACGTACGGGTCAAGACCGTCAGGCTTATGACGACGGTGCCGATGAGCAGATTGAGAATCATGCGCGGAATGTAGATGACGCATGGGTCTGGGGGCTTGTGCGAGGTCAAATCGGGGGCATGCTCCCAAACCGCGACCGTTGATTGAGCGTGTTATGTGCGCACAGAAAAGCCAGGGGCTGCGTTTGCACGAACGCATGGTTGCCGTTTCTGAAGACAGGGTCACCTCCGACTGTGTGTGCACCACGTGTGCACTGAGAGACGTATTTATAAAAGTGGCTTTCAGCTGCGGTGGCAAGATCGTAACATGGGTTATGTTTGGATAGACATATGTTGCCAAATTTCCTAGTCGCTCCAACGGGGCATTGGACGGACTGAGACATAGAAAAGATAATGAAATTAATATGTTAGGTCATAAACTTGCCACGGCGCCTATGATGGATTGGACGGACGTCGCGAAAAGCAACGTATATTCAGCAACTTAAGGGGCATCACGTCCGCGAAGTTGTACTGCCGTCGTACTCGTCATCAGCGTTTGGGCACAAAATGGATCGCGTTTCAGAGTTGCATGACTAGTGCAGGATTTGAACCTGCGAACTTCAGGGTGTGAGTTTTCGAGCCGGAATGCTGGCGCAGTGGCGCCTAAGTATCTCCCGTTTCCGCTTACGCCCACAGGGCCTTCCTTGTCCACGTGCTATCGTTTCCGCCGTTTGCTTGGCCAAAGTCACGGCCGTCTACCGGAATGACCGACACCCCAAGCGGTCCGTTTGGCAAGAAAGGGTTGACAAGAAAGTGGGATATCCGCTCAGGGGCTTGGTAGCGATTGTTCCGAGCGCTCGTGGCGGCCCCTTCTCCCAATTACCTTTCGCCGGAATGCTCATTTGCGTTAACGAGGCTGGAACCCCTAGGTGATCTTTGCTCATTTCCGATGGCAATACCCACCCGCATCCATGTTAGCTCAGTTGCGTGTGGTGTTCCTCACATCGGAAGATCCGGGTAGTTCTCGGCAAAGTATTCATGACTGTCAGCGTTATATGTGGCTCTAGGTGGGTTTTCAGCCGCGAGTGCCTTGGCGTCATTTTGACCATAGGCAAAATCCCTTGTCGCGGCGACGACGCCAAAGTGACTCACTTCGTGTATGAGCGTTCCGGATCTCGAATCCGTTCCTTGCAGGGCGGCGTACCAGAACTTGCCACAGACAAAAATCTTGTAAGGCTGGTTCGCGTATACATATGCATAGTCGATTGGTAGGCAATCGCTGCCGTGGCATCCAAATGATATCGCCTTGTTTCTAAGAGCATCCGAAATCTTCGAGAAATTTCCGGCGACCCTTGTGTACAGCCCCACGGTATGTGCCCCGAACCAGGTCAGATATCTTTGGGAATTGGGTTGCTGGGCTGGAGGCGTGTTCTGTAAAACCTGCAGGGCAGTCGAAGCTATATTGCTTGCTTCTGCCAGCGCAGCGCCAAGATCATCCTGTTGAGAACTGTCACACTGGTCGAATTCAGGCACCGACAGCGGTACCCGCTGTGGAGGAATCCGACCTGACAGAAGCCTGAACGTGGCAGCGTTGCTCACAACTGCCGCCCGTCTCAGGGCACCTGGACGGCCGATCAGCAGATCCGCTCCCTCGGTATCATAGGTAACGGCATAGTTCCCTGCTTCATAGATAGCGTAGTACAATGACAGATCGACGGGCACCGAAATCGATTGTCCGGGCTCGATAGTGATGAAGTCAGCTTCGGTGGGCTCTCCTCGCTTTGCCAAACGGCCTATATACTGAATTGGCTGCGATCCCCTCGTCACTGAGAATAAGTCCGCGGAGACGCCGTTGATTGGCGTGGTCCAGCTGAGCACCCTGATCGAGCTGCGCGATCGGTTGGTGAGAGTAAAGTCAATAATAAGGGGGGTATCGTTTCCATAAGAAGGTAGGCGGGATTGCAGAACTATCTCGATTTCCTGATTCTGCTGCGCGAACGCCAGCGGGATAACGCTAAAAAAATACGAAAGTATAAGTGCCACATTCCGAACAATACTTGGCATTTTACGCCCATATAACCACGATTATACGGTATTGCTGCGTCTAGGCGAGTTTTTAGTTTGCCATAACATACCAAAATCGCCCGCAGCCCACCTGGCAATTGGGTATGAATTGCTGCAGGCCGGGGATTCAAACTTACCGCAATTCAGAAATTCAGGAACACGAAATCATGTCCGCGGCCGCGAATGTCACCGATTTCGACTGACACCTTTTTCGGGGTGGTATAAGATGAATGGGTACTTTCCCATCAAGCTCCATAGAGGGGGCCATCATGAGCGAGCGTCGGAAAGGCATAATCACTAATTGCGCGAGTTTGAGAAATTTTGCCCTGGTTTGTTGGTTCTGTTTTGCTTTCAGTGGCACTGCTTCAGCTGATTCCTGCGGAACAGATGCTACTCCCGGTTGGAATCTCGAGAATCCTCCGGCCGAAGATCGTCAAGCAATTCAAGATCTTTTGTCCCGCTATGCCTGGACGATCGACGAAAGAAATGCAGCCGCGTTCACTGCCCTCTTTGCGAAACCGAAATCGTCTTACTATGAGATTTGCAGTACAAGCAGCAGTATCCTCAAGTTGACACTCGACCTTGGTCCGGAGTCGCCAGACGATCTTCTCGTGCAAATGAAAATAATAGTCAAGAAACTGGAAGATGATAAACTCCAGACCCGGCATCTCGTGACCAACACCTTGTTCGACGTGGTTGACGATAAGACAGTGAATACCAAATCGATAGTCCTGGTCACTCTGCAGGACTCCCACTCTCCGGCACCGGTTCTTGACTATTCGGCGGATGCCCGGGCCTCTTTTGTAAAGGGCGATGACGACATCTGGCGATTTCAATCGCTTACAGTCCACGCCGACTATGCTGCTGGCTCTGTCGCAGCCAAGAAGCGATGATGCCCAAAGATCGGCTATGGGTTCACTGGCACGCTCCAGTGGGCTGAAATGCGTGCCGTTGCGCTGATCGCTGCTGTCCTTGCGTTTCTCCTGTTGTCCGGGACTATCGGGCTTCGTCATGCACCTTTCGTATCGACGCCGCGAGCCGGCGAGAGGCAAGGCTCCGATCAGGACGATGTGGATTCGAAGTCGTTCGCCAAAGCTGTTACGCGATGGAACCCTGACATCTTTTGGGCGCCAGCCTCAAAGAGCACCGACGTCATAACTAGGTCTGGCGATGAAGCGCGGGCGGTGTTCGGTCCTATTCCCGATGGCGATTGCGACAGCCCACAAATGAAGGTCATCCCACTGGAAGTTGACGGCAATGTCGTCGACCTCAAGCCCAATCCGACAAAACCAGGCTCTCCGCTGGAGTTCGAGCACAGGAACGTAAGCGGAGAGGTGGTAAAGTGGACGGCGACATTGCCCAAGTGCGACAAGCCTTCGCTGACTGGCAGCACGACCTACTGTGGGCTGAACTCACGTGTCGTAAGGGTCGTGCGCGGCAACGTTGAATGGCTGTTCCTCTGCAGAAAATCCAATATCAGCCAGGAGGTCAGCACCGATCCCTACTGGACGCGGTCGGATCCGAGGTTTTCTGTCTTCGGCAGCATTGGGTTCAACCGGAAATCCGGAGAAATTGTCTTCTTCGACGGCCGCAAGGACTGGAGCGAGTTCGATTGGTCAAAGCCCTTCGTTCCGCCGGGCGGGCGCAACTATTCCGATGAAGTCGGAAGGGCCGCGGCGAAGAAAATCTATGATCCGACGTTCCAGATCTCGTGCCATGCATGCCATGACAACAAAAGCCCCTATGTGATCGATCCACACATTGCGCAGAGCAGGGTCGGTTTCCGTTCAGCCGGCGATTCCAGATCGACCACCTTCAGCCTGGGCGATTTTCTACCGCGTCGGCCGCGGTTGCCGGGCGCACCGTTCCGCGTGGTCGGCTCCGGCTACACCGGCACCTACCGCAATGAACTTAGTCAAGCCAGGACGGTCGAAGATCCGACGGGCAACTGCACAAGCTGCCACACGCTTACCACACAAGTCACGGGCCGCCGTTTTGCCGCGGACGCAGCGGGGCATGAGCCGACGGTCACGTTGCCAACCTGGGTCCAATTGCTCGAGCTGCACGAGGAACAGATCGTCTACGCCGAGATAGCCGCACACCGGACGGACTGGGCGGTCGGCAGCGGCGGCATCCATCCCTGGATGTTGCCGGGTTCCGGCAATGAGCTGTCCTCCGGCACGCCGCGACTGAGCTCAGAAGACTGGCGGAAGCTGAGCGACTGTTTATGGGGAGCCGGCGGCTCTGGGTGCGGCTACCGCCCGCTCTACACGCGCTGCCCGGCGCCGGAGGCGGAGGATGAAGGCTCTTCGCTCGCCGATGCCGAGATTCACGTTCTGCCTCCACCGCCCGGAGAGGAGATGAAGACGCGCCTCCTTCGCGTAAGCTGGACCTTTCGCAACAGCTACGGCGGTGTTCCGGAGCGCGACGACATCAGGATCAATGTGGCAGTCAGCGCGGGCGCCATTCCGGCAACCGGGGATCCGCCGCAAAGCGGCGAATATCCGAGCATCGAGCAGGCAAAGGGCACCAGCATCGAGGCCATCTCCGGTCCAGTCAGCTCAGCCGGCTCCAGCTTACTGATCGAGAACGTTTCGTTTGGCGGTCACACGAAATGGAGCGATCCGACGCCGTCGATGTCGCCGCGCTCCTTCCAAATCGATCTACCTGGCGAGTGCAACCGACGCACCTTGATCCGCTTGATGCCCAAACGGTTCTGCTTCGACCAGAGCCAAGCGGCATTTAGCGAGGCAGACCATTTGATCTACGCCGATGTTCAATGCGGCGAGCTTCGATGATCCGCTTGACGCAATCGAAAGCGGCTGGTGAGCGCCGGGATTTGCGATAACATGACCGGGTGCTACATGGTCGCCGCACCAAGGAGGTCCCGGAGCGTGACCACGCCGGATCCATTGGCTAGCCCGATTTTGCCGAGCAGCCCGGCGAAGTCTGTCGCGGAGCGGCGTTATCTCACCATACTGTTTTGTGACATGGTGGGATCAACCGAATATGCCGACCGCCTGGATCCTGAGGATTTCCAACGCCTGATTGAGAGCTTTCTGCAGACCTGCAGCGGCGTCGTCCGGCGCCGCAAGGGTGTGACGGCTAGTTACATCGGCGACGCCATGCAGGCCTATTTCGGCTATCCAACAGCTGGCGAGGACGACAGCGAGTTCGCGGTGCTGGCGGCACTCGAGATCGTCGATGCAGTGGCCACCATCTCGGCAAATCAGGGATATTCGTTGCAAGTGAGGGTGGGTATCGCGAGCGGCCAGGTCGTGGTGGGGGAGTTCGTCGGTGCGCCGAGCGGCGTGTCCACCGTCGCCTTCGGCCACGTCGCGCATCTGGCGGCGCGGCTGCAGGTACTGGCCAAGCCGAATACGATCCTTGTCGACGCGGCGACCTTCGAGGCCGCGAGCGGCGCGATTGATTTCACCAAGTTCGGCAAACATGAGCTGAAGGGATTCGCCGAGCCAGTCCAGGTCTGGCAGGTGCAACGGCAGCGCATGGTGCCAACCCGCTTTGCAAAGCGTGCGCATATGACCAAGCTGTGCGGCCGCAATGCCGAGCTGCGACTGCTGATGGAGCGCTGGGAGACCGTCGTACGCGACAGGCGCGGCAATGCGGTGTGGGTCTCGGGGGAGTCGGGGATCGGCAAATCCCGGTTGCTCAACGAGGTCCAGCAGCGCCTGCGCAGCTTTCCGCAACTGACCATGCAATGTTCTCCGACCTTTGAGAACAGCACGCTTTATCCGTTCCTCGCAGAGTTGCAGAGGATCGCAACGATCGAGGACGATGACTCGACGGAAGAGAAGCTGCGAAAGCTCAGCAACGGATTGTCGATCGGTTCGGTGTCCAGCGACGTCGCGCTGGCGATCTTCTCAAGCCTGCTCGGCATACCTACGACCAGGCCGGACAGACTCGACGGAATAAGCGCCGAACGACAGCGAAACATCGCCGAGCAAGCGCTCATGGATCTGGTCAGTTATCTGGCGCGTACTACCCCGATCCTGATCCTCTTCGAAGATGAGCAATGGGCGGACGCGACCTCGCGCGAGCTTCTCGACAAAATCGTCGCCAGCCTGGCTTCGACTCCTGCGCTGCTGCTCGTATCGAGCAGGAACAACGCAACCGTTCCATGGTTCGACAGGCCGGATGTGCATCACATCAGGCTTGAAGCGCTCGGCCGCGAGGATGCCGAGGCGATTGTCCATGACATCAGTCCGAATGCGCTCGCTGCCGATGTTTCAGTGGTGCTCGATCGCAGTGAAGGCGTCCCGCTCTATATCGAAGAGCTTGCTCGGAGCGTGGTCGAAACCGGATTGCGGCTGGACGTGTCTCAGCCGAAGCGTTCGTCTCTTACGAACAACATTCCAAACTCCCTGCAGTTCTCGCTGCTTGCCCGCCTCGACAGGCTGGGGCCCGCCAAGGAAGTTGCGCAGATCGCAGCGGCGATCGGCCGCAAATTCGATTTCGACGTCCTGCGCGAGATTTGCGATTGGCCCGACGCGGAGTTGCGCCCCGCAGTTGGCGACCTGATGCGCACGGGGCTGATCGTAGCCGAGCGTGGGACGGCCGGCGCGGGCTTTTCGTTCACCCATGTGCTCCTGCAGCAGGCCGCCAGAGGCACGATTCTGCACGAACGTGCGCAGCATGTTCACCAATTGATTGCCGAATGTCTCGAACTGCGCGACCACAACGCAGCTTATCCCGAAGTGCTCGCTGAGCATTTCGCCGACGCAGGTCTGTTCGATCGCGCCGCTGACTACTGGCTGCTGGCAGGGCTGAAGGCGGCCAAGACCTGGGCAAAAGCTGACGCGGTGCGTACCTTTAGGAAGGGCCTTGAAGCCGCGAAGCTCTTGCCCGAATCCGACGATCGCAGCCGCAGGCTGCTTCGCTTCGAACTGGAGCTGGGCGACGTGCTCTACGCGGCGCAAGGCTACGTGACGGGCGAAGGCAGTGCCGCCTATCAGCGGGCCATTGCACTGAGCGGGAAGCTTGGCGAACCGGAATCGACGATCAGGGCGCTCGACGGGCTTTTCGGCACCCATTTCAACTCGGGCCAGTTTGGCAAGGCCCTTGCGGCTAGCGATGAGTTAATTCGGGTCGGCGAGCAGGGCGGCTACCTGAACGCACTCGTCATAGGTTTGCAGTTCAAGGGGATGACTCTGTTCTGTCAGGGCGAGCTGGTGGCGGCCCGGCAATATCTTGAGCGCGCTCTTAGCCATGAGGGCAGTGCAGATAAGGTCGGTAGCGACTTCCCGAGCATGGCGATGATCTACCTTTCCTGGACCTTGCATATTCTGGGATATCGCCATCAAGCACTGAAACTCTATCGCGAGGCGGAGGCGACCGTTCGGCAGCAGTCCGCATATCGCTTGGCCGCCTGCTTGGGAAACGGGTGCGTGTTGTTCGCCTTCCGCGAAGAGAGCAGTTTGATCGCTCGACTGGCGGATGAACTCCTGCCGCTGGCGCAGGAAAACGGCTTCAATCTCTGGGCAAGGGTGGCGCGCTTTTTTGGCGGCCTGGCTGCATCTGGCCTCGATGACAGTCCGGGGGGAAGCCACATGATGGCATTGACCGAAAGTGACCTTGAAGATCAGGAGGTCGACAAGTCGTGCTATTTAGGTTTGCTCGCCAAGGCTCTCATGAACTCCGGGCAATTCGATATAGCGGCGGAGACCGTTAAGAAAGGTCTGCGCGAGGCCGAAAAGATCGGCGAGCATTACTTTACAGCTGCCTTGCTTCGCATTCGCGGTGAGATCGAACTTGCAAATGGAGCAGGAGACAGAGCGGCGGAGGCTTCTTTCCGCGAGGCGATTGCCTTTGCGCGGCAGCAGAACGCCAGGAGTTGGGAGTTGCAGGCGACCAATAGTCTGGCGAAGCTATTGCGGTCACAGGGTAGGTTCGAAGAGGCCCGTGCCGAAATGCGGGAAGTTAACGATTGGTTCATCGCAGCAGACGTGGCGTAGTCAACGGGGCATCACGTCTCTGCCGGCAATCTCGACGGGCGCGGCTTCGGCTAAGAAGCCCCGGCGCAACCGCGACTTACAATCTTATGCAGATCAACGTCCGCTTTCTGATAGAGATCGCATTGATCCTGAATGGCCGATATCAGGCGCGAAGCGGACCTTCCTCAGCATTATATCTGCATTTTCCAACCGCTCAGCTTGGAAAACTCCCTCTGGGCCACTTGTCTGCGCTTATCGAGGTAGTCTGCCAAATCCTGCAAATGGATACCCTTGGCACATTTCTGACTTGTTTCTATTCGCATCAGCGGCAAGGCGATGTCGCCTGAACTGAGCTTGCGGAGAACTTTCGGCAGCGTCAGGTGCGAAAAGAAATCGCGCCGGACCTCATCCAGCGGAATGATGGCCTTACCATTTATTGTGCCATGAGCAGAAAAGCGGTGTTGAGTGACATTGGTGGGTACGCTTTGAAAAATAGAATGAAATGAGTCACATAACATACAGGCCGGCAATGTCAGTCTGTCCAATCTCAGCGTGGTTTAAAAACTGTCGTTAAATGATTGAAAAATATATGACATTTTCCGTTGCGCCTATGATGGACTGGACGGACCGCCATTGCCGGTTCCTCCATCGCCAGTTGACGCGCCGGGCATTGCTCTACACCGAGATGGTGGTGGCCGACGCGGTCATCCAGGGCGCGCGCGAGCGCTTGCTCGGCTTCGATGATACGGAACATCCGGTCGCGTTGCAGCTTGGTGGCTCCGATCCGCAGAAACTTGCCGAGGCGGCGCGCATCGGCGAGGCCTTCGGCTATGACGAGATTAACCTTAATGTCGGCTGCCCGTCCGACCGCGTCCAGTCGGGTACGTTCGGCGCCTGCCTGATGAAAGCACCAGTCCTTGTCGCCGATTGCGTGGCGGAGATGAAGGCTGCTGTCAGTATCCCCGTCACCGTCAAATGCCGCATCGGCGTCGACGGACAGGATCCTGAGCCGGCGCTCGATGCGCTGGCGGACGGCGTCTTCGCGGCCGGCGCCGAAGCGCTATGGGTGCATGCCCGCAAGGCGTGGCTGGAAGGGTTGAGCCCGAAGGCAAACCGCGACATCCCGCCGCTCGACTACAACAGGGTGTATCGGCTGAAGGCCAAAAATCCAAACAAATTCATCGGCATCAACGGCGGCATTCAGTCGGTAGAAGAAGCGCTTCGCCATCTTGATCATGTCGATGGTGCCATGCTCGGCCGCGCCGCCTATCACACGCCAGGCATTCTGGCAGGCGTCGACGCCGCGTTTTACGGCGGCAAACCCAACACGTTCGATTTTGCCGCGCTGATCGATGCCATGGCGGATTATGCGGCGCGCCATATCGATCGGGGCGGGCGGCTTGGCCATGTCACTCGTCACATGGTCGGCCTGTTCCACGGTCTGCCCGGTGCGCGCCGCTATCGGCAGATCCTTTCGACCGATGCGACAAGGCCCGGCGCTGGACCGGATGTGCTGAAGGCGGCTTTCGCTGCAGTCGATTTCGGCAGGACGGACGCCGAAGCAGCCTGACTGTTCAGTCGCGCAAGATCATGCGGTCGCCGCGCACGTCGAAACCGGACAGTGAGCCGATGAAATTCATCCCGAGCAGGCTCTGGCCGAGCATGCCGGGCGCGGCGATCATGACCGGCATGTCCTTGCGCACGATCCCGCCGATCGCCAATTCGTCGGTTCTCACGGCGGCGGCGCGCGCCATGCCGTTGGCGGTGGAAACAGGTATAGTGAAATTGAGAGCGACTGGATTGAACCCGGCCGCTTGCGCGTCCTGCGCGGTCAGCACGGTGCTGGTTGCGCCGGTATCGACCACGGCCCGGACCGGCGTGCCGTTGACCATGATGCGCGCTTCGAAATGGCCATTGCCGGCCTTGTCCAGGGTCACCGTGGCGTGGCCGTCTTCCAGGCCCAATGCAAGCGGGCTGCCGGGTACAAGGCCGGCGGTTACCCGGCTGGCGAAATCCTGCAATTCATAGCGGTACTGATAGCCGGCGATCAGTGCGAGCACGATGACGGCCCAGGTGCCGAAGTTGCGGGCCATCGCGCCCAAGGGCCTGCCTGATCTGAGCAGGCCGGCGCCGATGAGCGCGACCAATGCGCCAAGCCAGATCAGCCGGCTGAAATCGTAGTTCTCGACGCCGAATGTGCTGCCGGCGGAATCGTTGAGCATGAGCAGGACCACGCCTGCCCCGATCACGATCATCAAAGTCCAAAAAAACCGGTTCATATATATGGCTCATGAGAGGACGTCGCGTTCGCGCGCGAGGCGGGTGCGGCGCGTTTCCCGGCGCGGCCTGCGTTCAACCATTTCCAGCCGGGCCGGCAGCTCGGCCATGACGCTGCGGCGGATTTCAGGGGTCATTTCGATCCAGGCGCCGATTTCCTCGCGCGTGCGGCCGCAACCGAAGCAGAAGCCGGTTTTCATATCGATCGAACAGACCAGGATGCATGGGGATTCGATGACCGTCATGATGTTCTCTCAGGATTCCGTCAGGAATCCCTTGTCTCGCCTCCACATGGTGTAACGGCACGGCCAATGCAAGCCCTCCGGAATGCGCCGCCGGCAACCGCTTTCGCGCCAATTCAGGCAGTTGTGCCGGCCGAACAAGGCGGGTATGCCGCTCATCAACTCCGGGAACGATTACCAACGAACATGACCAGCGCGCTGCCCTTCGACGATTTTCGCAATCTTCTGGCGACCCTGCCGCCGGCCGACACGGCGGCTGAAGCCCGCGTCCGTGCGCTGTTTGCCAAGGCCGACAAACCCAAAGGTTCGCTCGGCCGCATCGAGGACGTCGCCGCATGGCTTGCCGCCTGGACCGGCCGTGCGCCGCCGGCGGTGAACCGGCCCCTGGTGGCGATCTTCGCCGGCAATCATGGCGTCGCTCGCCACGGCATTTCGCCGCGGCCCGTCACTGCCACGGCCAACGCCGTCGAGCTTTGCGCGGCCGGGGGTGCGGCAGTCAATCAGATCTGCATCTCCTATGATCTCGGGCTGAAAGTGTTCGATCTTGCCCTGCACATTCCGACCGCCGACATCACCGAGGATGCAGCACTTGACGAGCGCGGCTGCGCCGCCACCATGGCCTTCGGTATGGAGGCGATCGCCGGCGGCACCGATCTGCTTTGCCTTGGCGACCTCGGTGTCGGCAATTCGACCGTTGCAACGGCCTTGTGTGCGGCACTCTTCGGAGGCAGTAGCGCAGATTGGGTCGGATCCGGATCGGGCGCCGATGCATCGATGCGGGCGCGCAAGGCGGAAGTGGTCGCTGCCGCGCTTGCCTTCCACGGCACAAGTCTCAGCGACCCGCTCGAAGCGTTGCGCCGGGTTGGCGGCCGTGAGTTCGCGGCGATCGCCGGCGCCATCCTCGCCGCCCGGATGCAGAAGGTCCCCGTTCTGCTCGATGGACTGGTGGCGACAGCCGCCGCCGCGGTGCTCCAGGCAGCCAATCCGGCTGCGCTCGACCATTGCCTGCTTGCTAGCCTGTCGCCGGAACCGGCGCATGGCCGGGCCGCCGAGCGGCTCGGCTTGCGCCCGCTGCTTGATCTTGGCGTAAGCCACGGTGAGGGGGCAGGGGCCGCCCTTGCGGCGGGCCTGGTCAAAGCCGCTGCGCTCACCAGCTCGGGCATGGCGGCGGTTCATTAAGCGACTATCGCCGGCGCGCAGCAACGGCTCTGGTCGGCAGCGCCGGTAATTCCTCCATCACCCGGCTCAACGGAAAGATGGCGATCGCCTCGGTGCCTTCGCGCAGTTTGGAATGGAGTTCGAACTCGCCGCCATGCATGGCGAGCAGGCTTTGGACGATCGGCAGGCCAAGCCCGGTGCCTTGTTCGGCGCTCTTGATGGCGATCGAGCCCTGGCCGAAGGCGGACAGCACGACCGGAATCTCATCTTCCGGTATGCCAGGCCCATTGTCTTTAACCGAGAGGTATTGACCGCCGCCCGCCGTCCAGCCGACGCGCACGCGGATCTCGCCGCCAGTTCCGGTGAACTTGATGGCGTTCGACAAAAGATTGAGCGCGATCTGTCGCACCGCGCGCTCGTCGGCGAACAGGCGCGGCAAGGCGTTTTCGAAATCCTGGACGATCCGGATATCCTTGTTGCGCGCCTTCAGCTCCATCATGTGACAGCAATCCTCGACAACAGAAAGCAGCATCATCGGCTCTTCGTTGAGCTGGTAGCGGCCCGCTTCGATGCGCGACAGGTCAAGGATTTCGTTGATCAGGTCGAGCAGATGCTGGCCAGAGTCATGGACGTCGCGAGCATAGTCGCGATAGGTCGGGTTGCTCATCGGGCCGAGCACCTCGTTCGCCATCACCTCGGAGAAACCGAGAATGGCGTTGAGCGGCGTCCGCAGCTCGTGGCTCATCGAGGCCAAAAACCGCGACTTTGCCAGATTGGCGTCCTCCGCCCGTCGCCGCGCTTCGTCCGACATCGATTTCGCGGTGTCCAATTCGGCGATCAGCGCGTCCTTTTCGGAGCGGAACGAGAGCAACATCAAGGACGAGCGATTGAGGCGGCGCGCCACATAGGCGAAGAAGGGCAGCGAGACAATCAGCAACCCGGCCATGATCAGTTCGACCGGCATCCACTGCCTGGCACCGGCATAGGCATAGGCAACCACCGGAACGGCGAAGGTCGCCAGCAACGCACCGCGCAGCGATGAGGCCGAGATCGCGGTCGCCGCCATGGCAAGCAACATCACCACCGCCTTTAGCAGCTGGAACTGGTCGACCTGGCAAGCGTCGCAACCGAGCCAGGCGAACCAGGCCCAGCCCAGGCCGCAAAGGAAATGGCCTATCAGGAAATCACTGTGCGTTTGCAGCGGGTTGAGTTCGGCAGCTTCCGTTCGGTCGACACGCCTCGCCATGAACACGACGATGGTGTAGCAGATGAGTATAAAAAGCGCCCAGACGCCAATTCCCTTACCCACTCCAGCAAACAGACCCGTCGCGGCGGTCGCCAGGACGAGAAGCGGAACGATGATCGCGCCTCCTTTCATCGCACGGGCATGGAGTTTCAAAAGCTCGCGGTCGAAATCAGGATTTCCGTTCTGCTGCGAAAGACGGTCGCGCGTCTTGCGCACCGCACGCGCCACATCGCTGTTGCGATGGGGTTTCCTGCGGTCCACAATAAACTTGTCCGCTGTGGTCGAGCGTTGCAAGGGCATGGAGACTTCAATTTATGCGGGCAGCGGTTTCAAATTGTTAAGCTACATTCGAATGATTAACCAACGGTTTGCCATATGAACCGTTCGTGGTCGCGGCGATCGCGACAGCGGTACGTCCCGCCGCGGCCGCGAAGCGTTTGGCGCCGGCTGGTAGACTACGCACTAACCGTCATCGTCCTCGGTCTGCTGATCCTTCTGGCGGCGCGCCTTGATCGGATCGAGACGCGCAAGACGGAGGGTGCCGCCGTCATCAATGACGGCGATACGATCACGCTCGGTACCGAGCGCATCCGTATGCGCGGCATTGACGCCCCCGAATATTCGCAAGTCTGCCGCAAGGCCGGCGCCGACTATCCCTGCGGCAAGCTGGCGCGGCAGTCGCTGGTGCGCCTGATATCAGGCAAACCCGTCTCCTGCACCGGCTGGCAGCGCGACCGCTACGGCCGGCTGCTCGGCGATTGCAACGCCGGCGGCAAGGACCTCAACCGCGCCCAAGTCCAGGCCGGCTGGGCGGTTGCCTATGGCGATTTCGAAACTGAGGAAGCCGCTGCCCGCTCCGGCAAGGCCGGCATCTGGGCCGGCACTTTCGACGAGCCGCACGATTGGCGCGAGAGCCACGATCCCGAGGTGGTCGAAAGAAAGCACGGTCGTTTGGCTTCGATCGGCGATGGCTTGCAAGAAATTTTTCGCTTCTGGTGATGGTCAACCTTATAGTTATTGCAACAGACCTGATCAGAGCGACGTGCTTTCATTGGACAAGGCATGCGCTAAGATTTTTGAATCTTCGCATCGTGTTTACGAAAATCGATTCGGATTTCGGGCCGATGCGATAGGAGGATGGAATGAAACTCTTCGACGGCGGCCGGGCGCCCAATCCACGGCGGGTTCGCGTCTTCCTTGCCGAAAAGGGGCTTCAAGTTCCGCTGGTGCCCGTCGACATGGGGGCGCTGGAACACAGAGAGCAGCCGGTCAGTTCGCGCAACCCGCTGCAGCGTCTGCCGGTGCTCGAACTCGACGACGGCACCGTCATCACCGAATCCGTCGCCATCTGCCGCTATTTCGAGGAGTTGCACCCGGAACCAGCGTTGTTCGGACGCGGCGCGCTCGGCAAGGCGCTAGTCGAGATGTGGCAAAGACGCATGGAGCTCAACCTGCTCAGTTGCGTCGCCGCCGCGTTCCGGCACATTCATCCGGCGATGAAGGAATGGGAGGTTCCGCAAATTCTCGAATGGGGCGAGGCCAACAAGCCGAAAGCCGTTGGATTCCTGAAACTCCTCGACGACGAGTTGGCGAACCGGGAATTCGTCGCCGGCGATGCCTATTCGATCGCCGACATCACCGGGCTGATTGCCATCGACTTCATGAAGCCGGCGCGTATCAAGGTGCCGGAAGATTGTCCCAACGTGCTGCGCTGGCATCAGGCGATCTCCATCCGGCCGAGCGCCGCCGCCTGAGAATGAGTTCCCGAGAATGAGCGAAGAGCTGGAAAACTTCGCGGCGAGGGTACGCGCCTGCCGTATCTGCGTCGAAAACCCGGTCGGCCGCCCGTTGCAGCACGAGCCGCGCCCGGTGCTGAGACCGTCGTCGAGCGCCCGTATCCTGATTGCCAGCCAGGCACCGGGCACCAAGGTGCATGTGTCAGGCATGCCGTTCACCGACGCCTCCGGCGATCGGTTGCGGAACTGGCTGGGCGTCAGCAGCGAAGAATTCTACGACACGACAAAATTCGCTATCGTGCCGATGGGCTTTTGCTTTCCCGGCCAGGATGCCAAGGGCGGCGACCTGCCGCCGCGCCGCGAATGTGCAGCGGCCTGGCGTGCGCCGCTGATGGCACTGATGCCGCGCATCGACCTGGTGCTGACGATCGGCAGCTACGCGCAATCCTGGCACATGGGCGGCGCGCGCCGGCCCTCGCTGACGGAGACGGTGATGGATTGGCGCACCATCTGGGATGTGCCCAGCAACCCGAAAGTGCTGCCGCTGCCGCATCCGTCGTGGCGCAACACCGGCTGGCTGAAGCGCAATCCATGGTTTGAAATGGATTTGCTGCCGTTTCTGAGATCGGAAATCCGCTATCGCCTCGGCTGAAGCGTGAGCAAGAAATCACTTGCTTTTACGCCATCCGGCAGAATTTCTTTCTTGTGAATGGCCTAAATAAGAAGGACTATAGCCAATCTATTCCTAGTCTATCCCTGTGGGAGCACCCAATGGACCGTCTTGACAGAAAAATCCTCCGCCTCTTGCAGGAGGACGCGACGCTCGCGGTCGCCGATGTCGCCAAAAAAGTCGGACTGTCGACCACGCCCTGCTGGCGGCGCATCCAGAAGCTCGAGGAGGAAGGCGTCATCAAGCGGCGCGTCGCCATCCTCGACCATGAAAAGGTCAATGTGCGTGTCACCGTCTTTGTGTCGATTCGCACCAATTCGCACAGCCATGAATGGCTGCGGCGCTTTTCGGAGGTTATCCAGGAATTTCCGGAAGTGGTCGAGTTCTACCGCATGAGCGGCGACGTCGACTATCTCTTGCGCGTGGTGGTGCCCGACATCGCTGCTTACGACGCATTCTACAAGCGGCTGATCGCCAAGATCGAGATCCGCGACGTCTCATCGTCCTTTGCCATGGAGCAGATCAAGTACACGACCGAAATGCCGCTGGACTACATGGTGCTGGACAAGGAATCGGGCGCGAACGCTGCATGAGTTTTTGTCGCTTAGTTCTTCTTCTTGTTGAGAAAACGCCACGGTGAGTTTGCCGGCTGTGTGATGGTGTCCGGCACCACGTCGACGTCCATCACCTCCGCCTTGCGTACCGTGTAGCCCGACTGGATGACGCTGACACCGTCGAGGATGAAGAGCTGACTTTTCTCCATGCCCGGCTCCAGGGCGCCGGTCACGGAAACCGGCTGATAGGCTTCCGACATCCGGTAGGGGCGGACGGGCGTGACGAGGACGATCTGATTGGGTGGCGGCGTCGGCATGTGGCTGCACGCACCTGTCCACGGCACCAGCAGGAACTGGTAGACGAGATCGTCTTCGCGATCGACCGGTAACGCGTACCCCGCCAGTTGGACGGTCTTGTCCTGCAGATTGAGAGACAGCGTCTCGCCATGATCGGGCATTTTTGCCGCGATCATCGGCAAACCGACACTTTCGGCAGCAGGCTGGGTCTCCGGACGCAGATCCTTCCAGAATATGCGCGCGGTTTCGGCGGAAGCGCTGCCCGCCGCGATGGAAATCAGCACGGCCGCCAGCGCCGCAGTCGATTTGGGACGATTGCTCATCGTGTGCTCTCCATTTGACAGGAGTAAAGCTGCCGTCGCCGACAGGGTCAACGGTCGAGCCGCATCACATGCCGGCGCGAGCCGGCCATGCCGATCTCGTGGAATCCGCGGGCCACGAACATGTCTCGAAAGCCCATGAAACGGTAACTCGGCGATGCCTGGTCGACCGGATAAGCCTCGATCGTCCTGGCGCCTTTGGCGAAGGCGTGATTGATGGCCGCGTCGAGCAGTGCGCTTGCCAGTCCACGGCCGCGCGACGCCCTCGGCACATAGAAGCAGACGATCGACCAAACGCCCGCCTCGCTGTGGTCCTGCTCCTGCGACAGCTTGCGATAGGTCTCGCGTGGCGCCACGGAGCACCAGCCGACGGTCTTGCCTTCGGCACAGGCGGCGATGCCGACCGGCGTGCCGGCTTCGATGAGCGCCATCATAGCCCGTCTCCTCTCATAGTTGGACGCATGTTCGCGGTTTTCGAGGTGGCGCCAGGCCATGCACCAGCAATATTTTGGGCCGCCCGCCTGCTCGAACAGATTTTCGAAATCAGCGCGTGTCGAACGCGTCACCTCCGTAAAGAGGATTTCGTCCCAGTCAGCCTTTCCTGGCGAGTCGCGCGAGCGTTTTGGCATCGGAAAGTTCCCTCGCGGCATCCTTGCCGACCCAGCGCGCCGTCTTGTCGGTCGAAACAGCCAGCTTCTGTGCCAAGGCAAGGGCAGCGCCGTGCAAATTCATCGATCGCTTGCCGATCGAACGAAGCGCCCAGTTCACCGCCTTCTTCACAAAATTGCGGCCGTCGGTGGCATGCACTTCGATGATCGACAGGAAGTCGAGAAAGGTCGCCTCTGGTTCATTCTTCCGGTGGACCACCGACCAGGCCATCATGGCAAAAGCCGTGCGTCGAACGAATTCCCGTTCGTCGACTGCGAATTCGGCGATCAGTTCCCTCCAGCAATCCGTATCGACAAAGAGATCTGAGACGCCGTCGACGATATCCCATGAGTCGAAAGTTGCCGCCCATCGCCTTGCATCCGCGGCAGAGAACCGCTTCGGATCGGCCGTGACGGAAGCGATGAACTGCGCTTCCATGATGCCTGTCTGCCATAGCTCGAAGGCACGCTCATGGTTGCGCTTGATTTTCTTGGCAATCTGCCGCTGCACGCCATGCGAGATACCGAGCGCACGTTCGATCTTGATGCCGTAGCGCAGCATGCCAAGGCGATTCTCCTCCGAGCCGATCGAGCGCAGATGGACGACAATTTCCTCGGCGCTGGATTGAGGCGACAGCTCGGCCACGGCAAGCCTACTTTTCCAATCGCGCCAGCAGCGAAGACGTATCCCAGCGTTTGCCGCCCATCCCCTGCACATCCTTGTAGAATTGGTCGACAAGTGCCGTCACCGGCAGCTTGGCGCCATTGCGGTCGGCCTCCGCCAGGCAGATGCCGAGGTCCTTGCGCATCCAGTCGACAGCGAAGCCGAAATCATATTTGCCGGCATTCATCGTCTTGTGGCGGTTCTCCATCTGCCACGAGCCGGCCGCTCCCTTCGAGATCACCTCGATGACTTTCTCGATGTCGAGCCCGGCCTTCTTGCCGAAATGGATGCCTTCGGCCAGCCCTTGGACAAGACCGGCGATGCAGATTTGGTTGATCATCTTGGTGAGCTGGCCGGAGCCGGCCAGGCCCATCAGCCCGACCATGCGGGCATAAGCATCGATGACAGGCTTCGCCTGCTCGAAGGCATTCTGATCGCCGCCGACCATGACGGTCAGCACGCCGTTTTCGGCGCCGGCCTGACCGCCGGAGACCGGTGCGTCGAGGAACGAGAAACCGCCCAATACCGCCTTCTCGGCCAGTTCGCGCGCGACTTCAGCGGAGGCCGTGGTGTTGTCGATGAAGACGGCCCCCTTCTTCATCGTCTGGAACGCACCCTCGGCTCCAATCGTCACCGCGCGCAGGTCGTCGTCATTGCCAACGCAGGAAAAGACAAAATCCTTGCCGTCGGCCGCTTCTGCCGGCGTGTTGGCGGCACTCCCGCCATGCTGGGCAACCCATTGCTCGGCCTTTGCCTTGGTGCGGTTGTAGACGGTGACGTCGTGGCCGCCCTTGTTCCTGAGATGTCCGGCCATTGGATAGCCCATGACGCCAAGACCGAGAAATGCCACCGATGTCATATTTCGAATCCCTTCAAGCCGTGTTTCCGGCCTTCTTAGCGGATCGGGCAAAGCTATGGGAGTCAGCGGTGCAGATGGATGGTAATACGCCGTTCTATCCACTCGACCGCGTGGCGGAGTATCTCGACAATGATCAGATAGATGATCGCCGCCCAGATATAGGACTGGAAGTCGAAAGTGCGCGAATAGGTGAGCTTCGTAATGCCCATCAGATCATAGACGGTGATGAGGGCCACGATGGCAGAGCCTTTGATCATCAGGATGATCTCATTGCCATAGGGACGCAGCGCCACGATCAGCGCCTGTGGCAGGATGATCTTGCGCAGTGTTTGCAGTTTGTGCAGGCCAAGCGAGGCAGCGCCTTCCCACTGACCCCTGGGGACGCTCTCGATTGCGCCACGCAGGATCTCAGCCTGATAGGCTGCCGTATTGAGGGTGAACGAGAAAATGGCGCAGTACCAGGCTTCCCGAAAAAAGCCCCACAGGCCGACAGCTTCAAGTGCCGGTCGAAACGAACCCACTCCATAGTAGATAAGAAAGACTTGGGTCAAAAGCGGAGTACCGCGGAAGAAGTAGACATAAGCGTAGGCAAAGCTGGACAGGATCCGGTTCCTGGACATCCGCGCGTAGGCGACAGGAACTGAAAGGACGGCTCCCAACACGATCGACACAGCGACAAGCGTGAGAGTCACGCCCAGGCCAGAGATGTAGCCCGGGGCGTATTTTTGGACGAGTTCGGAATTCCAAGCCTCGACCAAGTATACAATCATGCCGATGCCGAGCACGATCCAGAGACTGACCAACGCATATCCCAATACACGTTGCCGGGACCAGCCGCGCGGTATTGCTGGCGGTTTTTCGACCTTGGTCGCCACGTCGGCTGCTGCCGCGCTCATCGCTGCACCTGTTGTCGGCCAACCCTGCGTTCAATGGCATTGATGCCGAAGGACGAGATGATGGCGAGGAGCAGATAGATAAGAGCAGCGACCCCAAAAAAAAGGAATGCGTGCTTGGTGACGCGGGCGGCGACGCCCGCTTGCCGCAATATGTCGGCAAGACCGATGGCGGAAACCAGCGCTGTATCCTTGAGCAGGATGAGCCACAGATTGGCAAGGCCCGGCAGGGCAATACGAATAAGCTGCGGCAGCACCACCAGTCGCATCGTCTGCCAGCCCGACAGGCCAACCGAATAGCCGCCCTCATACTGTCCCTTCGGGATGGCGCGGAACGCGGAGAGGAAGACCTCGCTGGCGTAGGACGAGAAGACGACGCCGAGCGCGATCATGCCGGAAACAAATGCGTTCACTTCGACCGCAGCGGTCGGGTCATACAGGCGCATCAACTGCTGGATGCCGATTTGCGCGCCGTAAAAGATCATGAACAAGGTCAGCAGCTCGGGCAATCCACGAAAGATCGTGGTGTAGATATTGCCGGCCAGCCGCAGCGACGGCTCATTGGACTGCTTGGCCAGTGCGACCAGAAACCCGATCATCAGACCGACAGGCAGGGTCGCGGCAGCAAGCGAAACGGTGATGAAAACGCCGTAGGCAATATCGTCGAGCCAGCCCTCGGGTCCCCAACTGAGCAGCGTCCAAACGCTTTGCATCCGCCTGCCTGTTCTCCTGTATGGGTTCTTTGAGAGCAGCGCGGCGTCACTCCTCGTGCGCCGCTCCTTGTGCGAACGGCGGGAATGTCCCGCCGTTCGCTGTCAATCCGGAAGGATCAGGACTCGCCGCCGTAGACATCGTACTTGAAGTACTTGTCGTTGATTTCCTTGTACTTTCCGTTGGCGCGGATGGCGTCGATCGCCTTATTGAACTGATTGACCAACTCGGTATCGCCCTTGCGTACCGCGATGCCGGCGCCCGGGCCATGGATCTCGATGTCGGGTGTGATCGCACCGATCAGCTTGCAGCAGGCGCCGTCCGGCGTGGCAAGCCAGCCTTCGAGAACAGTGATATCATCGTTGACCGCATCAACGCGGCCATTGGCGAGATCGAGCTGGTATTCCTGCGCGGTCGGGTACGGCTTGATTGTACTGTCGGTATAAGCCTTGGTTGAATAATTGAAGTGGGTAGTGGACGCCTGCACGCCGATCGTCTTGCCGGCTAGGTCCTCCTTAGTCACGCCCTTGATGTCGCTGTCCTTGGGCGCGGCGATCGCCGGCGGCGTGTTGTAGTATTTGTTGGTGAAGTCGACTTTCTCGGCACGCTCCGGCGTAATCGACATCGAGGCGACGATGGCGTCGAACTTGCCGGCCTGAAGCGCCGGGATAATGCCGTCCCAATCCTGCGCGACGAAGGTGCACTTCACCTTCATCTCTTCGCAAAGCGCGTTGGCGATGTCGATGTCGAAGCCCACGAGCTGGCCATCGGCAGTCAGGTTGTTGAATGGCGGATAGGCTCCCTCCGTGCCGATCCTCAAGGTTTTCTCCTGGGCCTGGGCAACGCCCAGGGTCAGCAGCGCGGCCGATGCGGCGAGCGCTATACGCAGTGCAGTACGCATGATGGTCCTCTCTGTATGTTCCCGGCCGTCGTTCCAAACGGCTCTGTGGGCGGTTCTTTTGACCGCCCCGCTGACGCGATACTCCCATTCTTTCCCAAAAAAAAGCAACTGTAAAACCGTTGCTTGCGGGGGTTCGTATTCCCAGACAATGCTGACGTTGGGGCAGGCATATCAGCGAGGAAATAGGGGGGCGGAAGAATGCTCCTTCAGCAGTACCCTCAGCGCCTCAAACCTGTCGCGCGCTCGATGAAGTCGGCTATCGATTTCGTGTCGTCGAGATCGAAGACAGGCAGCCTTTCGTACGCTAAGGCGAAGTCGGCGGCGATGGCGACGATCTGTGGATCATTTGCCGAAAGCGGTGCCTGGTCCTTAGCCTCCAGCCGCCGCGTTTCGATCTTGCTGTGCGCCTCGCGCTTGTAGCCTTCGACCAGCACGATGTCGGAGGTGCCGAGCCGCGACAGGATCGCGTCCAGCGTCGGCTCGTCATCGCCGCGCAATTCGTGCATCAGCGCCCAGCGCCTGTCAGACACGATGGCGACTTCAGTGGCTCCGGCCTGCCGGTGGCGAAAACTGTCCGCCCCCGGTTTATCGATGTCGAAATCATGATGGGCGTGTTTCACCGTCGAGACTTTCCAGCCACGCCGAACGAGTTCGGCGACCAGCTTTTCGGTCAGTGTCGTCTTGCCGGAATTCTTCCAGCCGGTGATACCGAAGACGCGTCTCATCATGGCTCCGTGCTCTGCAACAGACGTTCGGCCCGAACGAGGTCGTCTGACGTATTGATGTTGAAGAAAGGATCGTGCAGATGGCCTCCCGAGATCAGCATCGGGAATTCCACATCGACAAAATCATGCCGGTCGATGAAAGCGGAAACCCGCCTGACATCCTCATCGACCAGAAAACGCCGCAATGCGTCGTGCAGCCCCAGCGGCCAAAGCGCGAATGTCGGATGCCGTTTGCCGCCGGAACAGGCGACGGCGATCGCGCCGGGACGTTCGTCGACTGCCGCGGCCAGCCGCTCAACCAGATTTTCGGGCAGGAACGGTGTATCGCCCGCAGCCGTGACAAGTGCCTCGCAAGTCGTGTTCGCGGCAGCCCATTCGAGGCCGGTCAGGATCCCGGCGAGCGGTCCGGCGAAACCTTTCACCGTATCGGCAAACACCGGAAGCCCAACCCCGGCAAACCGTGCCGGGTCACCATTGGCGCTGAGCACCAGTGGACCGACCTGCGGAGCAAAGCGCGCAACGACATGGTCCAGCAGGCTGCCGCCGCCGAGCGCAAGCAGGCCCTTGTCGCCGCCGCCCATTCGCCGCGACTGGCCACCGGCCAGAATGACGCCGGCAATGTCTTTAGTCATCGTCTTTCGTCCATGCGGTCGCTCGCCGCGATCGGCAAGCCTATATGCCGTCCGGCGCCATGTCAGGTCCAGCGCTTTCGGCGGCTGTCTTTTGCCGGCCGACGACCCGTTCGCGGTAGAGGGCGTAGAGGCCGGAACCGACAATGACGCTGGCGCCGAGGATCATCGGCAGGTCGGGGACGTCGCCGAAAATGAACAGGCCAAGCAGGATCGACCAGAGCAGGGCTGTGTAGCGGAATGGCGCGATGAACGAGATGTCGCCCTCCCGCATCGCCATGATGATGAACTGGTAACCGATGACCACGAGCACTGCCGCCAATGCCAGCAACGCCGTGCTTTCTCCCGTCATCGGTGTCCACCCACCCATTGGCGAAAGCAGCGCCGCGCCGAGCACTGTCATGGCAAGTGCCGTGGCGGTCGACACCAGCAATGTCGGAATGGCTTGCGGTATCCGCTTGGTGGCGAGATCACGCACCGCACAACAGGCGACACAGGCCAGCGCCAGCAGCGAATAGCCACTGAATCCCTCGAAGCCGGGCCGCACGATAATCAGCACCCCGGCAAAGCCGCTGGCGATGGCCAGCCAGCGCCGCCAGCCGACGCCTTCGTTGAACACAAGCGCTGCGCCCATCGTCACCGCCAGCGGCAGCGCCTGCAGCACGGCCGAGACGTTGGCGATCGGCAGATGCGCCAAAGCAACCAGGAACGACACAGTAGCGCCGGCTTCGCCGGCGACGCGCACTGCAACCATCGGCTGCAGCATCGAGCCGGGCAGGGCAAGCGCACCGCGTTGCCAGGCAAGCAGGCCCACGAAAAGCGAAGCGAAGGCGCCGCGGATCAGCATGACCTGCGCCATGTTCATGGATTCCGACGAGACTTTGGTGATCGCGTCGTTGAGGGTGAAACCAATCATGGCCACCACCATGAACAGCGCGCCGCGAAGATTTGGAGAAAGACGCAAAGGCGTTACCGGGTTGTGCTTTTGCATCAAGCCTGTAGCAGCCGGTCATAAGACAGCAACGTCAAAAGGCTGGGCCACAGCCTTTCGCGTGGCTTAGCGATGTCTGGTGTGCCAGGACAGCAGAACTTAGTTCGGCGTCAGCATTTCGGTGCCATTGCCTTCCTTGCCGGCGATCGTCCACAGGCCGTGCAGCGAGCCGTCCTCCTGTACCTTATAGACGACAAGGCCAACCGCCTTGCCCATGACATAGCCTGCCGAGAAGACATCGTCGTTTCGCATGCAGATGCCGTCCGAGGACGAGCCGCCTGTCTCCCAGTGGATTGTGCAGGTCGTCTCGCTGGTCAGCGTGATGGTTGCCTCGCCGCCATAGGACGATCCGTCAAAATTGGTGCCGGCGACGATATAGGTGCCGCCGATCGACTGGGCGGCCGCGGGCACAGCCGCGAGCCCAAGCAATGCAAGAGAAAGACTGAATTTGCGCATGTTGCATGTTGTGTTCCCCCACCGAGCGAGGATCCGCTCCGGAGCAGGAGGCTAGGCTGGAACGTTTCGCCAGTAAATCGGCAACCGTTTGCGGACCAGACTTTTTCTGGGTGTGATCGAGAAGATCAGCCGCCGGTGACGCTCATGTGCCGCGACACCGACGGGCGGTTGGTCCGGCGGTCGATGATGAAATCGTGGCCCTTCGGCTTGCGGCCAATGGCTTCATCGATGGCATCGGCGACCAATTCGTTGCCTTCGGAGGCACGCAACGGTGCACGCAGATCGGCGGCATCTTCCTGGCCGAGGCACATATAGAGCGTGCCGGTGCAGGTCAGCCGGACGCGGTTGCAGCTCTCGCAGAAATTATGCGTCATCGGCGTGATGAAGCCGAGCCTGCCACCGGTCTCGGCGACATGGACGTAGCGGGCCGGACCACCGGTCTTGTAGGGGATATCGGTCAGCGTGAACTGCCGCTCCAGCGCTGCACGCAGAAGCGACAGCGGCAGATACTGGTCGGTGCGGTCGGCGTCGATCTCGCCCATCGGCATGGTTTCGATGATCGTCAACTCCATGCCGCGGCCGTGCGCCCAGCGCAGCATCTCCGGCAGCTCGGCGTCATTGAAATCCTTCAGCGCCACCGCATTGAGCTTTACCTTCAGTCCCGCTGCCTGCGCAGCGTCGATGCCTTCCATGACCTTGTCGAGATTGCCCCAGCGGGTAATCTGGCGGAATTTTTCCGGGTCCAGGGTGTCCAGCGAGACGTTGATCCGCTTGACCCCGCAATCGGCGAGTTCAGCGGCAAAACGCGAAAGCTGTGAGCCGTTGGTGGTCAGCGTCAGTTCTTCCAGAGCGCCGCTTTCGAGATGACGCGAAATCTGGCGCACCAGATGCATGATATTCTTGCGCACCAGCGGCTCGCCGCCGGTAAGACGCAGTTTCCTGACACCCTTTTCGATGAAAACCGTGCACAGCCGGTCGAGCTCTTCCAGCGACAGCAGATCCTTCTTGGGAAGGAACGCCATGTCCTCGGCCATGCAATAGGTGCAGCGGAAGTCGCAGCGGTCGGTGACCGACACCCTGAGATAGCTGATCGTGCGACCAAAAGGATCGATCATGTCCATGCTAGTGCGTTTCCAGTGGCTGCGAACGGCATCGTTATATATGGCTATGTGATACGATCCAACCTGCCATTCAAGATAAGAGGTCTCGATCCTTGGTAGCATCGCGCCCCCGACAGATTGTGTCGGAAGTTTAGAAGCGGCCTTTTCCCGCTGCGCGAAGCGGCGTAGGGAGAGGACAGATGATGCGGAACCTATCACCATGACGGCGCCGAAGGAACTCAGGGTCTCGAAGGACCGCAGGCTGCTTACCGTGACGTTCCCTGACCATCAGCCGTTCGAACTGGCGGCGGAGTTTCTGCGCGTGGCCTCGCCATCGGCCGAAGTGCAGGGCCATTCGCCCGAACAGCGTGTCACCGTTCCCGGCAAGCGCAACGTTGCGATCCTGAAGATCGAACCGGTCGGCAACTATGCCGTCCGCATCACCTTCGACGATTTTCACGATACCGGGATCTTCACCTGGAATTACCTGCATACGCTGGGTCATGAGAAGGAGGCACGCTGGGCCGCCTATCTCGCCGAGCTGGAAGAGAAGGGGCTAAGCCGCGATCGTTAAGCGGTCTCTGCCGCAAGCACCGACGAGCCAAGAGTCGTCACTATCTCGGCGGTGTCGTAGTAAAACGGCGTGCCTTCAATCAGGCGACCCTCCTTGAAACGCAAGACCTCCGCAAATGGCTGTACGACAACGGCACCGTTTGCACGGGCAGTCAGGCGGAGCGTACAGCTCATATACACCGTGTCATCGCTTTGGGAGGCCTGAAGACCCTCCACAGCCACATCGCTCCATATTTCCTGCATCTTGTGGAAAAGAGCACCGATGCCGTCGAGCCCATTCCAGTCACCGGCATAGGGAAGCGATTGCGGCTCATGCACGACGACCTCGGCGTGGAATGCGCCGGCAAGCATATCGACCCTGTCGGAGTCTGAGCGCAGGAAACGCATTTCAATGTCGAACATGTTTTCGAGAAGTTCCATGGCGGTGCTTCGCCGATCGAGGGTTTTGTCCATTGTTGATCTCCGTGCTGCCGGCATGATCCGTTTCATGCGGTCAGCATGGCTTGCACTTTCATGTCGTCCCCTCGACACCCGTTTCCTGACAGCCAGCCACTTGCGCGTCGCTAAAACGTCATGGAGTTGGAGTAACGCCGGCAAAGGTTCGGAGACGAAAACATGTCCGTCATCACCACGGTCGAGCAGCTCGAAGCGCTCTATGGCCTGCCCGGCGAAACCTCGCTGGTCAAGGAACTCGACCATATCATTCCCGAATACGCCGCCTTCATCGAAGCCTCGCCTTTTGCCGCGCTCGCGACCAGCGGGCCGGAAGGGCTGGATTGCTCGCCGCGCGGCGATCTCGCCGGCTTCGTCCGCATCCGTGATCCGAAAACCCTGATGATGCCGGACCGGCGCGGCAACAACCGCGCCGATTCTCTCCGGAACATCCTCCGCAATCCGCGCGTCGGCCTTTTATTCCTGGTACCTGGCTCCGGCACGACGCTGCGAGTCAACGGCCGCGCCCATATCACCACGGATGCCGCGCTCTGCGCCTCGTTCAGCGTCGACGGCAAGCCGGCGCGCTCGGTCACAGTCATCGATGTCGATTCGGTCTATTTCCAGTGCGCTCGCGCCGTCCATCGGTCGGAACTCTGGAACCCGGCGAGGCATGTCGACCCGAAGTCGCTGCCGACACCCGGAAAAATCCTGGAAATCACCAGCCGGAAAGGCATCGACGGCGAGACCTACGACACGGAATGGCCGGAGCGCGCGAAAAAGTCGATGTGGTGAGCGGATCGCTCCGCGAGCTCCATCCTTTGTTTGAGCACCGGATTTTCCCAAAACCGGTTTTCGCTTTTGGGTCCGATGCTCCAGTCACGCCTCCTTGAGGACGTCGGCAATCTTGCGCATCTGCTCGCCGATCATGTCGC
Organism: Mesorhizobium sp. M5C.F.Ca.ET.164.01.1.1; assembly: GCF_004792125.1. Taxonomy (NCBI): domain Bacteria; kingdom Pseudomonadati; phylum Pseudomonadota; class Alphaproteobacteria; order Hyphomicrobiales; family Phyllobacteriaceae; genus Mesorhizobium; species Mesorhizobium sp. M5C.F.Ca.ET.164.01.1.1. Next base: position 181,550 of record NZ_SRTG01000003.1, on the reverse strand, counting down.
ATTGCTCCGGCGTCGACTGGCTCATCGCTTTCTCGATCAGCGCCATATGGACCTTCAGCGCCTGCATCAGCAGTTCCGTGCCAGCTTCGGTCAAGGTCAGCCGCAGCACCCGCTTGTCCTTCTGATCGCCTTCGCGGCGCAGCAGGCCGCGTGTCTCGAGTTGCGGCAAAAGCATGGTGATGTTGGAGCGGCCGACCAGCAGCCGGCGGGCGAGGTCATGCTGCGACATGCCGGGATGGCGGTAAAGGTTCATCAGCACGTCGAGCTGCGCCGGCTTCAGGTCCAGCGGCGCGAGCTTCGCCGCCAGCGTGCGTTCCAGTACGTGGCAGGCGCGCGCCACTGCGACCCAGTTGCGAAAACGCGGGTTGTCCCAGGGTAGCTCTTGTTTAATGTTCATGTTTGAACTATTATGTTCATGCTTGAACGAACGGGCGGATTCGCCACTATGGCATCATTTGGATTGAAGGTCATCCGGCGCGTGTTTGCCGCTGCCGAACACGTGGCTCCCCGCCTTACCGGGCGCGCGGCGTTCGAACTGTTCTGCCGCACGCCGAACGCCAAGGTTCTCAGCGACGGCGAGCGACGCGCCGTCGACCGCGCCGCCGGCTTCATGACCGAGGCGCGCCATCATCGGCTCAAGACCAAAAACGGCTGCGTCATGGTGCATGAATTCAGGCCAGAGCCGGGCAGGCGGGCCGCCGGCACGGTACTCGTCATCCATGGCTGGCGTTCGCGCACCGAATATATGCGCACGCTGATCGAAGGCTATCGCGACGCCGGTTACAAGGTTGTCTCACTCGACCTGCCGGGCCACGGCCAATCGCAGGGCCGCCGGCTCACATTGGTCAGCGCTGTTGAAGCCGCACGGCTGACCGGCGAATGGTTCGGCCCGTTCGTGGCGGTCGTCGGCCACTCCTTCGGCGGTGCCGTCGCCGCCAATGCCGTCGTCGGTTCGGTCAAGAACATTCCGCCGCTGGCCGCCGAGCGGCTGGTGCTGATTGCGGCGCCGAGTTCCCTGCCGGCGATCTTCAATGATTTCAGCCGCATGCTCAGTGTCGGCCCACGCTCGCAGGCCGCCATGGCCGACCGGGTCGAACGTATCGCTGGCCGGCCGCTGCACGAATTCGTCGGCGACCGCCAGCTTGCCAGCACGCCGGTGCCAACGCTGGTCATCCATGCGCCGGACGACCGCGAAGTGTCCGCCGACCATGCAAGGCTCTATGCCGGCGCCGGCGACCATGTGCGGCTCTATTGGGCCGACGGGCTCGGCCATCGCCGCATTCTCGCCGATAGGGGCGTGGTCGAGCGTGCGATCGGTTTCGTTGCCGAACACCGGGAACCGTCGCTGCTGCATTGACCTGAATATCTTATTTCTTCTGTCCGAACGCGAGTTCGGCCGCCATTATTTGTCACACCATGTCCGTGCCAGCCAGGACCTTCCACGCCGCCATAGCCCCGGTCGCCGTCGCCAGAAGGGCGGCACGCGATGCGCCGTCGCGCGCCTGGATCGACATGCCGTGCTGCACCGTCGCATAGAAAGTCGCGGCCGTGCCGCAGTCGAAATTTTCCGGCAATTCGCCTTCCGCCACGCCACGTTCCAGCCGTCTCAGCAAAGCTGCGCGGCTTTCAGCGCGACGGCGGCGCAGGTCATCGCAGATGGCGCCGCGGCTTGAATCCTGGTGCAGCGCGCCGAGTGCGATCAGGCAGCCTTGCGGACGATCGGTCTGCGAATAGGCCTTGGCCGTCTGGCGCAGGAAGCGTTCGACCGCCTGGCGCGCTGTCGGCGCTTTTTCCAGTGCGGACCAGATATCGGTGCCTTCGACCTGCGTGTAGAGCTCGACCGCTTCGAGGAAGAGCGCTTCCTTGCTGCCGAAGGCGGCGTAGAGGCTGGGCGAGTTGATGCCCATCGCCGCGGTCAGCTCGCTCATCGATGCGCCCTCGTAACCCTTTGCCCAAAACACCTCCATTGCACGCCGCAAGGCAGCGGTTCGATCGAAGGTGCGGGGGCGGCCTCGTTCTGGCATGGCATCCTTTCTGTGTTGATTGATACATAAATCTGTTGACGCGCTCGGGCAAGGCTGGCAGACATTTATGTATCGATCATTACAAAAAAAGGAGAAATAAATGTCATCGCAACGCTTGAATGGCAAGGTCGCGCTCGTCACCGGCGGCAGCCGCGGCATCGGCGCAGCGATTGCGCGAAGGCTCGCGGCCGACGGCGCCAGCGTCGCACTCACCTACGTGACCGGTCAGGAGCAGGCCCGTGCTGTCGTCGAGGATATTCAGGCAGCCGGCGGTCGCGCCATTGCCCTCAAGGCCGACAATCGCGACGCCGTCGCAATCCAAGAGGCGGTCAGCGAGGCAGTGAGAGCCTTCGGACGGCTCGACATCCTCGTCAACAGCGCCGGTATCTGGCGCGCCGCGCCGATCGATGAATTGCCGCTCGCCGACTTCGATGAAACCATGGAAGTCAACGTCAGAGCCCCGTTCGTGGCGTCGAAGGCGGCAGCAATGCATATGGGCGAGGGTGGCAGAATCATCTCGATCGGCAGCAATCTGGCGGAGCGTGTCACCGACACCAGCCTCAGCGCCTATTCGGCCAGCAAGGCGGCATTGGTCGGCTTGACCAAGGCATTGGCGCGCGACCTTGGTTCGCGCGGCATCACCGCCAACGTCGTTCATCCGGGCTCGACCGACACCGACATGAACCCGGCAAGTGGCCCTCACGCCGAGCACCAGCGACAGAAGATGGCGACGCCTCGCTTCGGCAAGGCTGAAGAGATCGCCGGCATGGTCGCCTGGCTGGCAGGTCCCGAAGGGCGCTTCGTGACAGGCGCCGCACTGACTATCGACGGCGGCGCCAACGCCTGACCCGTGCACTATTTCCTGGAACCGGCGCGGACCCAATTCGCTTTAGTTGTCACGGTGTTGTGAAACTGTTCTGCAACAGGATAGCCGAAATTTATTGAAGCTTAACGAAATCGGTATGAATCGGTGTGGTTGCGTCTTACATCCGCCGTACGGTGGGCGAGACCGTCAAGCGATGCCGAACGGGAACCGGTTGCAACCGGAGCGGGTGATTCATGAAATTCCTCGGAAACAAAGCAACCGCGATGCCGCTTGCTGCGGTCGCGGCAATGCTGGCCTTCGGTATGCCGCAGGCAGACGCGCAAGGGCTTTTCGAGAGGCTTTTCGGCGGTGGCATCAGGCACTCGCCGCAAGGTGATTTCCCCCCTCCGCCGTCAAGGCAGAAGCCGAAGTACAAGCCAAATGCAACGGCGCCCGCTGCCTCTCGTATCAGCAGTCCGTCCTATTACACCTACAAGAGCGATCCGCTCGTGCGCGTCGACTTCTCTCCGCTGACAGCAACGCCGGAGCCGGCAATGCCGCAGGACGCCGCCTTCCAGCCGTCTTCCGCCACCAGTGCTGCCTTCCGCGAAGCGATTGCCGGACTCGACGACTACGAATTCTACGCTGAGAAGGACATCGCCAAGGCGCTCATCGCCTATTACTCGGCCAATCCAGATTTCATCTGGGTGACGGGAGCCAGTGCCAATAGCCGCGCGCAGGATGCGGTGCGGGTGCTTGGCGAGGCGACGAGCTATGGCCTCACGCCGGCCGACTATACGATTGAAGTGCCTGCCGCCGGCGCATCGACCGGCGGCGCCGCTGCGCGGCTGAAGAGGTTCGCCCGCTTCGAGATGGCACTGTCGGCGCGCGTCTTGCGCTATGTCCATGACGCGCAAAGCGGCCGCGTCGATCCCAATCGCATCACCGGCTATTATGATTTCCCGGCCAAGCCGCTCGACATGGAAGGCGTGCTGAAAACGCTGGCGCGCACCCAGCAAGTGCGCACCTATCTCGAATCACGGCATCCGCAGAACGCGGAATATCAGGCGCTGCGCGTCGAACTGGAATCGCTTCAGGCCAGCGCCGAAGACGAGATCGTCGTTGACCCCAAGCTGTTGCTGAAACCGGGGCAGACCAGCCCCGAACTGCCGAAGCTACTGATCAAGATCGCGCGCAATCTCGACGACGAGATGGGCGGCGCCTATGGCGAGATATTGGCCAGGCTCGGCACCAGCGAGGTCTATGATCCGGAACTGGTGCCGGTTATCAAGGCGGTGCAGAAAAGGGCTGGCATGAAGGGCGACGGCGTCATCGGTCCGCGCACCGTCGCAGCGCTGGTCGGGACGTCCAAGGCCGACAAGATTCAAAAGGTGCAGGTCGCGCTGGAAGAGTTGCGCTGGTTGCCATCCGATCTCGGCAGTCCGCGCGTCTTCATCAACCAGCCGGCCTTTACGGCGAGCTACATCGAAAATGGCGAGGAGAAGCTGAAGACTCGCGCCGTCGTCGGCAAGACCACGAACCAGACTTCTTTCTTCTACGATCAGGTTGAGCAGGTCGACTTCCATCCCTATTGGGGTGTACCGCAGTCGATCCTCGTCAACGAGATGCTGCCTCGGCTGCGCAGGGATCCCGGCTATCTCGACCGCGCCGGCTACGAAGTGGTCAACGCGCGCGGCAAGCGCATTCCCTCCTCCTCGGTCAACTGGGGCGCCTATGGCGCGAAAATACCGTATGGCGTGCGCCAGCTGCCGAGCGAGGCCAATGCGCTGGGCGAACTGAAGATCCTGTTCCCCAATAAGCACGCAATCTACATGCACGATACGCCGCAAAAGTCGTTTTTCCAGCGTGACATGCGCGCGCTCAGTCATGGCTGCGTTCGTCTGCAGGATCCGCGCGGCATGGCGGCGGCCGTGCTCGGCACCTCGGTCGACTATGTCGCGGAGAAGCTGAAGCACGGACATTCGACCGAAAAGGTGGCGCGCACGATCCCGGTCTATGTCGCCTATTTCACAGCCTGGCCTGATAGTTCCGGCAAGGTCGAATATTTCAGCGACGTCTACGACCGCGACACGCGGCTGCAGCAGGCACTCGACAGCACGGAAGCGGTGCGCTCGCCGGCGAGCTGAGGACGCTAACGCAGGGGGAGCGGGCGCCGCAACCCGGCTTCGCGCCCGGCAATCAGCCAGTAGACGAGACCGGCGACGAGGCCGGCGGCGGCGATGATGCCGATATCGGCCCAGCGCTCGGGGCTCAGGTCGCCCGGCGCGCTCGGCCAAATCAGAACGAAGCCGGCAGCCGCTGCTGCGGCGCCGAAGATCATGTGCAGCCAAAAACTGCGCAGCGAAAACAGTTCGGCGATCAGCGCGAAGATCAGCGTCTGCGGACCGGTCAGCACGATCGTCAGGAAATAGATGAACATGCCGAGCGGCGGCACGACCAGCGCCGCGATAGGGGAGACCCCCATGAAATCGAAATACGCCGGTGCATCAGGCAGCGAACTCAATGCACCATAGATCGTTACTACTGCAATCAGCCCGACCAGTACCGCAACGAAATAGCCGGCGAGCATCATCAGAACGCGTTTCGCCACATGCTTTGCCGTCGCCATGCCCACCCCCGTGCGGCTCAATGATTACGCCGCAGTCAGCCATCAAAGCCGCATCGGCGCAAGGGGATGCCGAAAAGGGTGCAGGCCCCGCTCTTGGTGAAGCCACGCCGCCGCCAGTTTTCGAGGGATCGTCGCCAGGCTGCGGTGTAACCTGGTTGCCGGAATTGTTCCGGCCGCACGTATCGCCTGGAGGAAGGGTGGCGGCGATCTATTTCGGCTCGGCTGTCACCGGATCGTAGGTGATTTCGACCTTCGCCTTATCGGTCGTGTAATAGGTGACGGTGTAGGCGCCGCTGTCCCAGCCGACCTCGTCGACGTAGCGAAAGTCGTCGCGCTGCTCAACCTTGGCGATTATTTCCGACAGTTTCCTGGCATTCTGCGGCGGCAACGGGCTGCCGTCTGCGGCAAAGGCCGGTCCGCCGAGAAGGAGGACTACGACACCTGTCGCCAAAACACGTCTGGACATGGCTTTCCCTCACTCTTCAAGGAGTAGAAACTCGCGGCCATGCAGGTTTGTTCCGGGGTTCTGGAATGGACACTCGCGAATCGCGCCGATGCGTCGCGTTGTCCATGCTCACGTTTAGGGCGTCTGCAGCTCACCCTCGTCGGGGAAGAGATGGGCTAAGGCCGTGTCGAACGTGAGCTCCAAGGCGTCACCCGGTTCAAAGATCTTGTCTTCATCGAAGGCTGCAATGAGCTCGTGATCGTCGCGAAGTGTCAGGTCCACGACCGTCTCGCTGCCCAACCGCTCGGTATGTGCCACGATGCCATGCAGCATGCCTTCTCCAGGCTGCGCCGCCCGGAGGTACTGCGGACGGATACCCAGGATGGCCTTGCCGTCTTTCCGGAAGGAGCGCCTTCTGGTCGCTACCCTGATCGGCTCCAGGGATTGATTGCCAACCGTTGCCGCTTCGCCATCGAGGTCGAGGACGTCGACGTTCAGGAAATTCATCGACGGGGCTCCTAGAAAGCCGGCGACGAACCTGTTGGCCGGCTCGTGATAGAGTTCCATCGGCGCTCCTATCTGCATGACTTGACCATCCTTGAGGACGACGATCCTGTCAGCCAGCGTCATCGCCTCGACCTGGTCATGGGTGACATAGATCATCGTTGTTCCGAGTTGCCTGCGCAGCCGGCCGATTTCCATACGCATATCCATGCGCAGCGCGGCGTCGAGGTTGGAGAGCGGCTCGTCAAACAGGAATACGGAAGGTTTCCGAGTGATTGCGCGCCCGATAGCGACTCGCTGGCGCTGGCCGCCCGAAAGCTGACTTGGGCGGCGGTCGAGCAAATGTTCCATTTGCAGGATGCGTGCGGCCTCGGCCACCTTCTGCTCCTTTTCCTGCTTGGGAGCGCCCGCGATCGTAAGGCCGAACGCGATATTCTCGCGCACCGTCATGTGCGGAAAGATGGCATAGCTCTGGAACACCATCGCAACACCGCGTTCCTTGGGCGGGAGTTCGTTGACCACCCGGCCTCCGATCTCGAGGATGCCTTCGGTTATGTCCTCGAGTCCGGCGATCACCCGCAGCAAGGTGGACTTCCCGCAGCCTGACGGTCCGACAAAGACGACGAACTCGCCATCGTTGATGTGGATATCGACGCCTTTGATGACGTCGACCCGACCATAGGATTTCTTGACGGCCTTGAGCGAGACCTCAGCCATAAGCGATGGCTCCCTGGTTCATGTGCGGCAATTCGGGGTCACCGATCGATTGGTCGGCCTTGAGGAAGTAGCCGTGCCCGCGCTTGCCGTCATGGGCATACCAGTCGTCCCAGATCCACTGGCGCTTGAGCGCGAGAACCATGCATTCAGCCCTTCACACCGGTCGAGGCGATCGATGCGATGAAGGCGCGCTGCAGGAAGAGGTAGAAGATCAGCACCGGGACAGTGATAAGGGTGAGATAAGCCATGACTTCGCCCCAGGCGACGTTGAGTTGAAAGAAGTAGCCGAGACCGACCATGACCGGGCGGTAGTTTTCCTGCTGCACGACGACGAGCGGCCAGAGATATTGGTTGTACATGACGAGGAACTTCAGGATGGCGGCAGTCGCCAGAACCGGCCCTGAAAGCGGCATGACAACGCGATAGTAGACCTGCCACCAGCTCGCGCCCTCCGCCCGGCTTGCCTCGATCAGCTCGCCCGGCAGTCCTTTGAAATACTGCACGAACAGGAAGATCGTCAGCCCATCGGCGATCCAGGGGATGATCTGTACCCTGTAGGTGTTGAGCCAGCCCCAGTGCAGCCCATCAAGCCCGATCCAGGGCAGTTTAGAGACCAGGAGCAGGAGCGGGATAGCGATGGTCTCGAAAGGGATGATCAGCGTGGCGATGACGATCGAGAGCACCACGTCGCGCCCCTTCCACCGCAGGAAAACGAAGGAGAATGCGGCCAGCGAACAGATCAACAACGAGAGAAGGACGGTCGTCCCGGTGACCAGAACCGAGTTTAGGACGAACAGGCCGACAGGCGCCCGCCGGAACGCTCCGAAATAGTTGTTGAAGCTGATGTCCCCGACGGGCAGGAAAGCACGCAGGCTGGAGGTGTCCGCGAGGAGCTGACTGTCGGGCTTGAAGCTCGAGTTGATCATGAACACGAGCGGAAAGATGAAGATCAAGGCAATCAGGCACAGCACCAGATAGCGGACGAAGAGCCTCAGGCCGTAGTTGTCAGGATTGAGGGCCATCTTAACGCTCCCGTGTCAGCCAGCGCTGAGTGAGTGAGATCGCCAGCACGATCGCGAACAGGATGACCGAGATGGTCGAGCCGCCCGAGATGTCCTGCTTGCCATAGCCGCGCTCGACTGCCTGGAAGACGAGGGTCTGGGTGCTGTCGAGCGGACCGCCATTGGTCATCACGTCGATCTGGGCGAAGAGGGCGAAGCCCTGCATGGTGATCACGACAAGGACGAGCACGGCGGTATTGCGCAGGCCCGGCCAGGTGACATAGCGGAAAGTCTGCCATTTCGAAGCACCCTCGATCGCGGCGGCCTCATAGAGCGTGGGACTGATCATCTGCAACCCGGCTAGCCAGATGACCATGTGGAAGCCGACGGCCTGCCAGATCGACATGGCCATGATCGCGGGCAGCGCGGTCGAGGGGTTGCCCAGCCAGTCGACGGGCTGGAAGAGGCCGAAGGTGAGCCCCTGGAGGATGCTGTTCAACAGCCCGTTCTGGCCGTCATAGATGAACCGCCAGAGGAGCGAGACCACGACGATGGAGACCACCACCGGCATGAAGTAGATGGTCCGGAATATGTTGATGCCCCTTAGCTTCTGGTTGATGAGCAAAGCAAGCATCAGCGCGAGGCCGCCCTGCACCGGCGCCACGACTAGGACGAACAGGAAGGTGTTTACCAGCGCCTTCATGAACACAACGTCGCTGGCGATGACAACCATGACGTTCTCGCCGGACTGCCAGCGGAACCATTCGCGCATGCCGCGATACTGGGGATAGGCCTCGCTACGGGTGATCTCACGCAGGCGGGGATACTGGATTTCGCCGGCCTCGTTTCGGACCACTTTGCCAGCATCGTCGCGCTCTGGCTCGAGCGTCACCACCCCAAGGCCGAGGAGCTGACGATAATTTTCCAACCCGACGAACTGGGTGGCATTCGGTGACAGCAGCCGCTGATTTGTCAATGAGAGACCGATCGCGAAGAAAAACGGCAGGACGATGAACGTGACGATGAGTGCGAAACCCGGCAGGGCGAATGTCCAGCCCGTCCGGTTCGACAGGGTTAGTTTCGATGCCATATGAATATCCGCCAGAAAGCGTGGAGTCCGCGGCTGGCGGGGACCCCGGCGCGACAGAACTACCGGTGACCGTAGCCGCCGTTGCTTTCGATGTCGGCATCGATCTCGTCGACCGCCGCATCAAGCGTGTCGGCCACATCGGCGCCATTGGCGATGTCGGCCAGTGCCTTGGTGAAGACCTTGGCCTGGACCACGTAGCCCGGGGTGACCGGGCGCACCAGAGCTTGTGCTTTCGAGAGGTCGAAGAACACCGCGAGCGGGCCGCCGTCCTTGTAGTTCTTCGTCATCTGTGCCGCCGAGGGCGTGGGCGGGATCAGGCCGATGCCGTCGGAGAAGGCGGCCAGGTACTTGTCCTGCGCGGCGAACTTGATGAACTCGACAGCACCTTCCGGATGCTTGGACTTGGCCGAGACGCCGAACTGCCAGGAGCCCGCGCCGATCTTGTTGCCCGCGCCGAAATCGGGGGCTGGAAGGAAGACAACGTCATCCACGGTTTCCATCGTCGCCACCGCGCGCCAGTTGCCGTTCCACTGGAAGGCGAACTTGCCGTCGATGAAGCCGGTCTGCTGATCGGCGGGGTCCTCGCTGGTGCCAGGCGCATAGCCTCCGGTAAACAGCGATTGCCACCACTTGCCAAAGGCCTGCGCAGCCTCGCCGTTCAGCGCGCCTTCCGCGGTCTTGTAGGTCGAACGGTCGACAATGTCTCCGCCGAAGCTCTGCAGGAACGGCGAGAAGGCATAGGAGTACCACTCGGCTTGGTCGTTCATGCCGAGATCAAGGGCGAATTCATATTTGCCGGAGGCCTTGGCGGCATCAAGCGCGGCCATGAATTCCTCTCTCGACCAGGGCTTGTCGAGGCTCGGGGTGCGCAGGCCCAGCTCGTCCAGCGTCGATTGGCGTGCAAAAAGCGCCACCGCCGCGTCCCACAGACCGACCGAATAGAGCTTGCCGTCCCACACGCCTTTGGTGCCGGGCAGGAAGTCGGCGAACTCGCTCTCGTCGATCGGCAGCGGCTGCAGATAGCCGGCCCAGGCCCAATTGGGCATGACGGGCCCGTCCACATCCAAGATGTCGGGCAGGTTGCCCGCCAGGGCCGCCGCCGCGACGGAATCGTTGTAGCTCTTCTCTGGGAAGCTCTCGATGGTCACCGCCCAATCGGACTGGCTGGCGTTGAAGTCGGAGACGATCTGGTTGAGGGTTCGCGACTCCACCTCGTTGCCGGCGCCGTGATACCACATGGTCAACTTCGTCTGCGCCAGCGCGGGCGCACACAGACAGGTCGACGCGATCACTACACCGGTCAGGTGTTTTGTCAGTTTCATCGGTTGTTCCTCCCTTTTGACTTAAGGACGCTGGCTGGATCCAAGCTCATCCCGAAGGCCGCCAGGACAGCGGGCCGGGAAGCCAGCGCTCGGTATTCGGGTCGGCCGCTACGGGCCCTTGATGGGGTCCAGCAATGTTCGCGGAAGCCAGACGCATTTGCAATGCGCAGTTTCACCTGGTCGGAGCAGGAGGTCGACGGCGATTTCCCCTCGTCAGTTCCCCGGGGCCACTGAGATAGCAGCTCACCTAGGACGATTTTATCGTCCGTCAACTTTCTCCCGGCCGCGTTCAATGTGCAGCTTGAGCGATTCCGAGGGTAGACAGCGCTTAGCGATGTGTACCCAGCTGCCTGGCGAATCGCATGAACCGGGTCATGGCAAACCTGGCGATGAGGCGGAAGTTCGAAGCGTAGGCGGCTGCGAAGCGGATGGTAGCTTTGTACCGGAAGCGGGTATTGGTGGGCGATGCAGGGATTGAACCTGCGACCCCACCCGTGTGAAGGGTGTGCTCTCCCGCTGAGCTAATCGCCCGCTCTTTGCCCGAAGGCCAAGCGCGCCGCGATATAAGGGGGGCCGGCCGGGGAAGTCAAGGCGATGCCCTCGCGTTCCGACGAAGACCGAATGCAATCCCGCCGGGAGCGAACCGGTCGCCTCGCTCAGTGCCCCCCAGCGGCAATCAGGCGTTCGGCCAGACCAAGCGTCAGTGCGTCGAAGTGCGAGATCACCGCCGACGGTTCGAATTCGCGCACATGGCGGTCGGTGTAGCCGAAATCGACCGCGACCACGGGAATGCCGGCGGCTTTCGCCGTATCGATGTCGGTCTGCGAATCACCGACCATCAGCGCGCGGTGCGGATCGCCGCCGGCCAGCACGATGGTTTCGGTCAGATGGCGCGGATCGGGCTTGCGGAACGCAAACGTGTCCTGGCCGCAAATCGCCGCGAAATGCTTCGCCAGGCCGAGCGCCTCGATCAGCGCCACCGAGTTGGCTGCGTATTTGTTCGTGCAGACGGCCAGGAGATAACCGGCTGCTTCGAATCGGGCGATCGTCTCGACGACGCCGGGGTAGGGGCGCGATTTACCCGGGATGTTGTCGGTGTAATGATCGAGAAACAGTTTCAGCAAGCGATCATGCTCCTGGCTTTCAAGCAATCTCTGCTGGGCGGCATGCGCGCGCTCGATCATCACTCGTCCACCATGGCCGACGAAGCGCTTGAAGCCGGCCTCATCGACGGCTGCGAGTTCGCTGGCGGCAAGGCTGTGGTTGAGGCTGTCGAGCAGGTCCGGCGCTGTATCGATCAGCGTCCCGTCGAGGTCGAACACGATGATCGGTCGGGTCATGGCCTGTCCTGTGACGATTACGCTGCCGGCAGGCGATAGCCGCTGCAGCCCATCCAGGCAAGCAGTGCTTGGTCAATCCACAGGGCAAAGTCTTTGACCGGACGTGCAAAGATGCTAGGAGCGCCGAAACAAGCGAAATCCGGGGCAGGCATGGATGCGAGGCAACTGAAGGTCGAGGCCGCGCGGGCGGCACTTGCCCATGTGACTGATGGCATGCGGCTCGGCATCGGCACCGGCTCGACGGCCGAGGAGTTCGTTCGGCTGCTTGCCGAGAAGGTCGCCACCGGCCTCACCATTATCGGCGTGCCGACCTCGGAGCGCACCGCCATCCTTTGCGGCGAGCTTGGCGTGCCGCTGTCGACGCTGGAGGAAACGCCCGAACTCGACCTTACGGTCGACGGCGCCGACGAGATCGATCCGGCGCTGACACTGATCAAGGGCGGCGGCGGTGCGCTGCTGCGCGAAAAGATTGTAGCGGCGGCTTCCGCCCGGATGATCGTCATTGCCGACCGTTCGAAAATGGTCGAGACGCTCGGCCGTTTTCCACTGCCCATCGAGGTCAACCCGTTCGGCCTGCGTGCCACGGAAATCGCGGTCGCCGCGGCGGCCGGAAGGCTCGGCCTTTCCGGTCCCGTCACATTGAGGATGACGGGGAGCCAGCCTTTTGTTACAGACGGCGGCCATTTTATCCTCGATGCATCTTTTGGCCGCATTCCGGATACAAGAGCGCTTTCGAATGCTCTCCATGCTATTCCTGGCGTGGTCGAGCATGGTCTTTTCATCGGGCTGGCATCAGCGGCCATCATAGCCGGCGATGGCATCCAAACCGTCCATGCCGCCCGAAAACCAGGGAGTTCTACCGATCATGACGTTGCATAACCGGGTTCGCCGTTTTTCTGCCGTTCTGGCAGCTTCAGCCGTCTTTGCGTTATCATCGCCGGCGTTCTCGCAGGACGTCACCGACGGGCATCTGAAGGCGGCCCGCGCCGCGGTCGCGGCGATCCACGCGACGGACCCGTTCGACAACATCCTGCCGCAGGCCGCCGCCGCGCTTCAGCAGCAGCTTATCCAGAAGAACCCGGACATGCAGGAGCTGATCGGCAGGACGGTCAGCGAAAAGGCTCTGGCGCTGGCCTCGCGCCGCGCTGATCTCGAGAAGGAAGCAGCCATGGCCTATGCCAAGGTTTTTTCCGAAAAAGAGCTTATCGAAATCGCCGCTTTCTACAATTCCGACTCCGGCAAGAAGCTGCTCGACAGCGGCCCGGCCGTGACGCGTGACCTGCTAAAGGCCGCCGACATCTGGCAGAACGGCGTCGCTCGCGATCTCGCACAACAGGTCGGCGAAACTCTGGCCGCGGCAGCGAAGGCTGCAGCGCCGGCGGCACCGGCGAATGCCGCGGCTCCTACGGCTGGTACGGAAGCACCGAAGAACTGAGCATATTGTCCGGCGGCGTTATCGCTGCCGGACCGGAAAGCCCGGCCTCCATTGCGCGTCCGACAGCATGCGCGGCGCGACGGTCCGCGCTTTTCTTTTGGTGGTTTGCAACCTACCTGTCTCAAACATTTTGAAGGGCAAGGAGCCGCACCATGGCCGTCTATGACTACGATCTTTTCGTCATCGGCGGCGGCTCCGGCGGGGTGAGGGCGGCGCGCGTGGCGGCGGCACTCGGCAAGCGCGTCGGCATTGCCGAGGAATACCGCTATGGCGGCACCTGCGTCATTCGCGGCTGCGTGCCGAAGAAGCTCTATGTCTATGCCTCGCAATTTCCCGAACATTTTGCCGACGCCGCAGGTTATGGCTGGACCGTGACGCAGGCGAACTTCGACTGGCAGACATTGGTTGCCAACAAGGATCGCGAGATCAGCCGGCTGGAAGCCATCTACAGGAAGAATGTCCAAGGTGCCGGCGGCGAGACGTTTCAGTCGCGCGCCATGCTGGTCGATCCGCATGTGGTGCACCTTCTCGGCGACGACCGCACCATCACCGCCGACCAGATTCTTATCGCCACCGGCGGCCGCCCAGCGCCGCACCCGGCTCTGCCCGGCCACGAGCACTGCATCTTTTCCAACGAAGCCTTCGACCTCAAGGAATTACCGAAGGCGATCATGATCGAGGGCGGCGGCTATATTGCCGTCGAATTCGCCAACATCTTTCACGGCCTCGGCGTCGACACAACGCTGGTCTATCGCGGCAAGGAGATCCTCTCCCGCTTCGATATGGATCTCAGGCGCATGCTGCACGAGACGATGGAAAAGAAGGGGATAAAAATCCTCTGCCATGCCGTATCCGAATGGATCAGGAAGCGCCCAGACGGACGCCTCGACGCTGTCGTCACTGGCGGCAAGATACTGGCGGTCGATCAGGTCATGCTCGCCATCGGGCGTCTCCCCAATACCGAAAACATGGGTCTTGAGGGCGTCGGCATCGAGATGACCAAGACCGGCGCTATCAATGTCGACCAATATTCGCGTACAAACATCGACAACATCTGGGCGATCGGCGACGTCACCAACCGCGTGCAATTGACGCCGGTGGCGATCCACGAGGCGATGTGTTTCGTCGAGACCGCCTTCAAGGGCAACCCGACCGCGCCCGACCATGATACGATCGCCACCGCGGTCTTTTCGCAGCCCGAGATCGGCACGGTCGGCCTGTCGGAAGATGAGGCGATAAAGCGTTTTTCCGACGTTGAGATCTACCGCGCCACCTTCCGGCCGATGCGGCACACACTGTCCGGGCGCGACGAAAAGATGCTGATTAAGCTGGTGGTCGACGGCACCTCGAAAAAAGTGCTCGGTGCCCATATCCTCGGGCCGGATGCCGGCGAGATGGCGCAGCTGCTCGGCATTCCGCTGAAGGCGGGTCTGACCAAGGATGATTTCGATCGCACGATGGCTGTGCATCCGACCGCGGCGGAAGAACTCGTCACCATGTACAAGCCGACCTACCGGGTGAAGGACGGCGAGCGCGTCTGACGTTTTGCTTTCGCCCGGACGGAACGGCCGTCGATGTCCTTAAGCTCCTTGAAACACTGCTAACCGGGGCGAGCCGGTGATCCGCCCGGGCACTGCCGGCTGCAGCGGGCAGGGCAGGATCACCAGCGACACTGGGCAGCGAAGTTGTGTCGCCGCTATTTCTGCCTCATGCGGCGAGGGAAGCGCAGCCATCTTTCCTCGACCGGCCTTGGGTGCTCGAGGATGGTGGTGAGCTCGACCGGCAGGCTCGGCGCCAACGGCTTTTTGGTCGCGACGCCATCGGCGATGGCAACGATGCTGTGGTAGAATTCGGCGCCTGAAAGCGACCTTGGCGGCACGGCCTCGTGCATGATCGAAATCACCGTGACGTCTGGACAATTGTCCTTGATCGCTTGATGGAAGGCGATCTTCCCTTCGGGGTCGAGCGCGCCGGTCGCTTCGTCGAGAAACAGCAGCCCCGGCTGCTGCAGAACGATGCGAGCGACAACCAGCTTCTGTTTCTGGCCGCCCGAAAGCACCTGGTCCCAGTTCATTCCCTCGCGGCTTTCATCGGCCATGTGTTCGATGAAATCGCCAAGGCCCGCTCTGTGCAAAGCCGATGCAACCTGCGTGTCGGTGTAATCGCGCTCTGAGCCGGGCAGGCAGACCAGTTGCTTCAGCGAGACCTGCTGCAGCTTTACTTCCTGGGCGGCATAGAAACTTTCGACTCCTTCCGGGAAGACGATGGTCCCGCGGCCATAGGGCCACAAGCCGTTGATTGCCTTGATCAGCGATGTCTTGCCGCAACCCGATTCGCCCTTCAGGAACGTCCACTCACCGCGTCGGAAGCGCAGATTCGCAGCGCTCAGGAACGGCGTGGCGTCCTCGCCCTGATGGCTCAGCTCGAGCTTCTGTATGGTCAAGCCGAAAACCGGGTTCTGGCGATCGTAGCGGAAATCGGAGCAGCCGGTGAGACTGTAGAATTCCTGCGGGCGCTGGACGTTTTCGATCGCGTTGGCGAGTTCGGTGACGCGTTGGCTGTTGGCCCGCAGCGCCGCGATGGAAGGCATGACGTGGATGAACCACGAACATTGACTGATCAGCGAGTTGACCATCTCGGAGCCGGTTATATAGCCCTTGAGATCGAAACGGTTGTGGATGTAGGGCACGAGGCCCGGCCCGTACGCGACAATGCGGGCGCCGATGAAATTGTAGACCAGCTCGAACGAACGGTAGCCGGTGTTGACAATGTTCAGCCGTGCCCAGGTGCTGTCGATATCGACATAAAGCCGGTCGTGCATCGTCTTTTGCACGTTCTCGCCCTGTGAGGCGGCGACGTGGAAACTGCGACGCAGGAACGTCGTCAGCTCGCCGCGATAACTGCCTTCGGACTGCTGCATCCGGATGTTGAGCCGCTCCAGCAGTCTGCCGAGCTTCACCGCGATCCAGGTGTTCAGCGGCACGTATATGGCGACCGCCAGGAAAGCCAGGACCGCGCTGCCATAGCTGCCGAGGAACTCCAGCCCTTTCACCTCCGCCGAGGTTTCAAGTAGTTTCCGGCCGACGAAATAAAGCGATGTGGCGACAGCCATGACCCCCATAGCGAGGCCGATGGCTCCGCCGGTCATGTCCTTGATCGATTCCTGGACGCGCTGGTCGATGTTGTCGGGAGCGGCGGCGCCGGAGGAACCATGCTGGGCATGGAAATGCGTGTGATTGCTGTCGAGAAGCGCTTCGTTGAAACGGCTGTCCAGCCAACCTCGCCATTTGCGATGCAGCGTTGCGGAAACAAAGGTGCGGATGCCGGTAAAGCCCGCGTCCTTGAGCACGACCAGAAGGATGAGCATGCCGGCATTGGTGAGCAGCGATGCGAGCGGCGTGGTGTTCGCGGCATCGTGGTAAAAGGCGATCGAGTTGACCAGTTCCCCGGATGCTTCGGCGAACCAGACGCCGGCTTTGCTGGAGAGCGCAGTAAACAGCGCTATGACCAGCGTCAGCGTCCAGGCCTCCACCCAGCGGTCCGAGAACCAGTAGGCCCGCATCAGTCCCCAGAAGCTGCGCATCGAGGAAACCGGTGTCAGGAGCGGCGGCCTTGCGGCACCGCGGAGCCATTTTTCCGATATTGAATGTCGCTCTGGTCCACCGACCCGAATCACTATCCCGCCCAAACCTCTTTTAGTTTTGTTACAGACAGTAACACCAATTGATCATTTTCCATTATCTTTTCTCGGTCTGCGGGGATTGATCCGCTCACCGTTGCCATCAAGCAACAGAATTCCGGACTGAAATGCCATGCCGTGTCGTTCCCGAAGGAAATTATGCTCGTAAATTCAATGGGTTGCTGAGCCACGCATGCCATGGCCGGCATCTTCCCTTAGGGAAGCTCTTTCCACAGTTTTGTGAAGGAGGGAGCGTGGTCGATCAGCCGATTTTTATGCTGCGGAAGACGGATGCGCGCAAAAAAGTGCCGTCTGCAACACGTCTTTGTTGCCATGTCGGACCTGGCGGCGCCCGGAAAGTAACCGGAATCGCGTTGGCTGCAGCGCAATACATCGATGCCCCAAGCTTGCCTACGGAACAGCTGCAGCAAGGAGTCGCTATCTTGCAAGCCGCAAGCCGCCAATCAAGGGAAAGTCGTCAATCAAGGAATTGACCCGCACCAGCAGCAAATGATTTTTCGTCAGTCACGCCAAGGTAACGGTGGAATAGCGTCTATTCAGTTCGCTTTCTCGAACTCGCCCCGCGCCTTGGCCGCAGCAACCTGGCGAATGGCGTCGGTGAGCGTGTCGGCGTCCTGCGCGCCCATCACCGCGTACTTGCCCTCAAGCAGGAAGCACGGCACGCCCGTGATACCCATGCGCGAAGCGGTGGCGATTTCGGTGCGCACTGCCTCGACATCGGCGTCCGTCGGCAAAAGCGTCTCGACCACGGATGCATCCATGCCGGCCTCGCGGGCGGCGTTGATCAGCACGACATGATCGCCGAGATTGGCGCCTTCCTCGAAACTCAACTGGAACAGGCGTCGCACCAGCCGGTTCTGCACGACCTCGCCGGCGGTACCAGCCCAGCGGATGACGCGGTGCGCGTCAAGCGTGTTGGACGCGACCTTGATGGCGGCGAAGGCGAAATTGATCCCTTCGGCCTCGCCCAGTGGCTCGATGCGGGCGTGGATCTCGCGGATGCGTTCGTCGCTGCCAAATTTGGCCACCAGGTAGTCGCGGCGATCTTTGCCTTCGGGCGGGATGGTTGGGTCGAGCTGGAACGGCCGCCAGCGAATGTGCACCTCGACATCGGTTGCCGCGGCGATCGCCTTGTCGAGCCGCTTCTGGCCGATGAAGCACCAGGGGCAGACAACGTCGGAGACCACATCGACGGTAATCGACATCTTGTCGCTCATCTTGATCTCCTGTTCCGAAGAGGTCACTTCGGCTTGCGCCACCATGTCGGCAGCCGATAACCTGATATGGGCGTCTTTTGCGGATGTTCCAGATAGCTCCAGTAGGCGAGCCATTGCTGCGTGTTGTGCTGCATCGGAACCATGTAGTTGCCGGAGATCAACAACCTGTCGAGGACCCGGACGGCGGCCACATAATCTTCGCGGCTGCGGGCGTCGAGCATCGCCTCTAGCGCGGCATCTATCGCCGGATCGGCGACGCCGGCAAGGTTGAATGAACCTTCGGCATTGGCGGCAGCTGATCCCCAGCGCCCGAGCTGCTCGATGCCCGGCGACAGCGAGTTCTCGAAGCCGCTGCTGCCGATCAGCACATCAAAATCGAAACGTTGCTTGCGCGACTGGATCTGGTCGCCGTCAAGGTTACGGATGGTGACAGCGATGCCGATCTTCGCCAGCGTGCGCTGGTAGATGGCGGCAAGGCGCTCCTCGTTCTGCGAGGCGGTCAGGATCTCGAAGCCGAACGGTTTCCCCTCGGGATCGAGCATAACTCCATCCTGCAAGGCATAGCCCGCGCCCTTCAATATGTCGAAGGCAGCTTTCAACACCTTGCGGTCCTGGCCCGAGCCGTCGGTGACGGGTGGCCGCCAGGTTCCGTCCATGACATCGGCTGGCACACGACCCGGGTAGGGTGCCAGAAGCGCCTTTTCTCTGTCGTCGGCCGGATGGCCGAGCGCGGAAAGCTCGGAATTCTGCCAATAGCTCATGGTGCGCATGTACTTGCCGCCAAACAAGTTCTTGTTGGCCCACTCGAAGTCGTAGAGCATGCCGAGCGCGCGTCGAACGACCGGATTGGAAAACTTCTCCTGTCTTGTGTTGAACAGGAACCCGGTCACCACTGGGGGGATGCCGGTGTCGAACGTTTCGGCGATCACGTCGCCCTTGTGGAAGGCCGGGAAGTCGAGATCGCGCTCGCGCTTGACCGGATCGCTGTCGTCGTCGACGGCGCAGATGCCTTTCTTGAAAGCTTCCAGCTTGGCGTTGGCATTGAGGAAATATTCTATGGTGATCTGGTCGTAATTGTCGAAACCGCGTTTGGCTGGGATGTCCTTGCCCCAATAATTTGGGTTGCGCTTGAACACGATGCGCTGGCCAGGCGCCACGTGCGCCACGGTGTACGGGCCGCTGCCGATCACCGGTTTCAGCGTGGTCCTGTCGAAGGTCTCCTTGTCGAAAGCGTGCTTCGGTACGATTGGCGTCATCGCGATAACCAACGGAGTCTCGCGGTTAGCCTTGTCATTGAATGTAAAGCGCACGCTGCGGTCGCCGATCTTTTCGAGTTTGGCGACCATGCTCATACGGGCGCTGTAGGGTGGTCGGCCTTTCTCGGTAAAAACGTCGTAAGTGAACAGCACGTCTTCCGCAGTCACCGGTTGGCCATCAGACCACTTGGCCCTCGGATCGAGGTGGAATTCGATGCTCTTGCGCTCTGGATCCATATCGGCAGTGTCGGCAAGCAGGCCGTAAAGACTAAAGGCTTCATCGTCATTGCGCTGCATCAACGGCTCGAAGACCAGATTGCCGAAGATCTTATCGATCATGCCGCGTGCGGTCGTGCGCAGGCTTTTCAGGATGAACGGGTTGAGATTGTCGAAGCTGCCAACGACGCAATAGGTGATGCTGCCGCCCTTCGGCGCATCGGGATTGACGTAGTTGAAATGCGTATAATCGGCCGGCAGCGCCGGCTCGCCCTGCATGGCGATCGCGTGTTTCGGCTCCGACAGAGCTGGCTGAAGCGAAAGGGTGATAGACGAGATCGCGGCGATCAGCCAAACAAGAACGCGGCCCATGACCGTCTCCTTACTGGGTCGGCTTGATGATTCGGAGCGCACCCTAACATGAGCCGGCCGCCTCCCGGCCAATCGCGAGCTCAAGAATTGCGACTATCGGGCTGGATTCGGCACCGCTTGCAGTGTAACACGCCGTCCGAAGTCATTCTGTTGCCTCATTTCGGCAACAGGTAGCTGGACCACACGGCGCGAAGAAGCCGGTCCTGGGATCATTTGAGAGGAAGTGCACGATATGACGAGCCTGAACAGCAACGCGTACCGCCTGTCGGTCATGGCCGCTGGCGTGGTCGGCTTTCTGGGCGCACAACTTCCCAATGCTCTTGCGCAGCAGCAACAGCAGATTCCGCAGGGCTGGTTCAAAGCCTGCACCAAGCAGGAAGACGTCGACATCTGCAATGTCCAGAACATCACCACTGCCGGCAACGGGCAGCTCGTCACCGGCGTCAGCCTGATCGAATTGAAGGGCAAGGTGAACCGCAAGGTGTTCCAGGTGACGGTTCCGACCGGCCGCCTGGTTCCTCCCGGCATTGGCCTCCAGATCGATGCCGGGAAGGCGCAGAAGCTCGATTATGTGATCTGCTTCCCTGACCGGTGCGTGGCGGAAGTGCCGCTGACCGACCAGCTCGTCGCCTCCTTCAAGAAGGGTTCGAACCTGACGCTCACCTCGGTCAATTTCCAGAACCAGCCGAACCCGATCAAGGTCGCGCTGACCGGCTTCAGCGGCGCCTTCGACGGGCCGCCGCTGCAGCAGTCGGACATCGAGGATCGGCAGAAGAAGCTTCAGGAATTCGTTGCCAAGAACAATCAGGACTTCGCCAAGAAGCTCAAGGAAGAGCAGGACAAGGCGAAGACCGCCAATTGATCGCCCTCAGGCGCAATTTCTAAGGAAAAGCGGGGTCATGCCCCGCTTTTTTTCGTTTCGGCCAGCCATTTCCTGATCCCGGTCAGGCCTGCAATTTCTCCTGATCCCGGTCAGGCCTGCAATTTCTCCTGATCCCGGTCAGGCCTGCAATTTCGTCAAGGTCAATGTCTTGACTGGCGTCTCGGCTCGTAGCGCCCGTCCGGCCTCTTGTCGAACATCTCACCGATCTCCGGATGCCGCACCGGTTCGCCAGACTGATCCTCAAGCAGGTTCTGCTCAGACACATAGGCGATGTATTCCGTTTCCGAATTCTCGGCGAGCAAGTGGTAGAAGGGCTGGTCCTTGCGCGGCCGCACATCCGCGGGGATCGCCTCGTACCATTCGTCGGTGTTGGCGAATTGCGGGTCGACATCGAAAATGATGCCGCGGAACGGAAACAGCCGGTGGCGAACCACCTGCCCGATCGAGAATTTGGCTGTTTTCATCATCGTACTCACCACTAAGTCCTAGGAGCGCCGCGTCCTTGGAATGCGCAAAGACTCTCTAAGGCTTTGAATTTACGCATTACGCTTCAAAA
This sequence comes from Mesorhizobium sp. M5C.F.Ca.ET.164.01.1.1, assembly GCF_004792125.1. NCBI lineage: Bacteria > Pseudomonadati > Pseudomonadota > Alphaproteobacteria > Hyphomicrobiales > Phyllobacteriaceae > Mesorhizobium > Mesorhizobium sp. M5C.F.Ca.ET.164.01.1.1. The sequence continues at coordinate 160,038 of NZ_SRTG01000003.1, read as the reverse complement.
AATCGAGCCCGACTTAGGGCTGATACCTGGCCCTACTTGACGCAGGCGCCCGCATCAATTCAATGCCGCAGCGCTTGACGCCCCGTCACTACGGGCTAGCCCGACGGCGTGCTACCGCCTGACTTGTTTCCTTAAGCCGCCGGCGAGTGCGGCAAAACCACTGCCGGGCCGCAGTCCCTCGCGCATGAAAAAGGCGCGAAGCGGCGCGAAGCCGCCGAGCACGCCGAGACCAGCGCTGCGCGCCATCTGTGCTGACAGCATGTCCGAGAGCAGCGACTTGTTGAGCAGGTTGACCGCTCTGCTGCGCGCCAGGATGTCGGGCCGGCGCTTGAAATCATAGGCTCGGAGTGCCTTAACGGCGCCGGGGTCAACCCTGTTTTCGCAAGTAATTCCAACCAGATCATCGATATCCCTGATACCAAGGTTGAGACCTTGCGCGCCGATCGGCGGAAACACATGGGCGGCTTCGCCGACAAGTGCCACCCGGTTACGCGCGAAGCACCGGGGCGTTACGCCGGAAAGCGGGTAGATCTGCCGGCCGGGTTCGACAGAAACCCGGCCCAGCATCGATTGCATCCGCTGTTCGATCCGCATCGAAAGCGTAGCATCGTCCAGTGCGGCGAGTTCTTTCGCCGTTGCCGGTTCTACTACCCAGACGAGGCTGGACCGGTTGCCGGGCAGGGGAACCTGGGTGAACGGACCGATCTCGGTGTGGAATTCGGTCGAGGTGAAAGCGTGGTCGCTGCGGTGAGCGAAATTGAGAACCAGTGCGGCCTGCGGATAGGACCGCGCGGATGTCGAGATGCCGGCAGCCTCGCGGGCCGGCGACAGACGGCCATCGGCAGCGACCGCCAGCGATGCTGCAACCTCGCTGCCGTCAGACAGGATCGCATGGGCATGATCGGCGTCGAGGCGCCAGGTCTCCACCATCGATTTTCGCCATTCGATGCCGGAATGCGCGACAACGGCCCCGGCAAGTGCGGGATTGAGCGCGCTGTTGGGTAAATTCAGCCCGAACTGCTCCTCGCCGATTTCGCTGGCGCGAAAAATGACCACCGGGCTGCGGATCAGCCGGCTGGTTGCATCGACGATGCGCATAACCTTCAGCGGTGCGGCTTTGGACCTCACCTCATCGAGGACGCCCAACCGTTCGAGGAGATCCAGGGCTGGATTCATCAAGGCCGTCGTTCGGCCGTCTTGGCCATTTGCCTCAGGTCCGACGAGCGTCACCGGAAAGCCAGCATCCGCAAAACCAAGCGCTGCGATCAGCCCTGCCGGGCCACTGCCGGCAACCAGTATCCGTGCTGTCTGCTGATGGTCCAAGTTCGCTTCCGGATTGTGATGCGAGGCGGTCGGTCCGACCTAAGAAGCATATAGGTCAGATCATACGGCTTGATCAACGCGGCGATTCGGCCCATTCGATTGCCATGATCGGCCAAGACCATGATTTCAATCATCTCGACCGTTTCGGCCGGGCTACGGCGAGAGTCTCGCGCAATCCTCGACTGGCGGTGAACATCGTTTTGAGCGCAGGCGTCCTTCTGGCCTGGCTGCTTCTCGGCGCCATGGCGATTCGCGGCGCCGAAAGCCGGGTTCCGGGCATCGATGCGCCCGGCGACACATTGATCAGATATTTGCCGCAGCTGCCGCTGCCGGATTTTCTTGAGCGCTTCTTCACCCTTTGTCTTGCACCTGCGCCGCTCGACGGGGGCGTTGGCGCGCAGGCCGGAGCGCTCGTCGTCATGTGGTTCCTGATGGCGGTCGCCACCATGCTGCCTTCGGCGGCGCCGATGATCCGCACCTATTGCGAGATCGCCGATACCGCGCGGATCAAGGGCGAAGCGGTCGTCCATCCGCTGGTCCTGGTCGCCGGTTACCTCAGCGTGTGGTTGGCCGCGTCGGCAGTGTTTGCGGCGCTGACGCTCATCGTCCACGCCTTCGCCTCACCTGTGCAGATGCTCGATCCGGTGGTCGGAGCGACCGGAGCAGTCGCGCTTTTGGTTGCCGGCCTCTATCAGTTCAGCGGCCTGAAGGTAGCCTGCCTGATGAAATGCAAAAACCCGTTCTCGATCCTGTTTTCGAACTGGAGCGCGAGGCCCGGCCGGATTTTCCGGCTCGGCATGGAGCAGGGCGTCTGGTGCCTCGGCTGTTGCTGGGCGCTGATGCTGGTGATGTTCGCCGTCGGTGTGATGAACGTGTTTTGGATGGCGCTGATCGGCCTGTTCACTTTGATCGAAAAACAGACGGCGGGCAGGCTGCCAACCCGGATCGCCGGTGCGATACTGCTTGTCTGGGCAGCCGCCCTGCTAGTAGTCTCGGCATAGGGAGAGAATTCGATGGCGGATCAAGGCTGGGCAATGAAAGGAGAGCTGGTACTCTCCTGCAATTGCACGGTTTTTTGTCCTTGCGTGCTGTCTCTCGGCAGTCATCCGCCCACCGAGGGCTATTGTCAGACCTGGGCGGGGTTCCGAATCGATGCCGGCCATTTCGGCGAGGTCGACCTGTCCGGCCTCAACCTTGGGCTGGTCATGGAAATCCCCGGCTATATGAGCCGCGGCAACTGGACCGCCGGACTGTTCATCGACAAGCGCGCCTCAGTCTATGCGGTAAAGGCGCTGACCAGGATTTTCACCGGCAAGGCTGGCGGAACCACCTCGCTGCTCTCCATCCTGGTCGGAAAGTTCCTCGGCGTCGAGCAAGCGCCGATCACCTATGAGACGCGTGACAGGACGCGGATCTTCCAGATACCGAAGATTATCGACGGGGCGGTGACGCCGATCCCAGGCAAGGACCGCGACAAGGATACGGTGATCAGCAATTCGGAGTACTGGATCGCACCGGAAATCGTCGTCGCCAGGTCCGACAAGAGCAAGATGCGGGCCTTCGGCCGCAACTGGAATTTTGCCGGCCGCTCGGCCGAAATCTGCAAGCTGGACTGGCGGGGCCCGTGAGCAAGAACACAAAGGCCCGGAAAATCGCCGAAAAGATCACCGACCGGATTCCTAGGCCGAAGAAGAAAGTCACGTGGCCGCAGGCGCGCGCGTTTTCTGTCCATCTGCTGACCGCGTCGGGGTCGTTCCTGGCGTTCCTGTCGCTGGTGGCTGCGAGCGAGCAGCGCTGGACGGCGATGTTTTGGTGGCTGGGCCTGGCGCTGTTCGTCGACGGCATAGACGGGCCGATCGCCAGGAAACTCGAGGTCAAGGAAATCCTGCCGACATGGTCGGGCGAACTCCTCGACAACATCATCGACTACGTGACCTACGTGCTGATACCGGCCTTCGCGCTTTACCAGCGCGGCTTCATGGGTGAGGGCCTGTCGTTCCTGTCGGCGGCGATCATCGTCGTGTCGAGCGCAATCTACTATGCCGACACCGGCATGAAGACGAAGGAAAATTTCTTCAAGGGGTTTCCGGTGGTCTGGAACATGGTGGTATTCACGCTGTTCGTCATCGATCCGGGACAATGGGTTTCCTTCGCCGTCGTCGTGGTGGCCGGCATCCTGACCTTCGTGCCGATCAATTTCATCCACCCGGTGCGGGTGGTACGGCTGCGCCCGATCAACCTTGGCATGACGCTGCTATGGTGCGCTTTCGGAGCGCTGGCCTTGGCGCAGGCAGCTCTTGCCGCCTTCTACGACCAGATCGGCGTCTTGGGGGAGCAGGTGAGTGTCTTCACCAAGATCGGCATCACGGTCACCGGACTTTACCTCGCATGCATCGGCGGTATCATGCAGCTCTTTCCAACGCTCGGCGCCAAGAAAACCTGATCCAAGAGAGTCTGGTCCCAAGAGAGCCTCATCAATGTCCAAAGCAATACGCATCCACGCCAATGGCGGTCCGGAGGTTCTGACCTATGAGGACGCCGATCCGGGCCAACCCGGCTCGGGACAAATCCTGGTCAGACACACGGCGGTCGGCCTCAATTTCATCGACGTCTACCATCGCTCCGGCCTTTATCCGCCGCCAGGCGGTTTCCCGCTGATACCCGGCAGCGAGGCGGCCGGGGTGGTGGTGGAAGTGGGCGCGGATATCGACTGGCTGAAGCCGGGCGATCGCATCGCCTACGCCGTGACGACTGGCGCCTATGCCGAGCAGCGCGTGATCGCCGCCGACCGCGTCGTGAAGGTGCCGGACGGCATCAGCGACGAACAGGCGGCCGCCATGATGCTGAAAGGGATGACGGCGGAATATCTGCTGCGCCGTACTTTCAAGGTGAAGGCGGGCGACACGATTCTGTTTCACGCCGCGGCCGGCGGCGTCGGGCTGATCCTCGGCCAATGGGCCAAGCATCTTGGCGCAACCGTGATCGGCACCGCCAGTTCCGCCGACAAGATCGAGCTCGCCAAGGCGCATGGCTTCGACCACGTCATCAACTATCGCGAGCAGGACTTCGTCGCCGGCGTTCTCGCCATCACCGGCGGCAAGAAGTGCGACGTCGTCTATGATTCGGTAGGCAACGACACCTTTCCGGCCTCGCTGGACTGCCTGAAGCCGCTCGGCATGTTCGCCAGCTTCGGTCAATCGTCGGGGCCGGTCCCGCCGTTCAGCATGTCGTTGCTGGCGCAGAAAGGTTCGCTGTTCGCAACCCGCCCGACGCTGTTCGTCTACAATGCCAAGCGCGAAGACCTGGAGGCGTCCGCCGCCGCGCTGTTCGAAATCGTGCTCAGCGGCGCGGTCAAGATCAAGATCAACCAGCGCTACGCGCTCGAGGATGCCGGCAAGGCGCATTCCGACCTTGAAGGCCGCAGGACGACCGGGACAACCATTCTTATCCCCTGAGCCTTGCTATCCCTTGAGTTTCCGCTGAAATTCTTGAAGCTCTTTCAAGACGGGTGCCGCTTTGCGATGACAGCAGGCCGCGCATACGATGCCTGCGGGAACACAGAACATATCTGGCAAACCAGATGGGAGGCACTGTGAGTGCAAATCAGGACGGCGCAGACCTGCTTGAGGTTCGTGGCCTTACCAAAACGTTCGGCACGCTGACCGCGTGCGACCATATCGATCTCAACGTCGCAAAAGGCGAAATCCACGCATTGCTCGGCGAGAACGGCGCCGGCAAGTCGACGCTCGTCAAAATGCTGTTCGGAACACTGGAGCCCAATTCGGGCGAGATTTTCTGGAACGGTCAGGCGGTCACGATCACCAATCCCGGCTTTGCGAAGAAGCTCGGCATCGGCATGGTGTTCCAGCATTTTTCGCTGTTCGAGGCACTGACGGCGGCGGAGAACATCGCGCTGTCGCTGGACGACGGTTCGCCGATCAGCACGATTGCCGCGAAGGCGAGGGCGCTTTCCTACAGCTACGGCTTGCCGCTCGACCCGCAATCGCTGGTCGGCGACCTGTCGGTCGGTGAGCGCCAGCGTATAGAGATTATCCGCTGCCTTCTGCAGACGCCGCAGCTCATCATTCTCGACGAGCCGACTTCGGTGCTGACGCCGCAGGAAGCCGACAAGCTGTTCGAGACGCTCGAACGGTTGCGCTCGGAAGGAAAGTCCATCCTCTACATTTCGCACCGCCTTGAAGAGGTCAAGCGCATCTGCGACCGCGCCACCGTGCTGCGCCACGGCAAGGTGGTTGGCCATTGCAACCCGCGCAAGGAAACCGCGGCATCGCTGGCCCGCATGATGGTCGGCAACGACGTGCAGGCCGTGGTGCGCGCGCCGGTTCAGGGTATCGAGACCGCGCGGCCGCTGCTTGAAATTCGCGCGCTCAGCCGCCGGCCGGCAACGCCGTTCTCGATCCCGCTCAGGAACATCAACCTGACGGTATGCGCCGGCGAAGTGATTGGCATTGCAGGCGTTGCCGGCAACGGCCAGGGCGAGTTCTTCGAATCCGTTTCCGGCGAGGTGCCGCAGCAGGATGCCGCCTCGGTGCGCATCCGCGGCAAGGATGCCGGCGGCCTCAGCATCACCGGCAGGCGGCTGATGGGCGCTGCCTTCGTGCCGGAAGAGCGGCTCGGCCACGGTGCAGCCCCCCGCATGAAGCTTTCGGAAAACCTGCTTTTGTCGCGCCATGCCACCGACGGCAAGGTGTTTGTCGGCGCCGGCGGAATGGTCAAAAGCGATGCGATCTATGCCGCCGCCCAGCGCATCATCAAGGCGATGGATGTGCGCAAAAGCGCTCCGGACCCGGAGGCGGCAGCGCTTTCAGGCGGCAATCTGCAGAAATTCATCGTCGGCCGCGAACTCGACCGCAGGCCAAGCGTCATGGTCGTCAATCAGCCGACATGGGGCGTCGACGCCGGTGCCGCCGCCCACATTCGCCAGACGCTGATCGAATTGGCGCGCAGCGGCTCCGCAGTGCTGGTCATCAGTCAGGATCTCGACGAATTGTTCGAGATATCCGACGCGATCGCGGTGATGCACAATGGCGAATTATCGAAGCCTTTGCCAATCGCTGAGGCCACATTCGAAAAGATCGGACTGCTGATGGGCGGGGCCGAGCCCGGCCACGCCGAACACGCTCTGGAGACGTCATGATGCGCCTCGAACTCGTCAAACGGCCACAGCGCTCAATGCTGTTTTCGGCGCTGTCCCCCTTCATTGCCTTTGCGCTGACGATCGTTGCCGGCGCCATCCTGTTCGCACTGCTTGGCGTCAATCCTTTGCAGGCGTTCCAAATTTACTTCCTCGAGCCGGTCAGTCAGGTCTGGCAGTTGCATGAGCTGGCGATCAAGGCGGCACCGCTCATCCTGATCGGGGTCGGCCTGTCGGTTTGCTACAGGGCCAACATTTGGAACATCGGCGCGGAAGGCCAATTCATTCTGGGCGGTATCGTCGGCTCGAGCATTCCGGTGCTGTTTCCCCAATTTGAAGGCCCGCTGGTGCTGCCGCTGATGCTGCTGTTCGGAATGGTCGGCGGTGCCGCCTACGCCGCCATTCCCGCCTTGCTCAAGACGCGCTTCAACACCAACGAGATCCTGACCAGCCTGATGCTGGTCTATGTCGCCCAGCTGTTCCTCGACTGGTTGGTGCGTGGGCCGTGGCGCGATCCGAAGGGTTTCAATTTCCCGCAGACGATACAGTTCAACGACTCGGCCATATTGCCGGAACTGATGCCGGCCTCCGGCCGTGCCAATTGGGGTTTCGTGTTCGCGCTGGTCGCGGCGGTGCTGGTCTGGATCCTGATGAGCCGCATGCTGAAAGGCTTTGAGGTTCGCGTGCTCGGCTCAAGCCCCAGGGCAGGGCGCTTCGCCGGCTTCGGTATCAACCGGATGGTGTTCTTCGCCTTCATGCTGTCGGGTGCACTGGCCGGGCTTGCCGGCATCTCGGAAGTCTCCGGAGCCATCGGCCAGCTGCAGCCGGTGATCTCGCCCGGCTACGGCTTTGCCGCCATCATCGTGGCGTTCCTCGGCCGGCTCAATCCGCTCGGCATCGTCGCGGCGGGCCTGGTGCTGGCGCTGACCTATCTCGGCGGCGAAGCGGTGCAAAGCGCGCTCGGCATATCCGACAAGGTGGCGCGCGTGTTCCAGGGCATGCTCCTGTTCTTCGTGCTCGGCTGCGACACGCTCATTCACTATCGCATTCGTCTGATCGGCTTTGCCGCGCCGAAGCTTGAATCCGCACCGAAGCTGGAGGAGGCCCGCTGATGGACATCACCGTCAACATTCTTTTGACCATCGCAACCGCGGCGACGCCGTTGCTGATCGCGGCGATCGGCGAGCTGGTGGTCGAACGTTCCGGCGTGCTCAATCTCGGTGTCGAAGGCATGATGATTATGGGGGCGGTCGGCGGTTTCGGCGCCGGCTATCTCACCGGATCGCCGTGGATCGGGTTGTTGGCGGCGATCGCCTTAGGTGCGGTGTTTTCGCTGCTGTTCGCTGTCATGACGTTGTCGCTGGCCACAAACCAGGTGGCGACCGGCCTGTCGCTGACATTGCTCGGCCTCGGGCTTTCCGGCATGATGGGCACCAGCTTTGTCGGCCAGCCCGGCGCGAGGCTGCCAAACCTCGACATTCCCGGCCTGACAGCCATCCCCGTCATCGGCAGGTTGTTGTTCGGCCAGGACCCCATCTTCTACATCTCGATTGCATTGACCGTCGCCGTCATGTGGTTCCTGTTCAAGACCCGCACCGGGCTGACGCTGCGCTCGATCGGCGACAGCCACACATCGGCCCATGCGCTTGGCATCCAGGTCATCCGCTACCGCTATCTGGCGGTGATCTTCGGCGGCGCCTGTGCAGGCCTTGCCGGGGGCCACCTGTCGCTGGTCTATACGCCGCAATGGGTGGAGAACATGACCGCCGGACGCGGCTGGATCGCACTGGCGCTGGTCGTGTTCGCATCATGGCGGCCATGGCGGGTGCTGGCTGGCGCCTATATCTTCGGCGCGGTCTGGATCGGCCAGCTTCATGCACAGGCTTTTGGCATTCCGGTTCCCTCGCAACTGCTTTCTTCGTTGCCCTATCTGGCAACCATCGTGGTTCTCGTTCTAATCTCGCGCAACAAGCGTTTGACGATGATGAACACACCGGCTTCCTTGGGGCAGCCATTCGTTCCGGATCGTTGACGATAAAAGACAAACGGGAAGCTCCAAGGCTTAACTCAGAGAGGTAACACGATGAAAAAACTGCTTATTGCGCTGATGACCGCGGCGGCGGCATTGTCGCTGGCGGCGACCGCCGAAGCACAGGAAAAGCTGAAAGCCTGTTGGGTCTATACCGGCCCGATCGGCGATTTCGGCTATTCGTACCAGCATGACCAGGGCCGCCTGGACGTAGAGAAGGCACTGGGCGACAAGGTCGAGACCGCATATCTGGAGAACGTCTCCGAGGGTCCCGATGCCGATCGTGCCTTCGAGCGCCTGGCGCGCGAAGGATGCAAGATCATTTTCGGCACGTCCTTCGGCTTCATGGACCCCGAAGTGAAGGTCGCCAAGAAGTTCCCCGACGTGATGTTCGAACACGCGACCGGCTATAAGACGGCCGAAAATCTCGGCATCTACAACGCACGTTTCTACGAAGGCCGCTACATCCTCGGCCAGATCGCCGCCAAGCAATCGAAGTCGGGCGTCGCCGGCTACATCGTTTCGTTCCCGATTCCCGAAGTGGTGATGGGCATAAATTCCTTCATGCTCGGCGCCCAGTCGATCAATCCGAACTTCAAGGCGAAGATCGTCTGGATCAATTCATGGTTCGATCCGGGCAAGGAAGCCGACGCCGCCAAGGCTCTGTTCGACCAGGGTGCCGACATCATCGTCCAGCACACCGACTCGACTGCTCCCCTGCAAGTCGCCGAAGAGCGCGGGCTGCAGGGCTTCGGCCAGTCTTCGGACATGATCAAGTTCGCTCCCAAGGCGCAATTGACCTCGATCGTCGACGATTGGGGGCCGTACTATGTCGGCCGGGTGAAGGCTGCGCTCGACGGCACCTGGAAGCCGGGCAATGTCTGGCTGGGCATCAAGGACGGCGCCGTTAAGATGGCCGCTTACACCAACATGCCCGATGACGTGAAGGCGATGGCGGAAGCCACCGAGAAGAAGATAGTCGAAGGATGGAACCCCTTCACCGGGCCGATTGCCAAACAGGACGGCACGCCCTGGCTGAAAGAGGGCGAAGTCGCCGACGATGCGACGCTGCTCGGCATGAACTTCTACGTCAAGGGCGTCGATGACAAGCTGCCGCAGTAAGCTGCGCAAGCGCTTGTGCCGGCTTGGTTCGGCCGGCTTCGACAGAACCGGGGAGGGCGCCTTTCGGGCGCCCTCTTTTCATGTGCGCCAGCTTCGAGGGCTACCTGCCCTGCTGCGAGTCCCACGACGTGGCTCAGCGGGCGACTATGGTGTGGACGCCCGCGGGCAGCCTGATGCGATCCGATGTGGGAGCGAGCGCCGGGCGCCCTTCCGTCGTGATCCGCCATATCTCGACGGCACCGCCAAGGGGCGCTTCGTCATTGCGGTAACGGTTGACGCCAACGAAGAGGCTTTGCCCCGTCCGATCAAAAGCGAGGCCCTGCGGCAGCACGCCTGCGAGCGGCCATTCGCCGTGCGGTGACAGCCGCCCTGTTTCGGCGTCCAGCTCATGGAGGCTGAGCGACGCATGCTCCGTCCAGTCGCGCGAGCCGTCTTGCTTGCCGGTGCCGCGAAGATTGGACGTGACAAGAAAGCGGCCGTCGGGGCTGAAGGCGATCGTCTCGGCGCCCCAGCCACCAAGCGCGATGTGAGGCACGATATGCCTTGCCGCATCGCCCATCGCGCCGACATCGGCAAGCCGAACTGTGGTGAGAATGCCCTCCCGAACCCCATAGAAGCCGGCCGTATCGATGCCCCATTGAACATCGGAGGTAATGTAGTAGCGGCCGTCCGGCGAGAAGCGGCCGACGAAGGGAAACTTGTTCGTCTGGACGCGATTGCCCCAGGGGCGAATGGCCGAAACCACTCCGTCATTTCCGCGCAGCACCTCGAAGAAGGCGACCTGACCACGGTCCACGAGATTGATCGCGATGTACCGGCCGCTTGGATGCCACTGCACCCAGGTCGCCTTCAGCGGAATGAAACCCGTTGACGGCTCAAGACCGAGACCGAAGCTTGAGACGGGGCCAAACCGACCCTCCCTGACCGGAACGAAGGTGAGTTCGCGGTCGGCGTCGACAGTAATCGCGACGATAAGATCGCCTGCTGGATTGAGATGGATCGCCTGCGGCTGGATTCCGATCCGGACGCTGTCGACCACCGCCGAGTGGCCGCCATCGAGCCGGAGCGATCGGATCGTGTCGCCTTGCTGCAACTCGTCGAGGCGGGTCGCCCGTTCGGGCCGTTGACGGAAAGTTTCGGCGACGAAAGCGAACTGGCCGTCCGGGGAGATGTCGAGCGCTCCCGGCGGCCCATAGGTCGAATTCGAAACCTCCATCATAGCAACAGAGCGGGACTGCTCCGCCGGCGACGTGATGATCGAAAGCGTATCCCGGTGGTGAGGGTCTGGAGGCCCGAGCTCGCCCGTCTCATAGACAGTCGGCACCATGTCGGCATCCGACAGCACGAAGACGGCTCCGCCGTGATTTTGGGGCGGCTGGGCGCTCGAGAGGGTCGGCATCAGGTACAAAGCAATTGCAGCGAGAGAACAGCGTCGCATCCAGGTCTCCATACTCAATTGGAAGGCGCCTATTTTCCAGCTTCGCTTTCAGTCGTCCAATCGATATTTGACATTTGAATATTCCTCCCGGTAATGAAGCTTCGGAGGCCCGGCGTGAATCTGGCTGCCGTCGATCTGAACCTGCTTGTCGCCTTCGACGCCCTGCTCAGTGAAGGGAGCGTGAGCGGGGCGGCGGCCCGTATCGGGCTCAGCCAGCCGGCGATGAGCAAGCGCCTCGCCCATCTGCGTCGGCTTTTCGCCGATGATCTCTTTGTCCGTCATGCCGATGGCGTGCGGCCGACCGAAAAGGCCCTCGACCTCGCCGATCCGATCCGGGCCGCGCTACGCCAGATCCAGGATGCGCTGGGAGGATTAGGCCAGTTCTCGCCGGAGCGATCGGGTCGCGTTTTCAGGATCGCGACCACCGACCACATCGCGGCGACCTTGATGCCCAGGCTGGTGCCGGTGCTCCGTTCAGCGGCGCCAAGAATTTCAATCGTTCTGCGCGGCTTGCACCGCCAGGAGATCGTCGATTGGCTCGAGAAAGGCTCTATCGACCTTGCGATCACTATCCTGCCCGACGCGCCGACGACGATCAAACGAGCATCGCTCTTCCACGTGAACTGGACATCGATCGTCTCCGCCGAGCATCCTGAAATCCGCGACGAGCTTACGCTGAAACTCTTCCTGAAGTATCCGCACTTGCTGGTTACCCATGTCGGCGATCTGAAGGGCTACATCGATCGCCTGCTGGACGATCGCGGACTGAAGCGGACCGTTGCAATGAGCCTGCCTTTTGCGCTTGCCGTACCGGCCATCATTGCCGAGACGGACATGATCTGCACTTTGCCGGCAAATGTGATCCGTCTGGCGGATTGGCCGCGCCTGCGCTCTTTTCCGCTGCCCTTCGATTACTCCGGTTATCAGGAAACCCTGCTCTGGCATCGGAGGAACGACAGCGATCCCGGTCACGCCTGGCTCAGGCGGACCCTGATCCGTGTAAGCGAAACAGTCACGTCCTAGCAGAAGGGCCTTCGCTCCCGCTGGCGGTCAGACCGCCGAGCCGTAGAGATCGTAGGCGTCGGCACGGTCGATCTTGACGGTGACGACGTCGCCGGCACGCAACGGGCGGCGCGACTGGATATGCACCGAGCCGTCGATTTCGGGCGCGTCGTATTTGGTGCGGCCCTTCGCCGAGGTGCCATGCGCCTCGTCGATCAGGACAGGCAGGCGTTTGCCGACCTTCCTGGCAAGCTGCGTCGCCGAGATCTTCTGCTGGCGCTGCATGAAGCGGTGCCAGCGCGCTTCCTTGATTTCCTGCGGCACCTGTTCGAGGCCGAGATCATTGGAGCCGGCGCCCCTGACCGGCTCGTATTTGAAACAGCCGGCGCGATCGATCTTGGCTTCGTCCAGCCAATCGAGCAGCATTTCGAAATCGTCGTCCGTCTCGCCGGGGAAGCCGACGATGAAGGTGGAGCGGATCGCCAGATCCGGACAGATTTCGCGCCAGCCGCGAATGCGGTCGAGGGTCTTTTCGCCATGGGCAGGCCGGCGCATGTTCTTCAGCACCTGCGGCGAGGCGTGCTGGAACGGGATATCCAGATAGGGAAGGATTTTTCCTTCGGCCATCAGCGGGATGACATCGGCGACATGCGGGTAGGGGTAGACATAGTGCATACGTACCCAAACGCCGAGCCTGCCGAGTTCCTCCGATAGATCGAGGAATTTCGCCCGCACTTCGCGATCGCCGAACATGCTCGTCTGGTATTTGATGTCGATGCCGTAGGCGCTGGTGTCCTGCGAAATGACCAGTATCTCCTTAACGCCGGCCTTGGCCAGTTTCTCGGCTTCGCGCAAAACGTCGGCCGCCGGTCGCGAGACGAGGTCGCCGCGCAGCGCCGGAATGATGCAGAAGGTGCAGCGGTTGTTGCAGCCTTCCGAAATCTTGAGATAGGCATAGTGGCGCGGCGTGAGCTTGACGCCTTGCGGCGGCAAAAGGTTGATGTAGGGATCGTGGCTCGGGGGTGCTGCCTCATGCACTGCAGCCATCACGCTCTCGTAGGCCTGCGGGCCGGTGATGGCGAGAACGTTGGGGTGTTTCTCGCGGATCACGTCAGGTTCGGCGCCTAGACAGCCGGTGACGATGACTCTGCCGTTCTCCGAAAGGGCGGAGCCGATGGCATTGAGCGATTCATCACGAGCCGAATCGAGAAAGCCGCAGGTGTTGACGACGACCAGATCGGCGCCGTCATGTTTGCGCGCGATCTCGTAGCCTTCGGCGCGCAGGCGCGTGATGATACGCTCCGAGTCCACGAGGGCTTTCGGGCATCCAAGGCTTACGAAACTGACGCGAGGGGCAGACATGTGCGGTTTCCAATGGACGCGGGCCGGAAACCCTAAGGCCCGGCCCGGAAGTCTCGATACATGTTGATCTTTAGAACTTTCGCAGAAGCTCAATTGCACGGCGCAATAGCATAGTTCCGCAATCAAGCAAACCGGGGAATGGCTTGGCGCCGCTCGGCGGGCCTGCACTGCTAAAGGGTCAGGTTCAATGACCGCCCGGTCCGAACCAAGGCGCCAGGAACGCAAACTGTTCGGGGAACTGCTGCACGGCACCATCCAGAAGCATCTTCACGGCGACGTAGAGAATGATCACGAGGCCGATATAGGCAATCCAGCGGTACTTATGCAGGAGGCGTGCGACAAACGAAGCGGCGAAGCCCATCAGCGCAATCGACAGCGCCAAGCCGATGATCAGGACCGTCGGATGGTCCATCGCCGCGCCTGCGACTGCAAGGACGTTGTCGAGAGACATCGAAACGTCGGCAATGACGATCTGCCAGGCTGCCTGAGCGAAGGTCTTGCGCGGTCCCTTGCCGCCGATCGTCCCGCTCTTGTCGTAATCGACATTCGACAACGATTCCGTCGCGTCATGTTCCTGCTCGTGGCTGACACGGAGTTCGCGCCACATCTTCCAGCACACCCAAAGCAGCAGCAGGCCGCCGGCGATGAGAAGAATGGGGCCGATTGTGAGGAGCCACTGGGTGATCAGTGCGAAGAAGATGCGAAGCACGGTGGCCGCCGCAATGCCGACGAGAATCGCCTTCCTGCGCTGGTCCGACGGCAGGCCTGCCGCGGCAAGGCCGATGACGATGGCATTGTCGCCGGCAAGCACAAGGTCGATGGCGATGACCTGGAGCAGAGCCGCGAGGCCAGCGGCGGTAAAAATTTCCATCAGCTGGAATTTCCTTGCTTGGTCGCCAATCGTTCGCGTGGGGTGCCCGAACGCCTAACGTGTATGGTTCCCGCACGTCAAGAGATGGCTTGAGAACAAGGCCGGCAAACCGCCTGAGCTGCCGTGATCAAGATGACCCCGAAACCAGAACGCAAATGGCGCCTTTGCAAGGAAAATCTGTCGAAATTGCTCATTCCAAGCAGTCCTCTGCAGGCATCGGGACGGTAAAAATGATGTCATGCGGCAATCGGTGCGGAATCGTGGGCTGGATGGCGCGAGCCGCGCATGCGCCAAGGTCGCGACTCCGCTCACGACCGCTCCACGATTGGTGGAATCCTCGACAATTGCCCAGTTCCGCCTGGCGTCGCAACCATGCAGTGCAGGGCTTGATCGAGAACGACAGCATGGGTTGAAGCACGCCGCCACCGCGATAGATTTCGGGGACCGAAGAGTACGATGCCTTAGAAAGTGTTCCTCGCAGGAGAGGCTCGTGACGTCTGACGACAACACACCCGTCCTTTCCGGGGCGCCCGTCCTTTCCGGAGCGATTGGGGAGTACCGCGAGTTCGATCCTCCGGCCGCACTCGAAAGGCATTTCCTGTGTGTCTGGTCAAATACATTGCGGCCGGACGCGGGGAGCTTATCGGCCGTGGTCCCCGACGGTTGCGTCGACATCATCTGGATCGACGGCGATCTGGTCGTAGCGGGCCCCGACGTGGCCGTTGCCCTCTCTACGCTGACACCCGGCTCTACTGTGATAGGCACCCGGTTCCGACCGGGGGCGGCAAGCCGATGGCTCGGCCTGCCGATGTCGGAGATCGTGGGCGGTCGCGTGGCACTCAGCCACTTCTGGGGAGCACTGGCGCGCGAAATCGCCCAGAGAATTGGCGATGCGTCCTCCACGACGGAGCGGATGCGGAAGATGCAGGCCGCATTCTCCTGCCTTGCGCCCGACGTCGAGCCGCCGCCTCCGGACATGGGATTTGCCTTCAACGCGCTGAAAACGGAATCCGCCGGTCCGGGCATGGCGGTGATCCTCGATCGGCTCGACGTCAGCCCGCGAACACTTCGCCGCCGCTGCCAGGTGGCTTTCGGCTATGGTCCGAAGACGCTCGACCGCATTCTCCGCTTCCAGCGGTTTTTGAACCTGGCGCGGCAGTCCGCCGAGCCGCGCCTTGTCGATCTTGCGTTCGAGGCGGGCTATTCGGACCAGGCGCATCTCACGCGCGAGGTGCGGCGCCTGTCGGGGTTCTCGCCCGCGATGGTTCTGCGACAGCTCGGCGCCTGAACTGGCCGTTTCGTTCAATACGCCACCGCCAACTCCGCCTAGTCTGCCTTCGTTGAAAGGAGGCAGATATGACGATCTACAAATCCCGCATCATCACCGTGTCCATCGACCGGGACTGGCGCGAAGTCTATGACTTCGCCTCAATCCCGGAGAATTTCCAGCGCTGGGCGGCAGGCCTCGGCCGGCGCTTCGAAAGATCGGGCGAGGAATGGACGGCTGAGGATCCCCACGGCCGGCCCATCCGCATCCGTTTCTCCCGGCCCAATGAATTCGGTGTCCTCGATCACGTCGTCTTTGCCGAGGGCAAGGAAACCCGCAATGCGGTGCGCGTGGTTCCCAACGGAACCGGCGCGGAGGTCATGTTCGTGCTCTTAAGGATGCCGGACATGACGGAGGAGATCTTCGCTGCCGACGCCGCGGCGGTAGCGCGCGACCTCAACACCCTGAAGGCAATGCTCGAACGCTGAGCTTCCCAAGATCACGAAAGGAGAAGATCATGGCCAAATCCAGCAACGACAAGCGCATCGACTATGTCGAGTTCTCCGTCGGCGACATCGCGCGCTCGCGCGACTTCTATGGCAAGGCCTTCGGCTGGTCCTTTAAGGACTACGGGCCGAGCTATTGCGAGTTCAACGATGGCCGCCTGACCGGCGGCTTCGCCCTCGGCGGCCAGAGCAAGGCGGCAGGCGGGCCGCTGGTGATCCTCTATGCCGACAAGCTCGACGAGACCCAGCGCCGCGTCGAGGCGGCCAGCGGGAAGATCGTCAAGCCCGCCTATTCCTTCCCGGGCGGCCGCCGCTTCCACTTCACCGATCCGGACGGCTACGAGCTGGCCGTGTGGTCGGAGAAGTGAGAAAGCAGAAAGGGGCGCCGAGCCGAGCCGGCACCTCTTTCGAATGGTCTGGGCGGCCGTCGGGGCTTAATGCCGCTCTTGGCGCCAGGAGCGGATATTGAATACTGACTGGGCGAGCTATCAAGGATTCGATTGCGCGGCTGGTATCTCTGTGCTGAACCACCTTAGAGATGCCAGCGCTGCTGTTGTAACAAAATTATTGTCCGATGGCGTAGCTCGCATCGTATAAGGCTGGCCTGAGGACCATCGCATACGGCGCCGCGCATGACGGAACTGACACGAACGACAATACGGCAAAGACTGTACGCTTTTTTGTTCGCTGGTCTGGGTGGACTGGCCGCATCGGCTATCTCGTTTTCGATGACACTCTACGAAGCTGCCCATCCACCAAAGGTGCCTGTTGTGCAAGCAGGCCAGCAGATCGATACCGGTCGCTGGTTCGTCACCTTGCGAACGGCACGTGTCGGAACCGTGCCGCCGACAGGCGTTCCCCCATCGCAGCCTGTGCAGCTTCTGATGGTGGATCTGGACGTGGTGAACCGTTCCGCCACCCCGAACAATGTGCTCTACCGCGTCGTTACGCTCAACGCCCCGGCGCAAAAGCTGCCGATGCCATCGGTTTATCTCGATCGCGACAAGTATCTGGCGGGATATTTCAACCCCAACATGTCGGAACGCGCGACGATGGCTTGGGAGTGGCCGGCCGGTGTGCCCGTGCCGGACAAGGTGACGATCACCGTTACCGGCCAAATCTACAAGTTGCGCGACAATCTCTACGGCGCAAGCGGGTGGTACGACCGCGATCCCGTTGCGACGGTCGATCTGCCAGTGGAGAAGGCGCCATGATGCGCACGGTGCGTTCGGTGCTTGCGCTGCTGTTCGCTGCGGCCGTGCTCTACGGCATGCAGCATACGCGTCCGCTCTACAGCGACATTACATCGCCGATCGTCTCTTCGGGCGGCATGAACAAGCGTGTGGAGGCTCGCGCGTTTGCGCTTTCGCTGGATAGCGCCAGGGTGGCGCGGGTTCTCAACGTCGAGACCTTCGGGAAGTCAAAGACCTACACGAGTTCCGGCGTATGGGTTGTGGTCGAAGGCGAGGCCGAGGCGAAGTTCGAAACCTTGGGACTCACATCGGGCGAGTGGCTGAGCGCCAGCGGCGTCCGTTATGTCCTCACCGACCGGGTGCCGGCGACGATCGAAATGATGCCGGGTAATGCCTACCAGCCCGGCCTGCCACGCCGTATCCTTCTGGTGTTCGAGGTGCCGGAGGACGCCGTCGCTGGCGGGACCGTGGTGGTCGCACGCACAAAATTGCTGCCGCTCGACGATGAGATCCGCATCGCCACGAACGTTTCAGGCACGGACATCGAGCCCGCGATCGCCATCCGCCGCAACGAGGAAGGACCGCCATGGACAGTTCTCCCGCAAAGGTGATGTCAACGCGGCGACGCTACTGGCTGAGCATGATGGCGCTGGTGGTTGCACTGCCCGCCGCGCTCGCCGCGCAAACGTGGGGAAGCATCAACGACTGGCGCTCCCAACATGTGCGTCAGCCGGTATCTGCGACCTTGGGGCAACCGATCGATTATGCCGGTGCCAGTTGGACCGTGACGCGCCTCACCAGACTGGCAGGCAGCGAGGGAAGCGCCGTCGTCCTTGCCGAATTCGAAGCCCTCGCTGCTGACCCGAAAGCGCTCGGCGCCGTTCCATGCAAGGTTCGACTTTCCGATGGAAGCGGTCGCGAATGGCAACCAACCCTATCTGCCGACCCTGTGATCAGAAAGCAGTATCCGGATGTAAGGAACCGGTCCCTGTGTGGCGGCACCGCATTCGCGGCGACGAACCCCGGCAAGCCGGCACGGATGGCTGCCAGCTTTTTGATCCCACCTGCGGCGAGCAGCCTCACACTATCGATCGCCCTCTACTCGGCGCTGCCGAATTATCTCAGCGTCAGCGAGCCGCGGACCTGACGCCACGCACTTCGCCAGCCATGACGACTGAAGTCTCGAGCACTGCTGCAAGCAGCGCGACCCGGACCGCGTCGAGCAGGATTCCTCCGTCGAGTTCGCTTGGGCTGCCGATGAACAGGCTGATGGTGTCGGCGAAGATCTGCCAGGTTGCGAGATCATGCGCTCCGATCAGTCTTGTCAGGCCATACCACATCCAGGCGCCGATCCAGGAGATGGCCTGATAGGCGATGACGAAGGTGACAAGCGTCGCAAGGCCGGCACTGAGCGTCAGCTTGAGGCAAGTCCAAACCGGCGAGTAGCGGCTGCGATAGCCGCCAACGAAATGGGTCGCGAAATCCTTCAGCCACTTCTGCCATGAGGTCGTGCGCGATAGCGCAGGACCGGGAGCGGCCGGCGCGGAAAGCTCATAGCCGTTAATGATCGCCGCCATCACCAGCCAGACAATCGGCAGCAACGCGAAAAAGAAAAGATTCTGAAGCTGCACTCCGAAGGGAAGCGGCCGGAATTCCACGGGAACGAACTGGCCGGCCGCAACCGCCCGACTTACCGGCGCAAGCAAATCGAGGCTGAGCTGTTGCAGCGCGGCGCCTGCACCAAGCCAGCGGATGAACTGGTCTTTCCATTCGCCGAGCGCGTAGAGACCGATGAAGACCCAAGTTGCGTCCGTCGCCACGATCAGCAGCCGCCAGTAGGGGTGAGAGGCGCGCGCATTCAGTCGCTTGGCGGCAAAACGCACCAGCCAGCAAATGACGATCGACAGTACCACGCCGCTCGACTGAAGAATGGCGAAGATGTCGACGCTCTTGCCGAGTTCGGCCTGGGCCAGCGCCATGCGCGAATACTCGCGGACCGTATCGCCGAGGAAACCCCAGGCGGCATAGTATGCGAAGAACGGCAGGATCGCGGCCGCGGTAATCGCCAGGATCGGCTCGCGCTTTTTTTCGTCCGCTCCGTTTTTCGGCTTTTGTCTCAGTGCCGCCACCGCCGGCAGATGCGGCCGGAGCACCACGAACATCATGACCAGCACCGTCAGCTTGGCGAGAATCACCAGCGACAGCATGACCATTCCGCCCAGCGGGAATTGGAGGCCGATCGTCACGGCGCCCTGAAGCAGCAGATCACGAGCGATCACGCCAAGGCAGCCAACAAGCAATAGCTGCGGCCAGCACTGGACAAGCAACCGCGCGGTTGCTGCAAGAGGCCGGTATATGTCGTCAATCGCCGTGGTCATCGCGTCAGGTGGCTTTCGTGCTCCGGTCCTGGACGTTCGCCAGACGGTCCTTCTCTATTCCTGCAGTTGCGATCAAACTCAAACCACTTGGGTTTGAATTTGATCGCAGGTACGCAAGTTTACCTCATCCGCCTCGCCGGGCTTGACCCGAGGGGCCTGTCCCAAATCCGTGAACCAAGATTCGGAGGCTACCAGCTTTCGAGAGTCCGGCCGGCAGCCTCTCTTGCAGGGCCTTTGTAGCAACGCCGGCCATTAGATTTTGTTGCCGCAGGCTTCGGAATCAAGACCTGTTCGCTGTGGCTAATATAAGCCGTTCGAAAGACAATTCATTCAATGACGATTTAGCTTTGAGATAACATGATTTTAATCATGAAGCTACATACATCTTGCATCGTCTGAGTTATCTTCCGCTAAGCTGTTGACGCCGGCCCGATACGATCCGGATCATTACGATCAACGCTTGAGGGCAATGCAGGAGGTACTTGATATGTTCAGATACGTGGCTTTAGCGGCTGTCGCGTTTGCGGCGCCCCTGCTCGTTTCGGAGGCCCGGGCGCAGTCGACCGTCGAGTGCCACTCTAGGCACTACCAGTACGACGAGTGTTTCGCCGGCCCTTTGAAGCAACCGCAGTTGATTCATCAGATATCGAGCAACGCCTGCATCCTCAATCGTACCTGGGGTTATAATCCGAAGAGCAAGTACATCTGGGTCGCCCAGGGATGCCAAGGGGTTTTCGCCGATGTTGCCGGCTATCACCACGGTCGCGGGGACACATTCGATCCCAATGCGCGAATGTATGATCATCGGGGACATGACGTAGGTGCTGTGGTTGGCGGAGCCATATTAGGCGCGCTCGTCGAAGGGATGGCCGAAGACGCGAACCGGAAGCATCATCACAGGACCAGCAATTATCGGCCAGACGACGGCTACAATGGTTGCCATGGCGTCGGCTGCATGGTCGACGACCCGGATAGCGCTGTCGACAACACTCCCCAGTTCGACAAGGAGGGTGAACCCAACTTTGACGAGCACGGCAACTATCAGGGTTGTCATGGCGCCGGCTGCCTCGTCGACGATCCCGGAGATGAAGAATAATCCCTGCGTCAGGTTACTGGAAACACCGCTCATCTCGCCACGTTGGCAATTTTCTGGAGGCGACGAAGCCGGATGAGTTGGCGTTGCTCGGCCGAGAGCACTGAACACCGCTCTTGTTCCCAAGTTTAAGGGGCAGGGTCAGAAGCGAAAGCAATCTGTGCGCGGAATTGAACGTAGGTATGCTGGTATTGTAGATTATCCAGCGATATCAATGGCATGTGGCGGAGGGAGTGGGATTCGAACCCACGGTGGGCTTGCACCCACGCCGGTTTTCAAGACCGGTGCCTTAAACCGCTCGGCCATCCCTCCAAGTAGTTGAGTTAAAGTGGCTTTCTGCCTCTTTGCGGTTTGCTCAAAAGGCCGTCTGCTACGCGATTTGCAACTATTTGGCTTTTCGTTCGCTGCTTATAGCCGCCTGCAACGCGGCGTCAACTTGCTCTGCGGCGTCAGCCTGCATTCCCGGCATAACATGGGAATAAAGGTCCAACGTGATGCCAATGCTCGAATGGCCAAGTCGCTCGCTGGCAACCTTCGGATGGACACCGGCCGAAAGCATCTGAGAGGCATGGGTATGCCGAAGATCATGGAAGCGGATGCGGGGCAGGGTGGTTTTCCCGAGAACGCGAACCCATTCGTGGGTAAGCGACCTTGGCTGCAAGGGTGCGCCGTCGACCTGGGCAACGACGAAGCTGTTACCATCGGGGCGAAGGCCAAGACGAAGCTGTTCCTCTGCCTGGCACACTCGATGTCGGCGGTGCTGCCGGCGGCATCATTGGCGCCCTTACGGAATCGGGCGTGCCCGAAAGCGATGCGCATGTTTATGCAGAAGGCGTCCGACGTGGCGGGACTTTGGTTACGGCTAGAGTTGCGGACGAGCTTGCGCGGAGCGCCGAGCAAATCCTCAGTCAATCAAGGTCGGTCGACTTAGCCGAGCGCCGCAGGGACTACGAGGCGGGGGGCTGGACCGGGTTTGACCCCGATGCAGACGATTATACCGCCGATGAAATCGAGCGCGACCGCGCGCGCGACGTCAATCGAATCTGACCAAGTGGCCCCGCCTGCGCAGTAAGCGGGGCCAGCTCGCTGTAGCTACCCTCAATCCCTGAGAGGTGGGTTCTCTGCGCATCACTACAGCCAAAATCGCGAGGGCCGGTCCCGCGGTCGGCACATCTCAATGTCGGTTTCTGTCTCAGAAGGCGGCATGACCCGATCGTGGCCAATGTTCGGAGAATGGCAATGTCTGCAGCTGTTCGATCGCGCGAATGGAAGCTATGGCGAGAAATCGGCGATATAGCCATGATCGATGTTGATTCTATGATGGATTGGACGGACTGAGAAAAACGAACAAAAATGAATGCTTAAGAGAATTTCGCTTGGTGATGCAGTACCGAATGAAATAAGGGCGAAGCTGCCGACCGAAATAACAGCTGCCGTGGCTGCTGTCATCGAGCCAACGGATAGGTCTGCGGCGATTTGCGATATGCTTCTTCGCAAAGGGGCGAACAAAACCACGGCCCTTGTGGGACAGCCCGTCGATAGGATGTATACGGAGCATGCATCTTGCACACCGGATCGATCCAGGCCGGATCAGGCGACGGAGCAAGCTCGATCTCATAAAGAGGGACTTCGCCAGCTACCGATCGCAGGGCCACTTTTCCGAGATCTCGGACTAGAATGCCTCTGGCAGCAGCGGCATCGGCAACAGGTTGCGTCGTAAGCAATTGACCGGGGGATGCAAGCGCAGCAATGCGTGATGCTACGTTGACGGTCGACCCAAATAGATCGCCTGCCCTGCGGACGACAGGCCCGTGGTTCAGCGCGGCCCGCGTCAGCGGCAGGCGCGGTTCTTTTCTGCACGCCTGCAACAGCGCTCCAAGTGCCGGGATCGCGACTTCCGGCTCGGAAAACGAGAGCATTGCCTCGTCACCGATCCATTTGATCGGAGGTCCGTAACCACTAAGCGCCTCGCGGACCATGCTCTCGAAAATCTCGAGCACATCGATTGCGGCTGCATCTCCATAAACGTCCGCGATGGCGCTAAAGCCTGCAAGATCGATGAATGCAACCGTAGCCGAAGCGCTGGCGGAGCTCTGCGTCTGGCTCGTATCCCTGTCCATGCGAAGTTATTTAAGGCCTGTCGCGCTGTTTGGCGAATCTCAAACGCTACCGTCAAGGCTCCAGAACGTAGGTACGCGACGCCGCTGGCCTCTCCTTCGAGCGAAACTAGAAATGTGTTTGCCGTCTGTTTCGTTAGACTCCTACGGGAACACTTTGGCGTCGCAAAGTGTTTGCCGAGTGGCGAAGGCGAGGCGTCTATCTCGACCTCAGTGTGCGCAAGCTTGCAGCATCCTTTCTCAAGGCCGGTCGTTAGTCCTGCCAAGCGCGGCGGCAAGTACGGGCGCGCGCGCAAGGATTCCACGGGACCTCTTTGTCAGCCGGTGGTTCTGCTCGATGAGTTCCTCAGTTTCTTTGATGCGGATGAGGCTTTGCCGGGCCCTCTCATCGAGCTGCTTAACCAGCTTTTTGGCGTCGTTGATGTGTTGCATGGTGATGCCACCTTCAAAAGCGTTCGCCCGCGATTCAAACCCGCGAGGCTGGGAACCGTTCCCTAGGCATCGCGTATGTGCGTCTAGCGGGCATAGTTCGGCGTAACAAATCGCCTTCTACCAAAGCCAGAGGCAGACCTTTTGAACCTTTTGAGTGTTCGCCTTAGAGCCTTTGCGGCAGGGTCTTTGCCGTCATCAACGATGTCGTCGGCTTCTTCGCCTGTCGCAATACGCATGACGCGGACAGCATTGCCGATCACATCGGCGGGGCGCTTCTGGCCTTTAGGTCCGGTGGGCATTTCGGCTACATCCCAATTCTTCGAGCGTGAGGTGCTTTGGTGATATGGGGCGCGCTTCCACAAGCCGGACAGAAGAATGTGCATCGCGCACGGCAGCTACTGCATCTCTGGCACCACTAACGGGAACGTCATAAAGTGCCGCCGATGCTCCTTCATATTCTGAGATTTGGAACCAGCCTGCATTGAAGCGCGTCTTGGCAGGCTCCATCGTCTCGAACACCTTAAAGTCGCCAATCTCGCCCTTGACAACCAGCCGCACCACAAACATGCCTTTCACCTCCATGCTTTCCGCTAAGCATATAGGCGCTTTCGCCTATGCCAACGTCATCCTCGACCACAACAACCGGGCGCTGCTCGACACGTAGGGCGCGTTCATTGCGTCGGCTGGGGGAAAGACTTGGAACCCAGAATTGCGCTCCTAGCGCCGCCTACGCGTCGGCTTATATCTCGCGGCAAACGCCAAGATTTGAGATATTGTGTCTTCGGCAGATCACCCGATCTGCCCGATTATGGAGGAGAATGCCCCATGCCATTATTCATAATCACAGGGTGCTATTCAGCCACGTCAGCGAAGGGAATGATTGACAAGCCATCGGACAGAGAAGCGGCGGCTCGTGGCATAATGGAAGCAGCAGGCGGGAGAATGCATTCTTTCTACGTCACGACCGGCGAAACCGACTGGATGGTAATTGCGGAATTCGCCGACGGTGCTGACCTGATCCCCGCACTTCTCGTCGTCGGCGCATCGGGAGCAGTATCGAATGTCAAATCCGTGCGGGCATACTCGGGCGCGGAATTCAAAGCTGCCCAAGAGAAGGCGGGCAAAATCGCATCTTCCTACAAACCCCCGGCAAAATAAGCAGACCACTGGTTGAGATATCTCTGGCAGCGGAGCGAACCTCCGCTGCCACAGGAATATGCCCGAGGTTAAGAACGGCCTCGATGACCGACCGTCTTTCGTCCACCAAATCGGCGTAGGTCGAGCTGACGAAGATTTGGTATTTAACGTCCATGCGGCCTCACCCTTCGATCCGCCCTTGTAAGTCTGCAAGCAGGCTGGGGATAACGTTCCGTGCCCGCATCAAGAAGCCGAGTCATGATTCTTGCAAGGGGTGAAGCGATCAAAGCCCGACCCGCGCGCTGGCACGCTAGGTTGCCCGGTTTGCCGGAATGAATAATCACTTGCGGCCGAGGGGTATGAAACGTGCGGTGCCCCCCGCCGCAGCGACAGCCTTCGCTATTCCTTCTTGTCGACCAGCGCCCGTAGTGCCGAGACGTCATGCAGCAATAACCTGCTGCCGCGCTTTTCGATCAGGCCTCTCTTGGCGAGGTCGCTCATTTCGCGTGAGACCGCTTCCCTGTGCGTGCTCATCGTTGCCGCCAGCTCGGAATGCGTCGGTGCCGGGCTTATGGACACCTCGCCGTCCACGAGTGCGGCTTTCTCCGCCCGATGCAGGAGCTCGACGATCAGCCGTTTTCGCACGACCAGAGTGCTGTATTCGAATACCCGCTCGGTCATGCGCCGGAGCTGGGCAGACAGATGCTCAAGCAGCATCCAGGCGAAAGTCGGGTGGGTCATCACGATATCCCGGAATGCTGTGCCGGACAGCCGTGCAGCGCGGGTTGCCTCCAGCGCGACTACGCTGGCAGAGCGTGCAATCCCGTCAATGCCTCCGAGCTCCCCGAAAATGTCACCCGGTTCGACATCGCGATACGCTATCTCCCTGCCGTCCGCTGAAACCAGTGTCACGCGAGCCCGTCCTTCCAGCAGGAAGAAGACATCGCGACCAGTGTCGCCGTGGGAAATGATTAGCTCGTTGTGTCGATAGCTGCGCTCGTGCCACCGTTTGGTCAGCGCGGCGAGGTCGGCATCGCAAAGTCTTGAGAGGAAGGCCAGAGAGCCTGTCACAACGGTCTCTTGTTCAATCAAGTGTACTTCACCTTACTCCCTATCCAAGGAAATTTGATGGCCGCAGGCCCCGCTTTCCGGGATGCAAACTGGGAGCGGATTTTGCCAATGTTTTCCCCGGTGTGGGAATTCCCACAGCCGAGCCTGGTTCGACTGTCATATCCTTGTTGCAACGTCAGGCCCGCCGGCTCGTGTGCAAGCCGGCGAAGGGAAAGGGAACAGTCATGAAATTCTTGGCTCCCGTCACAAAACTTGCTGCGGAGTTTCGCAAATTCGTCGCGCCGCGCTACCGCCCGGAGCTTTATTACATGCGTGGCCCGGGGCCAGCCACCGCCCGCCGTATGGGCACGCCGCGGCAAAACCAATCCATCGACCACTACGCCTAACTTGCCTCGCGGACGGCTGACGCTCTCGCCCGGAGTGCCGTTCGCGCCGTTCCGTACCGGTCAATTCAGATCAATGAAGGGACGATCTGATCATGGTTATAATTCATGCTGTCGCCATTGGTCCATTTCGCAGGTGGTTACGCCTCCGCGCCGAGCGAAAAGCTCTCTTGTCGGCAACGGACCAGTTGAGCCGTTTACCCGATGACGTTCTTGGCGACATCGGCATCTCACGTGACGAAATCATGTGCGCTTTGCGAAGCCGCGCCATCCGTCATGCGGAGGCAGGCGCGGCCGGCACGACGATCGAGCGCACCAGGATCGCTTCGGCCTCGATCCCGAAACGGTTGGCCGCCGGCAGTGGCTACGCCTCGGCCGAGATCCCCTTTGGCTGGTCCACGAGCGCGCGATCGAGCCTTACATCGCGGCTTCGACAAGCAGCGGCGCGCGGACGGGACCTTCGAACGGCACTACACCTGCGACCCCAAGGACTGAATGTTGACCGACGGGAGCTGGGGAGGATCTCAAAATGATCACGTCAGTTGTTAAGTCCCTCGCGCCTGTGACGCTCGGCACCGTGCTGATCGCAATCAGTACGGCTTCATTGTCGGCTTCTGACGCTCAGGACCTCGCGTTCGCTCACGCTGACATGCCAATCAAACAGCTGAAAGACGTCTATTTGGATTGCGAGCGGGGAGGCCGCTGGGCCTGACCAGAGAGCCTTCGGGGGCGTGCTCACGTGGCTGGTGAATACGTGAGTAAAACTAATTAATCAAACATGCGAACGAAGTACGTGTCGGTAATTCCGCTGCGCAGAAGCCATAAGGTGTTCCGCATTGGGCCAATAAAGTCTGGCACGCCAGTTGCATGGTCAGGTATGGGGGAATGGGGTGGAGGCCCGTCGCTTCGCAAATGTAGCGGCGGGTCTTCTGCATAGAGGTCGCGTCCCAGCCTACGCGCTGCCGTCCGTCTCGCTTTCCTCGTCTATCGCCCGGACCGGCTGATAGGCGTTGGTTTCCAGCCATTCGCGCAACACGATCTGGATGAGGTCGGATCGGCCGATTCCCATTTCGGCAGCGATGGAATCGAGCGTGTCTGCGGTGGCTGGCTCCAGCGGCACGCCGGAGACTAAGCATCGATGCAGCGCGACACAGATCCGCGCGCGCTATATGGGCGATGCGGTCGGCGGCACTTTCAAGCTCTTCCGAAACAGATAGGCGGGTCATTCAGAGGGCCGCATAGTCAGTGGCAGTGATAGCTGCCCGTCTTGTGGTTCGTCATGGTGCACTGCTGGGCTTTCGATTCTTCAGTATGTTGGCCTACGCAGCAGTGATGATCGATCCGTTCCTAGCAATTCTATGAGCGTGAGAGCCTGATCCCGGGTGATCCCGGTTTCGCGTGCGAGCGCCTGCGCCTGGAGTTCCTTTTGCCGCTCGGGTTCACTTTTTCTATCTTCGCCCATGGTGAGATGTTCCTTCCCACTACGGAACCCAACTTGCGACATAGCGCCTTGTTCCTCTTTGTTCCGAAATTCATTCATCCGCTCTGTTGTTCGTGTTCAAGCTGGAACTAATGTCCATTCGGTAGCTTATGCCCAAATGAGCGCACGCGGCATCACCTTCCTGCACAAGTGGATTGCGAACAGCGTTCCTAAAACGGCCCGGCCGGATGTGATTTCGATCAATGAGCTGACGCACAAGCTGTTTGCCGACGCGAAGTCCGTGGGCATCAGGCGTGAAGAGATCGACGAGGAAGTAGACAATTTCTACCGCACCATCCTTAATGCCATTGTGCATTTCGACCCGGGAACGGTTTTATCCACGAGCGCCCGCCTG
Source organism: Mesorhizobium sp. M5C.F.Ca.ET.164.01.1.1 (assembly GCF_004792125.1). Taxonomy (NCBI): domain Bacteria; kingdom Pseudomonadati; phylum Pseudomonadota; class Alphaproteobacteria; order Hyphomicrobiales; family Phyllobacteriaceae; genus Mesorhizobium; species Mesorhizobium sp. M5C.F.Ca.ET.164.01.1.1. The sequence continues at coordinate 132,324 of NZ_SRTG01000003.1, read as the reverse complement.
AAGCGCGCGCCGGTGAACGCTTATGGCAGGGCCAGGGCTTCACTTTGCCGTCGTCGAATTTCTCCAGGCCGGGAGGGAGATGACGCGCCGACATTTGCCGTCGAGCGTTCGTAGTAATGGGTCCAGCCGCGCTAACCGCGCGTACTGGCTTTCGGTTCCGCCGCGCTTTCCGATGCATTTGCAATCAGCCTTGCAGATCGCCGATCCTTACCAACAGCAACCTCTTTTTTCTTGCCAGCAGTTTATCGCGATTTCCATTAGCGGCCGCTCGGCCATGCTTCGCGGCAATCGCGTAGTCGGCTCTGTTCGTTCGATAGTCTTCCTTTTGTGCAGACATGTCTCTAGTTGTCCGTGCTGTTCGGATCGATCTTCGTCAGACGCTCTCTGGCATCGATCACGCGCCTTTGCTCGGCCCTTATCCGGCCGCACAACGCGAGATTAACGGCGTCGCCACCGTCCTCGTCTAGCAACTCATTCGCGCGCTTCAGAGAGTTCTCGGCTCGTTTTACACCCTGTCTGGCCTTGGCCACTTCGAGGTCGATCCCGTTTGTTCCGGCCGCGCCGATTTCCAAAGTGGAACTTCAGCAAATCCTAATGATTGTCTGTGACCAGTGGGCACGGCCCCCCGGTGCCCGCTGTAGATCGGGCCGCAACCCGATCGGGCCCGCGCTCTCCGCCAGAGGCGCGGGCTTTCTCCATAGCGTTACCCGCGGCTCGGCAGTCGCTTCTTCGCCATAACCTTTCAAACATGCAATTTGTCTAAAATGTTCCGGAAACTGAAACCGATTTGGCGGCTTGAGTCCGCGTATGTGGTGTGGGGTTTCAGTATGCGTAAGAGTTCCGGCGATGGCCGGTTGCAGTTCATCGAACCGCCATACCAACCCTGGTCGACAAGCCTCCGGAAGGCCGATGCCTGGATCCATGAGGTCCAATTCGACGGCTTCCGCACCCAGGCAATCAAGGACGAGGACGGCATTCGCTTCTACACCCGGCGCGGCCATGCGCGGCTGGCACGTCGTGGACGGCAGCGCGATCCTGCCTGAGCACCTTCCAGAACAAGGAGGGAGCTTTTCAATATGGACCAATGACATTCCCATGGTGTCAGCAAGTTCCTGCTGAGTCAGCGGCATTTCCAAAGGCCGCTTCCAGACCTCGCCTCCGAAGTCAGTTACGGCGAGCCTTGAGCGCACGTGCGAGGAGCCGGGTGTCATTTAGCTGGGTCACGCACGTCTCGAACTCTTTGGTCGGGCCGTGCCAGCGCAGCTCTTCGACGTTATCGAACAGCTGAGCGTCCATGCGCAGCGTCGCCAGATTTTTGAACAAAAGCGCGAGCTCTCTACGCTTGCCGAGGGCTTCAGGCGGAAAGCTTTCAAGAGGGCCGTATCGGCCAAGCAGCCGGGCGGCTGACACCAGGCCGATGCCTTCGAGACCGGGGTAGCCATCGGCGGCATCACCCACGAGCGCGAGGAAATCTGGAATCAGGGCCGGTTCAACTCCGAACTTCTCGCGCACGCCGGTGGCATCGCGAATTTTCTGCGTCCTGCGGTCTACCTGGACCACATGATCACCGCGCACACACTGCGCGAGATCCTTGTCCGGCGTCCAGATGCACACCTTCTGCACGCCATCATCGGCAGCCGCGCTGTGTGCCGCGGATGCCAGCGCGTCGTCGGCTTCCAGCTCGATCATCGGCCAGACCGCCACTCCCATCGCCGCCAGGGCTCTCTCGAGGGGGTGAAACTGCGCGAGCAATGTCGGCTCGATGCCATCCCCGGTCTTGTAGGCAGGCCAGAGCTGATTTCTGAACGATTCGACTACATGATCGGTAGCCACCCCAATATGTGTGGCGCCATTCTCGATCATCTCCAACACTGTGTTCAGCACGCCGACAACGGCGCCAAACGGCTTGTCTTGGCCGTTGTTGAACCGGCGTTGGCCATAGAAGTGGCGAAACAGTTCGTATGTGCCGTCTACTAAATGAACGATCATCGCAATCCTCGAGGAAACAGCATCCGGCCCGGTCTGCAAAGCTAGACCGACAGTTGGCCTTCTCCAAACCTTGATGTAGGTGCGCTCGGCCGTCCCATAGCGCGACCAGTCTAAAGCGGGGCCTAATATGTGCGGCGTTGTGGGGCTTAGGAAAACGCCGGCAAAACGCTTCCAAAATGCCCATTGTGAGCGATTTCCCTGCGATTTCAGGAGTGGCCATCGCCCTTACGGCGTGCATTCCAAGCTTCCGAGTGCTTCCGCCCAAATGTCCCGCTCCGGCCCCTGTGCTGCGCAGTCACGGCAGACGACATGGAAGTGGCTGTTGATCGGCTCGACATCCGAGCCGCGGCGGATCGGGTGATCGAATGGGCATGGTCTTGGTGTGGCAGGCATCAGGGAGTTTCCGTTTTCGATTTATAGACCAAACGACGACGAACTGCTGAAGATGACTACCCGCATAATTTTCACCATTGGACAGCCCGCCGATCCCATGCTTTCATAGCCAAGTGGAGGAGACGGGGGTTTCTTTAAAAATGCCAGTAGTTCAGCGCAAATCCGCAAGCGCGGGTTCTTTGGCCATATATTCAAATGGCTATTCATCATCTTCAACATACTTATGGTGCTCTGGCTCTTCTCCTACTGGTCGAAGATCGGCGGCATGCTCGATCAGGGCAGCCAAGCTGAGAAGGCAGGCGGCGCCATCGGGGCAGCAATAGGCACCAGCATGCTTGTCTTCTTCTGGGTAGCTGGCGATATCATCCTTGGTCTGTTTACATTGATGACCAGGGGTAAGAAGATCCTGATCACGGAGGATGTGCGATGAGCCGGCTTGGTTTGGCCATTGCGCTCGCGGCCATTGCGTTTCGCCAGCGGTCGCATCCGACTGTTCCGTCACGAAGAGCCAATACAATGCCCTGCGAAACGGAATGAGCTATCAGCATGCCATACGCATCCTTGGGTGCGAAGGCGAAGAGCTGAGCAGCAGCGAGTTCGGCGGCTATGAGACCGTGATGTACATGTGGGACGGCAACGGCTTCGGTGGGAACATGAATGCGATGTTCCAGAACGGCGCCATGGTGTCTAAGGCGCAGTTCGGCCTGAAATAGCGCCGCTCACTGCTTCCTCAGCCTCACACCGGCGCCGCCGCCGCCGCATCCTGGCCGGCACTGTTGCCGCGTTGGTCGCGGGCGCCGTGCCAGCCGTCGCAAGCGAGCGTCATCCCGACGCCGAGCTGTTCCGGCTCGACGAGGAAATGCAGGTTGCCCATGCCCATCTGGACAAGATCGAGCGGGAGCAAAAGCGGCTTGAGCGACGGGCCCGAGAAAGCCGCTGGGCCGCGGCCTCTTCATCCGTGGGAGTGGACGGCCCAATATGCCGGATGATATCAAGGAAATGCAGAGCGATTGGCTTCGCCCAGTCCTCAAAAAATCTCCCGACGACGTAGACGTCGAGAAAGAAGCCGCTCGGTGACGGAGCCGGTGAATTTGGCCCGGCGGCTTTGGGGCCTTTTTCCATGGTGAGAACGGCAGGTGAATAAGCTGCTACGTTTTTTGCAACGCAACGCTACGGTACGGAACAGGACAGCCTAACACCCACGTCGCTCGATTGCCCGCAAACCCTTGACAGGCAACGACTTGCCGGGATGCATCGGGATAGCCAGGGACGCCTGCAACCGAATTTCAAGACCGGTGCCTTAAACTGCTCGGCCATCCCTCCACGTGATTTTTTAACCACTTGGATGCTCGTCCTGATCTCACTCGTGCCTGTTGGCACTGCCGCGCTACCCGGAGATTGTTCGCGCTGCATTGCTCTAGTGCGCCCGATGAAGTCCTGTCAACCGGCCGTGGCCCATTCGCGCCAACGGCAGAACATGGACGCTTGACGGCAGGGCTGAAGCGGGGCGAACAGCACGGCGCCGACGATCGAAAAGCAGCGGTTTTTCACAGCGATCGCCTGGGACCGTTTGTGCCACAATCTCGCCCGGTTCCGACCATAATCGGTTAATAGGCTGATAAACAATTCCTGCGCAAAAGGGATAGCGAATCAGGGTGGCGCTGGCAATTGTCGAGGGGTTTTTAGGCCTGTCGACAGTCGAGTTTCGGTGCCTGTTAAGGGGGGACAATCGAAACATGCAGAGCACGGCGCGCCCGCATCTTCGTCGCGCTTGCGCTTTCACGTTGTTTGCCCTGTCGGCTGCCTTGCTGGCGGCTTGCGCCGGCCAGCCACAGCCCAAGGCGATGGTCAACACGAAGCCTCGCTCCAAGGAATATTTTGCCGAATCCGAATATGGCGTAAAGGCCAGCCCGCGCGTTACCTTCAAGAAATCCGGCCTGCAGCGTGGCGGCGGACGCGACCAGCTCGGCAAGCCCTATCAGGTGCGCGGCAAGTGGTATTACCCGAAAGAAGACAAGCGCTATGCCAAGATGGGTCTCGCCTCCTGGTATGGCGAAGCCTTCCACGGCAGGCTGACCGCCAACGGCGAAGTCTACGACATGACACATCTGACCGGCGCGCATCCAACAATGCCGCTACCGAGCTATGCGCGCGTCACCAATCTGAAGACCGGCAGCTCGGTCATCGTGCGCGTCAACGACCGCGGCCCTTACCATGACGGGCGCATCATCGATGTTTCGAGGCGCGCCGCCGAAATGCTCGACTATGCCAATATTGGCACGGCCAAGGTGAAGGTCGAATATGTCGGTCGGGCGCCGCTCGACGGCAATGACGATCAGTATTTGATGACCTCCTACAATCCAGGCAACAGGGTGCCGGATCCGTCGGAAGGCTTGCCGACCGGTGTCATGATCGCCATGAATGGGCCATCGCCGAGCAGGGCGGTGGGCGCGGCCGCCGCTCCATTTCCCGGTCAGTTGACGAATTCCGCATCATCACAGCCGGTCATTGCGGCGCAGGCGCCAGCCTTCGGCAATGTGACGCTGCCCGATTTCGGGCCGATCGTGCCCGAACGCCCGCAGATCAATCTGCCGGCGCAATCGCCGTTCAGCGTAGCGTCGCTGTCCTACGCGGATGAACGCGTGCAGCGCGCCTCCCATGTCTTTGCTGCGCTGGATGGCGCCGGCATGTCGCCTGCCGAAATCCTCCGATCGTGGAAGCGGCAAGCTCCTCCGGCCGGTTCGCCCACGGAGGACTATATCGCGGCGGGCTCGTTCGAGGATGCCGCCGAGGCGCAGCGTGTGGCAGCCCGGCTCTCCAGCTTCGGCAAGACCGAAATCCAGCGTTCCGAATTCGAGGGCGAGGATTGGTACTCGGTCAATCTCTATCCGGACGGCCATGGCAGCCTTGACGAAATGCTGCAGGCGGCATGGTCGCATGGCGCACCGGACGCTCTCGTAGTTCGGAACTGACCGGCAAAACCTGAAGTTTTGCCCAGCTGTCCATCGCGCGGTTGATCGGCCGGGACAAAGCCTGATAGAGCTTGCCCAAAAATGCCGGCTGACAGGTCGAACTTCTCATGAAATCTCGCTTCGCCGCGCCTCTCGCCGGGCTTCTGGGTTTTGGCCTCCTGCTGCTTTCGCTGACTCCGGCCGCGGCGCAGCTTTTCGAGACGAAGGCCGCGCAGGCCTTCATGATCGATGCCGAAACCGGAACGGTGCTGTTTTCCAAGGATGCTGCCAGGCCGATTCAGCCGGCCTCGCTGGCCAAGCTGATGACGATGGAGGTGGTGTTCAACGCCATCAAATCGGGGCGCGTGACGCTCGACGACACATTCGTGGTGAGTGAAAACGCATGGCGCACGGGCGGGGCGCCATCCGGGACGTCGACAATGTTTGCCAAACTGAAGTCAACGATCCGGCTTGAAGACCTGATCCAGGGCGTGACGGTTCAGGCCGCCAATGACGGCTGCATCATCATCGCCGAAGGTTTTGCGGGCTCGGAGGCGAATTTCGCGACTGAGATGACCGAGCGCGCAAGGCAGGTTGGCCTTGAGAAGTCGACATTCGTCAATTCAACCGGTCTGCCGGCCGACGGTCAGCAAACGACGGTTCGAGAGCTTGCGCTTTTGGCCCTGCATATCTGGCGCTCGTACCCGGACCTCTATCGCTATTACGGCCAGAAGGATTTCACCTGGAACAAGATAACCCAAAGGAACCGCAACCCGCTGCTGGCGATGGATATCGGTGCGGATGGCCTGGCGATCGGCAGGAGCGAGGCATCAGGCTTCGGCGTCGTCGGCTCGGTCAGCCACGGTGGCAGGCGGGTCATTGCGGCGATGAGCGGCCTGGCAAGCGACCGCGAGCGCGCCGAGGAAGCGCGAAAGCTGCTCGACTGGGGCCTTCGTTCCTTCCAGAAGACCGAGATTTTCGCCAAGGACGAGGTGGTCGGCGAGGCCCAGGTTTTCGGCGGTGCGAAATCCGGCGTGGCGCTGAAGGCAAAAGCGCCGGTGGTCATCTTCCTGCCCATCGCCAACCGCGACAAGCTGACCGCCAAGATCGTCTATGACGGGCCGGTTGCAGCCCCGGTGGAAGAGGGGCAACCAGTGGGTGCGCTGCGGGTCTGGATCGGTGATACGCTGAGCCAGGAGACGCCGCTTTTCGCGGCCGAGTCGGTAGGCGTCGGCTCGCTGCCGCAACGGGCGCTCGATGCCGCCAAGGAACTGGCCGTCGGCTGGCTGCGTTAGCATCCATGTCGTGGACCTTTTCTCAAGTCAGGACTAATACGGTCCCGCAGCATGGATAAAGGGTTTGGCGTACGGATTTTTCATCACCTTCGAAGGCGGAGAAGGGGCAGGCAAGTCGACGCAGATCGAGCGGCTGGCCAGGAAGATGCGCGCCAAGAAATACGATGTCCTTGTCACGCGTGAACCGGGTGGCTCACCGGGCGCAGAGGCGGTCAGGCATGTCCTGCTTTCCGGCGCTGCCGAGCCATTCGGCCCCAGGATGGAGGCGCTGCTTTTCGCCGCTGCGCGTTCCGACCATGTCGAGCAGGTCATCCGGCCGGCGGTCGAACGCGGCTCGATCGTGCTTTGCGATCGCTTCATGGACTCCTCGCGCGTCTACCAGGGCGTCACCGGCGGCCTCGACCCGGTGTTCATGGGCGCGCTGGAAAAGGTCGCCATCAACGGCATGGTGCCCGACATGACGCTGATCTTCGATATCGATCCGGCCGAAGGACTGCGGCGCGCCACGGCACGGCGGGGCACTGATGCCGGAGCCGACCGCTTCGAAAAGGAAACGCTTGATATCCATCAGCGCCGCCGCGAAGCCTTTCTGGCAATCGCCGCGGCAGAACCCGAGCGCTGCATCGTCGTCGACGCGTCCGCCGACCCCGACATAGTGGAGAATGTCGTCACCGCCGCCGTATTCGCGGCCCTGGAGACGATGACAACGGCGCACAGGAAGCAGGCGCCGGGATGATTTTCGAACGGATCGCACCAGAACAGCACGACACATTGGACGGCGTTCCGGAGCCGTCCGAGACCCCGCGCCTGGTTGGACATGGCCAGGCAGCGACCATGCTGGCGTCAGCCTATCGCTCCGGGAAGCTGCCGCATGCGCTGATCTTTGTCGGACCGGTCGGCATCGGCAAGGCGACGCTCGCCTTTCACCTTGCGCATCATCTGTTGAAGCATCCGGCGTCCGAACAGGCGCCGGAAGTCCTTGCCGTTCCTGATCCGGCGTCATCGCTGTTTCGCCAGATCGCCACCGGCGCGCATCCTTCGGTGCTGCATCTGACCCGCCCGCCGAATGACAAGACGAAGAGCTTCAAGACGGTCGTCACCGTCGATGAGATCCGCAAGGTCAGCCGATTCCTGTCGCTGACCTCGCATGACGGCAGCTACCGGGTGGTGATCGTCGATCCGGCCGACGACATGAATACCAATGCGGCCAACGCTTTGTTGAAGAATCTTGAAGAACCACCGGCACGAACATTGTTCATCCTCATCGTCCATGCGCCAGGCAGCCTGCTGCCGACGATCCGCTCGCGCTGCCAGATGGTGCGGCTGACGCCGCTCGATGCCGAGAGCCTGATGACGGTTCTGGAGAGCGTCGAACCACCGCCACCGGACGATCCCGCGTCGCGCGCGGCACTGGCCAAGCGGGCAGGGGGCAGCGCGCGCACCGCAATTCTATTGACGCAGTATGGCGGGCTGGAGATCGCCGAGACGCTCGACGCCCTGGCGACAGCAAGAAAGAGCGATGTTGCCGGCGCCTATCGCCTCGCCGAGGCGGTCGCCGGGCGCGACCAGGCGATCCAGTTCGATATCTTCAATCGCCGTGCGCTCGACCTGCTCTCGACGGGGGCAAGCCAGGCCGCGCTGGCGGGCGATCTGGCGCGGGCCAAAACGCTGTCGGATACTTGGCACGAGGCTTTGAACGCTATATCTGAAACCGACACTTACAATCTCGACAAGAAGCAGCATGCCTTGAACATGATCGACCGCCTGAATTCTGCAATGCGAATGTGACACGGCCCATCGGGATGGCAATCGCCGTTTCGATGCGATATCTCACCGGCATCTTTCATTCAGACATTCATGACGGCTCATCCATGGCACGCGACAAATACTACCTCACGACGCCGATTTTTTATCCGAACGGCAAGCCGCATATCGGTCATGCCTACAATGTCATCGCCAGCGACACGCTTGCCCGCTTCCAGCGGCTCGACGGCAAGGACGTCTTCTTCGTCTCGGGGACCGACGAGCACGGCTTGAAGATGCAGCAGACGGCGGACGCCGAAGGCCTGACGCCGAAGGCGCTTGCCGATCGCAATTCGGCGATCTTCCGCTCGATGCTCGAAGCGACCGGCTGTTCGAACGACGTTTTCATTCGCACCACCGAGGAGCGCCACTACAAGGCCTGCCAGGCGATCTGGACGCGCATGGCGGAAAACGGCGACATTTACCTCGACCGCTATAGCGGCTGGTATTCGGTGCGACAGGAGGCCTATTTCGACGAAGCCGAAACCAAGGTGGGCGACGACGGCATACGTCGCGAACCGCTCGGCTCGCCCGTCGAATGGACCGAGGAAGAGAGCTATTTCTTCCGCCTTTCCGCCTATCAGGACAGGTTGCTCGCGCTCTACGAGAACAGTCCCGAATTTGTCGGACCGGCGGAGCGGCGCAACGAAATCATCAGCTTCGTCAAATCCGGGCTGAAGGATCTGTCGATCTCGCGCACCACTTTCAAATGGGGCGTGCCGGTGCCGGGCGACGACAAGCATGTGATGTATGTCTGGGTCGACGCGCTGACCAACTACATCACCGCCGCCGGTTATCCGGATACGGCAAATGACAGATGGTCCTTCTGGCCGGCAAACCTCCACGTCATCGGCAAGGACATCGTGCGCTTCCACGCCGTCTACTGGCCGGCCTTCCTGCTGTCGGCAGGGATCGACCTGCCGAAGCGCGTGTTTGCGCATGGCTTTCTGTTCAACCGCGGCGAGAAAATGTCGAAGTCGGTCGGCAATGTCGTCGATCCGTTCGCGATGATCGAGCATTACGGCCTCGATCAAGTGCGCTATTTCTTCATGCGCGAAGTGCCGTTCGGCCAGGACGGCAGCTATAGCCACGAGGCGATCGTCAACCGCACCAATGCCGACCTCGCCAACGATCTCGGCAATCTGGCGCAGCGCTCGCTGTCGATGATCGCCAAGAACTGCGGCGGCGTGGTGCCCATGCGCGGTGAACTGGACGGTGCCGATAAGGCGATCCTCGATCAGGCAAGTGCGGCCCTTGTCACAGCACGCAAGACGATGGCCGAGCAGGGCATTCATCTGGCGCTGGCGGCGATCTTTGGCGTGGTGGCCGAAGCCAACCGCTATTTCGCGGGGCAGGAGCCGTGGGCACTGAAGAAGACCGATCCGGCGCGCATGGAAACGGTGCTGTGGACGACGGCCGAGGTGATCCGGCGTGTCGCGATCCTTTGCCAACCCGTCGTCCCGACGTCGGCGGCGAAGCTGCTTGACCTGCTGGCGGTGCCGGCGGACAGCCGCGACTTCGTGCATGTCGCCGAAGGGCACGCGCTGGTTTCAGGCACGGCTCTGCCAGCGCCGGAACCGGTGTTTCCACGCTATGTCGAGCAGACGGATCCAAGCGTCTGATGTTGGTCGACAGTCACTGCCATCTCGACTTTCCGGATTTCGCAGAGGAGCGGGCGGCCATTGTCGCCCGCGCCTTAGCCGCTGGAATCGGCCGCATGGTGACGATCTCGACGCGTGTTAAGCGGTTCCAACAACTACTTGAGATTGCTGACTCTTTCGACGAAGTCTATTGCTCTGTCGGCACCCACCCGCACAACGCCGCTGAAGAGCTGGACGTGGCTGTCGAGGAGCTTGTCCGGCTATCTGCTCATCGCAAAGTGGTGGCGATCGGCGAGGCCGGGCTCGATTACTTCTACGAACATGCGCCGCGCGATGCGCAGGCGCAGGGTTTTCGCACCCATATTGCCGCCGCGCGTCGAACGGGCCTGCCTCTGGTCATCCATTCGCGCGACGCCGACAGCGACATGGCTGATGTCCTCGAGGATGAAACAGGGAAGGGCGCCTTCCCCTTCATCCTGCACTGTTTTTCTTCCGGGCGCAGGCTGGCCGAAGTCGGCGTGGCGCTCGGCGGCTATGTTTCCTTTTCCGGCATCCTGACCTTCAAGAATTCGGCCGAGCTGCGCGCCATCGCCGCCGATGTGCCACGTGACCGCCTGCTGGTCGAAACCGACGCGCCATACCTCGCGCCGATACCGTTTCGCGGCAAGCGCAACGAGCCTGCCTATGTCGCGCATACAGCCAAGGTGCTGGCCGAAACGATCGGCGTCAGCGAGGCCGAGATCGCTGCCATTACCACGGACAATTTCTTCCGGCTGTTCAGGAAGATGCCGCGCCCAAGCGCGCTGAGCACCTGACGCATGAGCGACCGGCTGCGCCTCACCATTCTCGGCTGCGGCTCATCGCCGGGCACGCCGCGCATCACCGGCGATTGGGGCAATTGCGACCCAGCCAATCCGCGGAACCGGCGCATGCGCACCGCAGTGCTCGTCGAGCGGATCGCGGCAAACGGCGACAAGACCACCGTCGTCATCGACACCGGGCCGGATTTCCGCGAGCAGATGCTGCTGGCAGCGGTCAGGCACATCGATGCAGTCGTCTATACGCATCCGCATGCCGACCATATCCACGGCATCGACGATTTGCGCGGCTTCGTGCTCGAGCAGCGTCATCTGATCGATATTCACGCCGACGAGCCCACCATGCTGCGGTTACGGGAAGCGTTCGGCTATTGTTTCGAAACACCGCTAGGCAGTTCCTACCCGCCCATCGTCGAGCCGCATATCATCGACCACGCCAGGCCGGTGGTGATCGAAGGCGAGGGGGGTGCCCTCACCCTCGAGCCGCTACCGCAAATCCATGGCGACATCATATCGCTTGGTTTTCGTATCGGCGGGCTCGCCTATTGCCCCGATATCAGCGATTTCCCCGACGCCACGGCCGAACGTCTGCGCGGTCTGGACATGCTGGTCATCGACGCGCTGCAATACAGGACGCATCCGAGCCATCTTTCGCTCGGCCAAGCACTCGACTGGATCGAAAAACTTGCGCCGAAAAAGGCCGTGCTGACGCATATGCATGTGCCGCTCGACTACGCCACGGTGATGGCGGAGACGCCGGCCAACGTCGAGCCAGCCTATGATGGTATGATGATCGAAATCAATTTTGAATCAGCACGATAGGTTCGGTTTCTCATGGCTGGCAGCATCGATCGTGTGACCAAAGCAGCAGCCGATGCCGGCCTCGACATCGAAATCAGACGCATGGGCGCCTCGACACGCACCGCCGAGGAAGCCGCCGCGCAATGCGGCTGCACCGTTGCACAGATCGTCAAATCGATGGTTTTCCAAGGACAAGCTAGCGGAAAGCTCTTTCTCTTCCTGGTTTCCGGCTCCAATCAGCTGGATCTAGCCAAGGCTTCCGCACTGACCGGCGAGCCGCTGGAGCGCGCCGATCCGCGGCAGATCCGCGACGAGACCGGCTTTGCCATCGGCGGCGTAGCGCCGATCGGCCATCTGATCGCGATTCCGGCGTTCGCCGACAAAACGCTGCTCGGTTTCGACCGCGTATGGGCAGCGGCCGGCGCGCACGACGCGGTGTTCGCCGCCGAGCCACACGCAATGGTTAGGGCAGCGCAGGCTGTCGTAGCGACGCTCGCAGCCTGAATCGAACTTGCCGGGCCCTATTCGGCGGCGATGGCGGTGGGGGCGGGTGGCAGCATGATGTCGGGCGCAGCCGGCGCGAACAGCATCTTTACGACGCTTCGGAAGGCGAGGATCTGGCGTCCGAGGACACGGGGATCGCCGAGCCCCCGCGACATGATGATGCCGCCATCGATCACACAGGAGAACATGATGGCCACGTCGTCGAGATCCATGCCTTTGCGGGGAGGATAAACGGTCGCGATCTCGTTCAGCGCATCGCGAAACCGCCCGTTCCAGGAACGTACGGCGTCGGCGGCGATGTCGCGAACGTTGCGGTCGAAGAGGCGCTCCTGATAGGTGAACGTCGCGATCAGGCAGCCGGGGTGGCCGTTCGGCAGGTCGCCCATCAGCTCGGCAAGCAGCTTGAGCGTGATCAGGAACGACTGCAACGGATCATCGGACAATTGCCGGCCGCGGTGAAACACATCATCGAAGATGCGGTCATTCTCCTCGACGTAGCGCAGCATCAAGGCGCGGGCGAGTTCGTTCTTGTCTTTGAAATGATAGAAGAAGCCGCTCTTGGTGATGCCGGCTCCGGCGATCACCTCCTCGATAGAAGTCGCGCCGAACCCCTTGGTGAGCACCGAGGCCTCGGCGATCTCCAGAATACGTTCGCGCGTTACCGCACCCTTGCGCATGACCGAATGCCCTCAAATTTACTGTACCGGCGGTATGGTTTTCACACCCGCCAACATCGGCACCGATAGCAATACGACCGGCCCAGCGCAGCTATTCGTCTGTAATTGCTGCGGTTTCCGCTACGGTGGAGTACCGGACCACAAACCTTCTACCGCACCGGCGGCACGTGCTGCTAAAACTTGGCTATTCCGAAGCGGCCGCCACGAGGGCGGCACGGTGTTATCTTACCACTGGAGACACACATGGCCAAGTACCGCCAGAATCTGCCGCAACTCGCCAACAGAACATTCCTAAGCGATGGCGGCATGGAAACGACTCTCATCTTTCACGAGGGCCTCGACCTTCCGCACTTTGCTTCCTTCACGCTGATGGCAACGCCTGAAGGCCGGCAGAAGCTCAAGGAGTATTACGTCCGTTATCTGACCATTGCGCGCAGAAGTGGGACCGGCTTCATCCTCGACACGCCGACGTGGCGAGCCAACCCCGATTGGGGAACCTTGCTCGGCTACGGGCCGGAAGCGCTACGCGCCGTCAACGAGGCCTCGATCGAGCTTCTTCTCGACCTGCGCAACGAGTTCGAGACCGCCGAAACGCCCTGCGTCATCAGCGGCGCGATCGGACCGCGCGGCGACGGCTACAAAGCCGGCAAGATGGATGCCAACGAGGCGGAAGCCTATCACGCGATGCAAATTGAGAGTTTCGCGCGGACCGAAGCCGATATGGTGTCGGCCTACACGCTCACCAATTTCAAAGAGGCAATCGGCGTGGCGCGGGCGGCCAAAGTGCATGCCATGCCCTGCATGATCTCGTTCACCGTGGAGACGGACGGGAAGCTGGTGACCGGCATGGCGCTCGGCGAGGCGATCGACAGAGTCGACGACGCGACGGATGGTGCGCCGGCCTACTATATGATCAACTGCGCCCATCCGACGCATTTCATGCAGGCGCTGAAAAAGGGCGAGCGCTGGCTCGATCGCGTCTATGGAGCGAAGGCGAATGCTTCGGCCAAAAGCCATGCCGAACTGGACGAATCGGAAACGCTCGACCCGGGCGATCCGGACGATCTCGGGCGGCGCTACAGCAGGCTGACAGCTTCGTTTCCGACGATGCGAATCCTGGGTGGCTGCTGCGGCACCGACCACCGGCACATCGCGGCGATCTGCGAGGCCTGCGTGCCGCAAGCGGCATAGGAACCTGTGTGCGTCCCGGGAGACGCAGCGCTACCAACCGCAGTTCCGCTCAGGGAACAAGGAATTGCGGTTGGGCCGAAAGCACGCAATCAAAACCGCATCTCAGTTCCATAATCTATCTTATGCGACTGAGCCATGGTATGGCCGCGCGTGTCCTGGAGCTGACACACTTGCAAAGTTAGCCGCTGCGGAGTGATGATGTCGCACATGGTGGCGGAATGAATCAGAGCATCACCTATGTCAATGTTAGGATCGATCCGGCGGGATTCAAATGAGCTTGCTGAGCAGAGCCATTCTTGGCGTCCTGGCCGTTGCCTGCGCCTTCTCCCTCGCCTTTTGGATGGGGCGCAATTCAAGCGCAATTGTCCGGACAACAGAAGTTTCGGGAACCGTAATCTCTGTCGTTTCGGGTGAAGGTGGCGCACGATATTTCGTTCAATTGAACGGCTCTCGGACGATTTTGATTCCCGGGCCAACCCTTCCCCTCTATCCCGTCGGCGCTACGGTTACGTTGCTCCAAGACATCCATGAAAACGGTTCGGACAAGTATCACTTCCCGCCGTAAGCGGCGCCGAAGCACACTGCCCACACTGAATCAGCTTACGGCTTAGCATAGGATTTCGCCCCTACTGCAAACGATCCCATCCTGCGCGCCCTCAACACCGAAATTTCAGCTAAACCATCATCCAGGCCATCAAAAATGACCGCCTCGCCTCCCTTTCTCGGCTTTTCCGATCGCCTCGCCGATGGCCGGATGCCTCGTGCAGTGATCTTCGGAGCCGGTCGCGGCAGCACCTATCCGGGCAAGGACAGCAGCGGCTATGCCCTGGCCGCCCAAGCCATCCGCGCTGCGAGCCAAGGCGATGCCGAGCTCGTCGAGCACTGGGATTTCGATCTCGGCGGCCCGCTATTCGACGGCAAGCCGGTCTGCTGCATCGACGCCGGCGACATCCCGACCACCATGCATGACAATGCCGGCAACCGGGCCCGAATCGAGGCGAAGACGCGCGAGATCCTGGCATTGCCGGCCGTACCGATCCTGCTCGGTGGCGACGATTCCGTGCCCATTCCCTTCCTCGCCGGCTTTGCGGATCACGGGCCGATCTGGATCCTGCAGATCGACGCCCATATCGACTGGCGCGACGAGTTGCATGGCGAGCGCTACGGCTATTCGAACCCGATGCGCCGGGCGAGCGAGATGCCGCATGTCGCCGGCATCGTGCAGGTCGGCATCCGTGGCGTCGGCAGCGCACGCCTTAGCGAAATCGAAGCGGCGCGGCACTATGGCAGCCGCTTCGTAACCGCCCGCGAAGTTCACGCCGAGGGCGTCGACGCTGCTCTCCGGCATGTTCCGGAAGGAGCGCGGATCGTGGTCACCCTCGACTGCGACGGCCTCGATCCCGGCATCATGCCGGGCGTGGCGGCGCGTACGCCCGGCGGCCTCACCTACACGCAGGTGATCGATCTGATCGCCGGCCTCGGCAAGCGGGCCAGGATCGCAGGATTCGACCTTGTTGAGCTCTATCCTCCGGCCGACATTGACGGCCTGTCGGCCCTGACCGCCGCGCGCCTTCTCGTCAATGTGATCGGCACCATCGTCCGGCAAGTTTGAACCCGGCTACTCGGGCGATCCGGTCAGTGACAGGAAGGCGTCATCGTCTGATGCGATCTGGTTGCAGGGGATGTGACTGTCCCTTGCCCGCGAAGGCCGATTTCCTGATCAGACCGCCCTCCGCGCTTTCCATTCGTGTCAAAATTCAATATCGCCAAAGTCGCCGCCGCCATCGGAGCCGGCGTCGCCTGCCGGGTCGGCAGCGGCTTCGTCTGGCTGTGACGCCGCCGGCTCGGTTGCCTGCGCTTCGCTTCCGCCAAACATGCCTGTGATGGCGTTGCCTAGAAGCACACCGCCAGCCACGCCCATCGCAGTCTGCGCGGCTCCTGCGAGGAACCCGCCGCCTGCCCTCTGCCGATCATTGCCCGAAAGCGGCTCCGGCGTCTGTCGCTCGACGTTCGCAAGTTTCTCGAAAAGATTCCCGATCGCCTGCTGGTCGTTCCTGTCCATGGAAGCAACTCCGGTTGTCCAGGCGCGCCCCGCGTCCAAGAGATTCTCGCGACGCTCTAAGTCCCTGTTTTATGCATGTCGCGGCTCCAAAACCGCTGCCGCGACATGCAGTTGATTTGACGGGCCTATTCGCGCTCGCCAGTGAAGTTCAGCAGCAGCTGGAAGATGTTGATGAAGTTCAGATAGAGTGAGAATGCACCGAAGACGGCGAGCTTCTGCTGCGATTCCGCACCGAAGTTTTCCGCAAACTGCTCCTTGATCGTCTGGGTATCCCAGGCGGTGAGACCGATGAAGACGGCGATGCCGATCACCGAGATGGCGAACTGAAGTGCGGTCGAGCCGAGGAAGATATTGACGATGCTGGCAATCACCACCCCGATCAGGCCCATGATCAGGAAGGACGAGAACTGGGTCAGGTCGCGTTTGGTCGTGTAGCCGTAAAGGCTGGTCGCGCCGAACATGGTGGCGGCGATGAAGAAGGTGCGCGCGATGCTGGTCCCGGTGAACACCAGGAACACGGACGCCAGCGACAGGCCCATGACCGCACAGAATGCCCAGAACATCGCCTGAGCGCCGGCCGCGGACATCGTCTGTATCCGGAACGAGAACAGCAGCACGAAGGCGAGCGGTGCCAGCATCACCACCCACTTCAACGGGCTGGAAAAGATCGGCACGTAGAGGGCTGGCGTGGAAGCCACCACGAAGGCGATTACGCCGGTAACGACGAGGCCAACTCCCATGTAGTTGTAGACGCGCAGCATGTGCTGGCGCAGGCCTTCGTCATAGACGGCGCCGGTTTGGACTCCGACGCCGGTGCGGTATCCTAGATTGGGGGTGTTCATGCAGGTTCTCCTTGTGAGGGTCAGTAAAGCGTGTTGGCGAGCGTCTCTGCGGTGCGATCGAGATCGCGGACACCGCGTCGGGCGACGACTGCGTAAGCAACTTCGCCGATCTGGAAATAGGCCGAGGAAATTTCGCCCGAGGGAGCGACGGTCGGCTGGACCACGTCGAACATTCCGGGCCTGATCGCGAACAGCGAGACCAGTCCCAGGTCCCTTGTTTCGACAGCCATCTCGACGCTCGGGCCGAACTGCGATGGATAGATCTGCACGTCACGGACTTTCCAGTCCTTCGGCAGCGACGGCATGACGATCGCCGTGGCGGCGCGGATTTCGTCCGCATCGTAATCCGGCGCTTCGGGCTGGGATGACATGGCCTCGCGCATGATCGTCGTCCTGTGTGCCCGGATCGCCTCCTCCAGATAGACAGGCGGCTGGATCGAGGCGACGACTTTCGTCACCGATATCGGCCCGACGATCCCGTTCGCCAACCAGCCCGCGGCCACCAAGACTGCGACCGCCGCAGCCCGCTGCAACGTGCGTAAGGCGCGACCCCGGGCCAGTCCCCGCTCCAGCCGCCGTGCTGCGTCGGCCGTTGCCGGCCGCGCCATGCCCTTGGATCCGGCAAGCGCCACCCGCAGTTCGTCGCGCGTCCTGAGGTCGGACATCACGCGAGCGGCCGCCTCCGGACGGGCGGAAAGAAACGCCTCGACCTCGATGCGGCGGGCAACGTCCAGCTGGTCGTCGACATAGGCGTCGAGGTCGGCATCGGTCACCGGGTCGCACAGTTCGCTCATCACAGACATCACGGGCCTCCCACGATCTTGAGGTGGTTTTTCGCATGTGCCGGCAATTTGTCCTCCATCTCGCGGAGCGCCGCGCGCGCCCTGCCGATGCGCGACATCAGCGTTCCCAGCGGTACGCCGCTGGCCTCTGCCGCCTGGCTGTAGGTAAGTCCCTCGATGGCGACGAGATGCAGCGCCGAACGCTGCTCATCCGGTAATTTGAAAAAAGCTTCGCGCACCTGCGCCAAGCGGACGGAATGCTCCTGGGGAGCCTGCAGGCTGGCGTCGACAAGATATCCGGTCTGCTCGACGCGCACCGCTTCAGACTTGCGGGACCGCAAACCGTCAATGAAAGCATTGTGAACGATCGACAGCAGCCATGCGCGCAGGTTTCCGCCGGAGCGGAAGGTGCCGCGCCGCTCATAGGCACGCACCAGCGCGTCATGCACCAGATCCTCTGCTTCCGCGCTGTCGCGCGTCAGCGAACGCGCGTAGCGCCGCAGGGAACCAAGCTGTCCTATGATATCGAAGCGTGGCATCGACCCTCTCATGTCCTGTTTACGGAGCATGGCAGGTTTTTAATCCCGCTCTTTGAGTTTTTTGCGATCCGGAAAGGTCTGGCATCAACGGTACAATGCAAGCATCGCGCGTACGGCTTCTTTGTCCGCGAACGAGCAGCCCTCCCCTTAGCCGCCACAATTCGCCGCGCGGTTTTAGCGCCACCGGGGATTTCGATGTTTATACCTGAATTAATTTGTGACGCGGAAAATCGCGAAGGTGTCATCTTTTTCGGGGCACTTGCGAGTTATAGGCAGGAAACATTCACCGCCGAAACTTCGCTTCGCCGACAGCCCTTTGGGCCCGCTTCGTTCAACGAATTATCGATCCGACATGACAAACAATGTGCCAACCCAGCGGGATACCCGCATCGATGTCTTCCGCGCGCTAGCGCTACTGACGATCTTCATCAACCATGTGCCGGGGACGATCTTCGAGTATTTCACGCACAAGAATTTCGGCTTTTCCGATTCGGCCGAAGCCTTCGTGCTGGTTTCAGGGATTGCCGTTGGGCTCGCCTACGGTCTGAAGTTTCAGCCGGGGAACCGGTTGCTCATCATCCTGAAAGCCTGGCGGCGTGCCGGTGTCCTCTATGTCACCCACGTCATGACCACTGTCGCGACGCTGGCGATCTTCTCGGCGGCTGCATTGCATTTCTCGCGGCCCGATCTTTTGAAGCTGATCAACATCCAAATGATCATCGAGGACACGCCGGAAGCGCTGCTCGGCATCGCCGCGCTCGGGCATCAGATCGGCTACAACAACATTCTTTCTATGTATGCCGTCGTACTTCTGATGATGCCGCTTTTCCTGTGGATCGGCACGTTCAGCCTGCGGCTGATGCTTGCTGCGTCCGCTCTCCTCTGGCTCATCGTCGGCATTTTCCAGATCGCGCCTTCGAATTATCCCGGCGACGGCTTATGGTTCCTGAACCCGCTCTCCTGGCAGTTTCTGTTCGTTATCGGGATCGCGGGCATGCTGCATGTCAAGCGCGGTGGCGAAATCCGCTTCAACTGGATGATGGCGAGCGCGGCCGTCGGGTATCTGGTCGGCGCGCTGATTTGGGTGCGGCTGCCGCTGTGGGGCATTGAGACGGCCTCCGGCCTGCCTACCGTGCTGACCGGCTTCGACAAGACATTCCTGTCGCTGTCGCGGCTCATGCACATTCTGGCGATCGCCTATCTGATCGTGGCGATCCCGGCGCTTTCCAATCTGGCGAAGACCGGGCCCGGACACCCGTTCGCGGTTCTCGGCAAGCATTCGCTGCCGGTCTTCATCGCCGGAACGATCCTCGCCATGATCGCGCAGGTCATGAAGGTCGTCAGCCCGGGCGGGCTCCTCTACGACGCGATCCTGATCTCGACAGGCATCGCGCTGCAGTTCGGCTTCGCCTATTACCTCGAATGGCTGCCGCGGATCGGTTGGGGCGGCAAGAAGCAGCAACCTGTCGCCGCCTTGCCGTCTGCTGCCCTCAAGCTGGTGTCATAGAACTGCGTAGACGAGCCGTGCCGTCAAGGCTTTCGTCGCGTGCGAGCCTTTCCTCGAGGCATGCTATGGATTTCTGCGTCCTGTCTCCTGGTTTGGCGGTTTTCAGCCCAGTGCAAATGAAACCGCTGGCGCAGCACAGCCGATTTGCGTATCACTCCGCCGCCAACGGAACCGCGCCGATGTTCGAAGACCTCCAGCCTGCCCCAGCCGACAAGATCCTTGCCTTGATCGGCCTCTATCGCGCCGATCCCCGCCCCGGCAAGGTCGACCTCGGCGTCGGCGTCTACAAGGATCGCGATGGCAAGACGCCGGTGATGCGCGCCGTGCGCGAAGCCGAAAAACGGTTGCTGCAGAGCCAGGATACCAAAACCTATCTCGGCCTTGCCGGCGATACCGGCTTCAACACAGCGATGGCGGGGCTGGTCTTTGGCCCTGCGGCCGAGTTTTCGCGCATCCGCGCGGCGCAGGCACCCGGCGGCTCCGGCGCGCTGCGGCTGGTGGCCGAACTGCTCAAGAGGACGCGATCCGACGCGACGATCTGGCTGTCGGACCCGACATGGCCGAACCACATGCCGGTGATGCGCGCCGCCGGCTTGCAGATACGCGAATATCCCTACTTCGACGCTGCATCAGGTGCTGTTCGCTTCGCGGACATGATGAGCGCACTGGCGACTGCCAAGAGCGGCGACGTGGTGCTGCTGCATGGTTGCTGCCACAACCCGACAGGCGCCAATCTGGACACCGCGCAGTGGGCCGAAATAGCCGACCTGGTCATCGAGCGCGGCCTGCTGCCTTTTGTCGACATTGCCTATCAGGGCTTTGGCGAGGGCCTGGACGCGGACGCCACCGGCTTGCGCCTGCTGGCTGAAAAAGTTCCGGAAATGGTGGTTGCCTCGAGCTGCTCCAAGAATTTCGCCGTGTATCGTGACCGTGTCGGCGCGGCCATGATCCTGGCTAAAGACAGCGCGCAGGCGGATGTCGCAATGAGCCAGATGCTGTCGGCGGCGCGCGCTATGTACTCGATGCCGCCGGACCACGGCGCGGCCGCGGTGCGCATGGTGCTTGAAGACGCCGCACTGCGCGCCGACTGGGAAGCGGAGCTAGAGGAGATGCGCCTGCGCATGCTGCGGCTTCGGGTGCAGTTCGCCGAAGCGCTGCGGCGGCAGTCCAATTCCGATCGCTTCGATTTCGTCGCCAGCCATCGCGGCATGTTTTCCCGGCTTGGCCTGTCCGAAGCCCAGGTCGAGCGGCTGCGTGCCGAGCACGGTGTCTATATGGTCGGCGACAGCCGCATCAACGTCGCCGGCCTGCCGGAGGACGGCATGGACGCGCTCGCCAAGGCGATCGTCTCAGTGCTCGATTGAGCCGACCGTCGCTGGCAACTGTGGACAATGCGCCCTTGCCGGGTGACAGCATTGGCTGAGTGATCGCTGCACGATAGCGTCGACAGATGAAACCTTCGAAAGACATTTCCCGGCTGATCGAGATTATGGCGGCGCTGCGCGCGCCGGAAACCGGCTGCCCGTGGGATGTCGAGCAGGATTTCTCGACGATCGCGCCCTACACGATCGAGGAAGCCTACGAGGTGGCGGATGCGATCGCGCGCGGCGACCTGGACGATCTGCGCGACGAGCTCGGCGACCTCCTGCTGCAGGTCGTCTACCATGCGCAGATGGCCGAGGAGGCCGGTGAATTCGCCTTTGGCGACGTGGTCCAGGCCATTACCACAAAAATGATCCGCCGCCATCCGCATGTCTTCGGCGACGAGAAGGCGCGCAGCGCCGGCATGGCCAAGGGCATGTGGGAGAAGATCAAGACCGAGGAAAAAGCGGAAAAGCGAAACGCCCGCCTCGCCCGCGGGCACGATCCTGAGGATCATGGCAACGGTTTTCTGGACAGCGTACCGGTCGCCCTGCCCGCTTTGACCCGGGCGCTCAAGCTGCAGGAAAAAGCGGCCCGCGTCGGCTTCGACTGGAGCGAGGCCACGCCGATCCTCGACAAGATCGAGGAAGAGATCGGCGAGTTGCGCCAGGCCCTTGCCAAGGGCGATACAGCTTCGATCAAGGACGAGTTCGGCGACATGCTGTTTGCCGTCGTCAATCTCGGGCGTCATCTCAAGGTTGATTCCGAAGCGGCGCTCAGCGGCACCAACGAGAAATTCCGGTCGCGGTTCCGCTATGTCGAGCAAGCGCTGGAAGCGTCCGGAAACACGCTGGAAAGGGCGACGCTCGACGAGATGGAGGCGCTTTGGCAGCAAGCCAAAAGCGCGAAGTAACAGAAATTATCGGTTGTTCTTACGATGCAATCTGGCTTCTATCTCTTCGTGTGCGCTTCGCGTCGCTTTGAGCGACACGGTTATACCGCCATCTTCATTGTCGGTGCGCGAGACGACGTCGCCATTGCGGTAGAGCCAGTCGACGAACCCAAGCTGGTCAGGCTTGAGCGTGACGGTCAGCGTTTCCAGTTCGCCTGAAACTCTTGTCTCGATTTTCGCCTTCAGCACATCGATGCCCTCGCCGGTGGCGGCCGATATGGCAATCGGCGGCGCCTTGTTGCCGTCGATGCCGTCGGCGAGCAATCGCGCCCGGTTGCCTTCATCGAGCCGGTCGATCTTGTTCCACACTTCGATGACGCGCTTGCTGTCGTCGGCATCGACGCCGAGATCGGCGAGGATGCGCTCGACATCCTCGGCCTGGGCGGCCGTGTCGGGGTCCGAAATATCGCGCAGATGGATGACGAGATCGGCCTCGACCACCTCTTCCAGCGTTGCCCGGAAGGCCGCGATCAGATGCGTCGGCAGGTCCGAAATGAAACCGACGGTGTCCGAAAGGATGACCGGCGTGCCGTGCGGCAGTCGCACCCGACGCAGTGTCGGGTCGAGCGTGGCAAACAGCATGTCCTCGGCCAGCACCCCTGCTCCGGTCAGCCTGTTGAACAGCGTCGACTTGCCGGCGTTGGTATAGCCGACGATCGCCACAACAGGGAACGGCACCTTCTTGCGCTTGGCGCGGTGCAGGTCACGGGTGCGCCGCACTGTTTCCAGCTCGTGCTTCAGCTTGTTGATCTTGTCCTGCAGGACACGGCGGTCCGACTCGATCTGCGTTTCGCCAGGACCGCCAAGGAAACCGGCGCCGCCGCGCTGGCGCTCGAGGTGGGTCCAGCTTCGCACGAGCCGGCCCTTCTGATAGTTGAGGTGCGCAAGATCGACCTGCAGCGTACCTTCCTTGGTGCGCGCGCGCTCGCCGAAAATCTCCAGGATCAGCCCGGTGCGATCTAGCACCTTGGCGTTCAATTCTTTTTCCAGATTGCGTTGCTGCACCGGCGTCAGCGGATGGTCGACAATAACCAGTTCGGCACGGCCCTCCTTGACGATCTCGGCGAAGTCCGCGACCTTGCCGCTGCCGAGCAAGGTTGCGGGCCGCGGATCATTGACGGTCACCACCGCGGTATGGATCGGGTCGAGGTCAATGGCCTGGGCAAGACCAACCGCTTCGTCGTGGCGGGCCTCGGCGGAACGCATCAGGCGCGGACGATTGGTGTCTTCGTCGCCGCGCGGCTGGCGGGTAAGCACCGGCACGATGACCACGGCCCGGGTCGGGCCTTCGGCTTCCGTCCCCGGCTGATATGCTGGTTTTTCGCGAACGCTGCGGTCCGCGTCTTTCTTACGTGCCAATCAGGCGCCCTGGCTTTCCTCGCCATCGAACATCTGAACCGGCTGGCTCGGCATGATCGTGGAAATGGCGTGCTTGTAGACGAGCTGGGAATGGCCGTCTCGACGCAGCAGAACACAGAAATTGTCGAACGAAGTGACCACACCGGTCAGCTTCACGCCGTTGATGAGAAAGATGGTGAGTGGGTTTTTGCTTTTGCGAACTGAATTCAGGAACAGGTCCTGAAGATTTTGCGATCGTTCCGCCATTGTTCTTGTCTTTCGCCGATCCCCTTCGGTTTGCACCTCAATGCGCCAAATTACCCGGCACGTGTCAAGCGCGCAAACACCACCTTGCCGTCAATAACGACAAGCAGAACGAGATATATTGTTGTTCATTCCACCTGTGCGGTTATCAGGCTGGACTTTTTTCCGCAACGTCAAAAAAGGCTTGCCGCAAGGAAAGTGTTATCGAGCCCGGATGGCCATTGGCGACGGGAGCGCCGTCGATCGCCACGATCGGCATGGCGATGGTGGTCGCGGAGCTGATGAAAACCTCGCGCGCAGCCTTGGCCTCGGCGACCGAAAAGCCGCGCTCCTCGATCTTCAGGCCGAGCTTGGCGGCCACTTCGAACAGCGTGGTGCGGGTGATGCCGCGCAGGATGCCGTGCTCGGCCGGACGCGTCACCAGCACACCATCCCTGGTGATGATCCAGGCGTTCGACGATCCACCTTCCTTGACGGTGCCGTCGGCATCGACGAACCAGGCTTCCTGGGCGCCGGCTTCCTTGGCCTTCTGCTTGGCGAGCACATTTGGCAGCAGGCCGACCGACTTGATATCGACCCGATCCCAACGATTCTCCGGCACGGTGATAACCTTGATTCCGCTTTCGGCTCTCTTCGCAGCAGCAGCGGGGTCGGCTTTCCTGGCGGTCACCACCAGCGACGGCTTCGTGCCCGCCGCCGGGAAAATAAAGTCACGGCTGGCGACGCCACGCGTCACCTGAAGATAGACCAGGCCATCGGTGACATGGTTGCGGCGAACCACCTCACGCATAATAATCGGCAACACGCCCCGCGTGACCGGCCAGTCGATCGACAATTCGGTCAGCGAGCGGTTTAGCCGTCCTAGATGGCGAGGCATATCAACGATGAAGCCGCGCGCTACCTCGCAGACCTCGTAGACGCCATCGGCGAACTGATAACCACGGTCCTCGACATGCACGAAGGCGTCGGCGTGAGCGACATAGCGCCCGTTCACATAGGCAATGCGCGGCATGAGGGCACCCCTGGAGAAGTCAGCGCATGACCCCGAAAATCGCAATCGATTTTCGGGGTCATGCGCAAAAATCAAAATGCTACAGCGTCCTTTGAGTGTCCCAAAAGACCCGCGGCGCTGCAGCGCTTTCTTATGCGATTCCGCCGGCGCCGTAACCGATAATTGCGTAGGCCATGATGGATTGGCTATCAGACGCCCAGCGACTTCAGCTTGCGGTGAAGCGCCGAGCGTTCCATGCCGATGAACTCGGCCGTTTTCGAGATGTTGCCGCCAAAACGATTGATCTGGGCGATCAGATAGTCCTTCTCGAATTGTTCGCGCGCTTCACGCAACGGCAGCGCCATGATGTGCTGATCGGATTGGTTGGGCGTGCGCGGCATGACATCGCCGATCTCGGCAGGCAAAAGATCGGCGGTGATCGGTGCATCGATATCGTCGCCGCGCGCCAGGATCATCAGTCGCTCGACGTTGTTGCGCAACTGGCGGACGTTGCCTGGCCAGTTGTGCGCCTGCAGCACCGCCAGCGCGTCGTCGCCGATGCGCCGCGGCCGGATGCCGGCCTGGCGGGCGATCTGCTTCATGAAATTGTCGACAAGATAGGGGATGTCCTCCCGCCGCTCGGCCAATCCCGGCACCATGACCGGAACCACCGCCAGACGGTGATAGAGATCCTCCCGGAAACGACCGTCGGCGATCATCGCCTCCAGGTTCTGCGAGGTCGACGAAATGATTCGGACATCGACCTTGACCCGTTTGGTGCCTCCTACCCGCTCGAACTGCTGTTCGACCAGCACGCGCAGAATCTTGTTTTGCGTTTCGCGCGGCATGTCGGCCACTTCGTCGATGTAGAGAATGCCGCGATGGGCTTCCTCAAGCGCGCCGACCTTGCGTTCGACACCGTTGGATTCGGTACCGAACAGCTCGACCTCCATGCGTTCGGGCGTGATGTTGGCAGCGCTCAGCGTGACAAATGGTGCGCTCTTGCGCGCCGACAGCGTGTGGATGGCGCGAGCCGCGAGTTCCTTGCCCGACCCGGACGGGCCGATGATCATGACGCGGCTGTTGGTCGGTGCAACGCGCTCGATGGTCTGGCGCAACTGGCTCATCGCCGACGACATGCCGATCAGGTCGAAGGTCTCGCCGCTGCGCAGCTTGAGATCAGAAACCTCGCGTCTGAGTTTCGAGGTTTCAATCGCACGTTCGGCGATGAGAATCAGCCTGTCGGCCTTGAACGGTTTCTCGATAAAGTCATAGGCGCCGCGGCGGATGGCCGAGACCGCCGTCTCGATGTTGCCGTGGCCCGAGATCATCACCACAGGCAAGCTCGGATGCATCGTCTTGATCTCGTCCAGCAACGCCAGTCCGTCCAGACGTGAGCCTTGCAGCCAGATATCAAGGAAAATCAGCCTCGGCGCCCGGTCGGCTACCGCGGCCAGGGCGCTGTCGGCATCGAATGCCGTGCGGGTTTCGTGACCTTCGTCGCTTAGGATACCGGCGACAAGTTCACGGATGTCTTCCTCGTCATCGACGATGAGAATGTCAGACGCCATTACCGACCTTTTCAGTTTCTCTTTCGTTTTCCGTCTTGCCTTCGCCGCGCGACGGCACGGTGGCGACGAGCGGCAGAATGATGCTGATCATCGCGCCTCGCCCGTCGTGGAAATCCGCCGGCGCGTCATGCAGTTCGAGCCGGCCGCCATGGTCCTCCACTATCTTCTTGACGATAGCGAGGCCGAGCCCCGTGCCTTTCTCGCGTGTCGTCATGTAAGGCTCGAGCAATCGCTGGCGATTCTCGCGCGGCAAGCCCTTGCCGTTGTCGATGACATCGATGCGAATCGCGCCATTCTGGCGCCCGGCTTGAATCCGGATTATGCCGTGCGAGCGGTCCTTTTGATCAAGTCCGTCAATCGCCTCGGCCGCGTTCTTGATAACATTGCCAAAAGCCTGCGCCATCAGGCGGCTGTCGAAAGTGCCTTTGAGCGGTTCGTTGCCGAACACGCGCTCGAAGGTGATATCGGATCGGCTCACTTCGACGAGGAACGAGGCTTCGCGCAACGATTCGCGCAAATCGAGGGCCTTCATCTCGGGCTTGGGCATGCGTGCGAAAGCGGAGAACTCGTCGACCATCCGGCCGATGTCCTCTACTTGCCTGATGATCGTATCGGTGCACTGATCGAAAACCTCGCGGTCTTCGGTGATGACCTTGCCGTAGCGGCGCTTGATGCGCTCGGCGGAAAGCTGGATCGGTGTCAGCGGGTTCTTGATCTCGTGGGCGATGCGCCGTGCCACATCCGCCCAGGCCGAGGAACGCTGCGCCTGGACCAGATCGGTGATGTCATCGACCGTTACGACATAGGACTTCTCCTCCGAACCGTCGTCGCCGGCCTCGACCGTGATCTGCACGTTGAAGGTCCGCTCCGTACCGGCGCGATAGAAGGTCACCTGCTCGCGGTGGACAGGCTTGCCCGACTTGCGGCCGATCTCGAAGACGCGGCCGACATGCGGCAGCACGGCGGAGAGGTTTTGCCCGAGTGCGGCGGTAGCGGATATGGCCAGCATCGTTTCAGCCGACCGGTTGACGATGGCGACGATGCCATATGGATCGACGCCGATGACGCCGGCGGTGACACCGGCAAGCACGGCTTCCGAAAAACGCCGCCGCTCGTCGATCAAATCCTTGGCGGACAGTATCTCGTTACGCTGCGATTTCAGTTCCAGCAGCATCTTGTTGAAGGTGTCGCCGAGCGAGGCGACGTCGCCGTCGGAGGGCCGAACCGGCACGGCAACGTCGAGATTGCCGGTCGCGACCTCGTCGGCCGCGCCGATGAGCTGGCGGATCGGCCGCACCAGGCGGTCTGCCACGGCGATTCCGGTCCAGATGGCGGACAGAATGATGATCAGCGTCAGCGACAGGTAGGGAAGTGCGAACGCCACCTGCGAAGTGCGGCGATTGTCTTCCAGACCGCGATATTCGTCGGTGTTGGATCTGACAATCTGCCGGGCCTTGATCACCTCGGGATCGACGAGCCGGATGGTGTAGAGATAGAGCCCTTCGATCTCGCGCAGTTTGACGATTGCGCCCATGATGTTGCGCGTCTTCGGCTCGATCAGCACCGGCCTGCCGTCGGCGGCACTGCTCATGGCGCCTTCCGGCGGCTCCGGCATGGCAAAATCGGCGTCGGTCTTGGCGCTCATGACGAACGAACCGTCGGGCCTGACCAGTGCGGCATGGGCCAGCGAGCGTCCGACGGCTTCCTTGTTCATGAGATCGAGGAAGCCGGTTCGATCGAGGCCATAGAGCGCACGGGAGGCGTCGAGATCGTAAGCCATCGACAGGGTCGTTCCCTGGAGATTGCGCGCGTTCTCCTGCACATAGGCATCGGCGATCGACAGCGACGAATTGACGATCGTCTTGGTGCGGATCTCGAACCAGCGATCAAGACCGATATCGAGTGTGATCGAGGCGATAATGGCCACCATGATGGCGGGAATCGCGGCGACCAGCGCGAACATCGCCACGATCCGTACATGCAGCCGCGACGCCGCCTTGCCGCGCCGGCGCGCCATCACGATACGATGCACTTCGCGGCCGACCAGCGCGATCAGAAACAGGATGAACGCCGCATTGAGGGCGATAAGCGCCAGCGTGGTCCTCTCGTCCGGCGTGATCGGCGTGGCGCCGACGAGGATGGCGAAGGAGATCGCCGCCGTAACCAGCGCACCGGCAATTGCCACCACGCCGGGCAGCGCAAGCAGCCGGCGCCCGTCCCGTGTGCCAGGTTCGCTGAAAAGCGCTTCGCTCGGTGTCTGTGCCTGTGGAGCCATGTCGCCGTCTAGAGCCAGTGATTGCGTCGGATGTATGCAACGCATTGTGGCGATTATGCAACAAGTGTGACCTGGACGGAAATGTTTCGGCGATCGATCCCCGGAAAAGGCTTCGCTATGCCGGCCTGGTCGATTTGTAGACGTTGACGCCGAGTTCGCGAATTTTCTTGCGTAGCGTGTTGCGGTTGAGCCCCAGGAGTTCCGCAGCCTTGATCTGGTTGCCGCGGGTTGCCGTCATCGAGGCCAGCACCAGCGGATATTCGACCTCGGAGAGAATGCGCTGATAGAGGCCGGCGGGCGGCAACTCGCCGGCGAACGAAGCAAAATAGCGCTGCAGGAAATGTTCCACCGCCTGGCCGATGGAGAGATCGTCGGGAATGAGGTTGCCGCCAGCGGGAACGACCGGCCTCTCGCCGGTCTTCAGTTCCGCCTCGATGATTTCGGCGGAAATCTCATCCTGCGAATAGAGTGCGGCAAGCCTGCGGACAAGATTTTCGAGCTCGCGCACGTTGCCTGGCCACGGATAGCGCTTCATCAGCTCGATGCCGCCGGTGGAAATGCGCTTGGTCTGCAGGCCTTCGCTGGCGCCGAGCTTGAAGAAGTGCCGGACGAGATCTGGAACGTCCTCAGACCGCTCGCGCAGCGCCGGCAGCCTTAGCGGCACGACATTCAGGCGATAGAACAGATCCTCGCGGAAAAGCCCCTGATTGATCAGCGTGCGCAGATCCTTGTTGGTGGCGGCGACGATGCGGACGTCGGTTTTGATCGGCGTACGGCCGCCGACAGTGGTGTACTCGCCCTGCTGCAGGACACGCAGCAGGCGCGTCTGCGCTTCCATCGGCATGTCGCCGATCTCATCGAGGAAGAGCGTGCCGCCTTCGGCCTGCTCGAAACGGCCGGTGGAGCGGTTCTGCGCACCGGTGAAGGCGCCTTTCTCGTGCCCGAACAGTTCCGATTCGATCAGGTCGCGCGGGATCGCCGCCATGTTGATCGCGACGAAGGGGCCGCCGCGGCGGCGGCCGTATTCGTGCAGCGCGCGCGCCACCAGTTCCTTGCCGGTGCCCGATTCACCTGAAATCATCACCGTCAGGTCGGTCTGCATCATACGCGCCAGCATGCGGTAGATATCCTGCATGGCGGCCGAGCGGCCGACCAGCGGCATCGTTTCCGGCGGCTCGTCTGCCCGCGCATCGATCTTCGGCCGTCGGGGCTCGGAAAGCGCCCGGTTGACGATGCTGAGAAGCTCGGTCAGGTCGAACGGTTTCGGCAGATATTCGTAGGCGCCGGTTTCGGAGGCACGAATCGCGGTCATGAACGTGTTCTGGGCACTCATGACTATGACGGGCAGTTCCGGTCGCGCCTTCTTGATGCGCGGCAGCATGTCGAAAGCGTTCTCGTCCGGCATGACAACGTCGGTGATGACGAGATCGCCCTCGCCGGCCGCCACCCAGCGCCATAGCGTCGAGGCGTTGGACGTCACGCGCACCTCGTGGCCGACGCGCGAAAGCGCCTGATTGAGGACCGTGCGGATCGCCGCATCGTCGTCGGCGACGAGAATATTGCCGCGAACCGTCATTTGCGGTCTCCTTCGCCATCATCGTCTGTGCCGAACGGCGTTTCTTTCCAGGCTGGCATCAGGATGCGGAAGGTGGTTGCGCGCGGCGTCGAATCGCATTCGATGATGCCGCCATGCTCGCCGACGATTTTCGCGACCAGCGCCAGACCAAGCCCCGACCCGTTCGGCTTGGTGGTGATGAAGGGATCGAACAGGATCGGCAGGATATCTTCGGAAACGCCAGAACCGTTGTCGCGCACGCAGAATTCCAGCGGCAGCGACACGCGGCCCTGCGTTCCCGGAACGGAAACACGGATGCCCGGCCGGAATGCGGTCGACAGAGTGATCTCGCCTTGCGGATCGCCGCCAATGGCCTCGGCCGCATTCTTGACCAGGTTGAGGAACACCTGGATGAGTTGGTCGCGGTTGGCGAAAACCGGAGGCAATGATGGATCATAATCCTCCAATATCTTGATCCGCTTGGCAAAACCGTTCTTGGCAATCGCCTTCACATGGTCGAGCACGACATGGATGTTGACCGGATAGCGATCGATGGGCCGCTCGTCGGAAAACACCTCCATGCGATCGACCAGCGAGACGATGCGGTCGGTCTCGTCGGTGATCAGCCGGGTCAGCGCGCGATCCTCGTCGGAAGCCGACAGTTCGAGCAGCTGGGCAGCACCCCGGATGCCGGATAGCGGGTTCTTGATCTCGTGGGCAAGCATCGCGGCAAGGCCGGTTACCGAGCGTGCCGCACCGCGGTGCGTCATCTGCCGGTCGATCTTGTCGGCCATCGATCGCTCCTGGAACATCACCACGACGGCGCCCGGGAATTCCGACACCGGCGCGACATAGAGATCGACGACCTTCTCGATGCCGAGGCGCGGCGACGATACGTCGACCCGGTATTCGTTGACGGGTGCCCGGCGCTCGCGCACCTGGTCGACAAGCGTCAGCAGCGGACTGCCGAAGGGAATGAGCTTGGGGAGAGTATTGCGGGCGAGCATGGTCGCGCTCGAGCGGAAGAAATCCTCGGCATCGGCATTGGCGAAGGTGATGAACCCTTCCGCATCGACCATGATCACCGGGCGGCGGATGGTGTTGAGCACAATGTGAGCGGCGTCCGCCATATCCATGCTCTGTGTAAGCGTGGCGTTCATGCTGCGCTCCGCAGGTTCATCGCCTCGGCAGCGCGTGAAAACACCTCGCGCAACGCGGCTACGATGCGGACAGGCTCGAAGGAGGTGAGGATGGCCTTTCGCTGCTCATCAACGATGCCAACAGCGTGGCGGTCGAGATACCAGCCAAGATGCTTGCGCGCCTGGCGCACGCCGCTTTCGATGCCGTAGAGCGTTAGCATGTCCTCGTAGTGGGCAACGATGTAGTCGGCCAGCGCTTGCGGACTTTCGGGCACGCCGGGCGCCGCATCTTTTGCCGCGGCTGCCGCGATGCTGCCTGCCGTCCAGGGCGCGCCATAATGCGCGCGGCCGATCATCACCGCGTCGGCGCCCGACTGGTCGAGGATCATTGCTGCCTCCGCCGGCGATCCGACATCGCCATTGGCAACGACTGGTATCGATACAGCCTGCTTTACGCGTGCGATGGCGCGCCAGTCGGCCTTGCCCTGGTAGAATTGGCAGCGCGTGCGGCCATGCACCGTCACCATCTGGACGCCCGCCTGCTCGGCGCGGCGCGCCAGCAGCGGCGCGTTGAGCGCGCTTTCGTCCCAGCCGAGCCGCATTTTGACCGTGACTGGCACCTCGACGGCGCCGACCACCGCCTCAATCAACGACAAAGCGTGATCGAGATCGCGCATCAGCGCCGAACCGGCATAGCCGCCCGTCACCTTCTTGGCCGGGCAGCCCATGTTGATGTCGACGATGTCGGCGCCCTCGCCCGCGGCGATTCGAGCGCCCTCGGCCATATGCGCCGCCTCATGGCCGGCAAGCTGGACCATGTGCACAGGCAGCCCGGAATGGCGGATGCGAAGGCCGCAACCGGCCCTGCCCCTGGCAAGCTCGCCGCTCGCCACCATCTCCGACACGACCAATCCGGCGCCATGCGCATAGGCACGCTGCCGGAACGGCTCATCGGTTATGCCCGACATGGGCGCGAGAAAAGCGCGATTGCGGATTCTCACCCTACCCACGTCCAGCGGCGAAGCCAATTTGGTGAGGTCATACATGCACAAAAACCAAGCATCTTTAGTTGCTGCACATTCTCTAGCCAGAATGGCAGCAATGTGCAACGCGCAATGACGTCACATTAAGGCGCATTTGGGAAAAATGCTGGCCTGGGGCCCATACCCGCGCCCTCGGCGGCGTACGTCTTTAGGAAAGGACGCTTTGGCACTTTGCATCTGCGCATGATCTCTTCCGAAAAGCGATTCCACTTTTCGGGATCATGCGCTAAGCGTCTCGGCATGACAGATGCAAGCGAAATGCGAGCTTTGGCTACGGACTCTAGGGTTGCCGTGGTTATCGTCGCCGCCGGCCGCGGTGCGCGCGCCGGTCAGACCGACGGCCCGAAGCAATACCAGAGGATCGGTGGCCGTGCCGTCATCGCGCGCACATTGGATATGTTTTTGGCGCATCCGAGAATCGGTCCTGTCGTCGTCGCCATCCACGCCGACGACAGTGCGCTTTTTCGCAGCGCCGCCGGAGCCAACGCCGATCGGGTCATCACGGTGACCGGTGGCGCGTCCAGGCAGGACTCCGTCCGGCTCGGGCTGCTTGCGCTGAGAGGCCATGCACCGAGCCAGGTTCTGGTCCATGATGCCGTTCGCCCGTTCGTCGATGCCGAATTGATAGACCGTACGATCGCCGCTATCGGCGAGCGCCAGGGAGCGTTGCCTGCCTTACCCGTCGCCGACACGCTAAAACGTGAGTCGGCCGCCGGCATGATCGGGGAGACGGTTTCCAGGAACGGGCTTCATGCCGCCCAGACGCCGCAAGGCTTCCCGTTCTGGCCGATCCTGGCCGCCCACGAAAAGGCCCATCACTTGGGCAAGGCGGACTTCACCGACGATGCCGCGATTGCCGAATGGGCGCATATTCCGGTGAAAATCGTTCTGGGCTCGCCGGACAATGTCAAGCTCACCTGGGCAAGGGATATTTCGATGGCGGATCAGCGGCTTTCCGGCGAGCGGCTGCGTTTTCCGGATATCCGCACCGGCAATGGCTATGACGTCCACGCGTTCGAGCCCGGCGATCATGTGACCCTGTGCGGCGTCTCCATCCCGCACGACAAGAAACTGGCCGGCCATTCGGACGCCGATGTCGGCCTGCACGCCTTGACCGACGCGCTGCTCGCCACCTGTGGCGCCGGCGACATCGGCACGCATTTCCCGCCGTCGGATCCGCAGTGGAAAGGCGTGGCCTCGCGGATCTTCGTCGAACATGCGGCAAGACTGGTGCGTGCGCGCGGCGGGCGCATCGCCAATGCCGACATCACGCTGATCTGCGAGGCGCCCCGGGTCGGCCCACATCGCGAAGCAATGACCGAAATCCTTTCGGAAATGCTGGCAATTTCCCGAGACCGTATCTCTATCAAGGCGACAACCAACGAAAAGCTCGGCTTTGTCGGACGCGAGGAAGGCATAGCGGCTATCGCCACCGCCAGCGTCGTATTTCCGGGGGATGTCCCCGAATGAGCAGCAGCGATCTCGCAGTTGCCCTGCTTCAGGCCTGCCGACAGCGTGGCATCATGCTGGCGACGGCCGAAAGCTGCACAGGCGGCATGATCATCGCCGCCCTTACCGACATCGCCGGCTCTTCCACGGTGGTCGACCGGGGTTTCATCACCTATTCCAACGAGGCCAAGACTGAGATGCTCGGCGTTTCCGCCGCCACGCTTGAGACGCACGGCGCGGTCTCGCGGGAAACCGCAGTCGAGATGGCGGCCGGCGCGTTGGCCCATTCGCGCGCCGGACTCACCCTTGCCGTTACCGGCGTTGCCGGTCCGGGCGGCGGCTCGGCGGAAAAGCCCGTCGGCCTGGTCTGGTTCGGTATCGCCCTGACTGGCCGGCCGGTCGTCAGCGAATGTCAGTTGTTCGCCGACAAAGGCCGCAATTTCATCCGCCGGGAGACGGTCAGGCATGCGCTTGAACTGGGCTTGCGCGCACTCGCTGCGGATCAGGCTGCCGGCGTTGCGCCATAGATGACGTCGGCGCGCTTCTCGAACGCTTCGGAGAACATGCGGAAGGCGCGATCGAACATCGCTCCCATCACCGCACCCAGAATACGGCTCTTGAATTCGTAGTCGATGAAGAAGCATACGTTGCAACCGCCATCGGCCGGCTCGAAACGCCAGGCATTGCTCAAATATTTGAACGGACCGTCGATGTATTTGACGTCGATGGCTTTCTCGCCAGGTTTTAGCAGCACCTGGGTCGTGAAAGTCTCGCGGATCGCCTTGTAGCCAATGCTCATGTCGGCGATGAGCAGGGTGCGTCCGTCGCGTTCCTTGCGCGAGCGAACCGTAAGTGCCTCGCAAAGCGGCAGGAATTGCGGATAGGATTCGACATCGGCGACCAGAGCGAACATCTGTTCCGGCGTATGCGCAACGCGGCGATGGGCTTCGAATTGTGGCATGAAACCAGTGTGTTAGGCTGACTTCCTGAGAAACGCTTCCCGTGCCGCGCGCAGCTTGGCGAAATCGTCGCCGGCGTGATGCGACGAACGCGTCAGCGGGCTCGATGCCACCAGCAGGAAGCCCTTGGTCTTGCCGATCGTCTCGAAGGACTTGAATTCCTCCGGCGTGACGAAACGGATCACAGGGTGGTGTTTCTTCGACGGCTGCAGATACTGGCCGATGGTCATGAAGTCGACATTGGCCGAACGCAGATCATCCATCAACTGCAGTATCTCGTTCCGCTCCTCGCCGAGGCCAACCATGATGCCGGATTTGGTGAAGATCGACGGGTCGAGTTCCTTGACCCGCTGCAGGAGCCTGATCGAATGAAAATAGCGGGCGCCGGGCCGGACCGTCAGATAGTTCGACGGTACGGTCTCCAGATTGTGGTTGAACACGTCCGGCTTCGCCGCCACGACGATCTCCAGCGCGCCTTCCTTGCGCAGGAAGTCGGGCGTCAGGATTTCGATCGTCGTCGAAGGCGTTGCAGCCCTGATGGCGCGGATGACCCCGGCAAAGTGCTGAGCTCCGCCATCGGCGAGATCGTCGCGGTCGACTGAGGTGATGACGACATGGCTCAGACCCATTTGCTTGACGGCGTGAGCGATGCGCGCCGGTTCATCGGGATCAAGCGCGGTCGGAATGCCGGTGGCGACGTTGCAGAAGGCACAGGCGCGCGTGCAGATCTCACCCATGATCATGAAGGTGGCGTGCTTCTTCTCCCAGCACTCACCGATATTAGGGCAACCGGCCTCTTCGCAGACCGTCACCAGTCTGTGCGATTTCACGATTTCGCGCGTCTCGGCATAGCCTTTCGACACCGGCGCCTTGACGCGGATCCAGTCGGGCTTGCGCAGCACATCCTGGTCAGGTTTGTGCGCCTTTTCAGGATGCCGCAGGCGCGGCGCATTGGCGATCGTGTCGAGGACGGTGACCATTAGAAATCCAGTTCATTCGCGATCGCCTTCCGGCGTTCGCTTTCACAAGTCATCTAGGACTTTTCGCTGCAAAGAAAAAGGCCGCGGCGGCGCATGACGCCACAGCCGTTTTCGCATGGCAAGAGTTCAGCAGCTAACGGCGTACCATGCGCCCTACCCAGATCAGCAGGCAGGCGCCAATGAAACCCGTGATCAGATAGGCGATCCAGCCGGCGCCGAAGGCGCCGATGTTGAGCGCCTGCAGGATGGCATTCAGCACGATCGCGCCGACGATGCCAAGAACGATATTCATCAAGATGCCCATGTTGCTTTTCATGAACATCTCGGCAAGCCACCCTGCCAAACCGCCGATGATGATGGCTGCGATCCAGCCCACGCCATTCACGTCCATATGCCCTCTCCTTGTGTGATGAATGCATCCGGAAACGAATTACCTTGCCGTTGAGTTCCTTGGCTTTCACGTGTCGAGTCTCACGCGGTCAATTTATCACGCGTTCAGCGCGCGGCCATAGGCGTCGAGGACGCTTTCCTTCATCATCTCCGACAGCGTCGGATGCGGGAAGATCGTGTGCATCAGTTCTTCCTCGGTGGTCTCCAGGTTCATCGCCACGACAAAGCCCTGGATCAGTTCGGTCACTTCGGCGCCGACCATATGCGCGCCGAGCAACTGCCCGGTCTTCTTGTCGAAGATGGTCTTGACGAAACCCTGGTCTTCGCCGAGCGCGATGGCTTTGCCGTTGGCGGCGAACTGAAAGCGGCCGACGCGGATGTCCTTGCCCTCGGCCTTCGCCTTCGCTTCGGTCAACCCGACGGAGGCAACCTGCGGGTTGCAATAGGTGCAGCCCGGAATCTTCAGCTTGTCAGTGGCATGCACGCCGGGGAAATTGGCGATCTTCTCCACGCACACCACGCCTTCATGTTCGGCCTTGTGGGCGAGCATAGGAGGGCCGGCAACGTCGCCGATGGCATAGATTCCGGGCACATTGGTGTTGCCGTAGCCGTCGACGACGACGCAGCCGCGTTCGGTCTTCACGCCGAGCGCTTCGAGGCCGAGATTCTCGATGTTGCCCTGCACGCCGACGGCCGAGATCATCCGGTCGGCGGTGATCTTCTCAACCTTGCCATCCTTCATCTCGACATGCGCGGTGACCGAGTTCGCACCCTTCTCGACCTTGGTGACCTTGGCCTCGAGGATGATCTTCATGCCTTGCTTCTCGAACTGCTTTTGCGCGAATTTCGAGACCTCGGCGTCCTCGACC
This sequence comes from Mesorhizobium sp. M5C.F.Ca.ET.164.01.1.1, assembly GCF_004792125.1. Taxonomy (NCBI): domain Bacteria; kingdom Pseudomonadati; phylum Pseudomonadota; class Alphaproteobacteria; order Hyphomicrobiales; family Phyllobacteriaceae; genus Mesorhizobium; species Mesorhizobium sp. M5C.F.Ca.ET.164.01.1.1. The sequence continues at coordinate 95,432 of NZ_SRTG01000003.1, read as the reverse complement.
GGCATTACCGCCGGCAACAACTCGACCACCGTCACCTCCGCGCCCATGGTGCGGTAGAATGAGGCGAATTCGATGCCGATTGCGCCCGAACCCATCACCAGCAGCGATTTAGGCATTTCCTTCGGCACCATCGCTTCGAAATAGGTCCAGATCAGCTTGCCGTCGGACTCGATGCCTGGCAGCGCCCGCGGCCTGGCGCCGGTCGCCAGGATGATGTGCTTGGCGGTATAAGTGCCTTCACCCTTGACGCCCTTGGGCGCCGGCGGCTGCGGCTCCATCGGCTTCTTCGACGATTTCGACACGACGATCTCGCCCGGTTTATCGCCGGAAGCCGCCTTGGAGAGCTTGGCTTCGCCCCAGATGACGTCGACCTTGTTCTTCTTCATCAGGAAGGCGACGCCGCCGTTGAGCCGCAGCGAGACCTTTCGCGAGCGGTCGACCACGGCAGCGGTATCGACGCTCACCTTGCCGTCGATCGTCAAGCCGTAGTCCTTCAGATGATCGGAATAGTGCATGATCTCGGCCGAACGCAGCAGCGCCTTGGTCGGGATGCAGCCCCAGTTGAGGCAGATGCCGCCGAGATGCTCACGCTCGACGATCGCCGTCTTGAAGCCGAGTTGGGCGGAACGCACCGCCGTGACGTAGCCGCCGGGGCCGGAGCCAATGATGATGACGTCGTAGTTCTCAGCCACGGATTTTCTCCTGATTCACAATTCCAGCATGACGCGCACGATTGGCGCCAGTGCCTGCCCGATTTTCCGCGTGTTCTCCGCGTCAAGATGGACGCCGTCGAGCGGCGTGGTCTCGGCCACCGAGCCGGCATCGAAAAAGCCGCAGCCGGCCTCGTCGGCAAGGGCGGAATATTGCGGCGCCAACCGCTTCGACGCTTCATCGCCGCCGGCGAACATTTCCTTGAATTCGGCGTTTTCCGTACGGCTGACCGCGGGCGGCGCAACTATCAGAATGTGCGGCGCCGGCCAATCAAACGGGTAGTCGTGCCCACGCACGATCTCGATCAGGCGCTGGATGCCCTGTTTGGCAGCGACCGGATTGCCGTGGATCCACGGCTTCATGTCGTTGGAGCCGAGCATGATGACGATCAGGTCGAGCGGCGCATGTGTCATCAGCACCGTCGGCAGCACTCTGGCGCCGTTACGGTCGGCGCCGGCCAGATGGTCGTCGAAAGCCGTTGTGCGGCCGTTCAAGCCTTCGGCGATGACCTGGATATCGCCTCCCAACGTCGCCTGCAGCACACTCGGCCAGCGGTCCTTGAGCGGGTGGCGATCCAGACTTGCCGCATCATAGCCCCAGGTCAGCGAGTCGCCGTAGCAAAGGACTGTTTTCATGCGTTTGCCCCCCTCCTGCTGAAATCTGCCCGCGCGCGCCTCACCCGCCAGCGCACCAACAGCCATTGCACACGATCGTTGCGACGCCGGAAGGGCTGAAGGCAAAAAGGCTGGTGAAGAATTTCCGCACCGCCTTCTTCCTTTCTAGACCAGCATGCCCATCGGGTTTTCGATCATGCGCTTGAAGGCGACGAGCAGTTCGGCGCCGAGCGCGCCGTCGACGGCGCGGTGATCGGTCGACAGCGTCACCGACATGATTGCCGCGATCTTGATCTCGCCGTTCTTGACTACCGCGCGCTCCTCGCCGGCGCCGACCGCCAGGATCGTCGCATGCGGCGGGTTGATGACGGCGGCAAAGTCCTTGATGCCGAACATGCCGAGATTGGACACCGCCGTGGTGCCGCCCTGGTATTCCTCCGGTTTCAGCTTGCGGCTGCGGGCACGGCTAGCGAGATCCTTCATCTCGTTGGAGATGACCGACAGCGTCTTTTCATCGGCGCGCCGGATGATCGGCGTGATCAGCCCGCCGGGGATCGACACGGCGACACCGACATCAGCATGCTTGTGCTTGACCATGGCGCTCTCGGTCCATGACGCGTTGGCATCCGGCACCGCCATCAGCGCCATTGCCATCGCTTTGATGACCATGTCGTTGACCGACAGCTTATAGGCCGGCGCCTCCCCCTTGTCGGTCTTCTTCATCGGGGCGGCCGCATTGATCTGCGTGCGCAGGGCGAGAAGCGCGTCGAGCTCGCAGTCGAGCGTCAGGTAGAAATGCGGAATGGTGGTGGTGGCCTCGACCAGCCGGCGCGCAATGGTCTTGCGCATGTTGTCGTGCGGGACAAGCTCGTAGGAGCCTTCGGCAAACAGTTTCAGCACCTGGTCGTCCGACATTGGCTTGGCTGCCGCTGCAGATGCCGGAGCGCCGCCAGGTGCCGCTTTCGCAGCCGGTGCCGCCTTGGCGCCGCCACCGGAAATCGCTGCATCGACATCGGCCTTGACCACGCGGCCATGCGGGCCGGAGCCGGTCACCGCGGAGACATCGACACCGGCTTCCCGGGCGATGCGACGGGCAAGCGGCGAGGCGAAGACACGTTCGCCGCTTGCATAACCGTTGGCAATCGGAGCCGCCTGGGGCGCTGGTGCGGCCGCAGGTTTCGGTGCTTCCGGCTTTGGGGTTTCCGCCTTTGGTGCTTCAGTTTTGGGGGCTTCTGTTTTTGGTGCCTCGGCTTTTGCCGGAGCGGCAGCGCCGTCACCGCTTTTGGCGGCAGCCGCCGCATCCTCGCCTTCGGCGGCGAGCACGGCGATCAGCGCATTGACCTTGACGCCTTCGGTGCCGGCCGGAACCACCAGCTTGGCCACCGTGCCCTCATCGACGGCTTCGACTTCCATCGTCGCCTTGTCGGTCTCGATCTCGGCGATCACATCGCCCGGCGAAACCTTGTCGCCCTCCTTGACCAGCCACTTGGCAAGATTGCCTTCTTCCATCGTGGGCGACAGGGCCGGCATGGTGATGTTGATCGGCATTTTTCCTCCTCAGTTCCGCCCGGTTAGCGAACGGTGCTGGATATTGAACTGCTCCGACATTCTGCCTCGATAGCCTTCTTCCAATGCCTGAAGCGTCTCGATTTCAGGGATGCCATCTTGTTCCAGTCTCATCCTGGCTATGTGCATGCCGACATCAGCGAGCACCATGCCCCAGTTGTGAGCGTTTGGTCCAAAGAGGTCTTGCATCGTGACGACCGCGTCCGAGCCAATCCAGACGCGGAGTATTTCATCGAATTCGCTATTCTCGACGACCACCGCGGGAACTTCTAGTTCGCGCGACATCTCGTTAACCCCGGTACGTCACGGCTTTCACCGCCTCGATGACTTCCGCGACATTGGGCAATGCCAGCTTTTCGAGGTTTGCCGCGTAGGGCATCGGCACGTCCTTGCCGGCAATGGTGATGACCGGCGCGTCGAGGAAATCGAAGGCGCGCTGCGACACCTGGTTGGCGATGTGATCGCCGACCGAGCTCTGCGGAAATCCTTCCTCGACCACGACCAGCCGATTGGTCTTCTTGACCGAGGCGATAATGGTGTCGAAATCGAGAGGGCGGATGGTCCTGAGGTCGATGACCTCGGCATCGATGCCCATGCCGCGCAATTCGGCCTCGGCCTTCACCGTGTAGGTCATGCCGATGCCGAAAGAGACGATGGTGACATCCTTGCCTGACTTGTGGATGCGCGCCTTGCCGATCGGCAGCACGAAATCGTCCATCTTCGGCACGTCGAAGGACTGGCCGTAAAGGATCTCGTTCTCGAGGAAGATGACCGGGTTCGCGTCGCGGATCGCGGCCTTCAGCAACCCCTTGGCGTCGGCGGCGGTGTAGGGCATCACCACTTTCAGGCCGGGAATGTGGCTGTACCAGGCGGCATAGCACTGCGAATGCTGGGCGGCGACACGGGCGGCCGCGCCGTTCGGCCCGCGAAACACGATGGGCGCGCCCATCTGGCCGCCGGACATATAGAGCGTCTTGGCGGCGGAGTTGATGATCTGGTCGATCGCCTGCATGGCGAAGTTGAAGGTCATGAACTCGACGATCGGTCTCAGGCCGGCCATCGCCGCGCCAACGCCGACGCCGGCAAAACCGTGTTCGGTGATGGGCGTATCGACGACGCGCCGCGCCCCGAATTCCTGCAGCAGCCCTTGCGTGATCTTGTAGGCGCCCTGGTACTCGGCGACCTCCTCGCCCATCACGAAGACGTCGTCGTCACGGCGCATTTCCTCGGCCATCGCGTCACGCAGCGCTTCGCGCACGGTGGTCGAGACCATTTCCGTGCTGGCCGGGATGTCGGGATCGGCGGCGATTTCGGTTCTCGGCGCCGCGGCGACAGGTGCTGCGCCGTCGCTTTTGGCCGCAGCAGGCGCTGGCGCTGCTGTTTCAGCCTTGGCAGGTTCCTCGCCGATGCCTTCGCCTGCCATGTCGATGTCTTCACCATCAACGGCGAGCACGGCGATCAGCGTGTTGACCTTGACACCTGCGGTGCCGGCAGGAACCACGATCTTGGCTAGAGTGCCTTCGTCGACGGCCTCGACTTCCATCGTGGCCTTATCGGTTTCGATCTCGGCGATGACATCACCAGCGACAACCTTATCGCCCTCTTTCTTCAACCATTTGGAAACATTGCCCTCTTCCATGGTCGGCGAGAGAGCGGGCATGAGAATTTCGATCGGCATGTCCTTGCCCTCTCGTTACAATACGATGTCGGTCCAGAGCTCGGACGGATCCGGCTCTGCGTCGTTCTGGGCAAATTCGGCGGCGTCGGCGACAATGTCGCGAACCTCCTTGTCGATGGTCTTGAGCTCGTCCTCGTCGGCCCACTTCTTGTCGAGCAGGCGCGCCTTGACCTGCTCGATCGGGTCACGCTCGGAGCGCATCTTCTGCACTTCTTCCTTGGAGCGATATTTTGCCGGATCGGACATCGAGTGGCCGCGGTAGCGGTAGGTCTGCATTTCGAGGATCAGTGGCCCCTTGCCGTCACGGCACCATTCGGTTGCGAGATCGCCGGCTGCCTTGACTGCACGGACGTCCATGCCATCGACCTGGATACCGGGGATCTTGAAGGAGGCGCCCCGGTGCGAAAAATCCGTCTCGGCCGACGAACGCGATACCGAAGTGCCCATGGCATAGCGGTTGTTCTCGATGATGTAGATCACCGGCAGCTTCCACAGCGAGGCCATGTTGAAGCTCTCATAGACCTGGCCCTGATTGGCGGCGCCGTCGCCGAAATAGGTCAGGGTCACGTTGTTGTTGCCGCGATAGCGATTGGCGAAGGCGAGGCCGGTGCCGAGCGAAACCTGCGCGCCTACAATGCCGTGGCCGCCGTAAAAATGCTTCTCCTTGGAGAACATGTGCATGGAGCCGCCCTTGCCCCTGGACAAGCCGCCGCGGCGCCCGGTCAATTCGGCCATGACGCCGCGCGGCGACAGTTCCATCGCCAGCATGTGACCATGGTCGCGGTAGGCGGTGATCATCTGGTCGCCGTCGATCAGCGCCATCTTCATGCCGGTGACAACTGCTTCCTGGCCGATATAGAGATGGCAGAAGCCGCCGATGAAGCCCATGCCGTAGAGCTGGCCGGCCTTTTCCTCGAAGCGGCGGATAAGCAGCATGCGCCGGTAGGCGTCAAGCTCCTCGTCCTTGGTGAAGTCGACAGGTTTGGGGGCTGAAAGCCCCGCCGATTTGCCGTCGGATCTGGATTTGGCAGGCGCTTTTCTGGCGGCGGTGGCCATGCATCACTCCCTGTTGGCGTCTCTTGCGGACACTGAGGGAGATTAGTTCTCCCCACCGATTTAGGAAGGCTAACACGCGAGAAAGCGTTTCGCCATGCTGAAAAATGCATGGCTGACATGCATCTAAGCGGTTAAAATCATTGAAAATATCGGCGATTAACTTGAATTTGGTTATCTTGCCGTAGCCGGTAACATGATGGTGATTTCGTCGGCATGGGACATATTGAGCGCCTTGCGCGCCTGCTCGTCGAGCATATCCTTCTCCAGCGTACCCTGGTGCATCAGCTGAACGCGTCGCTGCAGGTCGATCCGGCGCGCCTTGATGGCATCGAGCTTGCTTTGCAGATCGACGGCTTCGGCTTGCAACCGATACTTGGAATAGATGCCGAATTCGCCGTGATAGGCGTGGAAGCCGAAATAGGCCAGGAACGCCACGCAGAGCGAGGGAATGATCAGCCGACCGGTATTTCTCTGCTTGTGCTGACGTGTCCACATGATCCAAATCCCTTAGAGCGCCGCGCGTCGGCTTGGACGCGCAAAGGACGCTCTAACACTCTGCGACCTCGCCCTTTCTCGCCCGATTGTGCTTAATGGACGGTTACGGATGACCGGATTTGGGAGTGTTGAAACAAAAAGGGCGAGGAATGCCCCCGCCCTTTTCATTCCGGATATTTTCTGTGGGCTCAGCCTTTCACGATCGACTTGCCGGCGTAGAGCGCCTGCTTGCCGAGCTCTTCCTCAATGCGGATGAGCTGGTTGTACTTGGCCATTCGATCCGAGCGCGACAATGACCCTGTCTTGATCTGCCCGCAATTGGTGGCGACGGCGAGATCGGCGATGGTCGAATCCTCGGTTTCGCCCGAGCGGTGCGACATGACCGCGGTGTAGCCGGCCTTGTGCGCGGTCTCGACGGCGTCGAGCGTTTCGGTCAATGAGCCGATCTGGTTGACCTTGACCAGGATAGAATTGGCGACGCCCATGCGGATGCCGTCGCGCAGCCGCGCCGTATTGGTGACGAACAGATCGTCGCCGACCAGCTGGGTCTTCTTGCCGATGAGGTCGGTCAGCGTTTTCCAGCCGTCCCAGTCGTCCTCGCCCAGCCCATCCTCGATCGTGATGATCGGATAATCCGCCGCAAGCTTGGCCAGATATTTGGCCTGGGTCTTCGGATCGCGGGTCTTCTTCTCGCCTTCGTAGACGTAGTTGCCGTCCTTGAAGAATTCGGTCGCGGCGCAATCGAGGCCCAGCGCAACCTCTTCGCCCGGCTTGAAGCCAGCCTTCTCGATCGATTCCATGATGAAATCGAGCGCGGCGGGCGCGCTTTTCAAGTTAGGAGCGAAGCCGCCCTCGTCACCTACATTGGTGTTGTGGCCGGCGTCCTTCAGCTTCTTCCTCAACGTATGGAAGATTTCCGAGCCCCAGCGCACGCCGTCACTCAGTGTCGGCGCACCGATCGGCAGGATCATGAATTCCTGGAAATCGATCGGGTTGTCGGCATGGGCGCCACCGTTGATGATGTTCATCATCGGCACCGGAAGCACGTGCGCCTTGGTGCCGCCGACATAGCGGTAGAGCGGCAGGCCAGCCGCTTCCGCCGCAGCCTTGGCCACAGCCAGCGAGACGCCGAGGATAGCGTTGGCGCCGAGCCGGCTCTTGTTGGGCGTGCCGTCGAGTTCGATCATGGTCTGGTCGATGTGGATCTGGTTCTCGGCTTCCATACCGCCGATCGCCTCGAACAGCTCGCCATTGACGGCCTCTACCGCCCGCAGGACCCCCTTGCCGAGGTAGCGGGCGCCGCCGTCGCGCAGTTCGACCGCCTCATGCGCGCCCGTCGAGGCGCCAGAGGGCACCGCAGCGCGACCCATCGAGCCGTCTTCGAGGACGACGTCGACCTCAACGGTCGGGTTTCCGCGGCTGTCCAGGATTTCACGCCCGACAATGTCGATGATGGCAGTCATTGCGATGTCCCCGATTGATCTGACGAAGCGTCGGGCACGTCTTAGCCAAAGTGCTGCAAAACGCAATCGGGGCGTCCGCAAATATTGCCGCCACCTCCGCCACATCGATTCACGAAGCACTAATTGCTGTCATCATAAGTCATGTCACTCATAAGTCTTGGCGGCATGCGGCTTTCTGGTTTATGCTCACGCTGCGCGGGGCGAAACAGGAGGAGTTTCGCCATGTCTCAGTTGAGCGGTATTGTGAGTTTGTTCCTGATCGCGGCGGCGTTTTTGACGTCGTGTGACACTCAGCAGCCTCAACAGGGCGCGGTAGAGTTGTCGACCCTTGCGGCGGAGTAGATATCCGCAAAAAGGCCCCCGGTTTCAGTGCCGGGGGCCTTTTTGATTCTGGCAGAGCAAAGTCAATGCCAATAAGGCTCGACCTTGTAGTAACTGTATGAAGCATCACGCGCGGCCTCGCCGTCGGCGCCCGTCAATTCGTTGATCGAATAGGAGGGAGCAGCCTTCAGTTGCTCCTTCGTGAACGGCACGACGTAGCCGCCCTTGTCCTCGTCATAGTCGAGGCTCGCCCACGGAATGGCGTGGTACTTCTCGCCGATGCCGAGAAAGCCGCCAAAGCCGATCACGGCAAACATGATTCCATTCGACAACTTGTCGAGCATGACATCCTCGATGTCGCCGATGTGCGTGCCTTCCGTGTTGTAGACGGATGTGCCGATGACCCGCGAGGCAGCGATGGCTTCAGTGTGTCCTGTCTGGGTTGTCATTGTGTACTCCTCGTTGTCGTTGACGCTATGCCTGACAATGAGGGGCGCGGATGAAGGTTCCAGACTTTTCGACGCTAATCGATCGATCACTCAGCGAGGATGAAGGTGACCTTCATGTTGACGCGGTAGGCGGAGATCTTTCCGTCCTCGACGACGACCTTCTGGTCCTGGATCCAGGCGCCTTCGACGTTCTTTAGGGTCTTTGCGGCGCGCGCAATCCCCACTTCGATGGCGTCCTGAAAGCTCTTGTTCGACGATGATGTGATTTCGGTGACGCGGGCGACGGACATGGCTTCCTCCTCCAGGCACTCGGTGCCTGGGCAGCGTACAACCGGCACCTGTTGACTACAAGTTTAGGGGGTCGGGACTTAGGGCCGGAGCCCTAAACTTGCTCAGCCCTTGGCGACGCGATCGAATGCCATCAGCCTTTCAAGCAGCGCCCGAAGGTCCTTCAGCGGCACCATGTTGGGACCATCTGAGGGGGCGTTGTCGGGATCCTGATGCGTCTCGATGAAGACGCCGGCGACACCGACCGCAACCGCAGCGCGCGCCAGCGTCTCGACGAAGCGCCGATCGCCACCCGAGGAGCCGCCCTGCCCGCCCGGCTGCTGCACCGAATGGGTGGCGTCGAAAATCACCGGCGCGCCGATCTCGGCCATGATCGGCAGGGCGCGCATATCGGACACCAGCGTGTTGTAGCCGAAAGACACGCCGCGCTCGGTGACCAGCACGTCGGCGTTTCCGGAACCGGTGATCTTGGCGACAACGTTCTTCATGTCCCACGGTGCGAGGAACTGGCCCTTCTTCACGTTGACGACCTTGCCGGTTCTTGCCGCCGCGATCAGCAGATCGGTCTGGCGGCTGAGGAAAGCCGGGATCTGCAGGATATCGACATGCGGCGCCACGAGCGCGCACTGTTCCTCGGTGTGGATATCGGTCAGGATCGGCAGCGAAAACGCCTTGCGCAAATCGTCGAAGACGGGCAGCGCCGCATCGAGGCCGGCGCCGCGCGTGCCGCCAAGCGAGGTGCGGTTGGCCTTATCGTAACTGGTCTTGTAGACGAGGCCCAGCCCCAGCTTCTCAGTCAGTTCCTTCAGCGCGCCAGCCATGTCGAAGGCGTGCTGGCGTGACTCAAGCTGGCACGGGCCGGCAATCAGCGACAGCGGCGCGGTGTTGCCGAAGACGACATTGCCGACGGTTACGGACGAATTGGGCTTGCTCATGCTATCTCCCGGAAAATGAAGGTCGCACCCTGCCCGGATGCCGGCCGCACGACAATATCATTGCCGCGTATGTCGTGTTCGACGGTACTGGCTGCAAGCAGCTTGGCGACCGTGCCTGCGAGAACTGAAAAGACGATCCCCGCAAAGCGGAGTTCCGATGGCGCGCCGGCAGGTATGCCGAAGCGCGTCTCGAAAGCGACAGGGTCAAGCAAGGTCAAGGTTGCGTTCGGCAGGCCAAACGCAGTGCTGCTCCCCTGTCCGGTCGCCGGACTGCGCGTCGCGATCGAAATCATTCGGTGCTGTTTGGATGGCTCGTTGCTGACCGCCACAACTTCGATGATGCCGGTTGCGCCATTAGGGTGGATCTGCAACGCGGTGCGGTCTACTTTCGGCGCATTGATCCGCTCACAGGCGAACAGGAATGCGTCCGTCGCCCCGGTGCCGGAGGCGAAGGCCAGTTTGAACGATGCCGTGTCGCGCCTTCCCGCCGCGTCGGTGAAGGCGCGCGAAAAGTCCAGCATGTCTCCGGCAGACAGGCCGGCTTCGATGTAGCGCGCGTGATCGGCATCCGCATTTTCGGTGCCCAAGACAAGGGCGGAAAATCCCTCACTGCCGCACCTGTCGCGATAGGCACGATCGCGCGCGACGAAGACGTTGCCGTCCGCGATCGCTTTCGCCACCGCTTGCCCGCTGCCCACCGCTAGCGGCTCGAGATAGGTGCCGTCCTCAAGGAAGACGCAGCAGTTTTCTGTCCCGAAAGGATGGATACCGGTCGGCGCCACGACAAAGCCAAGCGAAACCAGCCGCGCCCGCGCCACGTCGAGGCTCGCGGTCGGCAGCATAAGATGGTCAAGCGGATAAGGGCCTAGCGGACAAGGGCCTGCTGTCATCGTCTCGGTCATGCCGGCGCGGTGTGCATCATTCCGGAATTTGGTTCAAGAGCTTCACCTGACGCCGCAAAGAGCCGGGCGGCCTATCGTGGCCGCATTATGCGAGCCTCCGGAATACTTGCCGCTGCCGGAAACCAACCTACGTCCCCCAGATGAGAAAGATCCTCTTCATAACGGCAGCGGTCGTCGCGATGGCTGTTCTCGCCATGCTGGTCTGGGACGCGCCAAAGCGGCCGGGCGCCGATCCGACCGAACCGACCGCCGCTCAGACAGAGTAATGTTGCTCCTGCTTCGGTCAATTTCTCTTCAGGTTGCAGCCACAACATCCGCCGAATATCGCAATTCGCGCAGCGGTTTGACCTGGCTGGTCGTCTCGGCATAGAGCGGATGCGCCTTGTAGGCGGCGAGAGCGGCATCATCCTCGAACTCGGCATAAACGACCACGTCGATCTCGTCCGAAAGCGGGTCAACCTTGGTGTTGAGCGTCACCTCGAAACGGCGGGAATGGGGGATGTTGCCCAGGGCCAGCAAGCCCGTACGTACGGCCTCGACATCCTCTTTGTGCCGCGCGCTGAAGAAAACGATATGCCGGATCAACCCCAGCCTCCTCGATCGATGTGCAAGCGTGTTTTGTGTGGGCAAAACGCTCGCGTCAACCGGCAACGATGTCGCGGCGACAGCGCGTTGGGCGGGGGAAAGAAACCTACACCATACTGGTGATGTAGCGCACGATGCGCGTTATCTCCCCGACCGTGGTGTCGAGATACCGGCCCTGATTGTAGAGTCCGTCCCAGATCAGGAAGAACGTGACGGCGCAGATGACGATGACATAACGCATGCGTGAAACTACTGCATCTGGGTGGCTGCAACCATAGTGATTTCGGCGTTGAGCAGCGCCCTCCCCCAAAATCTATCCATTGATCCGTGTTCGCTTGCCTTGGCTCTTGAAGTTCCCTTTGATGGCATGAAAGATTGGCTACATCGATGTCCGCCAGGTGGTTTACAGGGCTCAATGTTTTCTCCTGTTCGACGACATAACAGGCTTCAACGACGTGCCAGCCTTCAACCGCGTGCCAAGTCCTGCTCGAAGCAAGGCGAGTCCATCAGAAAGAGATGACGTGCGGATGAATGTGCGCGGGCGGAGACGTCAGTTCCTGTCGTCATCGCCTTGGGTGATCAGCCGCGCGCTGCGCTGACCTGTCAGGTAAATCCATAGCCAGCTCAGCGAAACCGCAAGCCGGTTACGGAAGCCGATCAGGAAATAGATGTGCGCGAGGCCCCACAGCCACCAGGCCAGCCGGCCGGTGAGCTTGATCCAGCCGAAATCGATCGCGGCAGCGCGCTTGCCGATCGTCGCTAGATCGCCGTCATGCTTGTAGCGAAAAGGGCGCGGGGTTGCGTCGCCGGCCAGCCGGGCCTTGATCGTCGCGGCGACATGCCGGCCCTGCTGCTTGGCGGCGGGTGCTACGCCGGGCACCATGCGGCCATCTGGACGCAGGACGTGTGCAGCGTCACCGACGACAAAAATCTCCGGGCTGCCCGGCACGGTCAGGTCGGGTTCGACCAGCACCCTGCCCGCGCGGTCCGCTGCGGCTCCCAGCCATTCGGCGGCCGGCGAAGCCGCAACGCCTGCTGCCCACAGGATAGTCCTGGCCGGCAGCTGCGTGTCGCCGAAGACGACACCCTCGGCGTCGCAGCGTGTAACGGGCCGACCGAGTTCGACCATCACCCCGAGCCGCTCGAGCGCCTTGCTGGCATAGTCGGAGAGTTCCGGCGCGAAATTGGGAAGGATGCGGTCACCGGCCTCAATCAGCACCACGCGCGTCTGCCGCGTATCGAAGTTGCGGAACTCGCCGCGCAGCATGTCGTGCGCCAGTTCAACAATGGTGCCGGCCAGTTCCACGCCGGTCGGTCCGCCACCAACAATTGCCAGCGTCAGCAGCGCTTGGCGCTTGGCAGGATCGGTCTCCCGCTCAGCCTGCTCGAAGGCGAGCAGAATGCGCCGCCGAATGGTGGTGGCGTCCTCCAACGTCTTCAGCCCCGGTGCGAAAGGCTCCCATTCGTCATGGCCTAAATAGGCGTGGCGGGCGCCGGTGGCCAGCAGCAGCGTGTCGTAGGCGACCGCGCCGCCATCATCGAACAGCACGCGTTTGCCGATGCGGTCGACGCCGGTGACGGTTGCGAGCAGCGTCGTCACGTCCTTGCGCTTGCGCAGGAGATGGCGGATTGGCCAGGCGACTTCCGAGGTCGCCAGCGCCGTGGTCGCCACCTGGTAGAGCAGCGGCTGGAAGAGATGATGGTTGCGCCTGTCTATCATGGTGATGCGCACCGGCGCACCGTCAAGCGCGCGTGTGAATTCGAGCCCCCCAAAACCCGCCCCGACGACGACGACATGATGGCTGGATTCGTTCATCTCGTTCACTCCGGGAGAGCAGGTAGCCGGGAGAGCGGGCTGGAGAGCAATTTCGCCAAGGCTGATGTAGATACTTTTGTGCACCGCAACAACATCCGACTTGCTGACTGCCCGCCCTAAGATGTCGCGAATGTACATGCCCTGTCCTGCCGCCGAGTATAATTTCCTTGAAACTGATGACAGGAGTGGAACTTGAATAGCGATCATGACGACGGTCCGGGTCAATATTCCTCGCCGCCTTGCTTCATGCATGAGCTCGACCCGGAATTCCGGACGCCTCTATCCGATTGGACCGACGTGAAACGATGGCGCAAGGCCGAGCGCGAGCGGCTGATTGCGGCGCGCCTCGCTGTCTCGGCTGACGCGCGGACGGCAATGTCGCAGCGCATCGGCGAAAGCCTCGACGCGTTGATCGGCGACATCGCCGGCCGCATGGTCAGCCTCTATTGGCCGTTCCGCGGCGAGCCGGATCTGCGCCCATGGATGGCTTCCGTCAATGAGCGCGGCGGCCGTACCGCACTGCCTGTTGTCGTCGAGAAAGGCCAGCCGCTTGTCTTTCGCGCTTACGTAGCGGGCGACCGGCTGGAGAAGGGCGTCTGGAACATCCCGATCCCTGCTGAAGGCGACCCGGTGCTGCCCGACATCGTCATTTCGCCGATCGTCGGCATCGATCCGGGACAGTACCGGCTGGGCTATGGCGGTGGCTTCTTCGACCGCACGCTGGCGGCAATGCCGTTCAAGCCGCTGGTCATCGGTATCGGCTACGAACTGCAGCGCATCGCCACCATCTACCCGCAGCCGCATGACATCCCGATGGACCGGGTGGTGACGGAGGCATTCAAGGCCTAGGCCAGTTCCGGCTTCATCCCCACCGCCGTCCGGTCGACGATCTCGCGCAAGGCGAAGGATGAATTGATCTTCGTCACATGCGGCATCGCCGACAGCCATTCCTTATGGATGCGCTCATAGTCGACGAGGTCCTTTGCCGCGATGCGCAGGATATAATCGTATTCGCCCGACATCAGGTGGCAGGACAGGACATTCGGGCAGCGCTTTATCGCCGCCTCGAAATCCGACAGCGTCTTCTCGAATTGCCCCGACAGCGATATATGCACGATCGCCGTCATCTGGTGGCCAAGAGCGGCATTGGAAAGCCGGGCGTGATAGCCGCGGATGGTTCCGGATTTCTCCAGATTGTCCAGCCGCCGCGAGCAGGCCGACTGCGACAGGCCGACTTTCTCGGCAAGCGCCGCGTTGGGCGTCCGTCCATCCTTCTGCAACGTTTCGAGAATGGCGATATCGATCCTGTCGAGCGGCATTGTTCGGGATTCCTGCGACAATCCAGCTATTTTGCGCAACGATTATCGAGCCGTGCCCTTCTGCGCAAGCGCATTCGCAAACACTTACGGGACGATTCGTGGTTCACTATCTCTAAACAGGGATCGTGCCTCAAAAGGGCCGGATCAGGAGGAGAAAAAAGATGCGCGTCGGCTGCCCCCGGGAAATCAAGAACCACGAATACCGCGTCGGCCTGACGCCGGGCTCGGTCCGCGAATATGTCGCGCATGGCCACGAAGTGCTGGTCGAGACCGGCGCCGGCGCCGGCATCGGCGCCGACGACAACGCCTATCGCGCAGCTGGCGCCACCATCGCCAAGACGGCCGCCGACGTGTTTGCCAAGTCCGACATGATCGTCAAGGTCAAGGAGCCGCAACCCGACGAATGGGTTCAGCTCCGTGACGGCCAGATCCTCTACACCTATCTCCATCTCGCGCCGGATCCGGAGCAGACCAAGGGCCTGCTGGCCTCGGGCGTGACGGCCATCGCCTACGAGACCGTCACCGACGACCGCGGCGGCCTGCCGCTGCTGGCGCCGATGTCGGAAGTCGCCGGCCGCCTGTCGATCCAGGCCGGCGCCACCGCGCTGCAGAAGGCCAATGGCGGTCGCGGCGTGCTGCTCGGCGGCGTGCCCGGCGTGCTGCCCGGCAAGGTCACTGTGCTCGGCGGCGGCGTCGTCGGTCTGCATGCCGCCCGGATGGCGGTCGGCCTCGGCGCCGACGTCACCATCATCGACCGCTCGATCCCGCGCCTGCGCCAGCTCGACGACATCTTCGCCGGCCGCGTCCACACCCGCTACTCGACTGTCGAGGCGCTGGAAGAGGAATGTTTTTCGGCCGACATCGTCGTCGGCGCCGTGCTGATTCCAGGTGCCGCCGCGCCGAAGCTCGTTTCCCGCGAGATGCTGTCGGGCATGAAGAATGGTTCGGTGCTGGTCGACGTCGCCATCGACCAGGGCGGATGCTTCGAGACTTCGCACGCCACAACTCATGCCGTGCCGACCTATGAGGTCGACGGCGTCATTCACTATTGCGTCGCCAATATGCCGGGTGCAGTGCCGGTCACTTCGGCCCACGCGCTCAATAACGCAACGCTGCATTACGGCCTGCAGCTCGCCGACAAGGGCCTGAATGCGCTGATCGACGATCATCATTTGCGCAACGGCCTGAATGTCCACAAGGGCAAGATCACCAACCGCGCGGTGGCCGAAGCACTCGGCTATGAGTTGGTCGAGCCGAAGGCCGTTCTCGCAGCCTGAACCCGCCGCTCAATCCTCTGCCGACCGAGCCGCCGACGCCCTCGGCGGCTCTTTTTCCACGAGCAAATTTCACGGTTTGCGATTAGCTGACCGGCTTTGCCCGCCTTGCTTGCAATGTGTCTTTCCTGTGGCTTTTTTGTTACAGCCGCCAGCCTGGGCAGGTGCTAGACGGGTGGTGGGTTCATTCAAAAAGGTAGGGGCAATGACCAGCAAACGAATAGCAAAATCTCTTCTTCTTGGCGCAGTTTCCGTCCTGGCGCTCGGATCGGTTGCTCATGCCGCCGACGCGGTTGTGCCGGTCGTCGAGACGTCGGCCTTCAACTGGAGTGGCATCTATGTCGGCTTTGGCGTTGGCGCCGGCGCCAATGTCCACGAGCTCAGCAGCGATCTGCTTCCTGGCTTCTCGTTCAACGGCATTGGTGGTGAAGGCGTATACGGTGAACTGACCGTTGGGTACGACTATATGGTGTCGCCGCGCTTCCTGATCGGCGGACTTCTGGATGCCCATGCCGGCAACATTGAAACCACGCTCGATGTTGCTGGTTTCGATGCTTCGGTCCGCGAGACCTACGGTTTCGACGCTGGTTTGCGGCTTGGTTACCTCTTCACGCCAAACACTTTGGGCTATGTGCTCGGCGGCTATTCCTGGCAAAAATACAAATTCGACACGAACGCTGGTTTTGATTTCGATTGGGACCAGAGCGGCTACTTCGTCGGAGCTGGCGTTGAAACGGCCATCAACAGTAACTGGACCATCAAGTCAGAATATCGCTATACCCGCTTCGGTACTGAAAACATTCTTTCCGAGTTCGGTATACCGGACGGCGTCCTCGACACGGATACGTCGCGGCATACGTTCCAGGTTGCTGCCAACTATCGCTTTGGCGCCCAGAATGGAGGCGTCGCCTCTTTTGAGGCTCCTGCCTATAATTGGACCGGCTTCTACGTCGGCGGCGCCGCTGGTGCGGGCGCGTCGGTGCATCAGATCGACGTTCCGCCGGCTGGCGACCTCGAGTTCAACGGGATCGGTGGCGAAGGCGTGTTCGGCGAATTGAACGTCGGCTACGACCATGATTTCGGCAGCTGGGTCGCAGGCGTCATGGTGGATGCCCGCTACTCCGGCATGACTTCGGAGTTGGAAGTTCCGGGCGGATCGATCAATCTGGATACTGATTACGGTTTCGATGTACTTGCCCGTGTCGGTATGAAAGTCAACGAATCAACCCTCGCCTACGTGCTCGGTGGTTACAGCTGGCAGCACTTCGATCTGAACGCGTCTTCACCCATCGGCGATATCCTCGATTGGGACTCCAGCGGCTTCTCGGTGGGTGGTGGTCTGGAAACGGCTATGTCCAGCAACGTGACCGTCGGCCTCGAGTACCGCTATTCGCAGTTCTCCGAGAAGGATTTTTCGTCGGATCTTGGGCTGCCGGACGATACTCTCACCTCCACGCCTTCGTTCCATACCGTCCGCATCGGTGCGAAGTACAAGTTCAACTAGAACCGTCCAGACAACAGTCAAAGCCCGCCGGTCATTCCGGCGGGCTTTTTCTTTGGGCGGAAGAAATGCGGGGCGGACAGCGCGGGCAACAAAAAAGCGGAGCCAAAGCCCCGCTTCCTCTGATATCGAGACTTCCCGCCGGTTCATCCGCGGTCGGCAAATCGATCGACAATCATTCCGTAACGCGACAATGCGACAGGCGTACGACAGCTGCGATGGATGAATACCGCCCGAATCGTCACGCGCGCTCGATACGGCACTGGTAGCAATTGTTGCGCGCCGAGCGGACATGCACATAGGCGATCTCGTCGCGTTCGAACAAGATTTCGGCCCGCGCCGCGATGGCGCCCGTCGGAATGACGCCGCCGCTGCCATAGACGATGCGGTCGTCCCTGCCGTAGCCGCGCACGATGTAGTCGGCGCTTTCGAGCATTTCTGGAAGCGCCTCGGCTTTGGCAGCGCGCTCGCATTCTTCGGCATGCAGAAAGATCGGCCCGGTCTCGGCGTAGGGCTGCAATTTCGGGAATGGCCGGTAAGCCAGGACGAGATAGGCTTCTCCAGCGACCACGTTCTTCAGGCAGTGGCGGCAGGGCACGCCGTCACCGTCGGATATTTTCCGCTCTGGTATCAGGCCATATGCGTCCGGCGCGCCGCGCTGCAAGGCTCTGACATCTTCCGTGGGCAAGCCTTTTGAACTGGATGGTCATCGCGAAATCTCCGGTGTCGTCGACCGAAATTACGCCGCTGCGCCAGCGTCTCCCACCCGATTCCTGCCAATTTGGATCAGTCCATCAAGGCATCGAGGCCGCGCACCAGCCCTGTGATCTCCGGTACCCGCCTGATAGCGAGCAGCGTGCCGGCCACGTAAGGAGCAGCGGACGAGCCGGCATCATGACGAATCGTCAGCCGCTCGTCGGGCAGGCCGAATAGCGCCTCACAGGACAGGATGTAAGAAGGCAGGCGGAGCGCATGCACCTGCACCCCCTCGCCCGTACCGACCGCCGCACCGCGGGTTCCCGGCACACCCGAGACCTCCGAGACCGGCCGCGCGGTCGAAGCCTTGCGGACATCGGCCAGCGCTTCGGCAAGCTCGCGCGCGGTGCCGGACGGCGCGTCGGGTTTCTTGGCGCTCGCATAGTCGATCACCTCGACATCCGGCACGTATTTCGCCGCCATCAGGGCAAACCGCTTCAACAGCGTGGCGGTGATTGAAAAATTGCCGGCTGCAATGACGCCGACACGATTGGCGCGCGCTGCAGCGTCGATCTCGCCGAAATCGGTCGCACCCAGCCCCGACGTGCCTATCACAACGTGCCGCCCTTTTTCTATGGCCAGCAGCGCATGGTCTTTCACCACATGCGGCTTGGTGTAGTCGACCAGCACGTCCGACGGCACCTCCAGCGCCTCGGCCAAAGAGGCGGAAACGGTGATGCCGTTGGCAGGCATCCCAATCAGGAGGCCGGAATCCTGCCCCGCACCGCTGCGTGACACAGCCCCGGCCAGTGCCATGTCGCCTTGCGCCCCGATTGCCGGCACCAGCGCCTTGCCGACCCAGCCGGTCGCACCAGCCATCACCACCCGTACCGTCATCGTTTGGTCCTCCATCACCATTGGAGCGCCACGCGTCCGTTTTGGACGCGCAAAGGACGCTCCAACATTTGAATCTACGCATCGTGCTTTCCGAAAATCGATCCCGATTTTCGGGCCGATGCGGTAGGCTTTGACCGACAGCGATATGTAAAGAGCGCGGCTCATTCAAGCCAGGCTCTTTTCCGGGTGTTGATCCAGACCGCGGGGACTGAGCCTGTTTCGAAGATCGCAGTGGCGAGTCAGATGATGGTGTCTTCGAGAACCGGAGCGGCGCGGACATTCAGGTCCGTGAGCACCGGAAGCGCAGAAGACGCCTACAGATGGCCGCCAATGCGGATTTCGGACAGGCTCAGCGGATGAAGTCGTCGAAGCGGCGGAGCGTCACCCGGCGATTGCGCCAATTCTCGTTCTGCGTCTGCACGAGCAGGAATTCCTCGCCGTAGCCGACGGTTTCCAGCGTATAGCCCGGCACGCCGAATTCGCGCACCAAGGTGCGCCTGAGCGAGGCGGCGCGCTGTTCGGACAGGATCTGGTTCGATTGGAAGGAGCCAACCGCGTCGGTATGGCCTTCGATCAGCACGCGGGCGCCGGGGTCGCGCCGCAGGATGCGCTGAAGCGCATCGGCGATGTTTTCGATCTTGCCATATTGCGATTCGGAGATGGCCGCCGAGCCAAAGGCGAAATTGATCGACTGGATATCGATCGAACGGGCCATGCGCCGCAGGTCCGGCCGCCTCTTGAATTCCCGGATGGTGACGCGCTGGTTCGGGCGCAGCTTAACGCGGGGCGCAGCCTCGAGCTGACGCTCGATCGTCGCCGCCGAAGGCGTGGTTGCCTGAGCGGCGGCAAGGGTCGGCATGGCGAGGGCCGCAACCAGCGCGGCGGCAAATGTGCGTCGAGTCAGCATGTCTTTTCTCCTTCGGCTCGGCCGCATTGATGGTGCCGGCAAGATGGCGAAGACAAGCTGAAGCATTGATGAACAATAGGTTCAGTTTGCGGAGAAAATCATGGCCGCATGACACTGGCCGCACGCTCGGCGAAGGTCATTGGATGCACGATCTCCTTCTTTTGCGCGACCGGTGCAAAGCCGAGCTTCTGGTAGAGCGGCAATGCCGCCGGATGGTCGAGCGTGCAGGTCTGCACTGTCACCCGCCTTGGACCGTGCGACCAGGCGGCGGCGATCGCCGCACCCAGGAACCAGCGGCCGATGCCTTGGCCGGTCGCGTGCTCCATCATGCCGAAATAGGCAAGTTCCACTTCTTCCGGCAGATGCGGCTTTAGGTCAAAGAAACCGGCCGGCGACCCATCGAGATACAGCACCCTGATGTCGCGGTCCTCGCGATGGATGCCTGCAGAAAGCTCCTCGTCGCTCAGCCTCAGCACGTTGACCCAGTGCCATTTGCGGCCTACCCGATCCATCAGGTAGCGGTAGAAATGCAGCGGAATGTCCTTGGTCTTCAGCAATGCGATCTGGCGGTTGTACGGCACCGGCGGCGAGTAGGCCGGCGGCGCATGCATTTCGAGAAACGTCACCGTGACCTCGATGTCTTCAAGCGCTCCGTTTTCCATCACTGTCGATCCTTGCCCGTCACGACGGGCGTATCGCCAAGCCCACCCCATTCCGTCCATGAACCGTCGTAGAGCCTGTTGTCGGTATGGCCAAGCGTCTCGAGCGCCAGCGTGATCGCCGCCGCAGTGATGCCTGAGCCGCAAGTGGTGACAACCGGCTTCGACAGGTCGATACCGGCGTCCTCGATCACCTTGCGCAATCGGTCTTCCGACAGCAGCTCGCCGTTCTCGGCAAGCGCCGAGAACGGCACGTTGTGCGCGCCGGGCATATGGCCTGAGCGGACGCCGGCGCGAGGCTCCGGCTCGGTACCGGCAAACCGGCCAGGCGAGCGCGCGTCGGCGATCTGGCTTTTCCCGGTCTCGACGATCCGGCGCATATCGGCCAGGCTGGCAACGCGGGCGGCATCGAAGTCGGCATGAAACACGCAAGGCGCGATCTTCGTCGGCTCCGCCGTCACCGGCCGTCCAGCCGCTTTCCAGCGGTCGAAGCCGCCGTCCAACACGTAGACCTGGAACACCCCCATGACACGGAACATCCACCAGGCGCGCGGCGCCGAGAAGAAGCCCGGACCGTCATAGACCACGATGGTGTCATCGGCCGAAATGCCCATGGCGCCGACATATTGGGCGAAATGCTGCGGCGACGGCAGCGTGTGCGGCAGTGGGGAATCGGGATCCGAGATCGCATCCTGATCCAGGAAACGGGCGCCTGGAATGTGCGCTGCGTCATATTCGGCGCGCGCGTCGCGCTTCTGCGCCGGCAGATACCAGGACGCGTCGACGATGGTCAGGCCAGGCTCGCCGAGGCGCTTCTGCAACCAGTCCGCATCGACGGTGAAAGGGCTGTCTTCGGCCATTCTTCTTCTCCTGCCCGCCTTTGACAATCTGTTTATCAGGCCGGTGGCATCGGTCCAAAGCGTATTCGGAAGCGTCGGTTCTCGCGACCCTTCTTCTCGATCTTGCCGATATGGATCTCGCCGACTTCTCCAGTGCTCTTCACATGGGTGCCGCCGCAAGGCTGGCTGTCGATCGAGGCGTTCTCGCCAATGCAGACCAGTCGGATCTTGCCCGTGCCGACGGGTGGCCGAACATTTTTGGATTTCACCAGCGCCGGATTGGCCGCCAGTTCCTCGTCGGTGATCAGCCTGACAAAGACCGGGTGGTCGGCCCGCACCAGTTCCATCAACCTGGCCGTCACGTCTTCCCTGGTGAAGCCGGCATCCGGGATGTCGAAGTCGACACGGCTGTCGTCCTCGGAAACCGAGGCGCCGGTGATCGGGAACGGGCAGACGACGGTCAGCAAATGGCAGGCTGTGTGCATGCGCATCAGCAGATGCCGCCTCTCCCAATCGACGGCGAGCTTTATCGGTTCGCCGACCTCGAGCACCGCCTGCTCAGGCAACGCCACATGAATGATCTCGTCCTTGGTCTCACCGGTGATGGTGGCGGCAACAGGGGTCAGGCTGCCATCGGCGCGTTCGAGGGTGCCAGTGTCGCCCGGCTGCCCGCCCGACGTGGCATAGAAGATCGTCCGGTCCAGAATGATGCCGCCACGATCGTTGACGGCGACAATCGTGGCATCGGCCGTCCTGAGATAGGCGTCGTCGCGAAACAGCGCTTCCGTCCTGTAAGCCATCACGCAACCTTTTCGAACGGCACCGAAATTGTGCTCCGCTGTTCCATCCAGCCCGGTACCGGCAGCTTCTTTTGGCGCAGGAATTCAGGGTTGAACAATTTCGACTGATACCGCGTGCCGTAGTCGCAAAGCACGGTCACGATGGTGTGGCCGGGGCCCATCTCACGCGCCAACCGGATCGCGCCGGCAATGTTGATGCCGGTCGAGCCGCCGACGCACAGACCCTCCTCCTGGATAAGGTCGAAGACGATCGGCAGTGCATCCTCGTCCGGAATCTGGAAGGAGAAATCCGGCATGAACCCTTCCAGATTGGCGGTGACCCGCCCCTGCCCGATGCCTTCGGTGATCGAGCTGCCTTCGGATTTCAGCTCTCCGCTGGTGTAGAAACTATAGAGCGCCGCACCCAGCGGATCGGCGAGCGCGATCTTGACGTCCTTGCTCTTGGACTTAAGCCCGAAGGCGATGCCGGCCAGTGTTCCGCCGGAGCCGACCGCCGAGACGAAACCGTCGACCTTGCCGCCGGTCTGGGCCCAGATTTCTTCCGCTGTGGTGCGGGTATGGCCGTCACGGTTTGCGACGTTGTCAAACTGATTGGCCCAGATCGCGCCGTTCGGCTCGGACCGGGCCATCTGCTCGGCTAGACGGCCCGACAGTTTCACATAATTGTTGGGGTTCTTGTAGGGAACGGCAGGCACCTCGATCAGCTCGGCCCCGAGCAATTTGATCGTGTCCTTCTTCTCCTGGCTTTGCGTCTCGGGGATGACGATCACGGTGCGGTAGCCAAGCGCCTTGGCAACCAGCGTCAATCCGATGCCGGTATTGCCGGCTGTCCCCTCGACGATGACCCCACCCGGCCTCAAGAGCCCGCGCTGCTCGGCATCGCGGATGATGAACAGCGCGGCACGGTCCTTGACCGACTGGCCCGGATTCATGAATTCGGCCTTGCCCAGGATCTCGCAGCCGGTTTCTTCCGAGGCTTTGTTGAGGCGGATCAGAGGCGTATTGCCGATCGCTTCGATCACAGAACGGGGCATTGGAGATTCCTTTATGCTTGCGGCGGAACCCTAGAAACCCGAAGCTTCGGTTTCAAGGCAAGAATTTGCCTGGTCCAGCGGCATTTCTGGGCTGCAATGTCCTAAAATAGACCTTGCGTTCCGCCATTCATTGAAGCTCCCCATTGAAAAGCGCTCTTTTCATCCGATTTCTTCACCGCTAGAGCACAGGCTAAGAAAAAGTCGCAGGGCATAGCAGGGCATGACATGACACTCTATCGGGCCAACCCGAAGCACGGCGTCGCCTGGATAACGGGCGGCAGCAGCGGCATCGGCCGTTCACTGGCCAAGGACCTTGCGGCGCAAGGCTATGCCGTCGCGGTGACGGCGCTCGACGAGGATCCGATCGACACGCTTGTTGTCGAGACGGCGCAGATGCCGGGCCATGTCACGGCCTATCCTTGCGACGTCACCGATGAGAGACGCATGGCAAAGACGGTCGCAGCGATCGAGAAGGATCTTGGCCCGATCGTCTTGGCCGTCTTCAATGCCGGGAGCTATATTGCCACCGCTGGCGAAGACCTCACCGTCCGTGGATTTCGCCAGTCTTTCGATGTCAATTATTTCGGCATCATCAACGGCCTGGTGCCGGTCATCGAACGCATGCGCGTCCGCGCCCGCGGCCATATCGTCCTAGTCGGTTCGGTCACCGCTTATTTCGGCTGGCCGACCACCGCCGCCTATGGCGGCACCAAGGCGGCGGTCAATATCCTCGCAGAGTCGCTGAAATACGATTTCGACAAGATGAACGTCCGCATCCAGGTGATAAATCCGGGCTTCGTCGACACCCCGCTGACTGAGAAGAATTTGCTGCCGATGCCCGGGTTGATGCCCGTCAATCGCGCCTCGCGCCGCATGGCGCGCGGCATCAAGTCCGGCGGCTTCGAAGTCACCTTCCCGCGCCGCTTGAGCTGGGGTCTGAAGCTGCTCAGAATCCTGCCGAGACCGTTCTGCCGATGGGTCGTCAGCACCGCGACCCGCTGGAAGGCGCGTGCGCTGAATTTCGACCGCAAGCCGCCGAGCGAATAGACCGGCCATCAAGTTGCCGGTCCCGCGGGCGGGACGTCGTTGCCTGTTTGCCATCGCGGCCATAGGTTGAAAATTGTTGCGTGGAGTCTGCGATGGGGCGACGAATCGTGCTTGCGGTATTGGGTCTCGCCGTCATTCTTTTTCTTGCCTTCGTGCTTGGCCCGCGCGTCCAAGCCGACACCACGATCCGCTTCGATCCTTCCGTGATCGGCGATGACCCGCAAGCCTATCTGGTACGCAAGGAGGCTGCCGTATCGGGCATCTACGACGGGCTGGAAAAGGAAATCATCTGGGCCGATCCGATGGTTCATGCCAGGACGCCGCTGTCGATCGTCTATATCCACGGCTTTTCGGCGTCGAAGGGCGAGGTTCGTCCGCTGCCGGACGAGGTGGCCGACCAACTCGACGCGAACCTTTACTACACCCGCCTCACCGGCCACGGACAGGGCGGTGCCGCCATGGCCGAAGGCAGCGTCAACGCCTGGATCAACGACTACGAGGAAGCGCTCGCCATCGGCCGGGCGATCGGTGACAAGGTGATCGTCATCGCTACCTCGACCGGCGGCTCGCTGGCAGCCTGGGCTGCGACGCAGCCGGACGCATCGGAGGGGATGGCGGCAGTAGTGTTCATCTCGCCGAATTTCGGCGTCAAGGCTTCCGGCGCCGAACTCCTGACCATGCCGTGGGGCCGAGAGATCGCCGAGCTGGTCGCCGGCAAGGAGCGCAGCTTCGTGCCACGCAATGCGCTGCACGAGAAATTCTGGACCCACCGTTATCCGATCGCGGCGACCCTGCCGATGGTGGCGCTGACCGAGCTTGCTTATGGCGCGCTGGTGGAGAAGGCGACCATCCCTGCCCTCTTCATCTTTTCGGATTCGGACAGGATCGTGCGGTCCGACCGCACGCGCGAAATCGCCGGGCGCTGGGGCGCCGCGCACGAACTGGTGCCAGTCGACGATACCGGTGATCGGGACAACCACGTCATTGCCGGTGACGCGCTGTCGCCAGCAACCACAGCTTTCCTCGCGCAGCGCATTGTCGTGTGGGTACAGGCGGTGGTGAAGTAGATCTCAGGCGAAAAAGGCGACCGAAGCATCGCTCCGATCGCCTTTACAATTGTGAGCAGCCGAGCCGAGCCCAACAGGCTCGGCTGGATGCGCTATCTGATTACGCAGCCCGCGCTGCTGGCCGCTTGCCGCCGAAACGACGCTTGTTGTTGCCCTTGAACGGCTTGGCGCCTTCCGGCTTACGCTCGCCGGCGAAGGCCTCGCCGAAGCGCTTCTTGCCATTGTTCTGGCCGCCTGGCCGCCTGCCGTCGCGACGACCATTGCGGTCGTTGGCCGGCTCGAAGCTGCGCTCGTTCTTTTCGGCGGGATTGCGCTGCGGATCGGGGCTGCCGAGATGGTCGGCAACGATCGGCAGCTTGGTGCGGATGATCCGCTCGACCTGGCGCAGCTTGCTGTTCTCGGACGGGTCGCAAAGCGTGATGGCGATGCCGTCCATGCCGTTACGGCCGGTGCGGCCAATGCGGTGGACGTAGCTTTCGGCTTCATCCGGCAGGTCGAAATTCACGACATGGCTGATGCCGGGCACGTCGATGCCGCGCGCCGCGATGTCGGTGGCCACAAGAATGCGCACCGAACCCTCGCGGAAATCGTTGAGCGCCTTCTGGCGGGCGTTCTGCGACTTGTTGCCGTGGATGACGGCGGCCTTGAAGCCGTCGCGCTCGAGGTCCTTGGTCACCCTGTCGGCGCCATGCTTGGTGCGCGAAAAAATGATCACGGACTTCATCGCCTCGTCGGCGAGCATGTTGGACAGCACCTGGCGCTTCTGCTTGGTGCGGGCAAAGACGACGCCCTGCACGATCTCCGCCGCCGCGGTGCTTTGCGGCGCGACTTCGACGCGGATCGGGTTCTTCAGCAGGCCCTTCGCCAGTTCGGCGATTTCATTGGGCATGGTGGCCGAGAACAGCACCGTCTGGCGGTCGGGCGCGGTCGCCTTGGCGATGCGCTTGACGTCGTTGATGAAGCCCATGTCGAGCATGCGATCGCCTTCGTCGAGCACCAGCCATTTGGTGTCGGCAAGCACGAGGTCACCCTCGCGCACCAAGTCGGTCAGCCGGCCGGGCGTGGCGATCAGGATGTCGACGCCGGGAGCAACCTTCTTCACCTGGCTGAAGCGCGAAACGCCGCCAAGCACCAGAGCGGTCGAGACATGCGCGCCCCTGGCGAGGATCTTGATGGTGTCCTCGATCTGCACGGCGAGCTCGCGCGTCGGCGCCAGAATGAGCGCACGCGTCGTCTTCGGCCGGCGCTTGGTACCAAGCGCGATGATCTTGGAGAGGATCGGCAACGCGAAGGCAGCGGTCTTGCCGGAGCCGGTCTGGGCGATGCCAAAAATGTCGCGGCCTTCCATCTGCGGCGGGATCGCCTGCATCTGGATCGGCTTCGGCTCGGTAAAGCCGGCGGCATGAGTCGCCTTGAGCAGAGCGCCAGTAATTCCAAGGGCTGCGAAACCGGTGAGTTCCGCAGTGTTACCGGTCGAGGTGGTGTTACCGGCTAAGGTGTTTTCGTTGGTCAAAATAGTCTTCTTTCACGCGGCCTGTAGCCGCAAACATCGATGGCGGCTGGGCGCAACCTGCCGTCGAGAAAATTGATATGAAACGACAAGGCGGGCGGACGTAAAGGTCCACTCGGCTGCGCTGTCGTGCCCGCAGGCATCATGCCACGGGGCTTTTTCGCCACCTTGCCGATCAACGGGAAAGAGGGAAAACAGACGCAACCAGTCTCATTCGTCGAGAAGGCCGGATACTCCCGGCCCAAGCGCCTATGTCGCCGCATATGGCCCAGTTCGCCGCGAAATGCAAGGGGCGTTATGTTGCAGCGCAGCGAAAGCCATGGCGAAGCGGCGCTTGCGCTCCCCTGCCGCCGTGATTACCACAATTCAGCTTTCCGTTTTTGAGGATCGACCGATGAAGGACGTGCTGAAGGAACTCGAGCGCCGCCGCGACATGGCGCGCATGGGCGGCGGCCAGGCCCGCATCGACGCTCAGCACAAGAAGGGCAAGCTCACCGCGCGCGAACGCATCGACGTCTTTCTCGACGAGGGCTCGTTCGAGGAGTTCGACATGTATGTCGAGCACCGCTCGACCGATTTCGGCATGGAGAAGAGCAAAATCGCCGGCGACGGCGTCGTCACCGGCTGGGGCACCGTCAATGGCCGCCCGGTCTATGTCTTCGCCAAGGACTTTACCGTGTTCGGCGGCTCGCTGTCCGAGGCCCACGCCGAAAAGGTGGTCAAGGTGCAGGAGATGGCGCTGCGCAACCGCGCACCGATTATCGGCCTCTACGACGCCGGCGGGGCCCGCATCCAGGAAGGCGTGGCAGCACTTGGCGGTTATGCCGAGATATTCCAGCGCAATGTGCTGGCCTCCGGCGTTATCCCGCAGATTTCACTGATCATGGGCCCTTGCGCCGGCGGCGACGTCTATTCGCCGGCGATGACCGACTTCATCTTCATGGTGCGCGACACCTCCTATATGTTCGTCACCGGGCCGGACGTGGTGAAGACGGTGACCAACGAAACGGTGACTGCCGAGAGCCTCGGGGGCGCCTTCGTCCACACGACCAAGTCCTCGATCGCCGATGGCGCCTACGACAATGACGTCGAGGCGTTGCTGCAGATGCGCCGGCTGGTCGATCTGCTGCCTGCCTCCAATACGGCGGATATCCCCGAGATCGAATGCTACCAGTCGGTCACCGATCACGATCTGTCGCTCGACCGGCTGATCCCCGACAACGCCAACAAACCCTACGACATCAAGGAGTTGATCCTTAAAGTTGCCGACGAGGGTGATTTCTTCGAGATCCAGCAGAGTTTTGCGAAAAACATCGTCACCGGCTTCGGGCGCGTCGAAGGCCGCACGGTGGGCTTCGTCGCCAACCAGCCGATGGTGCTGGCCGGCGTGCTCGATTCCGACGCCAGCCGCAAAGCGGCGCGGTTCGTGCGCTTCTGCGACTGTTTCTCGATTCCGATCGTCACCTTCGTCGACGTTCCAGGCTTTCTGCCCGGCACCGCGCAGGAATATGGCGGGCTGATCAAGCACGGCGCCAAGCTTTTGTTCGCCTATGCCGAAGCGACCGTCCCGAAGATCACCGTCATCACCCGAAAGGCCTATGGCGGCGCTTATGACGTGATGGCGTCAAAGCATCTGCGCGGCGACATGAACTATGCCTGGCCGACGGCCCAGATCGCGGTGATGGGTGCCAGGGGCGCGGTCGAGATCATCTATCGCAAGGACATCGGCGATGCGGAGCAAATCGCCGCACATACAAAAGCTTACGAGGATCGCTTCCTGTCGCCCTTCGTCGCCGCCGAGCGCGGCTATGTCGACGAGGTGATCATGCCGCATTCGACCCGTCGCCGCATTGCGCGAGCGCTCAGGATGCTGCGCAACAAGGATATGCAGAATCCCTGGAAGAAGCACGACAACATCCCGCTGTGACATCGCTGATGTCGCGCCTGGTCCTTTACACGGGAGAGCACTTCGGCAGGTTTGCCGTCCTGCTTTTCGTTCTGCCGCTTTTCTGCCCGGTGCTCCTCTGGCTGCTGCTCCTTGACCGGCATCCGCTCGCGGTTATCGCGGGCGGTGCTGTTGCCGTACCGGCTGCAATGCTGGCTTTCGTTCTGTTATTTGGAGCATTGTTTGCCGGTTTTCGGCCTAGCAGGGTGGAAGGGATTACTCGGGAATCGGCCCCAAAATTGTGGGCAGTGTCGGAAAGCGTTGCCGGCAAACATCGCGCCAGCCACACGACGATTGTGCTAAGCAGTGACCTGAATGCCAGCATAGGGGAAGAGCGCCCGTTTCTGGGTCTGCTCGGCCGTCGAGTGATCTTGACCGTCGGTATCCCGTTGCTGGCCGTGACCGACGAAAAAGGCATTTTCGGCAATCCTTGCTCACGAACACGCTCATCTGAGAAACAGGGATACAAACGGCGGCCTCAATCTCGCCGAGCTCGACAAAAGCTTCGATTTGATCTTCGAATATGCTCCTCCCGGAAAGACGGTTTCCGGCAGCCTGTTTTACTGGATAATGGCTCCGCTGTCGTATTCTCTGAAACGCGAAGGAATACGGCTATCGCGCCGAGCGGAAATCGACGCCGATCGTCATGCGGCAATGTCAGGCGATTCGTATGAAGCAGCGCGCGCCCTGCTCCTGATCGCCGCCGCCGACAAATTCTTCGACGACCGGGTTTACAATCCGCTCAAGCGTGAGTTGCTTGGCGCGATGGCGCCGCCTCGCCCGCCGCTTGATAGAGTTCTGGCGGTGTGCAGCGACTTGTCGAGCACGAGCATTCTGCAAGAGTATGCACTGAAGGCCTGGGCCGCTGCCGATGACGAGAAGGCGGACCACCCGCCATGGTCGGAACGTCTGACTGCGCTTGGATATAGCTCCGTTCCAACGATAGAGCCGGTTTTGGTTCCTGCCCTGTCGAGCCTGCTGAGCAATGAAATGATCGCAGAGCGGGTTCGCCATTTCGATAGTGAATGGACAACGAAAATCGCCGATTATCTCGATCGTTGGGCGATCCCTCTGGATTGTTGCGAGGAGGTACCGGTCACTCCGCTTCCGCCGCGCCAAACCCCGCCCCCATGGTGGCGCGGACAGCGCCCGCCCAGGGTGTCGCATGGTTGTCGATGCGCATCTGGAAAATGAAATAGGTCGGCGAGCAGAAGCCAATACCTTTCACCCTGCCGATACCAGGCGTATCGGGCGGCAGCGACTGGCACATATAATCCTCGCGGCAGAAATGCTCGGCCGAGCAGGCCGGCCGGTTGCCGCGGTTGACCGCGCCGCCTAGGCACTGGTCGAAATTGTTGGTCGCCACGCAAATGTCGAATTTTTTGCCGCCAACCAGCCCGCAGATCTCGTTCGGCATCGGCTTGCCCGGCTTGAAGCCGGCAAAAGCACGATCCTTGTCGTCGCAGCCGCGATAGGCAATGCCGGCCGGCACGCCGATCTTCGGTGGCCGGCAGGTGTAGGCGGTGCGCGAAATGTCGGTCGCGAAGGCTGCGAACTGGCCTGCTATTCTGTAGCGATCATTGAAAGGCTGCGCCGGGTTGCTGGTGATCGAGCCGGTCAGGCATGGATGGCCGGAGAACATCTTTTCGCTGTCTTTGGGCAGCAGGCATTGCGCCAGCTTCGTCCGCACGCCCGACGCAGTCGCCAGCGGCGTGCAGACGGTGCCGCCGCCGCATTGCCAGATCGTGCCGAAGCGGACCTGATCCTCCGCCATTAGGCACGGCATCGCCATTTCGGCCGGCGCATAGTCGACCTCGCCAGCGTCCTTCCACACGGCCGGCGGCGCGAAGGACAGCGGGCGGAAGCGGTTCGGCTCCTTGCCGTCGGCGGTCGCACGCAGCCAGGCCTCGCGCCGCGGTATCTCGGCATGAAGATGCGGCGAGATGCCGACCTCGATGCGATTCAGCGGCGAGGTCGTCTTGTCGTCGCGGCCGATGAAATGGAAACCGGCGGTCGAACCCGCCTGATGGCAACCCTGGCAGGCGCCATTGTCGAGCCGCTCGACCAGCGCTTCCGGCGTGCGCACCAGCTTCAGCGCGGAATAGTCGAGCCCAGAAAAATCCGCGGGCTGGAACAGCGGCGTGAACGGGTGATTGGCCTGCCTTGCGCTGCCGAAAGTCGACCACGAGATGACTTTCTTCGCCAGGAATTCATGCGGGATCTTATAGACACCGAGGTCCACCGCGGCTGCATTGGCGCTGATATAGTCGGCGAGTTTTGCTTTCAGCGCGGCGTCTTCGGCAAGCCGCGCGGCGTCGGGCGTATTTTCCAGCGGCTTTTCGCTGACCGCCTCTCCATCGATGCCGAAAATGCGCATGAGGTAGGCAGCCTGCCCGCCGAATTCGGTCTCCTGGCCGGAGGGAAAGCGCACCACCTGGGCGTTGAGTTCGAGCTGCTCAAAGCTCAGCCCGGCCTTCTCCAGCGGCCCGCCGATGAGCCAGCCGGTATCGACGGACTCGTCGAGTTGCGGCGTCCAGCGCCCGGCAACGCCGACGCAGCCGCCATCGGCATCCGGCGCGGCGCTGTAGATGGCATTGAAGTTGAACGGCAGGCGCGAGGCCAGAACCTTGCCGTTTTTCTTGAAGCTGTAGGCAAGGCGATAGATGAAACGCACCTCGCCGCAGCGCCCTTCGCCGCGCGCCTCGGCGAAATCGCGCCGATCGAGCCTGTTGACGACGCCGACCAGCCGGAAGCGCGCGGCGTCCGTCTTCAGCCAGCGCATGTCTATGATGCGGCCGACATTGCCGTCGGTGACTTCGTAGAGCGGCCGCCCGCCAGCCTTCATCTCGGCCCGCAGCGCGGCGACATCGGTTGCAACCGTCTCGACGATCCGGTGATAGGCCGGCGCCTTGTCATAGAGCGTCTTCAGGTCGCCCTTGCCATCGACACCGAAAATGCTGGCGAAATCAAAACCTTTGGCATCGAGGGCGGCGAGCACGGCCGGATCGTCGACAATGGTCACGGGACCTTCGGCACGCGCGGTGTGCGCCATGAAAACAGCGACGAAGATTGCGGCAAGCAGGGCGAACCCGCGGCTCATCGAGCAGTCACCTCGTTGCGACATTCGGCAAGCTCGCGCAGCACCGGCACCAGCGCCAGCGGCAAATCCTCGGCGATCAGCCCTGGTCCGAAACGGCTGCCGGCCTCGGCATGAATCCAGACCGCCGCGCAGGCGGCTTCGAAAGCCGGCATGCCTTGCGCCAGGAAACCGGCAATGACCCCCGACAGCACGTCGCCCGAACCGGCGGTGGCCAGCCATGGCGCGCCATTGCAGTTGATCGCCGCTCTGCCATCGGGCGCCGCGATCACCGTGTCCGCGCCTTTGTAGACGACGATTGCGCCGGCGCGCTCGGCCGCAGAGCGCGCCTTGGCCAGCTTGGACAGGTCCCTGTCTCCGGCGATGTCCGGAAACAGTCTGGCGAATTCGCCCTCATGCGGCGTCAGCACCAGCGCTGGCGTGTTCAGACGACGGGCGGCTTCGAACAGAACTTTCGGGGTCTCGCGAAACGAGGTGATGCCATCGGCATCGAGCACCAGCCCGTCGACCCTGCCGTCTTGCCGCTGCCCGGTGGCCAGCACGCCAACGGCAAAATCCCGTGTTTTTTCGCCGACGCCGAATCCGGGTCCGAGGACGAAAGCCGACGGCCGGCGGTCGCCGATGAATTCCTGTACGTCCGCGATGCTGTCGGCCCTGCGCAGCATGATCGAGGTCAGATGCGCGGCATTCGCCTGCAGCGCGTTCGCCGGCGACAGCACCGTCACCGCCCCTGCCCCGCTTCTGGCCGAGGCAAGCGCCGACAGCCGCGCGGCACCCGTCGCGGACGGCCCGCCGGAGAAGACGCCGACATGGCCGCGCCTGTATTTATGCGCATCGACGGCTGGAACCGGGAAACTTTGTAGCCAAAGCGGCGGGGTGTTCTCGAAGGTTCGCGGTTCAAGCTGCGCAACGATCCCGCCGCCGATGCCGATATCGGCAAGCACCAACTCGCCGCACATCTCGCGCCCAGGCAACAGCAGATGGCCGGGCTTTTTTCGCGCAAACGTCACCGTGATCCGGGCGTGGAATGCTCGGCCGAGAACCTGGCCGCTCTCGCCTGATACACCTGAGGGCAGATCGACCGCAACGACAGGCAGGTTCAGCTCTGTCGCGACCTCGACTGCCTTGGCGGCATCGCCGGACAGCGGCTTGGACAGCCCTGCCCCATAGAGCGCGTCGACCAGGATCGCTCCTGCCTCGGCGGCAAATTCCGACAGCGGCCGAGGCCTGACCGGGCATTCCGAAGCGGCGAGCGCCGCGTCGCTGCCGGTTTTGGGGAAGCCGGATGCCCATATCAAGACGTCGACGGCGCTGTCCTGAAGAATGCGGGCGACGACATATCCGTCGCCGCCATTGTTGCCGGGCCCGCACAGTACGTGTACGCGTCTGGCAGCCGGAAAACGGGCGAGCACTACCGCAGCGACCGCGGCACCTGCATTGCGCATCAGGCCAATGCCGTTGAGTGGTCCGGCGGAAATCGTCAACCAGTCGGCCTCAGCCATTTCGGCCGGAGACAAAATTTCATTGTTCATGGATGCCGATCCGCATTGGCTCAAGCCCGACCCCTGTGGTCAAACCCCGATCCCTGTGGTCAAACATTGTCCAGTTTTCGGTTCGAAGCAAACGGTGATGAGATGGCACGATCTATAAGCACATCGTTTGGGGGACAATGGCTTCTTCGAAGCACAAATGCTCGCGAAATGCTCTGTCTGCCCAATTATTGTGCGGACGGAAGCGCCGACAATGTGTAGGTTCCCAGTATCCATGACGCATCCAACACGGCGAATGACGCGAATTTATCCCCCAACGCGGCATGGCATCGAAATCGCGTGATACCGCTTCGAATCCCCTCAAATTGGCACAGTTCGTGCTTGAAGGAGGCGCAAGCGGGGCTCACAACCCGTTTTTTTGGCAGTGGAGGCCACTTTTTACATGAAAAAGATCGAAGCGATCATCAAGCCGTTCAAACTAGACGAAGTGAAGGAAGCGCTTCAGGAGGCCGGGCTGCAAGGCATCACCGTTACGGAGGCCAAGGGTTTTGGCCGCCAGAAGGGCCATACCGAACTCTATCGCGGCGCTGAATATGTCGTGGATTTTCTGCCCAAGGTGAAAATCGAGGTCGTGCTCGGCGACGACGCGGTCGAAGGCGCGATCGAAGCCATTCGCAAGGCGGCCCAGACCGGCCGTATCGGCGACGGCAAGATCTTCGTCTCCAACATCGAGGAAGTCGTGCGCATCCGCACCGGCGAAACAGGGATGGACGCGGTCTGAGGTTTCTGATTTCAGATCATCTCCTCGAAAGGTCATCACATAGGGAAACATGACATGACGACAGCCAAAGACATCATGAAGCAGATCAAGGACAACGACGTGAAATTCGTTGACCTGCGCTTCACAGATCCGAAGGGCAAGCTGCAGCACGTGACGATGGATGTCGTTGAGGTCGAGGAAGACATGTTTGCCGACGGCGTCATGTTCGATGGATCCTCCATCGCCGGCTGGAAGGCGATCAACGAGTCCGACATGGTGCTGATGCCCGATACCGAGACGGTGCATATGGACCCGTTCTTCGCACAGTCGACCATGGTCATCCTGTGCGACATCCTCGATCCGATCTCCGGAGAATCCTACAACCGCGACCCGCGCGGCACCGCCAAGAAGGCCGAAGCCTATATGAAGGCGGAAGGCATCGGCGATCAGATCTTCGTTGGCCCGGAAGCCGAGTTCTTCGTGTTCGACGACGTCAAGTACAAGGCCGACCCGTACAACACCGGCTTCAAGCTCGACTCCACCGAATTGCCGTCCAACGACGACACCGACTACGAGACCGGCAATCTCGGTCACCGTCCGCGCATCAAGGGCGGCTATTTCCCGGTGCCGCCGATCGACTCGGCGCAGGACATGCGCTCGGAGATGCTGACGGTGCTCGCCGAAATGGGCGTGCGCGTCGAAAAGCATCACCACGAAGTGGCCGCTGCCCAGCACGAACTCGGCATCAAGTTCGACACCCTGGTCCGCAACGCCGACAAGATGCTGATCTACAAGTATGTCGTGCACCAGGTCGCTAACGCCTACGGCAAGACGGCCACCTTCATGCCCAAGCCGGTCTTCGGCGACAACGGCTCGGGCATGCACGTCCACCAGTCGATCTGGAAGGAGGGCAAGCCGACCTTCGCCGGCAACGAATATGCCGGCCTCTCGGAGAGCTGCCTGTTTTACATCGGCGGCATCATCAAGCACGCCAAGGCGATCAACGCCTTCACCAACCCGCTGACCAATTCCTACAAGCGCCTGGTGCCGGGCTATGAAGCGCCGGTGCTGCTCGCCTATTCGGCGCGCAACCGCTCTGCCTCCTGCCGCATTCCATTCGGCTCGTCGCCGAAGGCCAAGCGCGTCGAGGTCCGCTTCCCCGATCCGGGCGCGAACCCCTACCTCGCCTTTGCCGCCATGCTGATGGCCGGCCTGGACGGCATCAAGAACAAGATCCATCCCGGCCAGCCGATGGACAAGGATCTCTACGACCTGCCGCCGAAGGAACTGAAGAAGATCCCGACCGTCTGCGGCTCGCTGCGCGAGGCGCTGCAGAGCCTCGACAAGGACCGCGGCTTCCTGAAGGCCGGCGGCGTGTTCGACGACGACCAGATCGACAGCTACATCGAGCTCAAGATGGCCGAAGTGATGCGCTTCGAGATGACCCCGCATCCGGTCGAATACGACATGTATTATTCGGTCTGAGCGGATCGGCTAAAGGACAACAAAACCCCGCCGGAGCGATCCGGCGGGGTTTTTTGTTTGGGATGGAGAATACAAATCGAGCAGTTGGTGTAGTCGCCCTTGGCAAAACGCCGACGCGACGAGAGCGAGACACGGCGCAGACACGAAGTCCACGCCGTGACTGCATGCTCAAGCGGCAGCCGAAACCTCTGCGCTGGCCGGGACGGACGCGATCGTTTTCAGGATCTGCGAGGCGATCTGGTAGGGGTCGCCTTGCGAGTTCGGGCGGCGATCCTCGAGGTAACCCTTATAGCCATTGTTGATGAAGGAATGCGGCACTCGGATCGAGGCGCCGCGGTCGGCGATGCCATAGCTGAACCTGTTCCATGGCGCGGTCTCATGCTTGCCGGTCAGACGCTTGTCGTTGTCCGGGCCGTAGACGGCGATGTGATCCATCAGGTTCTTGTCGAAGGCGGCCATCAGCGCCTCGAAATAGTCCTTGCCGCCGACATCGCGCATGTAAGCGGTCGAGAAGTTGGCGTGCATGCCGGAACCGTTCCAGTCGGTGTCGCCGAGCGGCTTGCAGTGGTATTCGATATCGATGCCGTATTTCTCGGTGAGGCGCTGCATCAGGTAGCGGGCCATCCACATCTGGTCGGCGGCCTTCTTGGAGCCCTTGCCAAAGATCTGGAATTCCCACTGGCCCTTGGCCACCTCGGCGTTGATGCCTTCATGGTTGATGCCGGCGGCAAGGCAGAGGTCGAGATGCTCCTCGACGATCTGCCTGGCGACGCTGCCGACGTTGCTGTAGCCGACGCCGGTGTAGTACGGGCCTTGCGGCGCGGGGTAGCCGCTCTCGGGGAAGCCGAGCGGGCGGCCGTCCTTGTAGAAGAAATACTCCTGCTCGAAGCCGAACCAGGCGCCCTCGTCGTCAAGGATGGTGGCGCGCTTGTTGGATGCATGCGGCGTCACGCCGTCCGGCATCATGACTTCGCACATGACGAGCACGCCATTGCTGCGCGCGGGATCGGGGTAGATGGCGACCGGCTTCAGCACGCAGTCGGACGAGTGGCCTTCGGCCTGCATGGTCGAGGAACCGTCGAAGCCCCACAGCGGAAGCTGGTCGAGCGTCGGGAATTCGGCATATTCCTTGATCTGCGTCTTTCCACGAAGGTTGGGAACCGGGGTGTATCCATCGAGCCAAATGTACTCGAGCTTGTATTTCGTCATTCTAGCCTCTCGTTGCTTTGATCACCGAACCTTGGACGGCGCCGGCATGCCAGCCACCCTGCAGCCGACCTGCCGGACTATTAAAAAGCAATTCGTGTGCCATTCTCGCCGGCGAAGGATGCGACAAAACTGACGCCGCATGCCGACAAATCCGCTGCCGCGTAATCGCAGTGCGTCCGGATCAATCACAAGCATGTTCTGCATAAATAACAGGCAGATACTGATCTTTTTATAATCATATTGCCTAACTGGATTGCAGAACCTATCTTTGGGAAAGATTGAATCGGCAAGGCTCTGCACTAGAAGGGAGACCGACAATGGAAATCACTCCTACCCGTCAGTCGGCCAAAATCCTGATGTTCCCGGCGGCAGCGCGCGCTTCTGCCTCAAATTTAAGCGGAAAGGCTAAGTTCGCGGCAGAACTTGCTTCATTGCGCAACCGTACGGATTTCGGAAGCGGCTGGTACCACGACGCGGCCATCGAGGAAGAAAAACAGGACCGGAACAGCTAACCTTTCCTCCGCATCGCTTTGACGAATTGAAAAGCCCGGCGCGATCGCTCGCGCCGGGCTTTTCATTTTGCTGTCAGGCGAGGATCAGGTCTTGGCGTGCAAGTCCGTTCCCAGCGTATCCCTGACGAAGATCGTGCCGATGACCAGCGACATCGCCGCGATCACCACCGGATACCAGAGGCCGTAATAGATATCGCCGCTGTAGGCGCTGAGCGCGAACACCGTCGCCGGCAGCAGGCCGCCGAACCAGCCATTGCCGATGTGATAGGGCAACGACATGCCGGTATAGCGGATGCGGGTCGGGAACATTTCTACCAGGATCGCCGCGATCGGTCCGTAGACCATGGTCACGTAAAGGACCAGGACGAACAGGATGCCGATGACCTTTGCCCAGCTGACCTGTTCAGGGTCGGCAAACATGGCAAAGGCGCCTGCTTCGGGGATGTTGTAGACGGTGATCTCGGGCGCTCCCGCCGCGGCCTCATCGGCCGTCAGCAGCTTGTCCTTGATCGCCTGGTCGGCCGCAACCGTCGTCTTGTCGCCGGCGCGGATTGCGGCAGCGTCGAGCTTCAGTTCCGGATTGGCCGCGACAAACGCGTCAAGCTTCTGGTCGGCGACCTTGGCCGCAGCACGCTTCAGCGGATAGCCGCCGTCCTGCAACGCAATGTTGATTGCCTTCTTGAACGCGGCGTCGCTTGAAGTTGCCTTGTCTGCGGCCGCCACGGCGTCATAGGACGTCACCGTTTCGGTGCCGATCTTGACACTGGCCGCGGTCCCCGCTGCCGCTGTCGTGACAATGTCATAGGGGACGGAGCTCTTGGCAAGGAAATCCGTCGCGATGTCACACGACGTGAGAGGCTTGCGTGTTCCGGTCGGATTGAACTGGAACTTGCAGTCGCCAGGCGCAGCGGTAATCGTGGCACGGGTGTTTTGCTGCGCGGTGGCGAGCGCCGGGTTGGCTGCCCAGGTCAGCGCCTTGAACAGCGGGAAGGTCGTGACGATCGCCAGCGCCAGGCCCGTCATGATGATCGGCTTGCGGCCAATCTTGTCGGAGAGCCAGCCGAACACGACGAAGAATATCGTGCCGAGCGCCAGCGCGATAGCGATCATGATGTTGACCGACTGGCCGTCAACCTTGAGCACGTTCTGCAGGAAGAACAGCGCATAGAATTGGCCGTTGTACCAGACCACGGCCTGGCCGGCGGTGAGGCCGAGAAGCGCCAGAATGGCGATCTTGGCATTTTTCCATTGGCCGAACGCTTCCGTCAGTGGCGCCTTGGAGCCCTTACCTTCGTCCTTCATCCGCTGGAATGTCGGCGATTCGGCAAGCGACAGGCGAATCCAGACCGAAATGCCCAGCAGGATCGCTGAGACCAGGAACGGAATGCGCCAGCCCCAGTCCGCGAAGTCTTCCTTGCTCAGCGAATTCTGCACGGTCAGGATGACGATCAGCGACAGGAACAGGCCGAGCGTGGCCGTCGTCTGGATCCATGACGTGTAGAAGCCACGACGATCGTCGGGCGCGTGCTCGGCGACGTAGGTCGCGGCACCGCCATACTCGCCACCGAGCGCCAGTCCCTGCAGCATGCGCAGCGCAACCAGGATGATCGGCGCCGCGATGCCCCAACTGGCCGCGCCAGGAAGTATGCCGACCAGGAAGGTCGACAGACCCATGATCAGGATGGTGACGAGAAAAGTGTATTTGCGGCCGACGAGATCGCCGATGCGGCCGAATACCAGCGCACCGAACGGGCGCACGAGGAAGCCTGCGGCGAAAGCCAGCAGCGTGAAGATGTTGCGCGTTGTTTCAGGATACTGAGTGAAGAACGCAGCGCCGATCGAGGCCGCCAAGGTGCCGTAGAGATAAAAATCATACCATTCGAAAACGGTGCCGAGTGAGGAAGCGAAGATGACTTTCTTCTCTTCCCGCGTCATGCCGCGGCTTGCTCTGCCGGCGGTCGCTGCCATTACCATGAATTCGTCCTCCCGTGACATCTCGCTGTGCTTGATGCTGCGCGGTGTCGTGCCTAGACACGAACTCGGGCAACAATCGCCGCGAGAAATGACAGAAAGCGCCGCCCAGAGGCAGCCCGCCTTTGGGATTATGACTTTGGTCCAATGCATCGGCCCGAAGATCGGAATCGATCTACGGAAAGCACGATGCATAGATTCAAAGTTTTAGAGCGTACTTCGCACGTCCAACTGGAACGCACGTCGCTCCAATGTGCTACGCGAAACGAATGAGGGCGGCGATTGCGGTCAGCCCTTGAGCGCCTCGAGAAGACCGACCGCCGCCATGAAATCGCGTTTGCGGTGGGCACGGCGGGCGACAGCCTCCGCGTCATGTCCCCAGTGCTCGGCCTGCCAGTCCTCGTCGACATGGCCGGCAGTCCATGCGGCGTCGCCGTCGATCTCGCCGAACTCGACGGCCAGCGCCAGCAGCGCCGATCCCGTCAGCGACGTCATGACGTGGATGGCCACCAGCCGTAGCGGGTCGGCACGCTGGGCAAGATGAACGCCGAGCAACGCAATGCTCTCGCGCGGCTGCTCGACATGGATCACCCCTTCGGCGAGGTGAAAGCGGGCGCCAAGCGCGCTCCGCGCCCAGTCGATGATAGGATCCCAATGTTCGTTCTGACGGTCGACCAGCCCTTGCGGGGTCTCGGCGCGATAGCAGAGCAGATCGGACGAGGCGAAGCGCAGGACGTCCTCCAGTACCGCCTGCGGGTCGCTGGCGACGCCGTCGATGGCTGTATTGACCAGACGCATGACCGGCATTGCCACGGGGTCGATGGTTTCACCCTGCGCGGCGAACTCGTCAGCGACCAGAGCGGCGGCTTTTTCGGTCGGCAGCACCAGCGGCGCTTTGCCCGGCGTGCGAACCGGCTTGCCATCGAGATGAACGGCAAAACCATTTTCGGCCGGTGCGACCGAGACGGCTTTGTAGAAGCGTTTCGGCAGGTGCGTCTTCATCTGGATCTGGGCACGGCGTACCGGATCCGGATCGGAGAGCTGCTTTCCCGCTTCGAGGTCGTTGAGAATATCGCGCATGCCGGAGCCTTTCATCCGGGGATCTGTTTTCGGGCCGGCCGATTCACAATGATCAGACCGGCTGCGATGAGGCCGAGTGCCAGGAAAATACGAATGGTCAGCGGCTCGTTCAAGAAGATGGCGCCGCACATCACGCCGAACACCGGCGACAGGAAGGTGAAGCTCGACAGGCCCGATGCCGGATAGCGCCGCAGCAGCCAGAACCAGAGCACATAGCCGGCATAGGAGATCTTGGCGGCGACGTAGTTCAGCCCCCAGGAAAACGTCAGTCCGAGCATGATGGCGGCGGCCGCTATGTCGACCCTGTCGCGGCGGTCGAGTGTATCGGTAGCGATACCCACTGGACCTAGTCCTCGGCGCTGGCGTCGTCGAAGCCGAGCAGGTTCCAGCTCTGGCGCATATGCGGCGGCATCGGTGCGGTGACGTCGATAAGACCCTTGTCGGGATGCGGGATGACGATGCGGCGCGCGTGCAGATGCAAGCGGTTCTGCATGCCGCCGGGGAAATCCCAATTGGTGTCGGCCTCGAAATATTTGGGATCACCGATGATCGGGCAGCCGATGTGAGCGGCATGGACGCGAAGCTGGTGGGTACGGCCGGTATAGGGTTCCATCTCCAGCCAGGACAGGGTCTGCGCTGCCTGCTCAACGATCCGGTAATAGGACACCGCGTGGTCGGCGCCCTTTTCGCCATGCTTGGCGACGCGCACGCGGTCGCCGTCGGGCGTCGGCTCCTTGATCAGCCAGGTCGAGATCTTGTCCTCGCGCTTCGGCGGCACGCCCTTGACCAGCGCCCAATAGGTCTTCTTGGTCTCACGCGCCCGGAACGCCTCGGCAAGCTTCATGGCGGCGAGCCTGGTGCGGGCGACGACCAGCACGCCTGACGTGTCGCGGTCGAGCCGGTGCACCAGACGCGGTTTCTCGCCTTTCTGGTTGCGCCAGGCTTCCAGCATGTCGTCGACATTGCGGGTGACACCCGAGCCACCCTGAACGGCAAGGCCTGCAGGCTTGTTGAAGACGAAGGCTTTCGGATCTTCATGGATCAGCATCTTGGCCAGAACGTCGGCGTCGCCCTGGTTGCGGATCGAGTGACCGGTGAGCGGGCTCTCGCCCTTCTTGTCCACTTCGAGCGGCGGGATGCGGACCATCTGGCCCGGCTCGACGCGGGTATCAGCCTTCACCCTGCCACCGTCGACACGGATCTGGCCGGAACGCAGCAGTTTTTGCAGATGGCCGAAGCCAAGCCCCGGAAAATGGGTCTTGAACCAGCGGTCGAGCCGCATACCCGCCTCGCCGGCCTCCACCGTGATCTGTTCAACGCCTGCCATAATTCCAATCGCCGTTTCGGGGGCATGCAACGGCATTCACCGGCACCCGCAACCTCACTCGATCATTCGTTATCGGTTCCATATTGCAGAACCTGAACTTTCTCCAGTGTGATCAAACCACTTGTCATGATTGGTTCAAGGACGGGCAGGAAAGCGGCTATCTTTTCCTCGTCATCGACGATCTCGATCACAAGGGGCAGATCCTCCGACAGACGGAGGATCTTCGTGGTGTGAAGCCGACTGGAATGGCCGAACCCCATCGCCCCGCGCAGGACGGTAGCGCCGGCAATCTGCATTTCGCGGGCCTTCAGCACAATCGCCTCATACAGCGGACGGCCGTCTGCCCTGTCGTTCTCGCCGATGAATATGCGCAGCAACTGCGCCTGTCTTGGTATCTTCATTGCCTGGATCCTCTCAGCCGGTTGAGGCGCACTGCAACGATGTGGCCAAGCCAGACGGCGGCAAGCCACGTTACCACGGAGATCGCGATATTGAGCGCAGCAGCCATAAGCTTCCCGCTTTGCGCGAGGGTGAGCGTTTCAAGGCTGAAGGCGGAGAAGGTTGTCAGGCCACCGCAGAAGCCGGTCATGAAGAACTGGCGCTGCAACGGGCTGGCGAAGACGCGGCCATCCGGCGCCGTCAATGTCGCGTAGAAGCCGATGAGGAATGAGCCGACAATATTCACGAGGAGCGTGCCGAATGGGAATCCATTGCCCCACAGGGCAGTGCTCGTCAGCGAGGCAAGCGCCCGCAGCACGCCGCCAATCATGCTGCCTGCGGCCACGGTCGCATAGATCCGAACCGCTTCGTTCGTTTTGCGCCAGCTAATAAGGCGCGCCGCATGCTCTGCTGCGGCGGTGTCCGTCCCGCCGGAGCGGAGCTTCCGCGGGCTGCTCATGGCGCCCCACTGCCAATCAGCAGACTTCCTGCGGCAAAGCCCAGCGTCACACCACCGAGGCTCAGAAAGACCGAAAGCAGCACATTGCCACCGGCGCGCAGCCATTCGCCCTCACGAGCCAGTGCCAGCGTCTGCAGGCTAAAGGAGGAAACCGTGGTGTAGCAGCCGAGGCCGCCGGTTGCGGCAAAGGCCCAGATGGCGGGCATGCTGTCGCGCGCCACCGCATGCGCAACGACACCGATCCCAAATGCCCCCGAAACGTTGACGACCATTGTGCCCCAGGGAAAGGTCTCGCCGACCCGGCGGGCGACGAAGCCGGACAGGAAGAAGCGGGCCATTGCGCCGATCGCGCCGCCAAGACAGACAAGCAACAGATGATACATCATGCTCCCTCTTGCCGGTCAAGCTACGGTGTCAGGCACCTCCGGCCTTCTTGGTCTCAAGAGACCGCAGGGCCGCGCGAGCCTACTTTTGCCGCTCGCCCCGCAGCTTCGCCCAATAGTCGAGCCGTTTCCTGATATCACGCTCGAAACCGCGCTCCGGCGGATCATAGAATGTGCGGCGGCCCATCTTTTCCGGAAAATAATCCTGTCCGGAAAAAGCGTCAGGCTCGTCGTGGTCGTAACGGTAGTCGGCGCCGTAATCTTCTTCTTTCATCAGCTTGGTCGGCGCGTTGAGGATGTGTTTGGGCGGCAGCAGCGAGCCGAACTCCTTCGCCGCCTGAGTGGCGGCCTTGAAGGCGGTGTAGACGGCGTTGGATTTGGGCGCGCTGGCGAGATAGACGGTGGCCTCGGCGAAGGCGAGCTCGCCCTCTGGCGAGCCCAGGTAGTCGTAGGCATCCTTGGCGGCATTGGCGATGACCAGCGCCTGCGGGTCTGCCAGTCCGATATCCTCCATCGCCATGCGCACCAGCCGGCGGCCGAGATAGAGCGGATCCTCGCCGGCGTCGAACATGCGGGCGAGATAATAGAGGGCGGCGTCCGGGTCGGAGCCGCGCACCGATTTATGCAGCGCCGATATCAGATTGTAGTGGCCGTCCTGGCCCTTATCGTAGATCGGCGCGCGGCGCTGGACGATGCGCTGCAGGCCCTCGGCGCCGAACACCTCGCCTGACTTCGCGGCGCGCCAGACCTCTTCGGCCAGTGTCAGCGCCGCGCGGCCATCGCCATCGCTCATGCGGATGAGCATCGCCCTCGCCTCGTCGTCGAGCGGCAGCGCCCTGCCCTCGGTCTCCTCGGCACGCACCAGCAGTTTTGCCATGCTGTCCTCGCCGAGCGAATGGAAGACCAGCACGCGCGCGCGGGATAGAAGCGCCGCGTTCAGCTCGAAGGAAGGATTCTCGGTGGTGGCGCCAACCAGCACGACTGTGCCGTCTTCCATCACAGGCAGAAAACTGTCCTGCTGGGCCCGATTGAAGCGATGAATCTCGTCGACGAAGAGCAGCGTCTGACGGCCGTTGGTGCGGCGCAGCTTTGCCGCCTCGAATACTTTCTTCAGGTCGGCGACACCGGAAAACACCGCCGATATCTGTTGGAAGGCAAGGCTGGTTTCGCCGGCAAGCAGCCGCGCGACCGTGGTCTTGCCCGTCCCCGGCGGCCCCCAGAAGATCATCGAGCCGAGCGAGCCGGAGCCAATCAGCCGCGTCAGTGAGCCGTCAGGCCCGGTCAGATGCTCCTGGCCAACGACCTCGCCGAGGTTCTTCGGGCGCAGTCGGTCGGCCAGCGGCCTGCCGGGCGGCGCATTTTCCGGTTCATCGACACTGAACAGGTCGGCCATGCACTTCTTTTCGTTGGAGCGCGATCTCGTCCGAAGGATCGAGGCTCGGGCTCAGTAACGCAACACCTGGCGCAGTATCTGCCCGCCGCGCTCGACGGTAAAGCGCCACCAGCGCGTCTCTTGCATGGCTGCCTGTTCCAGGGTCGCGGCGGTATCGATGGTCAAGCCATTGACCTCGCGAACGATGTCGCCCGGCTGGAAGCCGAAACCGGCTGCGGGCGAACCGCGATTGATGTTGACCACGGTAACACCCTTGACATCCGTGCGCATGCCGAGCCTTTGCGCGAGCCGAGGCGACAGTTCCGCAACCTTGGCGCCGGAAAACGGGCTGCGACCGCGCAGTGTCACTTCCGCGAGTTTTGCACCTTCCGGCGCGCGCTCCAGCGCAATCTCCATCGTCGCTTGCTGGCCTTTGCTGAGGACGCCGAAGCTGGCATTGGTGCCGATCGACAGCGTCGCCATCCGGTAATCCAGCGCCTCGATACTCTCGACCGGCGTGCCGTTGAGCGACAGCACGACGTCGCCGGGCTTGAGCCCCGCCGTGGCCGCCGGCCCTGCTTCTTCGACGGTCGAAACCAGCGCGCCGGTCGAGGTCTCCATGCCGAGGGATTCGGCGATCTGCGGCGTCACGCGCTCGAATTCGGCGCCGATATAGGGCCGCTCGAAGAAGTCGCGTCCGGCCTTGGCTGCATCGGCAAAAGCGCGAACCATGTTGGAGGGAATAGCAAAGCCGATGCCGATCGAGCCGCCGCTGCGGCTGTAGATCGCCGTGTTAATGCCGACCAGTT
Organism: Mesorhizobium sp. M5C.F.Ca.ET.164.01.1.1; assembly: GCF_004792125.1. Taxonomy (NCBI): domain Bacteria; kingdom Pseudomonadati; phylum Pseudomonadota; class Alphaproteobacteria; order Hyphomicrobiales; family Phyllobacteriaceae; genus Mesorhizobium; species Mesorhizobium sp. M5C.F.Ca.ET.164.01.1.1. The sequence continues at coordinate 50,665 of NZ_SRTG01000003.1, read as the reverse complement.
GGCCACCCATGTTGATCAGAGCACCGCCGGAGTTGCCGGGGTTGATCGCGGCATCGGTCTGGATGAAGAAACTTGAATCGGAAACGCCGATGTGGCTGCGGGCAAGCGCCGAAACGATGCCGCTGGTGGTGGTCTGGCCGACACCGAAGGGGTTGCCGATGGCCAACAACAGGTCGCCAACCTCGAGCGCGTCGGAATCGCCGATGGCGACCACCGGAAATGGCTTGTCGGCGGAGATCTTGAGCACGGCAAGGTCAAGCGTCTCGTCCTTGAGCAGCACCTTGCTGTCGAACTCACGCCCGTCCGCGGTGGCGACCTTGACCTGATCGGCGTCTTTGATGAGGTGGAAATTGGTGACCACTATGCCTGTCGGATCGACCAGAACGCCGGAGCCGAGCGAGGACTGCGCACGCGGCTGCGAACGGCCGAAGAACTCTTCAAAGAACGGATCGCCGTCGAAGGGCGACCTCAACTTGGCCGTTTGCGAGGCATAGACATTGACCACGGCCGGTGCCGTCTGCTTGACCAGTGGCGCGAAGGACAGTTGCACCTCCTCGCGGCCGAACGGCACGCGCTTGTCTGGACCGGAGGTGGCATTTTCGCCTTCGGCGCCGCGCAGCATGTCCGTCAGCACATCGGACAGACCTGGATCGGCCTTGGTGTCCTGAGCCAGCGCCTGCTTGGCCGCCGGCACGATTGCCAGCGCCATCAAGGCGCAGAGTAGAACAAGAGACAGCCGTTTTACGCGCATTCCGAATCCTCCGGGTCGGGCGCCATTGTCCCGACGATTGTGCAAAATGAAAGGCTAAGGCAATGAAATCGAATTATTTTGAGCGGTAAGGTCTGAGCTGAGCCAAGAAATGGTCGCAAATGTTCCCTGCCGCATTCCGGAATACAAAAAGGGGCCCGCAGGCCCCTTTGAACTCTTTACGCAAACCGAAGCTTATGCGGCTGCGGCTTCCTCGTCGGTGCCTTCTGCCTCGATGCGAGCACGGTCGCCGGCGCCCTTGGCCGAGGTGTCGCGATCGACGAACTCGATGACTGCCATGGCGGCATTGTCACCGTGGCGGAAGCCCGCCTTCATGATGCGCAGATAGCCGCCATTGCGGGTGGCGTAGCGCGGCGCGATCGTGTCGAACAGGCGCTTGACGACGCCTTCATTGCCGATCTGGGCAATCACCTGACGGCGGGCATGCAGATCGCCGCGCTTGCCGAGCGTCACCAGCTTTTCGACGATCGGACGCAGATCCTTCGCCTTCGGCAATGTGGTGAGGATTTGCTCATGCTCGATGAGCGATACGGCGAGGTTGGCAAACATCGACTTGCGATGGCTTATGCTGCGGGCGAACCGGCGGCCTTTAAATCCGTGGCGCATGGCTCTTCTCCTTCATTCCGGGTTCAAGAGGCCACAGCCTCTGTTGGTTAGCCGCATGATCTTATCCGAAAAGTCTGCAACTTTTCGGGATCAAGCTTAGTATTGATCTTCGTAACGCTTGGCGAGGTCTTCGATGTTTTCCGGCGGCCAATCCGGCACTTCCATGCCGAGGTGCAGGCCCATCGCCGCCAGGACTTCCTTGATCTCGTTCAGCGACTTGCGGCCGAAGTTCGGCGTGCGCAGCATTTCGGCTTCGGTCTTCTGGATCAGGTCGCCGATATAGACGATGTTGTCGTTCTTCAGGCAGTTGGCCGAACGCACCGAAAGCTCGAGCTCGTCGACCTTCTTGAGCAGCGCCGGGTTGAAGGCAAGCTCGGTCACCTGCTCGGCGGCGACTTCCTTCTGCGGCTCGTCGAAATTGACGAACAGGCCAAGCTGGTCCTGCAGAATGCGGGCAGCGAAAGCCACCGCGTCCTCGCCGGAGATCGAACCGTCGGTGTCGATCGTCATGGTCAGCTTGTCATAGTCGAGAACCTGGCCCTCACGGGTGTTCTCGACCTTGTAGGAGACCTTCTTGACCGGCGAGTAGAGGCTGTCGACCGGGATGAGACCGATCGGCGCGTCTTCAGCACGATTACGGTCGGCCGGAACGTAGCCCTTGCCGGTATCGACGGTGAACTCCATGCGGATTTCAGCGCCCTCGTCCAGCGTACAGATGACGTGGTCGGGATTGAGGATCTCGACGTCGCCGACCGTCTGGATGTCGCCGGCGAGAACAGCGCCCGGTCCCTGCTTGCGCACGACCATGCGCTTGGGGCCGTCACCTTCCATGCGGATGGCGATTTCCTTGATGTTCAAGACGATGTCGGTCACGTCCTCGCGCACGCCGGCGATGGACGAGAATTCATGCAGAACGCCGTCGATCTGCACGGCAGTTACTGCCGCGCCACGCAGCGAAGACAGAAGCACGCGACGTAGCGCATTGCCGAGGGTGAGACCAAAGCCGCGCTCGAGCGGCTCGGCGACCAGCGTGGTCAGCGTCTTCTTCTTCGACGAAAACTCGATCTTGTTCGGCTTGATCAGTTCCTGCCAATTTTTCTGTATCATGATGCTTTCCTTCCGTTGACCCGCCACCATCCAATCGTGGCGGGCGACCTGGAATGCCGTGGAGGAACGCTGCTGGGCGTTCGCGCGGCGTTCGGTAATTCTTAGACGCGGCGCTTCTTGCGCGGGCGGCAGCCATTGTGCGGGATCGGCGTCACATCACGGATCGAGGTGATGGTGAAGCCGGCTGCCTGCAGCGCGCGCAGCGCCGATTCACGACCGGAGCCGGGCCCACAGACCTCGACCTCGAGCATGCGCATCCCGTGTTCCTGGGCCTTCTTGGCAACGTCCTCGGCAGCCATCTGGGCAGCGAACGGGGTCGACTTGCGAGACCCCTTGAAGCCCTGGGCTCCCGCCGACGACCAGGCAATCGAATTGCCCTGCGCGTCGGTGATGGTGATCATCGTGTTGTTGAAGGTCGAGTTGACGTGGGCAACGCCCGACGAAATATTCTTGCGTTCGCGACGGCGAACACGTGTGGCTTCCTTGGCCATGATGGTCCTTTCAGTTGATCTCTACACCGCCGTAATGCCAGCGGCTCCACCTTCGTAAGGGAGTAGGGGAATAAGGCAGTAAGGCAGTAGGGAAACGCGCGGCTGTTCCCTACTGCCTTACTCCCTTACTCCCCTATTCCCCTAAATTACTTCTTCTTGCCGGCGATCGACTTGGCCGGGCCCTTGCGGGTGCGCGCATTGGTATGCGTGCGCTGGCCGCGAACCGGCAGCGAGCGGCGATGACGCAGGCCGCGATAGCAGCCGAGGTCCATGAGCCGCTTGATGTTCATCGACACTTCGCGGCGCAGATCGCCCTCGACCTGATAGTCGCGGTCGATCGTCTCGCGGATCTGCAGCACTTCCGCGTCGGTCAGCTGGTTGACGCGGCGCTCGGCCGGGATGCCGACCTTGTCGACGATCTCCTGGGCGAAGTTCTTGCCAATGCCGTGAATGTACTGAAGCGCAATGACAACGCGCTTGTTGGTCGGAATGTTGACGCCGGCTATACGAGCCATGTTCTTCTCTTCTCCATGTGGGCCGGGCAAGCCGGCGCTATCAAAGTTGCCCCGCGTCCGGTGGAGGCCGGCCCATGCGGGAGTTTCCAGTTCAAAGCGGCTGCCTTGCCCTTGCGGGCAAGCAAGCCTCATGCCTGATAGGAAGACGGGCCGCCATACCCCAGCGAGCCGCTCCAGTCAAGCGTAATCGTTTATTTTCCCTTTGCGGCAGCGGCGAGCACCACTTCGATCTGTCGCGTCACCGAATCGATATCGGCCATGCCGTCGACACCTCTGAGCTTGCCCTTGGCATAATAGTAGCCGATCAGCGGCGACGTTTTCTTGTAATACTCCTTCAGGCGCTCTTCGAACACCGCCGGATTGTCGTCCTTGCGCACAGGCAAACCCGCGGCCTTAGCCTCTTCGACTCGCTTGCCGATTCGACCAACCAGCGCCTTGTCGTCGACGACAAGTTCGATGACAGCGTCGAGAGTGAGGCCGCGATCCGAGAGCATCGATTCAACCGCGTCCGCTTGCACCAAAGTTCGCGGGTATCCGTCAAGGATGAAACCCTTTGCGCAATCGGCCTGATCGATACGCTCGGCCACGATGGCGTTGACAATGGCGTCGGAGACCAGTTCGCCAGCGTCCATCACCGCCTTGGCACGCTTGCCGACTTCGGTGCCGGCTTGGACAGCAGCGCGCAGCATATCGCCCGTGGAGAGTTGGGGTATGCCGTATTTTTCTACCAGTCTTTGTGCTTGCGTCCCCTTGCCCGCCCCTGGCGGTCCAAGCAATATCAACCTCATCTGGCCTTTTTCCCCCCGCGCAGCTTCGACTTCTTGATCAGGCCCTCATACTGGTGCGCGATCAGGTGGCCCTGAATCTGCGCCACCGTATCGAGCGTTACACTGACCACGATCAGAAGCGATGTGCCACCGAGGTAGAATGGTACGCCAGTCGCTGAAATCAGGAACTCGGGCAGCAGACACACCAGCACCAGATAAATGGCGCCGACGACGGTGATGCGGGTGAGAACATAGTCGATGTAATCGGCGGTGCGCTCGCCCGGACGGTAGCCCGGAATGAAACCCGAATGCTTCTTGAGCTGGTCGGCGGTGTCCTTCGGGTTGAAGACGATCGCCGTATAGAAGAAGGCGAAAAACACGATCATCGCCGCATAGAACGCCATGTAGAGCGGCTGGCCATGGCCGAGTGCCGCCAGGACGGTGCTGGCCCAGGCTGGCATGTCGGTCGTCTGCGAGAAGCCGGCGACCGTCGCCGGCAGCAACAGCAGCGAAGAGGCGAAGATCGGCGGAATGACGCCAGCCGTGTTAAGCTTGAGCGGCAGGTGCGAGGTGTCGCCCTGGAACATGCGGTTGCCGACCTGGCGCTTCGGATACTGGATCAGCAAGCGCCGCTGGGCGCGCTCGAAGAACACGATCAGCGCGATGACGACGACGGCGAGAACGATGATCGCCAGGATCAGGCCGGTCGACAGCGCGCCGGTGCGGCCAAGTTCCAGCGTACCGGAGATGGCTTGCGGCAGGCCGGCGACGATACCGGAAAAGATGATCAGCGAAATGCCGTTGCCGATGCCGCGGGCGGTGATCTGCTCGCCGAGCCACATCAGGAACATGGTGCCGCCGACCAGCGTGATGACGGTCGAGATGCGGAAGAACATGCCGGGGTCGCTGACGATGCCGTTGCCGCCCTCCAGTCCGACCGCAATGCCGTAAGCCTGGACCAGGGCCAACAGCACGGTGCCGTAGCGGGTATACTGGTTGATAACCTTGCGGCCCTGTTCGCCTTCCTTCTTCAACGCCTCCAGAGTCGGGATGACGGAGGTCATCAGCTGCATGATGATGGAAGCGGAGATATAGGGCATGATGCCGAGGGCAAAGATCGCCATGCGCTCGACGGCCCCGCCGGCGAACATGTTGAACATGCCAAGCACGCCCTTGCTCTGCGACGAGAAGGCCTGGGCGAAAGCGTCGGGATTGATGCCGGGCAGCGGGATATAGGTGCCGAGGCGGTAGACGAGCAGCGCGCCGATGGTGAACCAGATGCGCTTCTTCAGATCCTCCGCCTTGGCGAAGGCCGAGAAATTCAGATTCGAGGCTAGTTGTTCAGCAGCCGAAGCCATGCCTGATTCTCCGCTTGGTCACGCTCGATGGCCCGCAACTCAGGCGGCGCGTGTCACCGAAGCTCACGAGATAAGCTCCGGACTGCAAACATGCAAGCGGCCGCGTTGACGCGGCCGCCATATTGATCGGATCAAAGCGCAATCGAAAGCGAAACGTGTCCCACTCTTGCCGATCGCGCTTCAAATCGCCGTTACTCGGCGGCTGCCTTTTCCGGCAACTTAACCGAACCGCCTGCCTTTTCGATCTTCTCGATGGCAGCCTTGGAGGCCCCGGCCACGTCGAAGGCGAGCTTCGACTTGATGTCGCCGTCCGAGAGGATGCGCACGCCGTCCTTGACGCGGCGGATGACCCCGGCAGCGACCAGCGCTTCGGCCGTCACAGTCGTCTTGGCGTCGAGCTTCTTGGCATCGAGCGCGGCCTGGATGCGGGCCAGCGACACGACGGCAAAGCTCTTTGCGAAGATGTTGTTGAAGCCACGCTTCGGCAGGCGCCGGTAGAGCGGCATCTGGCCACCCTCGAAGCCGTTGACGGCGACGCCGGAGCGCGCCTTCTGACCCTTGACGCCGCGACCGGCGGTCTTGCCCGAACCGGAACCGATGCCGCGGCCGAGACGCTTCTTGGAATGCGTCGCGCCGTCCTTGTCACGCAGATCGTTGAGTTTCATCTGAGTTCTCCTGCGCTCTGGTTCAGCCCTCGTCCACGACGCGGACGAGATGCTGGACGGCAGCGATCATGCCACGCACGGAGGGGGTGTCCTCCAGCGTGCGCTGCTTGTGCATCTTGTTGAGGCCGAGGCCGACCAGCGTCGCGCGCTGCTCCTTCGGCCGGCGAATCGGCGAACCGATCTGCTCGACGGTGATGGTCTTGGTTGCTTTCTTGGCCATGGTCAAAATCCCTGGTCAGCGTCGACTATTCTTCGGCCGCAACGGCGGTGCCGCGGCGGGCCTGAAGGGTCGAATACTTGATGCCGCGCGCGGCAGCCACATCCTTGGGATGCATCTGGCTCTTCAGCGCGTCGAAGGTGGCGCGAACCATGTTGTACGGGTTCGACGAACCCATCGACTTGGCGACCACGTCATGCATGCCGAGCGTCTCGAAGACGGCGCGCATCGGGCCGCCGGCGATGATGCCGGTACCCTGCTTGGCAGCGCGCAGCAGAACACGACCGGCACCCCAGCGCCCCTCGACGTCGTGGTGCAGCGTACGGCCCGAACGCAGCGGCACGAAGATCATGTCGCGCTTGGCCGATTCGGTCGCCTTGCGGATCGCCTCAGGCACTTCGCGCGCCTTGCCGTGACCGAAGCCGACGCGGCCCTTCTGATCGCCGACGACGACGAGTGCTGCAAAACCGAAGCGCCGGCCGCCCTTGACGACCTTGGCGACGCGGTTGATGTGGACGAGCTTGTCCACCATGCCGTCGTCGCGCTCTTCGCGATCACGGCCGCGGCCGCCATCCCTACGTTCCTGTGCCATATCCTGTTCCTTGTTTTTTTCCGGAAGCACGGTTGATGATGATATCCGGCACCTCTGTGGGTTGCCGGGGGCGAAACTCATTTTTTCCTTCGCATGATCTTATCCGAAAAGTCTGCAACTTTTTGCTGCGCTGACCTCCGGTTCGGGATCATGCTTTAGAAGCTCAAGCCGCCTTCACGGGCGGCCTCGGCCAGCGCCTTGACGCGGCCGTGATAGATGTACGGTCCGCGGTCGAAGACGACTTCCTTGACGCCGGCCTTCGAAGCGCGCTCGGCAATCAGCCTGCCGATTGCCACTGCGGCGGCAGTGTCGGCACCGGTCTTGAGCGAACCCTTGAGGTCCTTCTCCAGCGTCGAGGCGGCAGCGATGGTGTGGCCCTTGGCGTCGTCGATCACCTGGACGTAGATGTTCTTCGACGTGCGGTGTACCGACAGCCGCGGACGCTCGCCCGCGACCTTCTTGATCTGGCGGCGGACGCGCTGAGCGCGGCGTTGTGTGGATTCTTTCGAGCCCATGATATCAGTTCCTTGCCTTCAAAAAACGGGGGCAACCCTGTGCGGTAGGACTAGCCTCCCGCGACCGCTCCCCGCGGCGTTGAAATTACTTCTTCTTGCCTTCCTTGCGGACGATCTTCTCGCCAGCGTAACGAACGCCCTTTCCCTTGTAGGGCTCGGGACCGCGATATTCGCGGATCTCGGCAGCAACCTGACCGACCTTCTGCTTGTCGATGCCGGTCACAGTGATTTCCGTCGGCTTCGGCACGGTGATCGTGATGTCCTGGGGCGTTTCGTAGACGACGTCATGGCTGAACCCTAGCGCCAGCTGCAGGTTCTTGCCCTGCATGGCGGCGCGATAGCCGACGCCGGTGATCTCGAGCTTCTTTTCGAAACCGTCCTTGACGCCCTGCAGGATGTTGACGATCTGCGTGCGCGACATGCCCCATTTGGAGCGGGCGGTCTTGGTCTGGTCGCGTGGCTGGACAGCGATCTCGCTGCCTTCCATTTTGACCAGCACTTCGTCGTTCACCACGAACTTCAGCTCCCCCTTGGGGCCCTTCGCCGTGACGGTCTGGCCGTCGACGGTCGCGGTCACGCCCTGCGGCAGTGAAACGGGTTTTTTTCCAATACGAGACATTTTGTTGTCCTCGTCACTTCTCTTGTTTCAGGTCTCTGTTTTCGAACATGTGTCCGAAAACCGGATTCCACGGTTCGGGATCGCGCTCCAGATCAGAAGATCTGGCAGAGGATTTCCCCGCCGACATTCTGTTCACGCGCTTCGTGGTCGGCCATCACGCCCTTCGGTGTCGAAAGGATGGCGATGCCGAGGCCGTTGGCGACGTGCGGGATCGACTTCGCCGAAACGTAAACGCGACGGCCCGGCTTGGAGACGCGGGCGATTTCGCGCACGACCGGCGCACCGTCGAAATACTTCAGTTCGATCTCGATTTCGGACTTGCCGTTGTCGAAGTCGGTCTGGCTGTAGTCGCGGATATAACCTTCCGCCTTCAGCACGTCGAGGACGCGGGTACGCAAGCGCGAGGCCGGCGTCGAAACGCTCGACTTCTTGCGGCCATAGGCGTTGCGGATGCGGGTCAGCATATCGCCGAGAGGATCGCTCAATGACATGTTATGTCCTCCTTACCAGCTCGACTTGACCAGGCCCGGGATCTGGCCGTTATTGCCGAGATCACGAAGCGCGATGCGCGATACTTTGAGCTTGCGATAGTAGGCACGCGGACGGCCGGTGACTTCGCAGCGGTTGCGGATGCGGATCTTGGCCGAGTTGCGCGGCAGTGCCGCAAGCTTCAGCTGGGCGCGGAAGCGCTCTTCCATCGGCTTGGACTGATCCATGATGATCGCCTTGAGGGCCTTACGCTTGGCAGCGTACTGGTCCACAAGCTTGCGGCGCCTGTTGTTCTTCTCGACTGAGCTGGTCTTTGCCATTTCAGATTTTTCCTTTTCTCGCTGCCGTTACTGGCGGAAGGGGAAGTTGAAGGCCTTGAGCAATGCCCTGGCTTCGTCGTCCGTCTTCGCAGTCGTACAAACGATGACGTCCATGCCCCAGATCTGATCAACCTTGTCGTAATTGATCTCCGGGAACACGATGTGTTCCTTGATGCCCATGGCATAGTTGCCACGGCCATCGAAGCTCTTCGGATTGAGCCCGCGGAAGTCGCGGACGCGCGGCAGCGCGATGTTCACGAGACGGTCGAGGAACTCATACATGCGTTCCTTGCGCAGCGTGACCTTGGCGCCGATCGGCATCTTTTCGCGGACCTTGAAGCCGGCAATCGAGTTGCGCGCATGGGTGACGACGGCCTTCTGGCCGGCGATCAGCGCAAGATCTTCCGCCGCGATCGAAGGCTTCTTCGAATCGCCGGTCGCTTCGCCGACGCCCATGTTCAGCACGATCTTGTCGATGCGCGGAACCTGCATCTCGTTTTCGTAGCCGAACTGCTCCTGCAGAGCCTTGCGAATGGTCTCGTTGTAGACCTGCTTGAGGCGCGGCGTGTTTTGGGCAGTCGCCTGCTTGGTTTGAGCCTTAGCCATTGATGACTTCTCCCGAGCGCTTGGCGACGCGCACCTTCTTGCCGTCCTTCTGGAAGATGAAACCGACACGGGTCGGCTTGCCATCCTTGGGGTCGGCCAGCGCGATGTTCGACAGCTGGATCGGCGCTTCCTTGGTGATGATCCCGCCCTCTTGGGACTGGGACTGCTTCTGGTGACGACGGATCATGTTGACGCCGCGCACCAGCGCGGTGTCTTCCTTCGGCTGCACCGAGAGGACTTCGCCCGAACGGCCCTTGTCCTTGCCGGCCAGCACGACGACCTTGTCGCCTTTTCTAATCTTCTGCATTGGTCCGGCTCCTTACAGCACTTCAGGCGCGAGCGAGATGATCTTCATGTGGTTCTTGGCGCGGAGTTCGCGCGGAACCGGTCCGAAGATACGCGTGCCGATCGGCTCTTTCTTGTTGTCGACGAGAACGGCCGCGTTCTTGTCGAAACGGATCACGCTGCCGTCCGGGCGGCGGATGTCCTTGGCCGTGCGAACCACGACCGCCTTCATCACATCGCCCTTCTTGACGCGGCCGCGCGGGATGGCTTCCTTGATCGACACCACGATGATGTCGCCCACGGAAGCGTATTTCCGCTTCGAGCCGCCCAGCACCTTGATGCACATGACACGACGGGCGCCGGAATTATCCGCGACGTCGAGGTTTGTTTGCATCTGAATCATGACTGGCCGCCTTCTTCTCTTCTAACGGGACGGGTTCTTCACCCTTCCCCGGTCTGTCCAAAATTCGTTTCGTTTGCCCTGATCAGGCCTGGTCCGAAGACACGACGGTCCAGCGCTTGTCCTTGGAAATCGGCTTCGATTCCTGGATGAACACCTGATCGCCAACCTTGTGGGCGTTGTTCTCGTCGTGCGCCTTGTATTTCTTGGTCATGCGCACGGTCTTCTTCATCACGGGATGCGTGAAGCGCCGTTCGACCTTGACGACAACCGTCTTCTCGTTTTTGTCGCTGACGACGGTGCCCTGCAGAATGCGCTTTGGCATGGTTTTCGTCCTTAAGCCTTCTTAGCCGCGGACTTTTCCGCAGCGATGGTCTTGATACGCGCAATGTCCTTGCGGACCTGCCTCACGCGCGCGGTCTTCTCGAGCTGGCCGGTGGCCTTCTGGAAGCGCAGGTTGAACTGCTCCTTCTTCAGGCTGGCCAATTCGTCGGTCAGCTGGTCCTGGGTCTTGGTCCGGATGTCTTCGGCTTTCATGATCAGCCCGTCCTTATTCTGCGATGCGCTGTACGAAGCGCGTCCTGACCGAGAGCTTGGCCGCGCCGAGACGCAGCGCCTCACGGGCGGTTTCCTCATTGACGCCGTCGATCTCGAACATGATGCGGCCGGGCTTGACGCGCGCCGCCCAGTAATCGACCGCGCCCTTGCCCTTGCCCATGCGGACTTCGGTCGGCTTCGACGTCACCGGCACGTCCGGGAAGACACGGATCCAGACGCGGCCGGCGCGCTTCATCTCGCGGGTGATCGCGCGGCGAGCCGCCTCGATCTCGCGCGCGGTGACGCGGTTCGGCTCAAGCGCCTTCAGCCCGAAACCACCGAAATCCAGATTGGTGCCACCCTTGGCGGCACCATGGATACGGCCCTTGAACTGCTTGCGGAACTTTGTGCGCTTTGGCTGCAGCATCGTTCTAACTCCAAATTCTCAACTGTCTCAGGCGTTTTCGCGACGGCGACCGCGTTCGCGCTCACCACCACCGCCATGCGCATGATCGCCCTCGGTGGCGCGGCGCTCCGAAGCCATCGGATCGTGCTCGAGGATTTCGCCCTTGAACACCCAGACCTTGACGCCGCAGATGCCGTAGGCGGTGTGTGCTTCGGCCGTGCCGTAGTCGACGTCGGCGCGCAGCGTATGCAGCGGCACGCGACCTTCGCGGTACCATTCCATGCGCGCGATCTCGGCGCCGCCGAGACGGCCGGCGCAGTTGATGCGGATGCCTTCGGCACCGAGGCGCATCGCCGACTGCACGGCGCGCTTCATGGCGCGGCGGAACGCGATGCGGCGCTCGAGCTGCTGGGCGATTGACTGGGCGACCAGCGTGGCGTCGATCTCGGGCTTACGCACTTCGACGATGTTCAAATGCGTCTCGGACTTCGTCATCTCCATCAGCTTCTTGCGAAGCTTCTCGATGTCGGCGCCCTTCTTGCCGATGATCAGGCCCGGACGCGCCGCATGGATGGTGACGCGGCACTTCTTGTGCGGACGCTCGATCACAACCTTCGAAATCGCAGCCTGCTTGAGTTCCTTCTCAAGATACTTGCGGATCTTGATGTCCTCATGCAGCAGCTGGCCGTACTCGCCGGTGTTGGCGAACCAACGCGAATCCCAGGTACGGTTGATGCCGAGACGCAGACCGATCGGATTGATTTTCTGGCCCATTATGCGGCCTCCCCTTTTTCTTCGACTTCACGAACGACGATCGTGAGGTGCGAGAACGGCTTCTCGATACGGCTGGCGCGACCACGGCCACGGGCATGGAACCGCTTCATGACGATCGACTTGCCGACATAGGCTTCCGCCACGATCAGCGCATCGACGTCGAGGTCGTGGTTGTTTTCCGCGTTGGCGATAGCCGATTCCAGCGTCTTCTTGACCGTGCCGGAAATCCGCTTGGCCGAGAATTCGAGATCGGAAAGCGCTGTCGCGACCTTCTTGCCGCGGATCAACGCGGCAACCAGGTTCAGCTTCTGCGGGCTGATACGGATCGTGCGCAACACGGCGCGCGCTTCGTTATCAGCAAGCCTGCGCGGAGCTTTGGCCTTGCCCATGATTATTTCCTCTTCGCCTTCTTATCCGCGCCATGACCGTAATAGGTCCGGGTCGGAGCGAATTCACCGAACTTGTGGCCGACCATGTCTTCGTTCACCGAAACGGGAACGTGCTTCTGGCCGTTGTAGACACCGAAGGTGAAGCCGACGAACTGCGGCAGGATGGTGGAGCGACGGCTCCACATCTTGATCACCTCATTGCGACCACCTTCACGAACCTTGTCCACCTTCTTGAGAAGGTAGCCGTCAATGAAGGGGCCTTTCCAAATCGAACGAGTCACTTGGCGTTACCTCTTCTTAGCTCTTGCGCTGATGGCGCGAGCGCAGGATGAACTTGTCGGTCGCCTTATTGGACCGCGTCTTCTTGCCCTTGGTCGGCTTGCCCCAAGGCGAAACCGGATGGCGGCCACCGGAAGTACGGCCTTCGCCGCCGCCATGCGGATGGTCGACCGGGTTCATCGTCACGCCGCGGTTGTGCGGACGTTTTCCCCGCCACACAGTGCGGCCTGCCTTGCCGTCATTGATGTTGCCGTGGTCCGGGTTGGACACGGCGCCGACAGTGGCCATGCAGGAGCCGTGGACGACTCGCTGCTCGCCTGAGTTCAGGCGCAGGATCGCCATGCCCTGGTCACGGCCGACGAGCTGGGCATAACCGCCAGCCGAACGGGCAACCTGGGCGCCCTTGCCCGGCTTCAGCTCGATGTTGTGGACGATCGTGCCGACCGGCATCGAGGCCAGTGGCATCGCATTGCCCGGCTTCACGTCGACCGCTTCGCCGGCCACGATCTTGTCGCCGGCAGCAATGCGCTGCGGGGCGATGATGTAGGACAGCTCACCATCGTCATACTTGATCAGCGCGATGAAGGCGCTGCGGTTCGGATCGTATTCGATACGCTCGACAGTTCCGACAATGTCGAACTTGCGGCGCTTGAAATCGATGATGCGGTACGTACGCTTGTGACCGCCGCCGATGAAGCGGGCCGTGATGCGGCCGTAATTGTTACGGCCGCCCGACTTGGTCAGGCCTTCTGTCAAGCCCTTGACGGGCTTGCCCTTGTAGAGGCCCGAGCGATCGACGATGACCAGCTGGCGGGTGCTCGGCGTTATCGGGTTGAATTTTTTCAGTGCCATGTTTGTTGTCCTCGCGGTCTTGCTCAGAGACCCGTCGCGACGTCGATCGACTGGCCGTCGGCCAGCGTCACGATCGCCTTCTTGACGTCGCTCTGGCGGCCGATCGTGCCGCGGAAGCGCTTGATCTTGCCCTTGCGGACAAGCGTGTTCACGGCCATCACCTTGACGCCGAACAGCGCTTCGACGGCAGCCTTGATTTCCGGCTTCGACGCCTTCTTGGCGACGTTGAAGACGACCTGGTTCTGCTCGGAAGCCATGGTCGACTTTTCGGTGATCGCCGGCGAGACGATCACGTCGTAGTGACGAAGGTCGGTCATTTGAAGCGCTCCTCGAGAGCCTCGACGGCGGCCTTCGAAAGGACCAGCGTGCCGCGGCGCAAAATGTCGTAGACGTTGATGCCCTGGATGGGCAGCACGTCGATGTTCGGGATGTTCGTCGCCGCCAGCTTGAAGTTCTTATCGAGCTCGGCGCCATCGATCACCAGGGCATTGGACAGGCCCAGCGTCGCGAAATTCGCGATCAGCGCCTTGGTCTTGGCCTCGGTCAGCATCAACTCGTCGATGATGATGAGCGACGCGCTCTTGGCCTTGGCCGAGAGAGCATGCTTGAGACCCAGCGCGCGCACCTTCTTCGGCAGGTCGTGCTCGTGGCTGCGAACGACCGGGCCGTGGGCCTTGCCGCCGCCGCGGAACTGCGGAGCGCGTGCCGAATGGTGGCGGGCGCGGCCCGTACCCTTCTGCTTGTACATCTTGGCGCCGGTGCGGGCGATCTCGGCGCGACCCTTGGTCTTGTGCGTGCCCTGCTGCTTCTTGGCAAGCTGCCAGCGCACGACGCGCTGCAGGATGTCCTCGCGCGGATCAAGTCCGAAAATCTCCTCGGAGAGTTTCACCTTGCCGGCGTCCTTGCCGCCAAGCGTTGTGATCTTGAGGTCCATTATTCCGCTCCCTCTGTGGCCGGGGCATCTACTGTGGCCGGGGCATCGTTCTTGGCGCCATCACTGGTTGCAATGGCGCGGATTGCGGCGGGCTTCGGCGCATTAGCCGGCAGCGCAAACTTCGCCGCGTCGCGGACCAGGATCCACGCGCCCTTCGAACCGGGAACCGCGCCGCGGATCAGGATCAGGCCGCGATCGGCGTCGGTCGAGACGACCTCGACATTCTGCGTGGTGACGCGGGTGTCGCCCATGTGGCCGGCCATATGCTTGCCCTTGAACACCTTGCCCGGGTCCTGGCGCTGGCCGGTCGAGCCGTGCGTACGGTGCGAGACCGAGTTGCCGTGGCTCGCGCGGCCGCCGCCCATGTGGTGCCGCTTGATAACGCCCTGGAAACCCTTGCCGATCGTGGTTCCCGTCACATCAACCTTCTGGCCGGCGACGAAATGATCGACAGTGATCTCGGCGCCGACATCGATCATGTTGTCGGCGGAGACACGGAATTCGGCAACCTTGGCCTTCGGCTCGACGGAAGCAGTCGCGAAATGGCCGCGCATCGCCTTCGACGTGTTCTTCACCTTGGCAAGGCCAACGCCGAGCTGGACGGCGGTATAGCCGTTCTTCTCCTGCGTGCGCTGCGCCACGACCTGGCAGTTCTCCATCTGGAGAACAGTGACGGGAACATGTTCCCCGGCATCGTTGTAGATGCGGGTCATTCCCACCTTCTTTGCAATCACACCTGAACGCATCGGTTCAATTCCTTTAGAGTTCCCTGTCGGGGCTGTCGCCCCTCCACGCCTCTTGTTCCTTCAGAGTTCCGGGTCGCCCCGCGCCTCTGATTTCTTAAAGCTTGATCTCGACGTCGACACCGGCGGCAAGATCGAGCTTCATCAAAGCGTCGACTGTCTGCGGGGTCGGATCGACGATATCGAGCAGACGCTTGTGCGTGCGCATCTCGAACTGCTCGCGGCTCTTCTTGTCGACGTGAGGCGACCGGTTGACCGTGAACTTTTCGATCCGCGTCGGCAGCGGAATGGGGCCGCGGACGTTGGCGCCGGTGCGCTTGGCCGTCGACACGATTTCCCGCGTCGAGGCGTCAAGCACCCGGTGATCAAACGCCTTCAGGCGGATGCGGATATTCTGTCCGTTCATGCGTCACTTCCTTGTTCTGGCGCGGCGCGGGCAGCGCCCGCGACAGATCGGTTTAAGTCCAAATTACTCTTTGATGGTGACGACGATGCCGGCACCGACGGTGCGGCCGCCTTCACGGATGGCGAAGCGCAGCTTCTCTTCCATGGCGATCGGCACGATCAGCTCGACATCGACGGTGATGTTGTCGCCCGGCATCACCATCTCGGTGCCTTCCGGCAGCGACACGATGCCGGTCACGTCGGTCGTGCGGAAATAGAACTGCGGACGGTAGTTGGTGAAGAACGGCGTGTGACGGCCGCCCTCGTCCTTGGTCAGGATGTAGGCTTCGGCGACGAACTTCTTGTGCGGCTTGACCGTGCCCGGCTTGGCCAGAACCTGGCCGCGCTCGACACCTTCGCGGTCGACACCGCGCAAGAGCGCGCCGATGTTGTCGCCGGCCTGGCCCTGGTCGAGCAGCTTGCGGAACATCTCGACGCCGGTGCAGGTCGTCTTGGTCGTCGGACGGCTGCCGATGATCTCAAGCTCCTCGCCGACCTTGACCACGCCGCGCTCGACGCGACCGGTCACCACTGTGCCGCGGCCCGAGATCGAGAACACGTCCTCGATCGGCATCAGGAACGGCTTGTCCAGCGGACGAACCGGCGTCGGGATGTAGTCGTCGACCGCAGCCATCAATTCGCGGATCGAATCCTCGCCGATCTTCTTGTCGGAGTCTTCAAGTGCGGCAAGTGCCGAACCCTTGACGATCGGAATGTCGTCGCCGGGGAACTCGTTCTTGGTCAGCAGCTCACGCACCTCGAGCTCAACCAGCTCGAGCAGCTCGGCGTCGTCGACCTGGTCGACCTTGTTCAAAAACACCACGATCGACGGCACGCCGACCTGACGGGCCAGCAGGATGTGCTCGCGGGTCTGCGGCATCGGGCCGTCGGCGGCCGACACAACCAGGATCGCGCCGTCCATCTGCGCGGCACCGGTGATCATGTTCTTCACATAGTCGGCGTGGCCGGGGCAGTCGACATGGGCGTAGTGGCGGTTGGCCGTCTCGTATTCGACATGCGCCGTCGAGATGGTGATGCCGCGTGCCTTCTCCTCGGGCGCCGCATCGATCTGGTCGTAGCGCTTGTATTCGCCAAAATACTTGGTGATCGCCGCCGTCAGCGACGTCTTGCCATGATCGACATGGCCAATCGTGCCGATGTTCACATGAGGCTTTGTACGCTCGAATTTACCTTTTGCCATGTGATGTCTCCATTCCTGCTCGCCCGTGCGGGCTTTGAATTAAGTTAGCGCTGCAACCCCTTCAGGTTACGCGTATTTCTTCTGGACTTCCTGAGCGACCGCGGTCGGCACCGGCTCGTAATGATCGAACTGCATCGTGTAGGCCGCGCGGCCCTGGCTCATCGAGCGCAAATTGTCGACGTATTTGAACATGTTGGCGAGCGGCACCATTGCGTTGACAACCACCGCCACGCCACGCGCTTCCTGGCCTTGAATCTGACCGCGACGGCCGTTCAGATCACCGATGACGCTGCCGACGTAATCTTCGGGCGTCACGACTTCGACCTTCATGATCGGCTCAAGCAACTGCACGCCAAGCTTGGGCGCCGCTTCACGGAAGCAGGCACGGCCGGCGATTTCGAAGGCGAGCACCGAGGAGTCGACATCGTGGTAGGCGCCGTCGATCAGCGTCGCCTTGACGCCGATCATCGGGAAGCCGGCGAACGGGCCAGAGGTCATGACGCTGTTGATGCCCTTTTCGACGCCGGGGATGTATTCCTTCGGCACAGCGCCGCCGACGATCTTGGATTCGAACACGAATTCGCTGCTTTCCGGATTTGGTTCGAACAGGATCTTGACACGGGCGAACTGGCCGGTGCCGCCGGTCTGCTTCTTGTGGGTGTAGTCCTGCTCGTGCCTGCGGGTGATCGTCTCGCGATAGGCCACCTGCGGCGCACCGACATTGGCCTCGACCTTGAACTCGCGACGCATGCGGTCGACGATGATGTCGAGGTGGAGTTCGCCCATGCCAGAGATGATCGTCTGACCGCTTTCCTCGTCGGTCTTGACGCGGAAGGACGGATCCTCGGCGGCCAGGCGATGCAGCGCAAGGCCCATCTTTTCCTGGTCGTTCTTGGTCTTCGGCTCAATCGCGATCTGGATGACCGGATCGGGGAATTCCATGCGCTCGAGGATGACCGGATGCAGCGGATCGCAGAGCGTGTCGCCAGTCGTCGTGTCCTTGAGGCCGGCCAAAGCGACGATGTCGCCGGCGAAAGCCTCTTCGACGTCAGCGCGCGAATTCGCATGCATCTGCAGCATGCGGCCGATGCGCTCCTTCTTGCCCTTCACCGTGTTGTCGACCGAGATGCCCTTGGTGAGCTTGCCCGAATAGATGCGGGCGAAGGTGAGCGAGCCGACGAACGGGTCGTTCATGATCTTGAATGCGAGCATCGACAGCGGCTCGCTGTCGTCGGCGTGGCGCTCGATCTCGGCGTCGGTCTTTGCATCGACACCCTTGATAGCCGGCACATCGGCCGGCGATGGCAGATATTCGACGACTGCGTCGAGAAGCGGCTGCACGCCCTTGTTCTTGAAGGCCGAGCCGCAGAACATCGGGTAGAACTTCACCGCGATGGTGCCCTTGCGGATCAGAGCGCGGATCTCGTCATTGCTGGGCATCTTGCCTTCGAGGTAATTCTCGAGCGCCGTCTCGTCCATTTCGACGGCGGCCTCGATCATCTTCTCGCGATATTCTTCCGCACGAGCCTTGAGGTCATCCGGGATCTCGACGACGTCCCAAGCGGCGCCCAGCGTCTCGTCGCGCCAGACCAGCGCGTTCATCTCGACGAGATCGACGACGCCCTTGAACTCGGTCTCGGCGCCAATCGGCAGCTGCATGACGACGGCCTGCGCACCGAGGCGCGAGCCGATCATTTCGACCGAGCGATAAAAATCTGCGCCGATCTTGTCCATTTTGTTACAGAAGATCATGCGCGGCACGCGGTACTTGTCGGCCTGGCGCCAGACGGTTTCCGTCTGCGGCTCGACACCGGCATTGGCGTCGAGCAGCGCAATGGCGCCGTCGAGCACGCGCAGCGAACGCTCGACTTCGATGGTGAAGTCGACGTGGCCGGGAGTGTCGATGATGTTGAAACGGTGCATCTTGCCGTCACGACCTTTCCAGAAGGTCGTGGTCGCGGCGGACGTGATGGTGATGCCGCGTTCCTGCTCCTGCTCCATCCAGTCCATGGTGGCAGCGCCGTCATGGACTTCGCCGATCTTGTGCGACTTGCCCGTGTAGTAGAGGACGCGCTCGGTGGTCGTCGTCTTGCCGGCGTCGATATGCGCCATGATACCGAAATTGCGGTAGTCTTCGATTTTATATTCGCGGGCCATGGGAGGTGCCTCTTCAGTCTCGTTCGCGCTTTACCAGCGGTAGTGCGCGAAGGCGCGGTTGGCTTCTGCCATCTTGTGGGTGTCTTCACGCTTCTTGACGGCGGTGCCGCGGTTGTTGGCCGCGTCCATCAGCTCGCCGGAGAGGCGGTCGACCATCGTGGTCTCATTGCGGTTGCGGGCAGCAGCGATCAGCCAGCGGATGGCCAGCGCCTGACGGCGCTCGGGGCGCACATCGACCGGAACCTGGTAGGTGGCGCCACCGACGCGGCGCGAACGCACTTCCACATGCGGCGCGACATTGTCGAGCGCCTGATGGAAGACGGTGACCGGCTCCTGCTTGGTCTTGGACTGGACCTGGTCGAGCGCGCCGTAGACGATGGTCTCGGCAACCGACTTCTTGCCATCATACATGACGGCATTCATGAACTTGGTGACGATCAGATCGCCGAACTTCGGGTCCGGATTGATCTCACGCTTTTCTGCACTGTGACGACGGGACATTTTTTCTCTGCCTCAATTCTGCGTGGTGGCCTGGACCCCGGATCGTCGCCTGGCGCCGTCCGGGATGACCTTGGCTACGCTTCGGTCACTTCGGACGCTTGGCGCCGTATTTCGAACGGCGCTGCTTGCGGTTCTTCACACCCTGCGTATCGAGCACGCCGCGGATGATATGATAGCGGACGCCCGGAAGATCCTTGACGCGGCCGCCGCGGATCATCACCACCGAGTGTTCCTGAAGGTTGTGGCCTTCGCCGGGGATGTAGCCGATCACTTCAAAACCATTGGTCAGGCGAATCTTGGCCACCTTGCGCAGCGCCGAGTTCGGCTTCTTCGGCGTCGTTGTGTAGACGCGCGTGCAGACGCCCCGCTTCTGCGGGTTCTGCTGCATGGCCGGGACCTTGTTGCGCTTCACCGGCGCAATGCGCGGCTTGCGGATCAGCTGGTTGACGGTAGGCATTAAACCCTCTTGTCTC
Source organism: Mesorhizobium sp. M5C.F.Ca.ET.164.01.1.1 (assembly GCF_004792125.1). Classification (NCBI taxonomy): domain Bacteria; kingdom Pseudomonadati; phylum Pseudomonadota; class Alphaproteobacteria; order Hyphomicrobiales; family Phyllobacteriaceae; genus Mesorhizobium; species Mesorhizobium sp. M5C.F.Ca.ET.164.01.1.1. The sequence goes on along the minus strand of NZ_SRTG01000003.1, from coordinate 30,654 downwards.
TCAATTCCGTGTCTCGCCCGGTCAGGGCCGCTCAAAGCGTCATTTCCATACGCAAATTCGGGCCACAAACCGCGCCTCGCGGTCTTGCCCGAACAAATGGCAGAGGAAGCGGAAGCCGCTTCATGCACGCCGGAAATGTCTTTTCGCTCGTAAAACGAACCCTGTTTGAGGCAAACTCCAAAGCGTGTCGCTTCGGAAGGGAGAGCCTCACATCGGTTCTGACTGGCCGGCTTCTACTCGCAAGCCTGTTGCCCGTCAACCCCGGAGCGCCAAATATTACGCTGAAACCGAGGCTTGGCAGCCATGCGAAAAGCGCATGTAATTTTCTTTCGCCATTTTGCAACGGGAAGGAAGAAAGTGACCGGCTTTCGGCTGTCGCGCAGCCCTGCTTCATGCGAAAAAGGCGGCATGAACAGCGCAAATCCCCTCGCCCGGAGGAATCGGCCCGTGAACGACAATGATGAGCGCCCGGTCACCATCATTACCGGCCGAGCATGGAAAAGGAAGGGCGGCAAGCCGGAAGGCGTCCACCTCATGCTGGTCGCGCCCGACGACGATTCGGCGGTGCGCCGGGCGCTCGAATCGCTCGCGGCCGAAGGTTATGCCGAGGCGGAGCTCGACCAGATCGGCGACCTGGACGGCGTGCCCGACGAAGAGCCACACCTATCGGCCTATCAGGGTGCGCTCGAAGGCGAAGTGTCGATCGTCACCTTCGACGTGCCGGTCTGAAGCAAGGGCCAGTCTGAAGCAAGGGCCAGTCTGAAGCAGGGCCGATCTGATTCGGGGTCTGTCTGAAACGAAGCCGATCTCGGCGGGCGGGCAAGCTCCCGAGGCTTGCCCGGCATCGGTTCTCTGCTAAGAACCATTCGCTGCTGACAGCCAGCGCATCCAATCTGCGGAGTCTCCATGTCTAGGAATAGCGACCCCATCAAGCTCGGCATCGTCGGGGTAGGAAAGATCGTCCGCGACCAGCATCTGCCGGCCTTGGCGAAGGACCCGGCCTATCGTCTCGCCGCCGCCGCCAGCCGGCACGGCAAGGTGGACGGCATCCCGAATTTTCCAACCATCGAGGCGATGCTCGACGCGGTGCCGGAGCTCGAGGCCGTATCACTCTGCATGCCGCCGCAGTTCCGCTATGACGCCGCACGGACAGCGCTCGAAGCGAAAAAGCAAGTCTTCCTGGAAAAGCCGCCCGGTGCCACGGTCAGCGAGGTCGAGGATTTGAAGGCGCTAGCGGTCGCGAACGGCGTCTCGCTGTTCGCCAGCTGGCATTCGCGCTATGCCCCGGCAGTCGAGGCTGCGCGCGATTTTCTCGGCTCGACCACTATCAGATCGGCAGCCATCAACTGGAAGGAGGACGTGCGCCGATGGCACCCGAACCAGGACTGGATCTGGGCTCCTGGCGGCTTCGGCGTGTTCGATCCCGGCATCAACGCGCTGTCGATTGCGACCCACATATTGCCGGCGATGTTCATCACCTCGGCAATTCTCGATTTTCCCGAAAACCGCGCGGCCCCGATCGCGGCACACATCGCCTTCCGCACCTCGAACGGCTTGCCGGTGACGATGGAACTCGACTGGCGCCAGACCGGCCCGCAAAGCTGGGATATCCTGGCCGAGACGGACAAGGGCGCGATGGTGCTTTCGGGGGGCGGGTCAAAACTCGCGGTCGACGGCCGCGTCGTTCATGATGAACCGGAAGCGGAGTATCCGATGCTCTACAAGCGCTTCGCCGAGATCGTGCGCGCCGGCGTGTCCGACGTCGACCTCGCCCCGCTACAGCACGTCGCAGACGCCTTCATGCTCGGCAAGCGCAATGTGGTGGAAGCGTTTTTCGACTGAGGCCTACAGGGTTATGAGCGACCCTTCGCCCGGATTCTCGTAACCTGCAATCGAAGCGCCGCCCCTCATCTGGCTGCCGCCATCTTCTCCCCCTTTAGGGACGGGGAGAAGGACGCCGTCATCGATGGTTTCGCCAATCGCCAGCGCCGCAAGAAGGGGGCCAAGGTTGCGGCCAGCCCCTTCTCCCCGTCCCTATACGGCGAGAAGATGCCGGCAGGCAGATGAGGGGCAGTGCCGGGCGATCGAAATACGGCACCCATTTGGTGCCGGCTCCACTCTATCGTCACAACGTAAGATCGCAACTTCACTTTGAGCAGCAAAGAAAAAGCCGCCGAGTTGCCCCGACGGCTTTGTTGCCTGAGATCTGTACCGCCGCGCTTACTGCGCGGCGGAAGCCATGTCGGTCAGCATCGGATCGACGACCTCGACGCCCGATGCCTTGCGGCGCTCGTCGATGATCAGCTCGTCGCGCGAGGTGGCGATGCGCCGGATCTGGCTCATCGTGCCGCCGGTGCCGGCCGGGATCAGACGGCCGACGATGACATTTTCCTTCAGCCCCTGCAGCATGTCGGTCTTCCCGGCAACCGCCGCTTCGGTCAGCACCCTGGTCGTCTCCTGGAAGGAGGCGGCCGAGATGAAGGACGGCGTTTGCAGCGAGGCCTTGGTGATGCCCAAGAGCACCGGCTGGCCTTCGGCCGGCTTCTTGCCGTCCTCGACCAGGCGCTCGTTGACCTCTTCCAGCTCGATCACGTCGACGTGGTCGCCCGGAATGTAGGTCGAGTCGCCCTGCGCAGTGATCTCGACCTTCTGCAGCATCTGGCGAACGATCACCTCGATGTGCTTGTCGTTGATCGACACGCCCTGCAGACGGTAGACCTCCTGGATCTCATTGACGAGGTAGGACGCAAGCGCCTCCACGCCCTTGATCGCCAGGATGTCGTGCGGCGCCGGATTGCCGTCGAGGATGTAGTCGCCCTTCTCGATGACGTCGCCGTCCTGGAGATGGAACGGCTTGCCCTTCGGGATCAGGTATTCGACCGGCTCAAGCGTCGAGTCATGCGGCTCGATGATAATGCGGCGCTTGTTCTTGTAGTCGCGGCCGAAGCGGATCGTGCCGTCGATCTCGGCGATGATGGCGTGATCCTTCGGACGACGTGCCTCGAACAGTTCGGCAACACGCGGCAGACCGCCGGTGATGTCCTTGGTCTTGGCGCTTTCCATCGGGATACGCGCCAGCACGTCGCCGGGGCGAACCTGTGCGCCCGGCTCGACCGAAAGAATGGCCTCGACCGAGAGCAGGAAGCGAGCGTCACCGCCCTTCGACAGTTTGCCGACCTTGCCCTTGGTGTCCTGGACGACGATCGCCGGCTTGAGATCGTTGCCGCGTGGCGTCGAACGCCAGTCGATGACCTCGCGCTTGGTGATGCCGGTCGATTCGTCGGCCGTTTCCTGGACGGAAATGCCATCGACCAGATCCTCGAACGCCACCTTGCCCTCGATTTCGGTGAGGACCGGGCGGGTATAGGGATCCCATTCGGCGATGCGCTGGCCGCGCTTCACCTTGTCGCCATCGTCCACGAAGATGCGCGAACCATAGGTGACACGGTGCGTGGCGCGCTCCTTGCCGGCCTCGTCGAGGATCAGCACCGCCATGTTGCGGCCCATGACCATCTGCTGGCCGTCGGAGTTGCGCACCACGTTGCGGTTGCGGATCTCGACCTTGCCCTCATACGAGGCTTCAAGGAACGAACTGTCCACCACCTGCGCCGTACCGCCCATGTGGAAGGTACGCATGGTGAGCTGGGTGCCCGGCTCGCCGATCGACTGCGCCGCGATGACGCCGACAGCCTCGCCCTGGTTGACCGGGGTGCCGCGGGCCAGGTCGCGTCCGTAGCAGACCGCGCATACACCGACCCTGACGTCGCAGGTAAGCGCCGAGCGGATGCGGACCGACTGGACGCCGGCCTGTTCGATCTGCTCGACGTCGCGTTCGTCCATCAGCGTTCCGGCCTTGACCAGAACCTCACCCGTGACCGGATGAGTGATGTCGTCGAGCGCCGTGCGGCCGAGAACGCGCTGGCCGACGGAAGCGACGACCTGGCCGGCATCGACGATCGGCTGCATGGTGAGGCCTTTATCGGTGCCGCAGTCGACGGAGTTGACGATGCAGTCCTGCGCCACGTCGACCAGACGACGGGTGAGGTAACCCGAGTTCGCCGTCTTCAAGGCGGTGTCGGCCAGACCCTTACGGGCGCCGTGGGTCGAGTTGAAATACTCGAGCACGGTCAGGCCTTCCTTGAAGTTCGAGATGATCGGCGTCTCGATGATTTCACCGCTAGGCTTGGCCATCAGGCCGCGCATACCGGCAAGCTGGCGCATCTGGGTGGGCGAGCCGCGCGCACCGGAGTGCGACATCATGTAAATCGAGTTCATCGGCTTCTGACGGCCATTATCCTCGAACTCGACCGCCTTGATGCGGGCCATCATCTCGTCGGCGACCTTTTCCGAGCACTTGGCCCAGGCGTCGACGACCTTGTTGTACTTCTCGCCCTGCGTGATCAGGCCGTCATTGTACTGCTGCTCGTATTCCTTGGCCAAAGCCTCGGTGTCGGAGACCAGCTTGATCTTGGCATCAGGGATCAGCATGTCGTCCTTGCCGAACGAAATGCCGGCGCGGCAGGCGTGGCTGAAGCCGAGGGCCATGATGCGGTCGCAGAAAATGACCGTCTCCTTCTGACCGCAATGGCGGTAGACGGTGTCGATCATCTTGGAGATGTTCTTCTTGGTCATCTCCTGGTTGGCGGTCTCGTACGGCACGTTGACGTTCTTCGGCAGAAGCTCGCCGATGATCATGCGGCCGGGCGTGGTGTCGTAAATCTTCGACACGACCTTGCCGTCTGCATCGACCGTGCGGAAGCGGCCCTTGATCTTGGAGTGCAACGTCACCGCCTTGGTCTCGAGCGCGTGCTGGAGTTCGCCCATATCGGCAAACACCATGCCCTCGCCCGGCTCGTTCTGGTTGACGATCGAGAGATAGTAGAGACCCAGAACCATGTCCTGCGACGGCACGATGATCGGCGCGCCGGAAGCCGGGTGCAGGATGTTGTTGGTCGACATCATCAGCACGCGGGCTTCGAGCTGCGCTTCCAGCGACAGCGGCACGTGAACCGCCATCTGGTCGCCGTCGAAGTCGGCGTTGAAAGCCGTGCAGACCAGCGGGTGAAGCTGGATAGCCTTGCCTTCGATCAGGATCGGCTCGAACGCCTGGATGCCGAGGCGGTGCAGCGTCGGCGCACGGTTCAAGAGCACCGGATGCTCGCGGATGACCTCGTCGAGGATATCCCAGACCTCCGGACGCTCCTTCTCGACCAGCTTCTTTGCCTGCTTGACGGTCGAGGAGTAACCCTTGGCGTCGAGGCGGGCATAGATGAAGGGCTTGAACAGTTCGAGCGCCATCTTCTTCGGCAGGCCGCACTGGTGCAGCTTGAGCTCCGGGCCGGTCACGATGACCGAGCGGCCGGAATAGTCGACGCGCTTGCCGAGCAGGTTCTGGCGGAACCGGCCCTGCTTGCCCTTGAGCATGTCGGACAGCGACTTCAGCGGACGCTTGTTGGCGCCGGTGATGACGCGGCCGCGGCGGCCATTGTCGAACAGCGCGTCGACGGCTTCCTGCAGCATGCGCTTTTCATTGCGCACGATGATGCCGGGCGCACGCAGCTCGATCAACCGCTTCAGGCGGTTGTTGCGGTTGATGACGCGGCGATAGAGATCGTTGAGATCGGACGTGGCGAAGCGACCGCCGTCCAGCGGAACCAGCGGGCGCAGGTCCGGCGGGATCACCGGAACCACCTTCATGATCATCCATTCCGGACGGTTGCCGGACTCCATGAAGTTCTCGACGACCTTGAGCCGCTTCAGATACTTCTTCTGCTTGAGCTCGGACGTGGTCGAAGCCAGCTCCGAACGCAGGTCGCCGGCGATCTTTTCCAGGTCCATGCCGGCCAGAAGGTCGTGGATGGCCTCGGCGCCGATCATGGCGGTGAAGCTATCTTCGCCATATTCGTCGACGGCCATCATGTACTCTTCCTCGCTGAGGAGCTGGTGCTCCTTAAGCGCGGTGAGGCCAGGCTCGGTGACGATGTAGTTCTCGAAGTAGAGAACGCGCTCGATGTCCTTCAGCGTCATGTCGAGCAGCGTGCCGATACGCGACGGCAGCGACTTCAGGAACCAGATATGGGCGACGGGCGCGGCCAGTTCGATATGGCCCATGCGCTCGCGGCGGACGCGCGACAGCGTGACTTCGACGCCGCACTTCTCGCAGATGACGCCCTTGTACTTCATGCGCTTGTACTTCCCGCACAGGCACTCGTAGTCCTTGATCGGACCGAAAATGCGCGCGCAGAACAGGCCGTCACGCTCCGGCTTGAAGGTGCGGTAGTTGATGGTCTCCGGCTTCTTGATCTCGCCGAACGACCAGGACAGAATCTTCTCAGGGCTGGCGAGCGAGATCCGGATGGAATCGAACACCTGCGCAGGCGCCTGGGGATTGAAGAGATTCATGACCTCTTGGTTCATGCCGTTCTCCTTTTCGGGGTCCTCGAAAACCCCTTGTCATCTAGCGCGGGCCAAACGCCCGCCGACTTGGTCGGCCACCGGCCGAAGAATTTGGTGCGTCCGGTCGCGGGAGCCGCGACCGGACGTCTTGCTCACTCGGCCGCGTCGGGCAGCCGAACCGGGCTATCGTCCAGCTTGGTGTTCTCCAGCTCGACATTGAGGCCCAGAGAACGCATTTCCTTGACGAGAACGTTGAAGCTCTCGGGAATGCCGGCCTCGAACGTGTCGTCGCCTCTGACGATCGCCTCGTAGACTTTGGTGCGGCCGGCGACGTCGTCCGACTTCACCGTCAACATCTCCTGCAGCGTGTAGGCGGCGCCGTACGCTTCGAGCGCCCAGACCTCCATCTCGCCGAAGCGCTGGCCACCGAACTGCGCCTTGCCGCCCAGCGGCTGCTGGGTAACGAGCGAGTACGGCCCGATCGAACGCGCGTGGATCTTGTCGTCCACAAGGTGGTGAAGCTTGAGCATATATATGTAGCCCATCGTCACTTTGCGATCGAACGGCTCGCCGGTGCGTCCGTCATAGAGCTGCGACTGACCGCTGGTGTGCAGGCCCGCCTGCTCCAGCATGATGTTGATGTCGGCCTCGTGCGCGCCGTCGAACACCGGTGTCGCGATGGAGACGCCGCGGCGCATCTGCTCGCTGAGGCGAACGACGCTCTCGTCGTCATAGTCGCGGATCGGCTCGTTGCGGTCGTTGGCCGGCATGAAGCTCTCGAGCGTCTTGCGCAACGGCTTGATGTCGCCGCCTGTCTTGTACGCGTCGATCAGCTCGCCGATCTTCCTGCCCATTCCGGCGCAAGCCCAGCCCAGATGCGTCTCCAGGATCTGGCCGACATTCATGCGGCTCGGCACACCCAGCGGGTTGAGCACGATATCGGCATGCGTGCCGTCCTCGAGGAACGGCATGTCCTCGACCGGAACGATCCGCGACACGACACCCTTGTTGCCGTGCCGGCCGGCCATCTTGTCGCCGGGCTGCATCTTGCGCTTCACGGCCACGAAGACCTTGACCATCTTCATGACGCCGGGAGGCATCTCGTCGCCGCGCTGGACCTTCTCGACCTTGTCCATGAAGCGCTGTTCGAGCGCCTTCTTGGAATCGTCGTACTGGCCACGCAGGGCTTCCAGTTCGCTCTGGAGCTTTTCGTTCTCCACCGCAAACTGCCACCACTGCGAACGCGGATACTCATCGAGCGTGTCCTTCGACAGCTTCGAGCCCTTCTTGAAGCCCTTCGGCCCGGCAATCGCGTCCTTGCCGACGAGAACGTCAGAGAGGCGCGAATAGACGTTGCGGTCGAGGATCGCCTGCTCGTCGTCGCGGTCCTTGGCGAGGCGTTCGATCTCCTCGCGCTCGATCGCCATGGCGCGCTCGTCCTTCTCCACACCGTGGCGATTGAAGACGCGCACTTCGACGACGGTGCCGAAGGTTCCGGGCGGCATGCGCATCGAGGTGTCACGCACGTCCGATGCCTTTTCGCCAAAGATGGCGCGCAGAAGCTTTTCTTCCGGCGTCATCGGGCTTTCGCCCTTCGGTGTGATCTTGCCGACCAGGATGTCGCCCGGCTGCACTTCCGCACCGATATAGACGATGCCGGCCTCGTCGAGGTTCTTCAGCGCTTCTTCTGACACGTTGGGAATGTCGCGCGTGATCTCCTCCGGCCCGAGCTTGGTGTCGCGCGCCATGACCTCGAACTCCTCGATGTGGATCGAGGTGAAGACGTCGTCGGCGACGATGCGCTCGGACAAGAGGATCGAGTCCTCGTAGTTGTAGCCGTTCCACGGCATGAACGCGACCAGCACGTTGCGGCCGAGCGCCAGATCGCCGAGTTCGGTCGACGGACCGTCGGCGATGATGTCGCCCTTGTTGACCCGGTCGCCCATGCGCACCAGCGGACGCTGGTTGATGCAGGTGTTCTGGTTCGAACGCTGGAACTTCATCAGCCGGTAGATGTCGACGCCCGACTTGCCGGGATCGAGATCTTCCGTGGCGCGGATGACGATACGCGTCGCGTCCACCTGGTCGACGATACCGCCGCGGCGGGCGCCGATGGCGGCGCCCGAGTCACGGGCGACGATCGGCTCCATGCCGGTGCCGACAAACGGCGCTTCGGCGCGCACCAGCGGCACGGCCTGACGCTGCATGTTCGAGCCCATCAGAGCGCGGTTGGCGTCGTCATTCTCGAGGAACGGAATCAGGGCCGCGGCCACCGACACCATCTGCTTCGGCGACACGTCCATCAGATCGACGTTTTCGCGCGGCGCCATCATCACTTCCCCGGCGTTGCGGCAAATGACGAATTCGTCGACGAAACCACCATTCTTGTCGAGCTCGGCATTGGCCTGCGCGACGTGGTGCTTGGCCTCTTCCATCGCCGACAGATAAACGACCTCATTGGTCAGCTTGCCGTTGACGATCTTGCGGTACGGGCTCTCGATGAAGCCGTACTTGTTGACGCGCGCGAAGGTGGCCAGCGAGTTGATCAGACCGATATTCGGGCCTTCCGGCGTCTCGATCGGGCAGATGCGGCCGTAATGCGTCGGGTGCACGTCGCGCACCTCGAAGCCGGCGCGCTCGCGGGTCAGACCACCGGGTCCAAGCGCCGAGAGACGGCGCTTGTGGGTGATCTCCGACAGCGGGTTGGTCTGGTCCATGAACTGCGACAGCTGCGAGGAACCGAAGAACTCGCGCACGGCGGCAGCCGCCGGCTTGGCGTTGATCAGGTCCTGCGGCATCACCGTGTCGATCTCGATCGAGGACATGCGTTCCTTGATCGCGCGCTCCATGCGCAGCAGGCCGACGCGGTACTGGTTCTCCATCAGCTCGCCGACCGAGCGCACGCGGCGATTGCCGAGATTGTCGATGTCGTCGATCTCGCCCTTGCCGTCGCGCAGTTCGACCAGCGTCTTGACCACGGCCAGGATGTCGTCCTTGCGCAGGACGCGGACGGTGTCCTCGGCCTTGAGCTCGAGGCGCATGTTCATCTTGACGCGGCCGACGGCCGACAGATCATAGCGCTCACTGTCGAAGAACAGCGAGTTGAACATGGCTTCGGCGGTTTCGAGCGTCGGCGGCTCGCCGGGGCGCATGACGCGGTAGATGTCGAACAGCGCGTCCTGGCGGCTCTCGTTCTTGTCGACGTTGAGCGTGTTGCGGATATAGGCGCCGACATTGACGTGGTCGATGTCGAGAACCTTGATCTCGTCGTCGCCGGCGCTGAGAAGCACCTTCAGCGTCTTTTCGTCGATCTCGTCGCCGGCTTCGAGGAAAATCTCGCCGGTCGCGTAGTTGACGATGTCCTCGGCAAGGTAGTTGCCGAGCAGGTCCTCGTCCGTCGCCTTGATCGCCTTGAGACCCTTTTCGCCGAGCTGGCGGGCCTGGCGGGCAGTGATCTTCTTGCCGGCCTCGACGACGACCTCGTTGGTGTCTGCATCGACCAGGTCGCCAACGGCCTTGAGGCCGCGGAAACGCTCGACGTTGAACGGGATGCGCCAATGGTCGCCGGCGCGCTTGTAGGTGATCTTGTTGTAGAAGGTCGACAGGATCTCCTCGCCGTCCATGCCGAGGGCCATCAACAGCGACGACACCGGAATCTTCCGGCGGCGGTCGATGCGGGCGTGCACGACGTCCTTCGAGTCGAACTCGATGTCGAGCCACGAGCCTCGATAGGGGATGACGCGCGCCGCAAACAGCAGCTTGCCCGACGAGTGCGACTTGCCCTTGTCATGGTCGAAGAAGACGCCCGGCGAACGGTGCATCTGCGAGACGATGACCCGCTCGGTGCCGTTGACGATGAAGGTACCGTTCAAGGTCATGAGCGGCATGTCGCCCATATAGACGTCCTGCTCCTTGATGTCCTTGATGGACTTGGCGCCGGTATCCTCGTCGATATCGAACACGATGAGGCGCAGCGTCACCTTGAGTGGCGCGGCATAGGTCAGGTCGCGCTGACGGCATTCGTCAACGTCGAATTTCGGCGCTTCGAACTCGTACTTCACGAATTCCAGCATCGAGGAGCCGGAAAAGTCGGAGATCGGGAAGACCGATTTGAAAACCGCCTGCAGTCCCTCGTCAGGACGCCCGCCCTTGGGCTCCTCTACCATCAGGAACTGGTCATAGGATGCCTTCTGAACCTCGATCAGGTTCGGCATCTCCGCAACTTCCGGAATCTTTCCGAAGAATTTGCGTACGCGTCTGCGGCCATTGAAAGTTTGTGTCTGGGCCATCGTCGCTCCTTAGCTCGATTCTCGGGGCGAGCCTCGCCGCGGCTCGCCTTGCATTCTCGGCCACCTCGGCGGCGGCCTTTTATTTGTTCACCCGCCACCCTGTCGGTGGCCGGCCAAAACGGGAGAAAACCCGTTTCCTGAAGGCCGGTTTACGGCCCTCAGGAAAGAGGTTTTCGTACTCTTCGCGTTACGCAGCCTCCCTTCGCGCCAAGGGAGTGGCGGACGGCGCGAAGCCGCCCGCCGATATCAAACGCTTACTTCAGTTCGACCTTGGCGCCGGCTGCTTCCAGCTGGGCCTTGAACTTGTCCGCGTCGGCCTTGGAAACGGCTTCCTTGACCGGCTTCGGAGCCGCCTCGACCAGGTCCTTGGCTTCCTTGAGACCAAGACCGGTGATGGCGCGAACTTCCTTGATGACGTTGATCTTCTGAGCGCCCGCCTCGGTGAGGACGACGTCGAATTCCGTCTTTTCCTCGACCGGAGCAGCCGCCGCCGCGGCACCGCCAGCGGCGGCAACCGCCACCGGAGCAGCAGCGGAAACGCCCCACTTTTCTTCCAGAAGCTTCGACAGCTCGGCCGCCTCGAGGACGGTCAGCTTCGAAAGGTCGTCTACGATCTTTGCCAGATCAGCCATTGCAATATTCCTTCATAAGGTTCGAACGTGTGTTTGTGATAGCGAGGAACGGCCTCATGCCGCCTCGTCCTTCCGGGCGTAAGCGCCGATGACGCGCGCAACCGAAGCCGCAGGCGCATTGACGATCTGGGCGATCCGGGTGGCCGGCGTGGCGATCATGCCAACCAGCCTGCCGCGCAGCTCATCGAGCGACGGAAGTGTGGCGAGTGCCTTCACACCGTCGGCGTTGAGCGAGGTGGTGCCCATTGCGCCGCCGAGAATGACGAGCTTGTCATTTCCCTTGGCGAAATCGGACGCGACCTTCGGCGCCGCAATCGGATCCTCCGAATAGGCGATCAGCGTCTGTCCCTTGAACAGGTCGATGATCGATGCGGAGTCCGTGCCCTGAAGAGCGATTTTGGCGAGACGGTTCTTCGCGACTTTGACGGTGCCACCGGCGACACGCATTTTCGACCGAAGGTCGTTCATTTGCGCGACGGTGATACCGGCGTAGTGGGCCACGACGACTGAACCAGCGCCCGAAAACGCTTCATTCAGGCCCGTGACGAGTTCGCGTTTTTCCGCTCTGTCCACTGCCTATCTCCAGTTGACCCCAATCCTGTTAACGGGAACATTCCCATTACGAGGACAGGCGTCGGGTTGCCTTTTTGCCGGCCGGGCCATCCAGTAACGGATCTCCCGAACGACGCTCGAGGATCCTGCCCCCTTTCGCCACACCAGCCGGCAAGCCGAATGGTGCGCAGACAAAAGGCAAACACGGTTCGAACCTTTCATTGGAGCATGTCGCTCCGTTGTCCGGTCTTCACCCGTCTCATGCAGGCCCACATGAATTAAGGCCCCCCTTGAATTAAGGCTTGGGGCCGCCCGCAATCTCGGACAGGATGTCCGGAAGCCTTCCGACTTCCGGTACCGGGCCGCCAAGATAAATCGGAGGCCCGGAATCTGTTTGCGGATCGGCCCTTAGCGGCCGATCCGAATGGTTCGTATCAGGACGCCGCCAGCGTCGAAACGTCGAGCTTGAGGCCCGGGCCCATCGTCGAGGTGACCGACACCTTCTTGACGTAGTTGCCCTTGGCGCCAGCCGGCTTCGCCCTGTTCACCGCGTCGGCGAAGGCGCGGACGTTCTCTTCCAGCGCCTTGACATCGAACGAGATCTTGCCGACGCCGCCATGAACGATGCCGGCCTTCTCGACGCGGAACTCGACCGCGCCGCCCTTCGACGCCTTGACGGCGGCGGTAACGTCAGTGGTGACGGTACCGACCTTCGGGTTCGGCATCATGCCGCGCGGGCCGAGCACCTTGCCCAGACGGCCGACCAGCGGCATCATGTCCGGCGTGGCGATGCAGCGATCAAAGTCGATCGTGCCCTTCTGGACGATGTCGACCAGATCCTCGGCGCCAACAACATCGGCGCCGGCCGCCTTGGCTTCCTCGGCCTTGTCACCACGCGCGAAAACGGCGACGCGGACGGTACGGCCGGTGCCGTTCGGCAGATTGACCACGCCACGGACCATCTGGTCGGCATGGCGCGGGTCGACACCCAGGTTCATCGCGATTTCAACGGTCTCGTCGAACTTCACCGAGGACCGGTCCTTGAGCAGCTTCAGCGCCTCACCCAAGGCATAAGCCTTGTTGGGATCGATGCCTTCACGGGTCTTCGATACACGCTTTGCAATCTTCGCCATGATCTCAGCCCACCACTTCCAGACCCATCGAGCGGGCGGAGCCCTCGACCATGCGCATGGCCCCCTCGATATCGGTCGCGTTCAGATCCTTCATCTTCTGCTCGGCGATGGCGCGCACCTTGTCGCGGCCAATCGTGCCGGCCTTGACCTTGCCCGGCTCCTTCGAGCCCGACTTCAGGTTCGCGGCCTTCTTCAGGAAGTAGCTCACCGGCGGCGTCTTCATGACGAAGGTGAACGACTTGTCCTGGTAGTAGGTGATCACGACCGGAATCGGCGATCCCTTTTCCATTTCCTGGGTCTGCGCGTTGAACGCCTTGCAGAACTCCATGATGTTGATGCCGCGCTGACCAAGCGCCGGTCCGATCGGGGGCGACGGCGTAGCCGAGCCCGCGGAAACCTGGAGCTTGAGCTGGCCTGCAATTTTCTTAGCCATCTCTTTCCTGCCTTTATCTCATGCCGGCCCCACTGTCTGGGCAACACCGGCGGTTGCAGTCTGGTGGTGCGGTTTCCTGCGGCCGGCTAAAGCCGCATTCGCCTCCCACCCGTTTTGGCCGCGATTTCCACGCCGCCTCCCTCACCGCCCATGGGCGACGAGGATTTCGGATCAGCCCTTTTCGACCTGTCCGAATTCGAGATCGACCGGCACGGCCCGCCCGAAGATCGAAACTTCCACCTTGAGCCGCGCCCGCTCCTCGTCCACTTCCTGGACGAAACCGTTGAACGACGCGAACGGACCGTCCGAGACGCGGATCGCCTCGCCGATTTCGAAAGTGACTGACGGCTTTGGCCGCTCGACGCCTTCCTGCACCTGGTTCAGGATGCGCTGCGCCTCGGCCTCGGTGATCGGCACCGGCTTTGAGTCACCCAGGAAGCCGGTGACCTTAGGCGTGTTCTTCACGAGCGAGAACACCGCGTCGGTCAGGTTGGCCTTCAGGAGCACGTACCCGGGGAAGAACTTGCGCTCGGCATCGACCTTGCGGCCGCGGCGTATCTCGACGACCTTCTCGGTCGGCACCACGATCTGCTCGATGTCAGCGGACAGGCCTTTCTGCTTGGCCTTGTTCTCGATGTCCTCGGCGACCTTTTTTTCAAAGTTCGAATAGGCGTGGACGATGTACCACCGCGCAGTCATCTCAAGACTTCTCCGTAATCGCCGGACTTAGCGCCCAATGCCCAGAATCTGCTCGACCGCGAGGCCCATGAGCTGATCGGCAGTAAAGAAAAAGATCATCGCGATCACAGCAAACGCCAGAACCATCACCGTCGAGATCATCGTTTCGCGACGCGACGGCCAAGTCACCTTGGCGGTCTCCGCGCGAACCTGCTGGAGAAAGACGAAAGGATTTGTGGTTTTCGAAGCCATGTGCCGCTCTGTCTGCAAGACCCGTTGACCGGATCTCCTGGATGATCCCGCTGGCCGGGATGTGCCGCCTGAGCCTGTGTTCGCGCCGAATCAGCGCAATCATTTCGCCCATGCAAATCGGACGCGTAAAGCCGGGCTCCCAGCTCCACGCGTCGCGTGTCTGTTTCGTCTACATAAAACCGATTCTTGATCCACGCAAGTGGCAAGTGTCCGCTTTATGACAAACGCCGCATCGGAACCATCCAGTCGTCCCGTCCCGGCTATAGCGCTCTTATGCCTCAAGACAGCCTATATGGCAAGCCGCCGCGCGATTTTCAAAAGGCCGATGCGTGGAAGCTCAGACATTTCCTGAATTGGCCATTTCGAAAAATGGCACGGGCAGCAGGGCTCGAACCTACGACCTGCGGTTTTGGAGACCGCCGCTCTACCAACTGAGCTATGCCCGTATCGTGCGCATGTCGACGCAGCAGGCGCTTCCTAAAAGCTTCCGTGCGCGCTGTAAAGAGCGGTCTGATCTGATCGTTCCATTCCTGCCTGCTTTCAGCATCAGGTCGGAAATCTCCGTGGCGAGTCGGGATCATCCGCCCGACGGCTGCTTGTACGGTCCGCCGGGCACGCCCCAGCCCCAGGCCGGCATCGGCTCGGTCTCGGGATCGCAGGTCTCGCCAAGGTTGGAGTTCATCTTCGCGAGCCGCGACCCCCATTCGACATAGGCCATGAAAGCCGAGCGAAATTCCGGATCGTCCGGCAGCCCGACTTCATCGGCGGCATCGACGAGAAGGTTGATCCAGCGGCGGCGCTGTTCCTCGCTCAGATGCTTGCCGAGATGATGCATGACCATCTCGCGGTGGCCGCCATGCTCTGCGCTGTAGGTCTTCGGGCCGCCAAACACCTCGCCGATGAAAGCGGCGACATGGGTCGGATGATCGGGCGACATGTTCTTGAACACCGGACCGACGACGGGGTCCTGAAACACCTTGTCATAGAAGGTTTGCGTCAGACGATTCAACGCGTCGGTGCCGCCGGCCCATTCGAACAATGTCGGGATATCCTGGCTCATTCTCGATCCTCGACTGGCCGGACTGTCAATTGTTGCGGACGATAGCGGAACTATCACGTTGCTCAACCTGCCTCGATGGCCAGTTTGGGTCAGCTGCAGCGCCTGCGCCTTACAACTTCATGGGCGCGTCGGCCTGAACCTCGGAAGTCGAGACCATGCGGCAATTCTCCGGCATTGGCTCCGATTTGCATATCGTCGGACCGGTAAATTCATCTGCCGATTCAAGCCCGGTCGTCAGCCCGACTTTCAACATCATGTCGGGTTCGAGCCGCCGGTGGCGCGAGGCCGGCACCGACCGCATCGCCACCAGCAGACCGGGTCCGACCGCCATGTCTTTGAGATAGGTCTTGACCCGCTGCTCCAACCCCATCGAATGCACGGTCAACTGCGCACGAGGACCGACAAGGCGTCTGACACCGCCGGCGAGCATGATCGGACAGGCCGCGCCACACTCGCCGCTCGCATCGATCGTGAGCCCGACATAGACGCCATCTTCGGCGGTGCAATCCGCCTTGTCCGGCTCGCATCCAATGAAGTCCGTCCGTGCAACCGCCACGTCGAGCTTGCGTTCTCGGATCAGCCTTCCGGCAGCCACAGCGCCGAGCACGTCACCTCCGGGCGAGTTGATCACCAGGGGCAGTCGCCGATCACCGATCGTGTCCAGCAGTTGGCGCAGCCGTTCCGGCGTTTGAGCGCTAATCGTGCCTTCCGCCGAGATCCATTCGGGACAGTTGGGATCGCAGAGAAAACTTCTGCCGCGAACCAGAACGAAGCGCATATCTCCAACATCGGCCCGCCGCACGGTTTCGGGTTCCGCCGACGCGGCAGCAGCGGGCTTGGCGTATGCCACCACGTCGCCGGCCGGCGCCGGTATTTCCCTGCAGTTCGCAGCCACCGGATCTGTTTTGCATAGAGTTGGCGCGGTCAGCAGGTCGACGGCATCCAGGCTGGTAACGAGCTTCGCCTGCAGCATGTCGTAGGGGGCCAGTTGCTGGATGCTGCTGGCCGGCGTCTCCTTCATCGCTTCTAGCACACCAAGGCCGACGCCCATTTCCCTGAGATAGGCCGCCAGCCTTTTCTCCACCGCCTTGCTCATCTCATAGGTCTTGTAGCTGCCGGCGTTCTTGCGACTGATGACCTTTTTGTCGACGATCTTCTTCTTGCCTCTCACCACGCGGTAGGTGGTTCGGTACTGCAATTTCGTCCGGATGTAGGTTGTGGTGATCTGATGGACGCCGAGATGGGCCCATTGACCGACCACGCGCCTGATGCCGCCGGCAAGCATCAGCGGACAAGCGGAATTGCAAATCGCGCCGTCGGCATAGGCATTGCCGAAATCGCGAGCGCGCTTGCCGTCTTTTTCCTTGCACGCCTTGGCGTCGGGCTGGCAACCGGTGAACCCGGTTTTGCCGACCGCAATATCGAGCTTGTTCTTGCGGATCAGCCGGCCAAGCGCCAGCGCGGCTTCGACATTGCCGCCGGGAGAATCCACGACAACAGGCAGTTTTCGGCCGCCGAGCACCTTGAGCGTGCGTTTGAACAGGGCCGGCGTGCCGGCTTCTATCGAGCCTTCAGCCGATATCCATTCCGGGCAGGTCGGTTCGCAACCAGGCGCGCTGCTGCGGACGACGACAAACCGCATCGTCGGACCAAGATCCGACGCGGATTTTTTTGTATTCGCCGCGAAGGCAGCGTGTTCCGTGCCAAGGAACGACGCCAGGCAGATCACCCCAAGCATCCACCATGTCTGGCCATTCAGACGGCGCCATGGAACCATTCGGGCAAGCCCCCCGCAATGAAAACTATCCTAACGCACGACCCCCAAAAACGGAACCGATTTTCGCTGGCGATCATGCGCAATATCAACGTGCTACAGCGTCCTTCGCGCGCACGAACAACGCCCGGCGCTGTGATTGAGCTTTGACGGCTCGCAACAGGGTTTTGAGATGGCGCCGCAAGCACTCGGCTGTGCTAAAAAAGCAAAAAGGGCAGCCCGAGGACTGCCCTTTCGCAATCGATCTGATCGGCAATGCCGGCGTCGATTACTCTTTGATGGTGACGACGATGCCGGCACCGACGGTGCGGCCGCCTTCACGGATGGCGAAGCGCAGCTTCTCTTCCATGGCGATCGGCACGATCAGCTCGACATCGACGGTGATGTTGTCGCCCGGCATCACCATCTCGGTGCCTTCCGGCAGCGACACGATGCCGGTCACGTCGGTCGTGCGGAAATAGAACTGCGGACGGTAGTTGGTGAAGAACGGCGTGTGACGGCCGCCCTCGTCCTTGGTCAGGATGTAGGCTTCGGCGACGAACTTCTTGTGCGGCTTGACCGTGCCCGGCTTGGCCAGAACCTGGCCGCGCTCGACACCTTCACGGTCGACACCGCGCAAGAGCGCGCCGATGTTGTCGCCGGCCTGGCCCTGGTCGAGCAGCTTGCGGAACATCTCGACGCCGGTGCAGGTCGTCTTGGTGGTCGGACGGATGCCGATGATCTCCAGCTCCTCGCCGACCTTGACCACGCCGCGCTCGACGCGACCGGTCACCACCGTGCCGCGGCCCGAGATCGAGAACACGTCCTCGATCGGCATCAGGAACGGCTTGTCCAGCGGACGAACCGGCGTCGGGATGTAGTCGTCGACCGCAGCCATCAATTCGCGGATCGAATCCTCGCCGATCTTCTTGTCGGAGTCTTCAAGTGCGGCAAGTGCCGAACCCTTGACGATCGGAATGTCGTCGCCGGGGAACTCGTTCTTGGTCAGCAGCTCACGCACCTCGAGCTCGACCAGTTCGAGCAGCTCGGCGTCGTCGACCTGGTCGACCTTGTTCAAAAACACCACGATCGACGGCACGCCGACCTGACGGGCCAGCAGGATGTGCTCGCGGGTCTGCGGCATCGGGCCGTCGGCGGCCGACACAACCAGGATCGCGCCGTCCATCTGCGCGGCACCGGTGATCATGTTCTTCACATAGTCGGCGTGGCCGGGGCAGTCGACATGGGCGTAGTGGCGGTTGGCCGTCTCGTATTCGACATGCGCCGTCGAGATGGTGATGCCGCGCGCCTTCTCCTCGGGCGCCGCATCGATCTGGTCGTAGCGCTTGTATTCGCCAAAATACTTGGTGATCGCCGCCGTCAGCGACGTCTTGCCATGATCGACATGGCCAATCGTGCCGATGTTCACATGAGGCTTTGTACGCTCGAATTTACCTTTTGCCAT
>NZ_SRTG01000003.1:0-11912 GCF_004792125.1 Mesorhizobium sp. M5C.F.Ca.ET.164.01.1.1 | reverse complement strand
TCGTAGCGCTTGTATTCGCCAAAATACTTGGTGATCGCCGCCGTCAGCGACGTCTTGCCATGATCGACATGGCCAATCGTGCCGATGTTCACATGAGGCTTTGTACGCTCGAATTTACCTTTTGCCATAGTCTCTTTCCTTGGACGGCTTGGACCTTCAGTTCAGTCGAATGCGGGGCGCTTAGCGACAACGGCCGAAAAACACAAGTGCCTTGTGGCCGGGGGCTTTCTCACCCGGTCTGAACCCATGATCCGGTTTTCGGGGATGTGGCGCGGATATAGGAACGAACAAGAAGGAATGGAATGGCCGAAGATAGGTTCCGCAGGTATCCGGATTCAACGGGTGGATATCGCCGCTTCCGCCTGTTCGCCGTGCCGGATTTACAGCCGGATCTGGCCCATTGCCGGTGTGGCGCCGGTCTGATTTCCTGATCCGATGCAATTCATTCCGATCGCCATCCGCGGCCCGCTGTTCATGATCCTCTCGACCGGGTCCTATGTCGTCAACGACACCATGATGAAGCTGGCGACGGTGGGGCTGCCACCCTATGAGGTGTTGTTTCTGCGCGGGGCGGCGGCAACGCTGTGGGGCATCCCGTTGCTGCTTTCGTTAGGTTACGCCAAGCAGATCCGGCTGATCCTCGACAGGAGAGTGTTACAGAGAAACCTGCTCGAGCTGGCGGCAATCCTTTGCTACGTCGTGGCGCTCGCCAACATGCAGATCGCCGATTCGACCGCCTTGGGGCAGATCACTCCCCTGCTCATGCTGATTGGCTCCTCGGTCCTGTTCCGGGAACGCATCGGGGGGCTGCGCACGGCGCTCATCGGGCTTGGTTTCATCGGAGCGGTGATGGTGGCGCAGCCGACCATGCAGGGTATCTCGGTCTACGCCTTGCTGGCGCTCGGCAACGCGGCTTTCGCCGCCGCGCGCGATCTCGCCGGACGGCGGGTTGCCGCCGATGTGCCTGGAATGATCGTCGCAATTTCCGCAGTGGTGGTGGTGCTGGTCGGCTCAGGCGCTGCGCATCTGATGTCCGAGCGTTGGGTGATGCCCGAGACGCATCATTTGCTGCTGATGGCCGGGGCCGGCTTGTTCCTGATCTTCGGCCACTTCTTCATCTTCATGGCCTATCGCGTCGGGCCGACCGGCGTGGTGGCGCCGTTCTATTACTGCTTCACCGTCTGGGCGGTCATTTCGGGTCTGGTGGTGTTCCAGCAATTGCCGAACGCGCTGGCGATCGGCGGCATCCTGCTGGTGGTGGCCAGCGGGCTGACCATCGTGTCGCTCGACGAGCGCAGGCGCCGTCTGATCGTGGTGGCCTAGGCCTCGAAACTGCACCAGGAACGGTCGGCTGAGTGGAGAAACCCGTGACAAGCCAAGAGAGTGAAAGCAGCCTGAACGTAAGCAACCAGAATGCCAGCAACCGCATGCTTGCCGGAAAATGCCTGTGCGGCGCCGTGCAATACGCGGTGGCCGACGAGTTCATCTACGCCGCCAACTGCCACTGCTCGAACTGCCGGCGCACCACCGGTTCAGCATTCAAGCCGTTTGCCGGCATCCAGCGTGAGAGACTGAACCTGACCAAAGGCGAGGACAACCTCCTGACCTTTGGCGACGAGGCCGGCCATGACAGGCACTGCAAGACCTGCGGCTCATTGCTCTATTCGGTCGTCCGCGACGGCGCCTTCGTGCACGTCGCCATGGGAACCCTCGTCGACGAGCCGACCATCCGTCCGACGCAGCACATCTTTGTCGGCTCCAAGGCGAAGTGGTTCACAATCACCGATGACCTGCCCCAATATGAAGAGCATGTCGCCGAAGGTGCTGAATAAGAACCTGGCGATGTGGCTGCCGTCAGGCAGGCTGCCGAAGCGACAGCTCTGCCTGGCTTCTAATTTCTAAAGAGCCCGGTTCCCGGTGAACTGGTGATAGGCCCACAGAACGACCACCGATCCCAGCACGGCGACGATCAGGCTGTAGATGTTGAGGCCGGTAACGCCTGACGCGCCGAAGGCGCTGAAGATCAGGCCGCCGACAACAGCGCCGACAATCCCGAGTACGATATCAAGAACAAGGCCCTGCCCGCTCTTGTTGACGATCTTGCTGCCTATAAAGCCGGCGATGGCGCCAAGGATGATCCAGCTTAATATTGACATTTTCCTCTCCATTCCCCGCAACCGATTACTTCCACATTATTAAGCAAAGCTCAAGACAACTTGAAATTTCATGATTACAGAAAGCTCAACCAGCTTGAAATTCGGCCGGATGCGTCATTGTGGAGATGGAACGGCAGGCCAACGACCCGGGCAATGCGCTGGACCCACAGATCATTCGCGAGGTCGCGCAAAGGACAGGGCTGAACGAGCAGGACTTGCTCAAGCAACTATCCGCGGCTTTGCCGGGCCCGTCGTCGATCAGTTGCGCCGAACGGACAGGTGCCGCAACAGCATCAGATCGCTTCCGCGTTCAACAGCCAGCGAGTTGGAGCCCTGCGCGTCCACCGGGCGCGCAATGCTCTAGCACCTTGAGTTCTGGCACTTTGATCTTGCGTGTGGAAATCTGGAGCGGGTAGCGGGAATCGAACCCGCATATTCAGCTTGGAAGGCTGCTGCTCTACCACTGAGCTATACCCGCGCATTTCGCCCGAAATCCGCTATGCACTTTTCGGTCCGATGCTTTGCGTTTCAGGGCTTCCGGGCCGGCAGTGGTGGAGAGGGTTGGATTTGAACCAACGTAGGCATAGCCAACGGATTTACAGTCCGTCCCCTTTAACCACTCGGGCACCTCTCCAGTCTGCCGCCGGAGCCATGCAACGAGGCATCGACGCGTCGCGACCGCGTGAGCAGCCCTTCGCGAAGCGCCTTATGGCGGCAGCGCCCAAAACTGTCAACCGCAACGTCCCGGCAAAACGCGCTGAATTTGTTGACGACCCGACGAGCAGGGTTTTGCGGCTGTATCCATAGGCGGACGACACGGCTATAGAACCGGCCATGAGCAACGATAACAAGCCCAAGACCCCAAAAGACACCCACTACGCCAAGCTGCGCCGCGCGCATCGCGACGAGAAGAGTGGCGGCGCGCCGGCGTTCAGGCCGCGCCAGCCGGTGCCGCCAGCAGAGACAGCAGCGGACGGCCTGGTGCGGCTTTACGGCCTGCACACGGTGCGAGCAGCGCTCGACAACCCGCGCCGGCGGATCAAGAAGATGCTGGTAACGCGCAACGCCGCCGAGCGGCTGGCGATCGCCGACCTCGCCGCCCTGCCCTTCAAGACGGAACTGGTCGAGCCAAAAGACATAGACAAGGTCACCGGCTCCGACGCCGTCCATCAAGGCGCGCTGATTGAGGCCGAGCCGCTAAAACCCAAGCGGCTCGATGCGCTCGGCGATACGACGCTGGTGCTGGTGCTCGACCATATCACCGACCCGCACAATGTCGGTGCGATCCTGCGCTCGGCGGTCGCCTTCGGCGCCGGCGCGCTGATCACCACGGCGCGCCACAGCCCGCATGAATCCGGCGTTCTGGCGAAATCGGCCTCCGGCGCACTGGAGCATATCGATCAGATCGAGGTGAAAAACCTCGCGGAGGCGATCGGGCAATTGCACGAGGCCGGGTTCCAGACCATCGGCCTCGATTCCGACGGACCGGCGGAACTCGAAAAGAGTTTTTCGGGAGAAAAGATCGCGCTGGTGCTGGGCGCCGAGGGCAAAGGCCTGCGCCAGAAGACCCGCGAAACGGTGACGACGCTCGCCCGGCTCGATATGCCCGGCGCCATCCGCTCGCTCAACGTGTCGAACGCCGCGGCGGTGAGCCTTTATGCAGCGAGGAAATTTTTAGGGCAGTAGGGGAATAGGGCAGTAAGGGAGTAGGGAAGTGCAGTTTGTCGGATGCCGTGAATTTTGACCTCCCCCTACTGCCCTACTCCCCTAGCCCATGTCCCGCCATCCGCTCCAGCGCCCTGACCAGCGCGGAGTGATCCTCCTTGGCACCGCCATTGGCCGCGCAGGAGTTGAACAATTGCTGCGTCGTCGAGGTGTTGGGCAGCGAAACGCCGAGCGCTTTGGCCCCTTCCAGCGCCAGGTTAAGATCCTTCTGGTGCAGTTCGATGCGGAAGCCCGGCGCGAAGCTGCGCTTGATCATGCGCTCGCCGTGCACTTCGAGAATGCGCGAGGCGGCCAGCCCGCCCATCAGCGCCTGCCGCACCTTGGCCGGATCTGCGCCGGCTTTCGATGCGAAAACAAGGGCTTCGGCGACCGCTTCAATGGTCAGCGCAACGACGATCTGGTTGGCGACCTTGGTGATCTGGCCGACGCCATTCAGCCCGACCAGCGTGATGTTCTTGCCCATCTTTTCGAACACCGGCCTGGCGCGTTCAAAGGCCTTTTCCTCGCCGCCGACCATGATGGTCAGCGACGCGGCCTTGGCGCCGACCTCGCCGCCCGACACCGGCGCATCGAGATAGTCGCAACCGAGATCGTTGATCTTTTTTGCGAAAGCCTTGGTCTCGATCGGCGAGATCGAGCTCATGTCGATGACCAGCTTGCCATTAGTGAGGCCGGACGCGACGCCGTTCTCCCCGAACAGCACTTCGGCCACCTGCGGGGTGTCAGGCACCATGGTGATGATGATGTCGGCGGCCTGGGCCACGGCGTGGTGGCCGGAGACGGTCTTCAGACCCTTGGCGACGAGATCGGCCGGCGGTTTCGAGCGGTGATCGCTGGCGACGACGATGTAGCCCGCGTCGAGCAGATGCCCCGCCATCGGCGCGCCCATGATGCCGAGGCCGATGAAGCCGATGGTGTCCATTTTGTTCTCCGTCTTTGTTAGGCCGCGTTCCTTCACGCCCCCCTCTGGCCTGCCGGCCATCTCCCCCACAAGGAGGAAGATTGGATGTCACCGCCGCTTTCGCCAATTTTCGAGGTTGGAAAAGTAAAAGCCGGCGCCGGAGCTGCCGATCTCCCCACCCGTGGGGGAGATGGCCGGCAGGCCAGAGGGGGGCGCGAAGGAACTCGACTTCAATAATCCTTGGCCCCTACGCCGCCGCACTGCCCTGCCCGGCAAACTCCCGGAACCATCCCAGTCCGGCTTCCGTGCCGGCCTTCGGCTTGTACTCCGCTCCGATCCAACCGGTATAGCCGATGCGGTCGATGTGATTGTACAGAAAAGGAAAATTGATCTCGCCCGTCCCCGGCTCATGACGGCCGGGATTGTCCGCAAGCTGGATATGCGCAATGCGGTCGAGGTTTGCCTCGATGGTGCGGGCGAGATCCCCCTCCATGATCTGCATGTGGTAGATGTCGTATTGCAGGAACAGGTTCTTCGAGCCGACGCGGTCGATGAGCGCCAGAGCCTGATCCGAATAGTTCAGGAAGAAGCCGGGAACATCGAGCGTGTTGATCGGCTCGATCAACAGCCTGATGCCGGCCTGCTCCAGCTTCTCCGCCGCGAAAGCCAGGTTTTCGGCGAAGACGTCTTCCAGCACGCTCCGGTCGACGCCCTGCGTCGCAATGCCGGCGAGGCAGTTGACCTGTTCGCAGCCCAGCGCATGCGCGTAGGTGATCGCCTTGGCGACGCCTTGCCGGAACTCGGGAACACGATCCGGCAACACGGCAATGCCGCGCTCGCCCTTGGCCCAGTCGCCGGCTGGCAGGTTGAACAGCACCTGCGTCAGGCCGTTCTTCTTCAACCTCGCCGCAACCACCTCCGGCGCATGGTCGTAAGGCCCGATATATTCGACACCCCTAAAGCCGGCGCGGGCGGCGGCTTCGAAGCGGTCGAGGAACTCGTGCTCGCCAAAGAGCATCGAAAGATTGGCTGAAAAACGCGGCATTCTTTTTTCTCCGTAGAGTCTAATCAAGCATGACGATCGCCGTGGGGGCATCCTCGTGGCTCTCGGCAAGCTCCTCGAATTCGGTGATCTTGTCGATTTCGGTGCCCATCGAAATGTTGGTGACGCGTTCGAGGATAAATTCGAGCACGACGGGAACCTGGTGCTCCTTCATCAGGCGCTGCGCCTGCTTGAAGGCGCCGGCGAATTCCTCCGGCCTGCGCACCCGGACCGCCTTGCAGCCCATCGCCTCGGCGACGGCGACATGGTCGACGCCGTAGCCAGCCTCAGGGTCGTCTTTCCGATTGACGTTCTCGAAGGCTAGGCTGACCTCGAAATCCATCGAAAAGCCGCGCTGCGCCTGACGGATCAGGCCGAGATAGGCATTGTTCACCACGACGTGGATATAGGGCAATTTGTGCTGCGCGCCGGCCGCCAGCTCCTCGATCATGAACTGGAAATCATAGTCGCCGGACAGCGCCACTATATTGCGGTGCGGATCGGCGGCGCGAACGCCGAGTGCTGCCGGCAGCGTCCAGCCGAGCGGGCCGGCCTGGCCGCAATTGATCCAGTTGCGCGGCTTATAGACGTGCAGGAACTGCGCGCCGGCGATCTGCGAAAGCCCGATCGTGGTGACATAGGTGGTGTCGCGGCCAAATGCCTTGTTCATCTCCTCATAGACGCGCTGCGGTTTCAGCGGCACCTGGTCGAAATGCGTCTTGCGCTTCATCGTCTTCTTGCGGGCCTGGCATGCCCTGGCCCAGCCTGACCAGTCGCGCAATTTCCCCGCCGTCTTCCATTCCGTGGCGACGTCGAGCAGCATTTTCAGTGCCGCGCCGGCATCCGAGACGACACCGAGGTCCGGCGCGAAGACACGGCCGATCTGGGTCGGCTCGATGTCGACATGGATGAATTTTTTGCCCCTGGTGTAGACGTCGATCGAGCCAGTGTGGCGGTTGGCCCAGCGATTGCCGATGCCGAAGACGAAATCGGCCTCGAGCATCGTTGCGTTGCCGTAGCGATGCGACGTCTGCAGCCCGCACATGCCGGCCATCAGCCGGTGGTCGTCGGGGATTGCGCCCCAGCCCATCAACGTCGGGATCACAGGCACGCCAGCGACTTCGGCGAACTCGATCAGCAGGTCCGAAGCATCGGCGTTGATGATGCCGCCGCCGGCGACGATGACAGGCTTTTCCGCCGCTTTGAGCATCGCCAAGGCTTTCTCGGCCTGGCCGCGCGTCATTGCCGGCTTGAACGGCACCAGCGGCTCATAGGCATCGATGTCGAACTCGATCTCGGCCAGTTGCACGTCGACCGGCAGATCAATGAGGACCGGTCCCGGCCGCGACGAGCGCATCAGGTGGAACGCCTTCTGCAGCGCCATCGGCACCAGATAGGGCTCCATGACGGTGACCGCCCATTTGGCGACGGGGGCCGCGATGGCGGCAATGTCGACCGCCTGGAAATCCTCCTTGTTGAGACGCGCGCGCGGCGCCTGGCCGGTGATGCACAGGATCGGTATGGAATCGGCCGCGGCCGAATAGAGGCCAGTGATCATGTCTGTGCCGGCCGGACCGGAAGTGCCGATGCACAGACCGATATTGCCTGATCTAGCGCGGGTATAGCCTTCGGCCATGTGCGAAGCCGCCTCGACATGACGCGCCAGAATATGGCGGATGGTGTCCCTCGCCTTCAGCGCTGAATAGAACGGGTTGATTGCTGCGCCCGGCACACCGAAGGCACAGGAGACGCCTTCCTTTTCGAGAACGAGAACCGCTGCGTCGACTGCGCGCATCCTGGCCATGTCCGCCTCCACGGAATTTGTTGATGGCCGATAATGCCAGTGCGCCGACTATTTTTCAATCTTTTCAAAATATTTTTTCATTTCTAAGAAGTGACGGTTAGCTACTGATTTTATTGAATGTTCCGTTTTCCATAGGTTCGGCTCGGCAGACCAGTGAAAAACTTTTTCATTGCGCATTTGACGAAATCGGCAAGAATTGACCGCCATGGAAACCACCGAAAAACGCCAGCGCGGACGTCCGCGTGCCTTCCACGGTCCGTCCGACTCCGCTTCGGTGCAGTCGCTCGACCGGGCGCTGCGCATTCTGGCCATCGTTGCCGAAGGCAGCGGCCTGTCGCTGAGCGAGATCGCCGCGCAGAGCGACCTTGCGGCATCCACCGTCTACCGCATGCTGACGACGCTGGAAAACCACGGCATGGTCGAATTCGACAGCACCGACCAACTCTGGTCGATCGGCGTCGAGACTTATCGCATGGGCGCGGCGTTCCTGCGCCGCCGCAAGCTGGTCGACCGCGCCCGCACCGTCATGCAGGAACTGATGGAGAAGACCGGCGAGACCGCCAATCTCGGCGTCGCCGAGGACGATTGCGTCGTTTTCGTCAGCCAGGTCGAGACACATCAGGCGATCCGCGCCTTTTTCCGTCCGGGCACGCGCAGTTCCTTCCATGCGTCGGGCATCGGCAAGGCGGTGCTGGCGCATCTCGATCCGGAGCGCGTCGGCGCCATCCTGCGCCGGGCCGGGCTGGAGCGCTTCACCGAAAAGACGCTGTCCGACATCTCGGCGCTGGCCCGCGACCTGGTGACGATCAAGCTGCGCGGCTGGTCGGTCGACGACGAGGAGCGGCACCCCGGCATGCGCTGCGTGGCCGCCGCCATCTTCAATGAGTTCGGCGAGCCCATCGGCGGCGTATCGGTTTCGGGGCCGACGGTGCGGGTGACGCCGGAGCGGCTGGCCGAGATCGGCCCGCTGGTGCATGATGCAGCGGCGGCGGTGACGAAGATGATCGGCGGAATCAGGCCGGCCTGAGCGCCCGACGCCGTAAGCGCGAGCGGGGCAACCCTCCAGACAAGAAAAAGGGGCCGTGGAGTGCCCCTTCTTCCGGTTGTCTGAAACGGTCCATTCAAAGCCGGCAGCGGTGACGGTAGCCGTCGTAGCCGACATAGGTATCCGAGTACGGATCGTAACTGTGATAGCGGTTGAGGCAGCGCCGGACGTGCCATGAGCCGCCGTTCTCGTGGATATAGACGGTGCGCGGCTGGGCCAGCGCGCTGCCGAGCAGGAAGCCGCCGACGCCGGCGGCGATGCCGATGCCAAGGTGCTTGTTGTGATGGTGCTTGTGATGGGCGGCCGAAGACTGAACGGTGCCGGCCAGCATGGCGGCGGTGACAGTCGTGGCGATGAGGCTGGAAACGATGGTGCGCTTGAACATGACGATCTCCTTGCTGCGTTGCGAGAGGCGATCCATCCGCCTCTTGACGATCAGTCGTTGCAGCAAGGAAAAAAGTTCGATGATTTTTTGGATTTTTTCGAAAGCGAAAAAGCGGCCGGTCTGATTGTCAGGCGCGCAATTACGACCGCGAAGAGCGCCGGTCGATAGTCCGCCGGCGGAGGGCCTCAGCCCATGCCGATAATGTGGCGCAGCCAGAAGGCGAGCGCGATGAAGCCGATGATGGTGGTGATTCCGGTCCAGTCAACGTTGGCGCTCTTCACTTGCTTGATGAGCTTCACCAGAAGAATCCAGGCCACGACGACGACCAGGGCAATGACGACAAGTCTGATCATACGACACCCTCGCCTATGCAATTGCACCTTCGGTCAATATAGGAGGCGAATTGGCCGTTTTCAGGATGCCCGCGCCGGAAGCTCCGGCGCGCGCTCACGGGCAAACAGAGTTTTGTCTTTACTGGCGCAACAAATATGCTAACCGGAGCGCCGTGCCCTTGTAGCTCAGCTGGTAGAGCAGCGGTTTTGTAAACCGAAGGTCGGCGGTTCGATTCCGTCCGGGGGCACCAGTCAAATCAATAACCTACCTGAATTTAATTACGCATCAGCTGAAAAAGTTTTCGGCTTCGGGTAACGAAAAGGGTAACAGAAACGTGAAAAACCCGGCCACCGAAGCAGCCGGGCTTTGTTGGCATTCCTGCTTTCAGGCCGCAACAGCGCTGATTTTGGGATCGAATGGCGGCGGTGCTGGCGTGAGGCTGAAGAGGTCTTCCTCGCCGCGCAGGTGCTTGACGCGGCCGATCAGCCCTGGCTTGACCCATTGCGTCGCCGGCCGCTTCATGCTCTTCGGCGCCGGCCCGGCGTGCTCCTGGACGCGCTTCCATAGGCGCTCGCGGATCGCCCGGCTAGGATTGATGAAGGCCGATCCAATATATTTGCGCGTGCCTATCTCGCCCATCAGGGCGAATGCCGGCTTGCCGGCCTCGCGCTCGACGCCCAGCAGTTCGAACTCGCCAACGGCGAAGCATTTCGCCTTCAGCCAGTTGGTCGACAGGCCGCTGCGATATTTGCTGTCCCGCCGCTTAGAAACCATGCCCTCAAGTCCGGCCTGGTCGACCAGGTGAAAGATCGCCTTGGCGTCGCCCGGAAGATCCTGGCTGAACTGGATGCGGATGTCTGGAGGGATAATGGCAGCGAGGATTTCGCGACGCTCCTCGAGCGCCATGTCACGCATATCCTGACCGTTGAGGTGCAAGAGATCGAAGGCGACGAAATAGAGGTCGTGCTGTCGCCGGGTGATCGCCTTGCGCAGTTCCGCGTAATCCGACAGGCCGGCCTCATTGAGGACTACGATCTCGCCGTCGATGATTGCGTTCTCGACGTCCAGCGTCTTGGCGGCCGCAGCGAGATCCCGGTATTTCGCGGTCCAGTCCAGCCCGCGCCGGGTGAAGATGCGAACGCCGCCGGCGTCTATGATGATCTGTGAGCGGTAGCCGTCGAACTTGACCTCATGGCTCCAGCCGTCGCCTTCCGGAGGCTTGTCGACCAAGGTTGGCATGAGCGGTTCGATGAACTGCAACCGGCCTTCGCCGGAACCGTTACGCATACTGAAAACCCCAACGCCACAGACGAGACTCAAATCCGAAGCGCAGATTCAGTTCCGGAACATTTTAGCAAAATGGAATGTTTAGTTGGGAATGATGAAGTTGGAAGTGGAGCCCTAGGCCATGACTGTGAAGATCGGCGATGAAGTCACGCTCACCGTGACAATCCTGAAGGTGCTGGACAACGGCATGTCGAGCGTGAGCATACCGTCTTACAGCTTTCCCTTTTCGATGGACACACCTAAGAGAACAAGGGTCGGCCAGAAGGTCGAGATCACCGGCTTTGTCACTCGGGTCGATGACGAGGACGGCAAGGTGACGGTCCGGATCGAAGGAGCCGGCCTAGTCACGGTAGACGTCGAAACAGTATCGCACGAGCCCGCGCCTAGGGTGCATCGGTCTCGGTAGCCATGGCCCCTTCCGAGCCCGATTAGTTTTTTGGCGGCCCGCAACGTCCCTTTTAGAACAGCGATTTCGGTTTCGTGATCTCCTCCGGACATCGAGCAAGCCGTTGATCAACGAATTGTTTAGCGTGCTCCGCGATCCTGGTTGCCGAATGGAAGCTCTTGCTGAAATTGTCTCTTGCGGCGGACCCCAATCCGCTCGGCCGGTGTCTCTACTAGGCAATCTACCCCAACGCCCCCAAGGGACGCCGGCCACGTCAAGCGTGTCCGTTCGGCACCGGGTGTCAGCGCCGCGATTTCATCAACCGGGCCTGAAATACCAGTGAATTCCAGTTGGTGCCGATCAGTTCGATCAGAAGCCGAGCATCAGGCTCCGAGATACCTGTTTGCTCGGCCAATCGCCGGGCAAGAAGCTGGACGGCAGACCCACTGTCCGGCTCTGCCTTGCGCTCGTCCTCGCCAACCATAAGGCAGCTCCTTTGGAGTTGAACGCAGAGGGAGGCCGGATGTTTCATTTTGAAGCAGATCGGAAAACAAAAAAGCCCGCTAGCCGGAACCAGCGGGCATCGGAAGAGAGTCCAGGTTGGGGGCAAGCCCCGCCAGCTTCAAGATTGACGTGTCCGTGAAGACCCGCAACGTCCGAACGGATGAGAAGAGCCGTTCGACGAGAGAGCTATCGGGCCTTCGCTGTCTTGCGATTCTTCCGTGCTGGCGTCGGCTCTGCAGCCGAAGCCTCCGGAAAAGCGATTTCAGCCTTCAGTCGCTGCTCCCGGAGCCGAGCTGTCTTTGCATCTCGTGCCATGCGCTCGACCTCGATCAATTCCCGGGCAGC
>NZ_SRTG01000039.1:0-1614 GCF_004792125.1 Mesorhizobium sp. M5C.F.Ca.ET.164.01.1.1 | reverse complement strand
CATCAGCATCGATACTGCGCATGTTCGCAGCGCCGGTTCCAATTCCGCGCGCAACTTCGAGCTCGTTGTGGCCCGATGCGGCCGCGGCGGGCGGGGCGAAGGCGGCGGTCGCTATTTCGTGACCGGCAGCGCCGACCAACGGGCAATCCGGGATCGCGCCCTTCATGCCCTTCGGGAAGTAGGCTACCGCGGCTTTGGCGATGTGACGGTGATTTCGGACGGCGCCGAAATCCTGAAGCGGCTACCCCGCGCAATGCCGAAGCCGACGGCCCACATCATCGACTGGTTCCACATCGCCATGAAGGTCCAGCCGATGCAGCAGATCGCCAATCATATGGCTCGATCCCGATCGGGTCTCTCTGAAGCGCTTCCCGCAATTGACCGTGACATCAGAGCGGTGAAGTGGCGCCTGTGGCATGGGCGGGTCGATCGCGCGATCACCGATCTGGAGCACTCTTGGAGAGGGTGAAGGCTTCGCAAGGAGACAGCGAGTTCTCCATCGCCCGACTTCAAAGCCTCGGCTTGCAGCTCCTGACCTATATCCGTTCGAACCGCGGCGCGATCGTCAACTATGGCAAGCGCTACCAAGCCGGCCTTCGCGTCGCAACGACTCTGGCTGAATCGGCGGTGAATTCACTTGTCGGCAAGCGGATGGTCAAGAAACAGCAGATGCGGTGGTCGCTCCACGGTGCTCACATGCTCATGCAGGTCAGGACGGCAGATCTCAACGGCGAGCTTCGCAATCGATTGCGGGCACCGTTCCGACAGCCAGAGCCGAACGTGCCACCACTATTCAAGCCCAAACCGCCTCTCCTGCGCGCCGCCTAACCCCAGAGAAGTTACCGGTCTCACAGTCCGTGACATCACCAAGGATTGGACTCAGGGGGTCCGTCCAACGAGGGCCGGGTTGATGCCGAAGGCGACGCCATCGAGATCATCATCATCCACAGCGCCAAGGGACTGGAATGGCCGGTGGTGATTCCGGTCAACACAGCCACTTTGCTTCGCTTGCGCGAGCCGTTCGTGCATCGCGCGTCCGATAACACGCTGCACTGGGTTATCGGCGACGTCCCCCCGATCTTGTCCCGGAGCTGCCGCAGGCGGAGCAAAGGTCCTGGGCGCGGATCCTCAATTGGCGCACCATGACCTGATGAGGTGGACGGCCTCCGCTCCCGGCATCGCAATGTGCCAAAGTGTGGCTGTCGAAAGTCACATGAGGGAGAGCCGTCCATGGAGAAGGTTAGCACAATCGGTCTGGATGTCGCCAAGCACGTGTTTCAGGTGCACGGCGTTGACGCGCAGGGCGCAGTGGTTGTCCGCCGGAAGTTGCGTCGCGACGATGTAGTCGCATTCTTTACGTCCTTGCCGGCGTGCTTGATCGGCATCGAAGCCTGCGCAACGAGCCATCACTGGGCTCGTGTCCTCACGGCTCTGGGGCATGAGGTTCGCCTGATGCCTGCGTCATACGTCAAGCCATACGTGAAGCGGCAGAAGATGGGATGGTTGCCGCCCTCCCCAGACGGCATCGCAATGTGCCAAGGTCGTGATGTTCAACGCCACGAGAAGGAGAGGACGGCAAATGAAGGATACTATGATCGGGGTGGACCTGGCAAA
>NZ_SRTG01000399.1:0-317 GCF_004792125.1 Mesorhizobium sp. M5C.F.Ca.ET.164.01.1.1 | reverse complement strand
GCCCGCTTGAATATGACGCCGGCTTTCGGCAAGCGTCATTTGCGTCAACATAGGTGAATGATGAAGCGTAAGGACAAGGCGGCGCCTTTCGTCCCGACCGAAATCCATGTCGCGACGGTCGATGATGGAAAGAGTGCGCTCGGCATCCTCTCGATCGAGACGACCGAAGGCATTCTGGAAATCGCGCTGGACGGCCACGCCGCCGACGCCATCGTGGACGCTCTCGGCGCCATCCGTTCCAAGCTGGACCAAGACCGCTAAAAAGAAGCCCGGACCAGGAGCCGGGCAGAGAGGTCTTGGGACCATGCTGACCGGAG
>NZ_SRTG01000398.1:0-318 GCF_004792125.1 Mesorhizobium sp. M5C.F.Ca.ET.164.01.1.1 | reverse complement strand
AAGCTGATGATCAACCGCTCGATCGAGCAGATCTACCACAAGGAACATTTTACGCCGGGCGCGACCATCGTCGAGACACGCAACCTCTCCGGCAAGGGCTTTGAGAATGTCTCGTTGACCGTCCGCGCCGGCGAGATCGTCGGTATCGCCGG
Organism: Mesorhizobium sp. M5C.F.Ca.ET.164.01.1.1; assembly: GCF_004792125.1. Lineage (NCBI taxonomy): Bacteria > Pseudomonadati > Pseudomonadota > Alphaproteobacteria > Hyphomicrobiales > Phyllobacteriaceae > Mesorhizobium > Mesorhizobium sp. M5C.F.Ca.ET.164.01.1.1. Next base: position 166 of record NZ_SRTG01000398.1, on the reverse strand, counting down.
TGTCGCCGGCAATGGCCAGTCCGAACTGCTCGAGGCGATCTCCGGCATCAGGCATGCCGTTTCCGGCTCCGTGATGCTCGACGGCAAGCCCATCGATCTCACCGGCGAGGCCGATCCCGGCGAATTGCGCGACCGCGGGCTGGCTCACGTGCCGGAGGACCGCCAC
>NZ_SRTG01000397.1:0-318 GCF_004792125.1 Mesorhizobium sp. M5C.F.Ca.ET.164.01.1.1 | reverse complement strand
GCCGGATCGCCGGCGGCAGCAGTCCCCGAACTTAGAAGTCATAGGTATGTTCCACGACGTCTGCGCCGCCGTCATTCCTTCACATAGGCGACGGGCTGACGGCCGCTCCTGGGCGCCTTGGCTGACTTGGAATGCTCCGCGACTGCCGGGCCAGCGCCTGAACTCTTTTCGGTCGCGGGGCTTGGCGTCGGCTGCCGCGGCGGATTGCGGCCTTCCGACTGATGGGTCTTGTCCTCGACCTCGCCCTGTTTGCGGCTGAGGCCCGGATCGACGTGAGGTCTTTCGTTGCCGGCGGCGTCCTGCGAAAATTGGTCGCTC
>NZ_SRTG01000396.1:0-318 GCF_004792125.1 Mesorhizobium sp. M5C.F.Ca.ET.164.01.1.1 | reverse complement strand
GTTCCGAGGCGCGCGCGGTGTCGGCCTGCGGGTTGGACGTCGTATCGGTCATGATTTCCTCCAACCGGCTGGCCGTCTACGCGGATGCCGAAGCCAGCCTAGAAGCTATCCGCGTGATGCGGAAACACAAATCTTTTTGAGAAAACGCCGCGGCTTTGGGCCGCGGCGCCTTCATTTCTTCAAGCGGTCAAACTCAGTTGCAGGCCGCAACGCTGCCGGCGGCGACGCCCGCGCAGACTTCGTCCTTCTTGATCCAGCCGGCGTCGATGACGAGGTTGAGATTATCCTTGGTGATGGCGACCGGGGTCAGGAACAGCG
>NZ_SRTG01000395.1:0-318 GCF_004792125.1 Mesorhizobium sp. M5C.F.Ca.ET.164.01.1.1 | reverse complement strand
CACCGTCTGGCACAATGTATTCGAGCGCGGCGGCTTGAAGAGCGGCGAAACACTGCTGGTGCATGGCGGCTCGTCCGGCATCGGCACCACGGCGATCCAGCTGGCGGCGGCCTTCGGCGCTTATGTCGTCACCACCGCCGGCAGCAAGGAGAAATGCGACGCCTGCCTGAAGCTCGGCGCCGACCGCGCGATCAACTACCGCGAGGAGGATTTCGTCGCCGCGGTGAAGGACGCGACCGGCGGCAAGGGCGCCGATGTCATCCTCGACATGGTCGGCGGCGACTATGTCCAGCGCAACTACGATGCGGCAGCGATGGA
>NZ_SRTG01000394.1:0-292 GCF_004792125.1 Mesorhizobium sp. M5C.F.Ca.ET.164.01.1.1 | reverse complement strand
CTCGCCTTCGAGCATGTACAGGAACTCCATGCCCGCATGCTGGAAGGTCGGGAACACGTCCGAATTCTCGGTCAGCGTGATGAGATAGGGCTCGACGACGACGCCGCTGGTGTTGGCGCCGATGTGGCCGAGCAGATTGTACTGATGGCCGGCGCGCGTGCCGCGCCGCTCGACATCGACGCCTTCGCCGGCCTTGACGAAGACGGCGCTGTGCTCTTCCTCGAAGCGGCGGAAGAAGGCGGTGACGGGAACGCCCAGCGCCCGCGACAGCGCCTGCAGCGTCGTCAGCGAC
>NZ_SRTG01000393.1:0-318 GCF_004792125.1 Mesorhizobium sp. M5C.F.Ca.ET.164.01.1.1 | reverse complement strand
GTGGGCGAACAGTGAGACCGGTACGATCTTTCCCGTGGTTGAGCTTGCCGACCTAGCCAGGGAAGTCGGCGCGCTTTTCCACACTGATGCAGTGCAGGCGGTCGGAAGGTTTCCGATTGAGCTGAAATCGACCGCGATCGACATGCTGTCGCTCTCCGCCCACAAGCTGCATGGTCCAAAGGGGATAGGCGCGCTTTATGTAAGACGTGGCGTGCGCTTCTCCTCCCTGATCAAGGGTGGCCACCAAGAGCGCGACCGGCGTGCAGGCACTGAAAACACTCCCGGCATAGTCGGACTGGGCATGGCGGCCGAACTCGC
>NZ_SRTG01000392.1:0-318 GCF_004792125.1 Mesorhizobium sp. M5C.F.Ca.ET.164.01.1.1 | reverse complement strand
CGGACGAGGCTTTTACGCGCGCCTTCAGGAAGGCGGCACTGGCCTTCGAGGAGCGGGACTGCAGCGAGGTCGAGACCACCAACTGGGTCATCAGGATGGACAGGCCGCGGTTACGCGGCGTTCACACGGCGTTCAGAACCGCGCAGAACTATCGCTTCGAGGTCGAGTTCCCTACGCCGGCCAGTTATCGGGCCGAGCTCGCGCACCGCGCGCAGAGCTCACAGCTAGTCCCCATTCCCCGTGGTGCCTGGGAGATATTACACTAGGACTCGTCAGGAGAAAGCAGGTCGAGGGCGGCAGGGACCTCCAGGTCGCCCA
>NZ_SRTG01000391.1:0-319 GCF_004792125.1 Mesorhizobium sp. M5C.F.Ca.ET.164.01.1.1 | reverse complement strand
GAGGCCGGAGGCATAGTCATGCGCGACCTGTTCCAGGGCGACGACGGTGGCTGGCTGCAGGACGTCGTCCTGGTAGACCGGCTGGTCGCGGATGAGTTGGAACGACGCGCGGAGGCGGTTCGCGCAGAGGCTGGAAGTGGATCGAAATCGCGCCCGACTTCGCCTACGGCCACGCCTTCGGTCTCCGCCAACTGCGCGGAGAACCGTCGCCTCTTAGCGCCGAGGAGGAGTCGACGCGTAAGGCCTTGCAGCTCGAGTTCGACCGTCTGTCGGAGGAATATGACAGCGTCGAGGACCTCCCGGACGAAATCGATCAGCG
>NZ_SRTG01000390.1:0-319 GCF_004792125.1 Mesorhizobium sp. M5C.F.Ca.ET.164.01.1.1 | reverse complement strand
ATGATGACGAAGGGATCGGTGCCGTTGACGCCGGCCAGCACCGGGGTCTTCTTGACCACCGGCAAGACCTCGTAGGCCATCTCCTTGACGATCTCGTTGGCGTTGCCATAGGCGAGCAGGCCGGCGGCCGAGCCGCGACCCGCCATGCGGTAGCGGCCGGAATTGTAGATGATGATCAGGTCGATGCCGCCGGCTTCCTCGGCCTTGGCCGACAGGCCGGTGCCGGCGCCGCCGCCGACGATCGGCACGCCGTCGGCGATCATCTTGCGGAATTTTTCCAGGATCTTTTTGCGCGGAATGGCGGCCATGCCTTTTTGTC
>NZ_SRTG01000038.1:0-1785 GCF_004792125.1 Mesorhizobium sp. M5C.F.Ca.ET.164.01.1.1 | reverse complement strand
GCGCCACCGCCTCCGGCGCCTTTTGCACCTGCTGCTCGAACAGTTCATGGATGCACCGCTCCGACGGATAGGCCGCCGCCGTCCGGTTCAGCTCCTCCAGCAGATACGCACGCTCCGCAGCCGGCAGCAGTTCAATCCGGCCGACCGGCTGCCCGGCATCGGCAACCATCGCCCGCAGCAGCGCCAGCAGATAACCACGCTGCCGCTCGATCGTCGCCTCATCGAACAGCGCCGAGGCATAACCAAACGTTCCGGCGATCACCTCGCCACACTCGCCAAGGCTCAGCTCCAGATCGACCTTGACCTGATCATACCCCTCCCCGGCAGCCTCCACACTCAGCCCGGCAAGGTCGAACGACCCGACGGCGTTGTTCTGCCAGGCCAACATCACCTGGAACAGCGGCGTGTGATCAAGAGCCCGGGGCGGCTGCACGATCTCGACGACCTGCTCGAACGGCAGGTCCTGATGCTCCTGCGCGGCCAGCGCCGTGCGCCGCGTCTGCTCCAGAAGCTGCGACACGCTCGGCTCGCCGGACAGGTCGAGCCGAAGCGCCAGGGTGTTGACGAAGAAGCCGATCAACTCTTCGATCTCGCGCCGGCCTCGATTGGCGCTCGGCACGCCGATCACAAGGTCGTCCTGCCCCGACAGACGCGACAGCACCGCCGCCCAGGCCGCCAGCACCGTCATGAACAACGTCGTGCCATGCTGCCGGCTCAGCCGCTTCAGACCCCGCGTCAGATCCGCATCGATGACGATCGGCACACTGGCCCCGGCAAACGACTGCTGGGCCGGCCGCGCATGGTCCGTCGGCAAGACAAGACGGGCCGGAGCGCCAGACAGGGTGTCGCGCCAATACTGCGCCTGCTTCTGCAGCCGTTCCCCCGACAGCCACTGGCGTTGCCAGGCGGCATAATCCGGATACTGGATCGCCAGCGGCGGCAAAGGATCGTCCTGTCCAGCCTCGAACGCCCGGTAAAGCTGACGGAGTTCACGAACCAGCACGCCCATCGACCAGCCGTCCGAGACGATGTGATGCTGGGTCAGCAGGAAGACGTGTTCCTCATCCGGCATCCGGATCAGACGCCCGCGGATCAGCGGCCCGCGCGCAAGATCAAACGGCGTGCGCGCCTCTTCATGGCACAGATCCAAAAGCGCAGCCTCAGCATCCGGCCTGTCCCGCAGATCGTGCTCGACCATCGGCAGTCCCGCATCCGGCGGCAGAACCTCAACCCAGGGCTTGCCCTCCGGTGCGACAAAGACACTGCGCAGCGCCTCATGACGGGCAAACAGACGGTCAAGGCTGCGCTGCCAGGCGCTGCGGTCGAGCTCACCACGCAGCCGCAAGGCCAGCGGAATGTGATAGTTGGTGCTGCCCTCGTCCAGCTGCGCCAAAAACCATAGCCGCTGCTGCGCAAACGACAGCACAAGCGGCTCATCACGCGACACCGCCGCAATCGCCGGCAGGTCTTGCGTGCCGGAGCGGCTCAACACCTCGACGATGCTTGCCGCCAGATCGGAAAGCACCGGATTGGCGAACAGCGTCGACAGCGGCAGTTCCACGCCAACAGCCCGCGACAGCCGGCTCGAGAGCTGCACGGCCAGCAGCGAGTGGCCGCCGAGCTCGAAGAAGTGGTCGTGGCGCCCGACCCGCTCGACACCGAGAAGCTCCGCCCAGATCTGCGCCAGCGCCGTCTCGACCGCGCCGCGCGGCGCCTCATAGCTGCGGCGCGCATAGGCGTCGTCGGCCGGCGCCGGCAGTGCCTTGCGGTCGAGCTTGCCGTTCG
>NZ_SRTG01000389.1:0-319 GCF_004792125.1 Mesorhizobium sp. M5C.F.Ca.ET.164.01.1.1 | reverse complement strand
GTCACCGTCAGGCTGTGGCGGGCCGGCAAGCGAAAAATGTCGGTGTAAGCCGTGGATTGCGGATCATCCGGCAGCCCTGCGAGAAAGCCGGAAATCTGGTGCTCGCTGAGGCGGCTGCCGACCTCATCGAGGCCGAGAAGCGGTCCGATCTCCGAGGCGAAAGCAAACCGCCGGTCGCTCGCATGATAGTAGAAGGGTTTGACCCCGAAATGGTCGCGGGCGCAAAACAGCGCCTGGCGTTCGCTGTCCCAGATGGCGAAGGCGAAGTCGCCTTGCAGATAGGTGGGGCAGGCCTCGCCCCAGTTGAGGTAGGCGCGCA
>NZ_SRTG01000388.1:0-319 GCF_004792125.1 Mesorhizobium sp. M5C.F.Ca.ET.164.01.1.1 | reverse complement strand
GCAGGATGGCGGCGACCCGTTCCGGCTCGAGATGCGCCAGCACCGCCTTGCCGATTCCGGGAGCGTGGAAAGGGCTGCGCGTGCCTGGGCGAAAGAAAGCGCGGAACGCCTGGTGCGTCTCGACCTGGTTGACGAAAACCACGCAATCATCCTCGGCGACGCCGAGATTGGCCGTTTCGCCAGTCTTTTCCATCAATTCCTGCATGACGATGCGAGCCCGGTCGACGAGCTTGCGCCGGCGCAGGAAAGCTGAGCCCATACGGTAAGTCTCGACGCCGAACGAACAGAGTTGGTAGGTCGTGTCGCACGCGACCATACC
>NZ_SRTG01000387.1:0-319 GCF_004792125.1 Mesorhizobium sp. M5C.F.Ca.ET.164.01.1.1 | reverse complement strand
TACCAACGGCAGGGACATGCAGTTGACCCGGCCGGCCATACGCTCGATAGCTGCGCGCGAACCGCTGCCGAGCAACTCCCCGATGACGACAGACGCCAAATTCAACGACATGAAGGCAAGCGATCAGCGCGCCGCCGATCCCGCCTGGCAGGACGATGTCCGCGCCGGCGTGCGCCATGTGCGCGATCTCGCCGCGCTGCCGCTGTCGCCCGCCGAGCGCGCGGCCGCGCAGGAAGCCGCGGTGAACCACAAGGTGCGCATCCCAAAACCCTATCTCGACCTTATCGACTGGAACGACCCGAACGACCCGATCCGCGCG
>NZ_SRTG01000386.1:0-319 GCF_004792125.1 Mesorhizobium sp. M5C.F.Ca.ET.164.01.1.1 | reverse complement strand
CCGAAGCCTATGGCGTGGCGAAGAAGATCGTCGCCGCCTGCGGCCGCGACGTGCGCGCGTTGATGGGCGACAGTGCCGCGCTCAAGGCGCTCGATCCGCGTGTCTTCGTCGACGAGCGCTTCGGCCTGCCGACGGTGCGCGACATCCTGGCGGAGCTGGAAAAGCCCGGCCGCGATCCGCGTCCTGGTTTCAAGACGGCGACCTTTGCCGAGGGGGTTGACGACATCAAGGACCTGAAGCCGGGCATGCAGCTCGAAGGCACCGTCACCAATGTCGCTGCTTTCGGCGCCTTCGTCGACATCGGCGTGCATCAGGACGG
>NZ_SRTG01000385.1:0-319 GCF_004792125.1 Mesorhizobium sp. M5C.F.Ca.ET.164.01.1.1 | reverse complement strand
ACCTCGGCATCAAGCTCGAGAATGTCGGCCTCAACATGCTCGGCCGCGCCAAGAAGGTGTCGATCTCCAAGGAGAACACCACCATCGTCGACGGCGCCGGCAAGAAGGCCGAGATCCAGGGCCGCGTCGCCCAGATCAAGCAGCAGATCGAGGAGACCACCTCGGACTATGACAAGGAGAAGCTGCAGGAACGTCTCGCCAAGCTGGCGGGCGGCGTTGCCGTCATCCGCGTCGGCGGTGCGACCGAGATCGAAGTCAAGGAAAAGAAGGACCGCGTCGATGACGCCCTCAACGCGACCCGTGCGGCCGTCGAAGAAGG
>NZ_SRTG01000384.1:0-320 GCF_004792125.1 Mesorhizobium sp. M5C.F.Ca.ET.164.01.1.1 | reverse complement strand
GGGAACACTACGAAGATCGAGGCCTGGGCCTTGGCGCTGTCCTCGATAACGCCACCCTGCTCGACGCTGTAGCGCGCCGGCAGTTCCGCCTTGAAGGCGGCGATGGCGCTCTCCAGCCGCCGCGTGACCAGCGTGGCATTTTCGCCCGGCGCGACATCGGCCTGGACGGTCACGGTCGGCAGCCGGCCGCGGCGCCAGATCAGCGGCGGCTCGGTCTGGTAGGAGAGCTTGGCAACCTGTTCGAGCGGCACGCGGCGTCCGCCCGAGGCGCTGATCGTCAGGCCGCGCAGCGTGTCGATGCTGGCGCGTTCGGACTCCAC
>NZ_SRTG01000383.1:0-320 GCF_004792125.1 Mesorhizobium sp. M5C.F.Ca.ET.164.01.1.1 | reverse complement strand
CCATGTCGCCGCGCTTGCCCGTGACGGCGCGGCCAAGGCGGTCGAGAACCTGCCGCTGACCTTCATCTTCTCGCGTCCCGATGGCGTCGAGGACCGCCGCATCGTCAGCGACGGCGCCTCGGCCGGCGGCCACGCCGTCGACCTGCCGCTCGAAGCCAACGCCATGCGCGGCACATGGTCGGTGTCGATCCACACCGACCCCAAGCAGCCGGCGGTTGCCAGCCAGATGTTCCTGGTCGAGGACTTCGTGCCGGATCGCATCGAGTTCGACATGAAGGCCGACAAGCAGGAGATTGCGCGGGGCGAAACCGCCAACATCA
>NZ_SRTG01000382.1:0-320 GCF_004792125.1 Mesorhizobium sp. M5C.F.Ca.ET.164.01.1.1 | reverse complement strand
CTTGCGCGCCATCAGCTGCGAGAAGCCGTAGAGGAAGGCGGAGCCCAGCGACAGCAAGGCCGCCCAATCGAACAGCCCAGCGCCTGGACGCACCATCACGACCACGCCGAGCAATCCGATCAGCACGGTCGCCAGCGTCCGCCAAGACACGCGTTCGCCAAGATACGGCCCGGCCAGCACCATGATGCACAGCGGCGCCATGAAATAGAGAGCCACCGCGTCGGCCAGCGGCAGGGCGGCGATCGCCAGATGCTAGGACGTGTATGAGCTGAACTGGATGAAGGCGCGCAGCGTCAGCAGGCCGGAGCGCTTCGAGAGCC
>NZ_SRTG01000381.1:0-320 GCF_004792125.1 Mesorhizobium sp. M5C.F.Ca.ET.164.01.1.1 | reverse complement strand
ATGAGCCGGCAGGAAAGAGACAACATGACCTGGATCGCCATCGGCTCCATCACCGACATTCCCCCGCGCGGTGCGCGCTGTGTCGATACTCCGCAAGGCAAGATCGCCGTCTTCCGCACGGCCGACGACCAGGTCTTCGCCATTGACGACCACTGCCCGCACAAGGGCGGGCCGCTCAGCCAGGGCATCGTCCATGGCGCGGCGGTGACCTGCCCGCTGCACAACTGGGTGATCTCGCTGGAGACGGGCAAGGCGCTCGGCGCGGACGAAGGCTCGGTGAGGACGATACCGGTCAAGGTCGATGACGATCGCCTTTTCAT
>NZ_SRTG01000380.1:0-320 GCF_004792125.1 Mesorhizobium sp. M5C.F.Ca.ET.164.01.1.1 | reverse complement strand
GATGAGTTCTCGAACTTGAGCCGGTGTGATGTTGTTCTGCAGGGCGAATAAATTCACCTCATACTCATCGTCGAGTGAGATTTGGCCTGCGGCGCGGAGGTCGGCTCTGCTTTTGTCCTTTGCCATCTCGTGACTCCTTCCGCCAGGATCTCCTTATGCGAGGAGTTTCTTCTATTCCGCCGCGCGATTTGTCTGCCGACGGCGCCACGATCTGTTGCCGGTGTGGCGACCACCAGTCTGAGCCTCAGGGCGCGCTAGTGATGGGCTCCCTTCGGCGGAATAGAAGAAACTCCTCGCATAAGGAGATCCTGGCGGAAGGA
>NZ_SRTG01000037.1:0-1805 GCF_004792125.1 Mesorhizobium sp. M5C.F.Ca.ET.164.01.1.1 | reverse complement strand
ATCCCACGTGAACGCGCTGTCCGAACAGATCCTTTCCGAATTGCGCCACCTGCTGAGCGAGATGAGCGACGGCGGCAGCGTCGGTCCGTCCGTCTATGACACGGCGCGAGCTCTGCAGTTCCACGGCACCGTCACCGGTCGGCAGGACGCATACGCGTGGCTCATCGCGCAGCAACAGGCCGATGGCGGATGGGGAAGCGCGGACTTCCCGCTGTTTCGCCATGCGCCCACGTGGGCGGCGTTGCTGGCATTGCAACGTGCCGATCCTCTTCCCGGCGCTGCCGACGCAGTCCAGGCTGCAACCCGGTTCCTCGAGCGCCAGCCCGATCCCTACGCGCAAGCGGTGCCGGAAGACGCGCCGATCGGCGCGGAGCTGATCCTACCGCAGTTGTGCGGCGAGGCCGCATCCTTGCTGGGCGGCGTGGCGTTTCCGCGCCACCCGGCGCTGTTGCCATTGCGGCAAGCGTGCCTGGTCAAGCTGGGGGCGGTGGCGACGTTGCCGAGCGGCCATCCGTTGCTGCACTCCTGGGAAGCCTGGGGCACGTCGCCGACCACCGCATGCCCGGATGACAACGGCAGCATCGGCATCAGTCCGGCGGCCACCGCAGCGTGGCGTGCGCACGCCGTGACACAGGGGAGCATGCCGCAGGTCGGGCGCGCCGACGCGTATCTGCAGGCGGCATCGCGGGCGACGCGCAGCGGCATCGAAGGCGTCGTTCCCAACGTCTGGCCGATCAATGTGTTCGAGCCATGCTGGTCGCTGTACACCCTGCATCTGGCCGGGCTGTTCGCGCATCCCGCGCTCGCCGAGGCGGTGCGCGTGATCGTCGCGCAGCTCGACGCCCGCCTGGGCGTGCGCGGTCTGGGCCCGGCCTTGCACTTCGCGGCCGATGCGGACGACACCGCCGTTGCGTTGTGCGTCCTGCGCCTTGCAGGCCGCGACCCGGCGGACGATGCTTTGCGCCATTTCGAAATCGGCGAGCTGTTCGTCACCTTCCCCGGCGAGCGCAATGCCTCGGTGTCGACCAACATCCATGCCCTGCATGCGTTGCGACTGTTGGGAAAGCCCTCCGCCGGCACCAGCGCCTACGTGGAGGCCAATCGCAACCCGCACGGTCTATGGGACAACGAAAAATGGCACGTTTCGTGGCTGTATCCCACAGCGCATGCGGTCGCTGCGCTGGCGCAAGGCAAGCCCCAGTGGCGCGACGAGCGCGCGCTGGCGGCGCTGCTGCAGGCGCAGCGCGACGACGGCGGCTGGGGCGCCGGTCGCGCGTCCACATTCGAGGAAACCGCCTATGCGCTGTTCGCGTTGCACGTGATGGACGGGAGCGAAGAGCCGACAGGACGCCGGCGCATCGCGCAGGCGGTGGCGCGTGCGCTGGAGTGGATGCTCGCCCGCCACGCGGTGCATGCATTGCCGCAGACGCCGCTGTGGATCGGCAAGGAACTGTATTGCCCCACCCGGGTCGTGCGCGTGGCCGAACTCGCCGGGTTGTGGCTGGCTCTTCGTTGGGGGCGGCGCGTCCTGGCCGAGAGAGCAGGAGCGGCGCCATGATCCAGACCGAACGCGCGCTGCAGCAGGTGCTGGAGTGGGGGCGTTCCCTGACCGGGTTCGCCGACGAGCATGCCGCGGAGGCGGTTAGGGGCGGCCAGTACATCCTGCAGCGCATCCACCCGAGCCTGCGCGACACCAGCGCCCGCACCGGCCGCGATCCGCAGGACGAAACGCTGATCGTGGCGTTCTATCGCGAACTGGCGCTGCTGTTCTGGCTCGACGATTGCAACGACCTTGGCCTGATCGC
>NZ_SRTG01000379.1:0-320 GCF_004792125.1 Mesorhizobium sp. M5C.F.Ca.ET.164.01.1.1 | reverse complement strand
TCGTCGCAGACCTGCTGCAACGCGGCCTGCAGGACCGAAAGCGTGATGGTGTCGAGCTTTGCCATATCAAGCCTCGCCGATGTCGATGATGATGTTGCCGTCGGCATCCGAACGTGCGCGGTCGCCGGGCTCCAGCACCGTCGTGGCGTCCATCTGTTCGAGGATCGCCGGCCCTTCGATGACGGCGTCGAGCGGCAGTTTTTCGCGGGCGTAGACCGGCGTGTCGTGCCAGGTGCCGTGATACCAGACCGGCCGGTTCTCGCGCCGTGCTTCCTCGAGCGTTGCCGCGCGCCCCGCCGGGTCGATCAGCCGCGTCAGAT
>NZ_SRTG01000378.1:0-321 GCF_004792125.1 Mesorhizobium sp. M5C.F.Ca.ET.164.01.1.1 | reverse complement strand
GCGAATTCGAGCGCGGCCGAGGTCGAATGGAACTCGCCGTCCGGCGCATAGGGGGGCACCAGATTGCCGACATTGCGCAGCACGAACAGCTCGCCCGGTCCGGCGTCGAAGATCGCCTCCGGGGCGGAGCGGGAGTCGCAGCAGGCGACGATCATCGTCTCGGGCGCCTGGCCTTCGCGCGCCAGCGAGCGATAGCGTCCGCTTTCGGCGGGGTAGCGGCCGTTCATGAAGTTGCGATAACCGGTCAGCAGATGCTCGGAGAGATGTGTCATGGGCGGCTTCTTTACCCTTTCCGGGTTGGAAGCTGCTGTGCAATTCAAT
>NZ_SRTG01000377.1:0-321 GCF_004792125.1 Mesorhizobium sp. M5C.F.Ca.ET.164.01.1.1 | reverse complement strand
GCCTTGGCGATGGGATCGGCGAAGATCATCACGCCGGTCAGGTTGAGGTCGAGCTCATGCTCGATCCTGTCCGCCGTCAGCGCGCCGAGCGTCTCGGCGCGCGTCCAGCCGGCATTGTTGATCAGGATGTCGGGGACGCCGTCCTTGTCGAGCAGGCGGGGGATCGCCGCTTCGATCGAGGCCCGGTCAAGCAGGTTGAAGACATGGCGCGAGGCGATGTGCGGGCCGACCAGCGCCTCCATCGACTGGTCGCAGCCGACGATGCGCGCGCCGCGCCCGGCCATGAGCGCGACGATCGCCGAGCCGAGGCCGCCACCGGCG
>NZ_SRTG01000376.1:0-321 GCF_004792125.1 Mesorhizobium sp. M5C.F.Ca.ET.164.01.1.1 | reverse complement strand
CGGCAGGCCGATGACGCCGCTCTCATGCGCCACCATGCGCTCGATGGCGAGGTGGGTCTTGCCGGTGTTGGTGGGCCCAAGCACAGCCGTCACGTCACGGCCGGAAAGGATCAACGGCTGAGGATGTTTCGGCTGGACGTTCATCGGCCCGGAAATAGACTCTCTGCCGCTCGTTGTCGGGAGCACGCCAGCGATGGAGCGTGTGACAGGCGACACATACGGACTTCATGCGCGAAGCGAAAGCGGAATGTTCCGCCGTCAGTCTCCCTGGCTCCGTATGAGGGTCCGAAATGCGGTCTCGGTTAATGGTTGGAACGAGTC
>NZ_SRTG01000375.1:0-321 GCF_004792125.1 Mesorhizobium sp. M5C.F.Ca.ET.164.01.1.1 | reverse complement strand
CTACCCCGATCGGCATCGTATCGAGCATGGCGTCATTACGTTTGAAGGGAGCGGCCTTGGCGTGCCGGGTCCAGTCAGGTTTGAAGGCGATCTGTGGCACCTTGCGGCTGTAAGCCCATTTGGATGCGATCAACTCCGCACCGCGGGGTGATCCGCCATGGAGCAGGACCATCTCCGGGTGCTTGGTGTGAACCTGGTCGAGCTTCGCCCAGATCAGGCGGTGGTCGTTGAAGTCGAGCCCTCCGGTAAGGGCTACCTTCGGCCCGGGAGGCAAAAGCACCTGAGCGTCGGCGTGCTTCTTTGCGGCAAGAAAATCGCGAC
>NZ_SRTG01000374.1:0-321 GCF_004792125.1 Mesorhizobium sp. M5C.F.Ca.ET.164.01.1.1 | reverse complement strand
GGAAATTCATGCGGCCCATGGTCTGCGAGCCAAGCGTGTTTAGCGTCTTGACGGTCAGTTCGTCATTGCTCTCGACAAGTGGCAGAAGATCAACTGGCGGAGCTTCGATATAGTCGATCTCCCCGGACTGGATAGCGTTGATTGCCGTCTGGGCATCGGGCATGCTCAACCATTCCACACGGTCGACCTTGACCACCTTTCCGCCGGCCAGCCAGCTCGCAGGCTCGTTGCGCGGCACATAATCGGTGAATTTTTCATAGACCGCCTTGACGCCCGGCTGGTACTCGGCCGTGACGAACCTGAAGGGGCCGGAACCGACAA
>NZ_SRTG01000373.1:0-321 GCF_004792125.1 Mesorhizobium sp. M5C.F.Ca.ET.164.01.1.1 | reverse complement strand
GAGCGACCTGGATTTCGTGCAGCGGCTGATGGAGCACGAAGGCATCTTCTATTTCTTCGAATATGACGAGGGCAAGCACACGCTCATTCTGTGCGATGCGATGAGCAAGCTGAAGCCGGCTCCGGGCTACGACAAGGTGCTTTACAATTTCGAGGGGCAGGCCTCGCGGCGCGATGTCGAATACATCACCGAATGGATTCCAGGCAGTTCGGTGCGGCCCGGCGCCTACGCCCACACCGACTATGATTTCGAGAAGCCCGGCGCGGATTTGATGGCGAAATCGGCGCAGCCCTTCGGCCACAAGGAAGCCGCCGGCGAAAA
>NZ_SRTG01000372.1:0-322 GCF_004792125.1 Mesorhizobium sp. M5C.F.Ca.ET.164.01.1.1 | reverse complement strand
TTCTCGGTCGGCCTGGTCGCCAACGGCGACAGGCTGGTATCGTCCTTCGAGTCGCAGCTCGGCATGCAGAGCGACGGCTACAAGGGCGGCGCCGACCGGGTCGATGTCGACTCTTCCGTGGCCAATGCGACGCTGTCGGGCTATGCCGCGCTCGGCCAGCGCATCAGTGCCGACGCCGACGAGCGCTCCGAAAAGTTGCTCACTCTCCACCGCACGCTGTTCTATGCCACCCTCGGCGTCATCCTGCTGGTGGCGCTGTTCATCTTCAGGCCGATGTCGAAGGCCATCCTGCGCAAGACGCATGAGCTGGTCGACGCGCGCA
>NZ_SRTG01000371.1:0-322 GCF_004792125.1 Mesorhizobium sp. M5C.F.Ca.ET.164.01.1.1 | reverse complement strand
CGCCGCCGGTGATCAGCACCGAAGCGCCTTCGAGATCGGCAAAACGCGCCGATGGCATCATGTTTTTTCTCCCTGGCCAAGTCGGCGCGCATCCTATCCAGACAAGGCGCGCGGGCAAGGGATAAACGTCAGATTTTCGAGCTTATGTCTGACAAAAAGGCAAATCACGCCCGCACCGGATGAAGGGGCTGGCTGAATCCGTGCGGAACGGCGTTCAGATCGCCTTGGCGTGCAAGGCGCCGCGATAGGAATCGCGCAGATAGCCGAGCGTGGCGCCGGCGGCCAGGGCTACCTGTTCGGCAAGCCGGTCGATGCCGACGCC
>NZ_SRTG01000370.1:0-322 GCF_004792125.1 Mesorhizobium sp. M5C.F.Ca.ET.164.01.1.1 | reverse complement strand
ATCGTGCGGCATGTCCCCAACGACAGAGAACAGGCATCGCTGAAGCGCCTTGTGGCGATCGCTGGCACCGCCGGCCAGATTCTCGAAGTCGGGTCGGGAGCGGGATACGACGCCGACTTTCTGGAGGGCCTGGGCGTCAAGGTTCGGCGCACCGACGCGACAAAGCGGTTTCTCGAGCTGCAGGCTGCGCGCGGCAAGCACGGCGAGCTTCTCGATCTCCTCACCGACGATCTCGGCGGCCCCTACGATGCAGTGCTGGCGCTCGCCGTCCTGATCCATGTGCCCCGCGACCAGATCGATCAGGTGCTCGCCAGGATAGCCG
>NZ_SRTG01000036.1:0-1851 GCF_004792125.1 Mesorhizobium sp. M5C.F.Ca.ET.164.01.1.1 | reverse complement strand
GCGCCACCGCCTCCGGCGCCTTTTGCACCTGCTGCTCGAACAGTTCATGGATGCACCGCTCCGACGGATAGGCCGCCGCCGTCCGGTTCAGCTCCTCCAGCAGATACGCACGCTCCGCAGCCGGCAGGATGGCCAACTCGCGCACCGGCGTGTTGGGGGCATGCTCCAGTGCCTCTGTCAGTTGCTCGAGCGCGTGCTGCATGTAGCCGCAGACCCGATCCGCAGAGACAGGCTCGGCCACCTGCGCCGTCAAGCCGAGCGCCTCGCCATAATCCTCCACCGACAGGGTCAGCGGATAGTTGGTGCGTTCCTCGTCGCCCAGCCATTCCATGCCGGACAGACCATCTGCCGTCCCGGAGCCGGCCATGGCCGCCGGCGTATTGTGACGGTAGTTCAAAAGCGCGCCGAACAGCGGCGCCGGCGCCGCAACCCCGCTGCAGCGTTGCGCCAGCGCCAGCGAGGCATGCTCGTGCGCCAGCAGCTCGGAAAGCCTCGCATGCGTGGTCCGCACGCTCGCCGCGACCCCGGTCCCGTCCAGGTCAAGCCGCACAGGCAGGGTGTTGATGAACAGGCCCATCGTGCGGTCGGCGCCCGCGCCCGCCTGCATGCGGCCGAACAGCACCGTGCCGAACACCACCTGCTCTCGGCCGCTGCTGCGCGCCACCACCTGACCCCAGGCCAGATGGCAAAGGCTCGCCAGGCTCACCCCAAGCCGCCTCGCCTGTTCCCGCAGCCGATCATTGAGCGCCTGCGGCAGCATCCGATGCGCCTCGCCGACGCCGCCGCCGTCGCCATAGACCTCGCTTAAGCCGAACGGCGTGGTCGGCTCATCGATGTCGGCCAGCATCGTCCGGAAGAACTGCTCATGCGCCTTGGCATCGACATCCAGCCGCGCCTGCGCCACCAGATTGCGGAACGGCTGCGGTGCTGGCAGCTCATGCCCGCGTCCCTCGAGCACGGCCCGCACCTCGGCATGCATCACTTCCAGCGTCGTGTGATCGCCGATCAGATGATGCTGCAGCTCCAGCAGCAGCCAGCGTGTGCTGCCGGGCTCGCGCGCGATCACAAACTGCAACAAGGGCGCCCGGCCAACATCGATGCGATGCCGCAGCGGATCAAACCGGCGCCTGAGCTCATCGGCGCCGGAACCGTCACAGGCATCCAGCTCGACCTCGCTCACCTCCAGCGGCGCACGACGCCACACCACCTGGGCCGGGCTCGACAGCCCCGCCCAGACAAAGGCCGTGCGCAGGGTGTCGTGCCGGTCCACCACCTGCTGAACCGCGCCAAGATAGCGCTCCAACAGGCCGCGATCGGCAAACGCCATCTGCGACACCAGCAGGTAGGGATCCCCCTTCGTCGCCAACAGATGATGGAACAGGATGCCGTCCTGCAGCGGCGACAGGCCATAAATGTCCTGGATGTTGCCGACACCACCGGGCACCGTGGCGACGATCCGGTCGATCTCCGGCTGGGCCAGCTCGATGAGCGGCAGCATCTGCGGCGTAATCGCCGTGCTCTGTTCGGTGATCAGGTTGGCAGGCACCGCGACCTCGTGATGGCTGCCAAGGCTTGCGGCAAGATCGGCCAGCACCGGCCTGGCGAACAGGGTGCGCACCTCCACCCCAAGCGACAGCTGCCGCAGCCGCTCCATCAGCTGCACGGCCAGCAGCGAGTGACCGCCGAGCTCGAAGAAGTGGTCGTGGCGCCCGACCCGCTCGACACCGAGAAGCTCCGCCCAGATCTGCGCCAGCGCCGTCTCGACCGCGCCGCGCGGCGCCTCATAGCTGCGGCGCGCATAGGCGTCGTCGGCCGGCGCCGGCAGTGCCTTGCGGTCGAGCTTGCCGTTCG
>NZ_SRTG01000369.1:0-322 GCF_004792125.1 Mesorhizobium sp. M5C.F.Ca.ET.164.01.1.1 | reverse complement strand
AGAAGATCTATCCCGGCAAGTCGGCCTATGCCTGCATGCTGAACGAGGCCGGCAAGTTCACCGACGACTGCATCATCTACCGCATCAGCCCCAACAGCTGGATGGTCGTGCACGGCTCCGGCACCGGCCATGAGGAGTTGCAGCGCGCAGCGGCGGGCCGCGACGTCTCGCTACGCTTCGACGACAATCTGCACGACCTCTCGCTGCAGGGCCCGACCGCCGTCGACTACCTGGCCAAGCACGTGCCGGGCATTCGCGACCTCAACTACTTCCACCACATGCAGACGCAGCTGTTCGGTTTCCCTGTGATGATCTCGCGCCC
>NZ_SRTG01000368.1:0-322 GCF_004792125.1 Mesorhizobium sp. M5C.F.Ca.ET.164.01.1.1 | reverse complement strand
CGGAGATATTCGCAGCCCCCGCCGAGCCGACCGTTCTTCACGCCTGGCTCGCAACCCTTCAACTGTCTGTCATCATCGACAGCTGGTACGATGGCGCCATGCGAGCAGCCCTTGCAGAGGCCGGCCAAACAGACGTTGTCGAGATACAAGGAACGACGCGCGCGACCGGAATCGGTAACATCTGGACGAGAACTTACGATTTGTCAGGAACAGAACTCGAGGCCGAACAAGTGGCTAGGACGGTGCTCTATGCGCCGCACGGCAGCGTCAGGCCGGCGGCAAACTTCCTCGTGGCTTATTCCGATTACGTCGAAGTCCTAAC
>NZ_SRTG01000367.1:0-322 GCF_004792125.1 Mesorhizobium sp. M5C.F.Ca.ET.164.01.1.1 | reverse complement strand
GATGACGGCCTCGCGGTGGTGCTCGTGGAGCAGTTCGCGGCGCTTGCGCTGTCGATCGGCAACCGCGCCTATGTCATGCGGCGCGGCCGCGTCGTCTATGACGGCGACTGCGCGAAGCTCAGGCAATCGCCGGGCGAGCTGCATCGACTTTATCTCGGAGGGACGGAGACGTGCCGGCCTGACGGGTAATGTCAGGAGAGCAACGGAACATTAGACAAGCTCTCGATTTTGCGGCGGCTGGAGCTACACCAGCGCGCCGCAAACGGCTATCAATCGTCGCGAAATCATGCTTCGGGGTGGTGAGAGGCGCGCGGCTTGCAGC
>NZ_SRTG01000366.1:0-322 GCF_004792125.1 Mesorhizobium sp. M5C.F.Ca.ET.164.01.1.1 | reverse complement strand
GCCGATCGGCGCGACCAGCGCGCCGGAGCGGAAATCCTCCTCGGCGTCGATGACGGAAACCAGGCCGACGCCGATGCCTTGCAGGGTCGCCCGACGCATGGTCGCCGCGTCGTCGAAGCTGATGCTGCGGTCGCCATCTGTCAGCTCGACGCCAAGGTGCCGCAATATGTCCGGCCACAGGCGCTTCGACTTGACGGTGTCGAGCAGCGTGAACTTCGTCAGGTCACGCGCCGACTTGATCTTCTCGCCGATCGCCGGCGTGCAGCAGATGATCTTCGGGTCCGGCACCAGGAGCGTAGTCTCGTAGTCGGGCCAGTGGCCG
>NZ_SRTG01000365.1:0-323 GCF_004792125.1 Mesorhizobium sp. M5C.F.Ca.ET.164.01.1.1 | reverse complement strand
GGAGATTGGAAAAGAAGGTCGATGTATCGATTGAATTTTGAGCTTGTTCTTGCCTCGATCAAAGAAGTACAGTTGCAATGCAGCTTTCTCAGGCCCGGCACTTAGGTGCTGATTTCAAAAGCGCGCCGCGAATACTTTCCTGCCCATATTCCGTCAATCGAATGCTCGACTGTCGGATTGTGCGCTCCCCGACACAGTGCTGTTCGGTTCGCCTCCTGGGTACCTTGCTCCAGTCGGTTTACAACCTGAAGAAAGCTCCGCTCGCAAGGTGGCACGACTCTTGAGGGTACGTCTTTAGGTGGCGGAAGAAACTCCGGCTGTCG
>NZ_SRTG01000364.1:0-323 GCF_004792125.1 Mesorhizobium sp. M5C.F.Ca.ET.164.01.1.1 | reverse complement strand
CTGGAAAACGTTTCGGTGTCCTGCAGCACCCGGCGCTGGTCGCTCGCGCGAGTGATGACCCAGGTACCCCGACCGTCGCGCGTGTTGCTGGTTGAATAAAAGATCGGAGGCCCGGCATGAACGCAAGCAACCGCTGCATGCGGATCCCCGTTAGCGGTCGGCAACATGCCGGGCGACGTAAACAGGCTGAAGTCCCTCACCATTTCGGGCGGGACATGATCTGGAACCGGCCGCGATTTAACCGCGCCAGAATCGAGAGACCGTTCATGAGATGCTGTCGGCATTTGCATGCAATCGTTGGTGCAAGCTCCGTGCCGAATTCG
>NZ_SRTG01000363.1:0-324 GCF_004792125.1 Mesorhizobium sp. M5C.F.Ca.ET.164.01.1.1 | reverse complement strand
GGTGGCTGGGGCGGACGCAGAGATTGTAGGCATAAAGCGAGTGCACCGGCTCGCTGCGCGGCAGCGATGCAAAGGCATCGAAATTCGTGGGAAAATCGGCGCGCACCAGCGGGTCCTGGCTGGTTTCGGTGAAGCAGAGCGTGCCGGCCAGCGCGTCGCCGTCGATCGCGCCCAGCATGGTGTGGCCAAGCGCCAGCCGGCGGCGGATGGTCGCCTCGCTGGCTCGCAGCGGACCGGCCCAGGCGGCAGCCTCAAGCTCCATCAGCAGCGGCATGTCGTCCGCGTCCAGCTTCCGGATTGGAAGCGCATTGCTCTCGACGTTCA
>NZ_SRTG01000362.1:0-325 GCF_004792125.1 Mesorhizobium sp. M5C.F.Ca.ET.164.01.1.1 | reverse complement strand
AGCGCATCCAGCGTGTCGGCGGCGTTCTTCATGGTCTCCCAGTCGGACTGGCTGCCCATGATGATGGCGACGGGGGGCGTTTCTGCTGTCACGTAATGTCTCCGGGCTCAGGCGATGATATCGGGAATGACCTGATCTTCCAGCTGGGTCATCTTGTCCTTGACGGCCAGCTTCTTCTTTTTCATGCGTTGTATCTGCAGGTCGTCGCAGCTGGTTTGGATCATCGCATTGATCGCCGCGTCATAATCCTCATGCTCCTGGCGCAGCCGCGCCAGCGTGTGCCTGATGTCCGCCTGGTCCTGATCGGGAATCTTGTCATCCCCAT
>NZ_SRTG01000361.1:0-325 GCF_004792125.1 Mesorhizobium sp. M5C.F.Ca.ET.164.01.1.1 | reverse complement strand
GCGACCTCGAAGAAGGTCAGCGCCGATTGGCCGCTGTCGGTGACGAGATCGATCTTGGCGAGCACCTGCGTCGTCCACACGATCGCCAGCGTCCAGGTCAGCGCGGCCACGAAGACCGTCGCTGCGCGACGCATGATGTAGCGTTCAACGACCTTCATGAAGGCTTTCTCGATTTTGCCGAACGGCATCATGCCCGCCGACAAGGTAGTCATCCGGCGACGGCAGTACAACTGGCTGCATTGGCGGCTCGATCTGGTTCCCGTTCCACATCACGCGCCCCGGCTGGCCGGAGTGTCCAAGGCAATGCATAAGAAATGCAAAACAT
>NZ_SRTG01000360.1:0-325 GCF_004792125.1 Mesorhizobium sp. M5C.F.Ca.ET.164.01.1.1 | reverse complement strand
CGAGATCATCGTCTGGGGCGACCTGCGGTTGACGACCAAGCGCAACCGCAATGTCCTGCAGCAAAGTTGCAAGGCTGCTCTCGACTTGCGCCGGACACATCCTGGGCAGCGCCGCGGCGTCCATGTACTTCACCTCCCAAGTCATGAGACGCGTTTGGCCGCCGCCGAAGTCATGCTCCACAGCTGGCAACACCTCTATCTCTCGGTTTCCGAGCAGCGCCACATGGATTTCTCGCCCATCTATGTATTCTTCCACGAGCGCATCCTGCGCATATTGCGTGATGATCATTTCCACTGCCTGCGTCAGCTTAGCGGGCTCATGTAC
>NZ_SRTG01000035.1:0-2524 GCF_004792125.1 Mesorhizobium sp. M5C.F.Ca.ET.164.01.1.1 | reverse complement strand
TGGAGTCGGGCATCCCGGTCAGCCAGATCGTCCCGGTCCATCAGACCTTTGGCGGCGGCAATTGGACGACCAACACCGGCGGCAAATATGTCATGCCGACGACGGACCAGCTGCAGACGATGATGGAGCACTGGGACGAACTGGTTCCGTCGCCCGAATTCGACTTTGCCTATGCCTGGGGTTCGCAGGAAGGCGACGTCGCGCTTGAAAGCTCGCCGGAACTGCAAGCCGTCTTCCGGGAACACAATCTCAGCACCGCCGGGACCGCCGCTTCCGACGTCACTGATGACAGCTCTACCGTGACTCTCCCTGCCGACGCCACCATCAGCGACGACAGCGCTGCTGCGGCCGCCGCTTCCGACACCACCACGAGCGACGACAGCTCTACTGCGACCACCGCTTCCGACACCACCATCAGCGACGACAGCTCTACTGCGGCCGCCGCTTCCGACGTCACTGTTGACAGCTCTATCGTGACTCTCCCTGCCGACGCCACCATCAGCGACGATAGCGCTACTGCGGCCGCCGCTTCCGACACCACCACGAGCGACGACAGCTCTACTGCGGCCGCCTCTTCCGACACCACCATCAGCGACGACAGCGCTACTGCGACCACCGCTTCCGACACCACAGCGAGCGACGACAGCGCTACTGCGATCGCCGCTTCTGACACCACCACCAGCGACGGCAGTTCCACTGAGGCCGCCGCTTCCCGTCCCGCGACCAGCATTGGCGGTGTCCGTGGTGCCGATGCGACCCATGCAGCCGCCGGCGCCGACTGGGCGGCAGACCATGACGGCAACGACACCTCCCATGTCGACAATGGCGCCGAAAAGGCAGGCAGCAGTGTCGACCGGGTGTTGGCCGCCCTTTCTGGCGGCTCGGAGTCGCTCGCCGGTTCACACGACAAGACGGCCGGCAACGGGTTCGCCCACATCGTCGAGAATAATGAAAATGTCGGTGCCAACGCTAGCAAGGGCGGCGCCGCCGAGATCATGTCCGGCCGCGGAGGGCACGACGCCTTCGACTTCAGCTGGCTCCAGGAAAAGCTGCAGGACAAGCCTCACTTCGACCAGGCCTTCTTTGACAGGCTCAAGTCGGGAGGGGAGTCATCCGACGCTCTGTCTACGGCTGCGCATGATCGTTCCGACCATGTCAGTTACGACAGTTCAACCGGGTCGCTCTCTTTAGACAGCGACGGGACGGGAGATGCAGCTCAAACGCAGCTCGCCAGCCATTTCCCATGGCAGCATCATTCGCTGTGACCTGAAGGAGCTACGGGCGGGAAATTAGATCAGGCTCGGCCTTTGTTCACCTCGAAGAACATTGGCCGGGTCGTTCCCGTGCCGGCCATCATTTTTCCCAGAAATCCCCGCGGCGAAATACAGATCATACTGGCGTCGCAGGATTGCTACCGCAATTCCGCAAAGTCCGAACGGAGCTTCTCATCGAGGACGATGGCTTCGCCGCCGATCAGGCCTCGCCCGGTGAAGACGCCACGCCGCCAGCAATGAGCTGTGCGTGGCGGCAAGAAAGTGGGCCTGATCTACACGCCCGACACTGCGCCGAACGCCTATGGCAATGGCCAAGGACGAACAATGAGAGACGCGCGAGAGCATCAGCGCGACCGGCGGAAACGCGCGCGCTGGTGAGGCTTTACGCCCCGCTCTCGGCTGCGCAGCTGCGCTTGCGCCGTCATATCAGATAAGCCTAATGTAAATCATGACCTGGCCATTGAGCGGGCGCGGCGGCGCACTCGGATTGGGCGCGCTATTCATCCGGTGGATATATCGATCACGCAAAGGGAGGACGAGATGAGACTGGTTAAGTCATTTGCATTTGCTGCTGTGCTGCTTTTTTCGTTTGCGTTGTCTGCGGCCGCCCAGTCGGCTCGCGAGGACATCGAAGCGGCGCTGACGAAATTCACGGACGCCTTCAACAGCGGAAACGCGGCGGCGGTGGGTCAAATGTATACCGAGGATGCCGCCGTGCTGCCGCCCGATGGCAAGCGCGTCGATGGTCGCAAGGGCGTGGAAGAATTCTGGCAGGGCGCGATCAAAGGCGGGATGAAGAATCTCACCCTGAAGGCAGTGGAAGTGGAAGAGAGCGCTAACCTTGCCTACGAAGTTGGCGCATTTACGCTCGACGTGCCGAGCAAAGACGGCGCCCTCTCCACCGTTGCGGGCAAGTACATCGTCGTCTGGAAAAAGGGCGGCGACGGGACATGGCGCCTGCATCGGGACATCTGGAATTTAGGTGCGGCCCAATAGGGATTTGATATCCAGGTCCTCATCGACCGCCTTGGCGACGAGTACGGCTGCATGCACTGGGATCTGGTGCTCTATTGCCATGCCAGTTGAAATCTCCGGTACGCCCAAGGCGGAGGCGTGGTTAAAGGGATTTAGCCGTAGTGCCAGTGGGGCTTTGGCTCGGTGCCGGTGAACATGATGCCGATGCGGTCTTCGCGGCGCCAGCGGACCACTGCCTTGTAGGCGATGCCGTCGGTCGGCACATAGAGCAGGAA
>NZ_SRTG01000359.1:0-326 GCF_004792125.1 Mesorhizobium sp. M5C.F.Ca.ET.164.01.1.1 | reverse complement strand
TACTCACGTGGTGGCAGTCATCTTACGTGTGCAAGGTGGACTGAAGCGCAAGGCGTCCGACAACATAGTTTAAAGAGTTGATGCTCAATCGTTCAAAGAATATGCGGTTTCGCTTCTTTGCGTCGGACACGATTTTCCCATAGTCGATCACTTCATAGTAGATTTGATGATTGCGATGATAGCCGTAGTAGGCGAGACCGTCAGGTGTTGGCGTCGCGTCACTATTTTTCAGGACTTTGTCGAGCTTCGGCGTGATGTCGCAAATGACATAGGCGAATGCAGGTATCATTGAATTGGCGGGGCGAATTGGCCGACCGGCGTCGTTG
>NZ_SRTG01000358.1:0-326 GCF_004792125.1 Mesorhizobium sp. M5C.F.Ca.ET.164.01.1.1 | reverse complement strand
CCTCCGCGCTGAGTCCCTCGGCCATCGACGCGGTGAAGTCGAAGCGGTCGAGCGACTTTGGATAGGGTTTCGTCAGATAAGGATGCAGGAGCAACCGCGCGAGCCTTTCCTCGTCGACCGTGCCGGCGGCAGCCAGCCTGCCGTCGCGGTCCATCTCGCCGAGGCCTTTCGCCTTGATGAAATCATTGACCGGTGCATTGGCCGGCCCGGTGTCGAAGGCGACAATGTTGTCCTTGCCGTCCCACCAGGTGATGTTGGCGACGCCGCCGAGATTGAGCACCGCCATGTCGCCGTTGGCATCCGCCGCGCGCAGCAGCGCGGTGTGA
>NZ_SRTG01000357.1:0-326 GCF_004792125.1 Mesorhizobium sp. M5C.F.Ca.ET.164.01.1.1 | reverse complement strand
CCGAAGGCGGTCAGCACCAGCGTGCGGGGGATGGGGGTGGCCGTCATCACCAGCATGTCCGGCGCGTCGCCCTTGGCGGTGATGGCGAGGCGCTGGTGGACGCCAAAGCGGTGCTGCTCGTCGACGACGGCCAGCACGAGATCGTGGAACGCCACCGATTCCTGGAACAGGGCATGCGTGCCGACGACGATGTCGATCGCACCGCTGGCGAGGCCTTCCAGTGTTTCGGCGCGTTCGCGGCCCTTCTCGCGGCCGGTAAGGACGGCGACGCTGAGGCCGGCTTTTTCCGCCAGCGGGGCGATGGTCGCCAGATGCTGCCGCGCCAG
>NZ_SRTG01000356.1:0-326 GCF_004792125.1 Mesorhizobium sp. M5C.F.Ca.ET.164.01.1.1 | reverse complement strand
ATCGTCCATAGCGATGCCGAAAATGCCTGCGCCGACTGACGCCGTCGGCGACTGGCCCGGCTGGCGCCTGATGCACGCTTTTGCGGCGCGCTTCGTCGCCTGGGCAGTCGAGACGGAAGGCTCGTCGCGTTCGTCCGCCTTGATCCGCATCGGCCTGGCAATGCTGTTCTGGTCGCGCTGGGCGGGCGAGCTGCTGCTCTATATGGACCAGTCGCCGGCCGGCCTGTTCCTGGCCGCCAACTTCTTCGTCGCGACGGTGCTGCTCTTCGTCGGCTATCACAGCCGCATCGCTGCCGTCTGGACGGGATCGATCGGGCTCGCGATGT
>NZ_SRTG01000355.1:0-326 GCF_004792125.1 Mesorhizobium sp. M5C.F.Ca.ET.164.01.1.1 | reverse complement strand
GACCCTGACGTCGCCGACATGGCCCTCGACTTCGGGGTCTTCGAAAAAACCGTCGAAATCGACGAACCAGGAGCTGAAAGGCGGTACGTTGGCCGGCTTGACCAGCGCGCTCGGCGTCAACTGCACGCCATGCACGGCAAATGGCCCGCCGGCGGCAAGCCGCTCGGCAAGCTCGGGGTTGTCGCGCAGCTTGTCGCCCGTGTTGACGACGGTGTCGGTGCACACAGATGTGTCCAGATTGCCGTCGGCGTCGTAGCCATATTGCAGGTCTACGCCGCCGGCCGACTGGCGGTTGCCTTGCGGGAAGCCGACCGCATATTCCTGCG
>NZ_SRTG01000354.1:0-327 GCF_004792125.1 Mesorhizobium sp. M5C.F.Ca.ET.164.01.1.1 | reverse complement strand
GCCGGCCTTGCGCGAATCGAGCTTCATCAGGATGGCGGCGGCGAGATCGGCGTTGACGATCGCCAGCCGCTCGGCCGCCGCATCGGGCTTCATGCCGGCATAGATCTTGACGACGCCGTCCTCGGCCCTGGCCAGGAACACTTCGCGCCGCTTCAGCCAGGTCTCGTATTCGGCTTTCTTTGCGTCCAGCGCCTTCATGCGCTGGTCGATGCCGGCCTGGAGTTGCTTCAATTCGTCCGCCTGCAACGCATAGCGGCGGTCGCGGGCGGCGTCGGCTATGTTGGAGCAGAAGCGCTCGATTTCGCTCTGGTCCGGCGCTTTCTCCCG
>NZ_SRTG01000353.1:0-327 GCF_004792125.1 Mesorhizobium sp. M5C.F.Ca.ET.164.01.1.1 | reverse complement strand
ATCAGCGCGAACACCAGCGGGTAGGACCATTCGGAGAAGCGCTGGTCGAGCTCGGCGGTGTAGCTGCCCGGCTTGCGCTGGAACATCTTGTCGTTGGGATCCGGGTTGAGCAGGTACTGCGTCGTGCGGTCCTTGGGCAGCAGCGTGATCTCGTTCGCCGCCGACATGAAGGCCGAGAGGTCGAAGGCATAGGAGGTGAAGCGGATCACCGACAGGTCGCCGGTCAGCGATTTGCGGTTGATGACGCCGTCATTCATCATCAGCACCTTCTCGTCGTCCTTTTCGACGATGCTGCCGGACTTGGCGTAGTAGATCAGGTTGGCGCCT
>NZ_SRTG01000352.1:0-327 GCF_004792125.1 Mesorhizobium sp. M5C.F.Ca.ET.164.01.1.1 | reverse complement strand
AAAACTGGAACCCCTTCTCGCTTGCCAGGGCAAGCCCAGGAAATAGATTCCGGGCTCGGTCGAGACGCCGCGGTGGTGCCTTGGCCTTCCCTTCTCGTCAAAGGCATCGACCCTCAGCCAACTGTAATCGGCGGCAAAACCCGTCGCCCAGATGATCGCCGCTATCCCCGCCTCGGCCAGGTGCAGTTCGCGGATCGGATTGGTCATGCATTCGGGATCCGGTTCGATCCGGCGGGCAGCGGGCTCTTCGGGAAGGTCGAGACCGTTGCGCGCCACATAGGCGTCGGCCTCGTCCAGCAGCGACATCAGATTGGCATCACCGCGGGC
>NZ_SRTG01000351.1:0-327 GCF_004792125.1 Mesorhizobium sp. M5C.F.Ca.ET.164.01.1.1 | reverse complement strand
TTTGGCGTCATCTTGTTGACGGCCTCAGGCAAATCCCGAGTGATCCTGCGGATGAGCTCCTCGCGTGACAGGCCGGTCTGCATCGAGAGTGACGTCAGGGTGCCTTCGTCTAACGCCGCTTCCACCTCGTTTGGCTCGATTGGCTGATTCGGCCCAGTGCCGACCCAGGAATCGACCTTGGATCCTGCTCCCGCACCTCTGAACCGATCTAAGATATCGCCGAGCGCCGTCCCCGAAACCCCTTTGGAAATCTGATCTAAAATTCCGCCTTGTGGGTCGTTTGGATCGCGATCTCGCGCCCCACGGATCAATTCGCCGATTTTGTCC
>NZ_SRTG01000350.1:0-327 GCF_004792125.1 Mesorhizobium sp. M5C.F.Ca.ET.164.01.1.1 | reverse complement strand
CGCCTGCGATCCTTTCGATTTCAACTACTTCGCTGTCGTCATTGCTCGCTGCAACAGCGGCGTCTTGTTGAGTCAGAAACAAGCGTTTCAGGATTCCTCGGCGCGACCTGGCGACCCAGTACACCTTCTCGTCGACTGTAATTGGCGTGGCAAGCGGGCCGCCTGATGCCATTGCTTCTGGCCGTGTCATGAGAATCCTCGGATCATTCATTGGGCAGTCGTATCCGAGGATTCTTCATTCGAGGCAACAACTTCCGCAAAAATGGAAGCCTGCGAACTGACGGCACGAGATTGCTGCCGAAATCGGAGCAAAAACAGATAGGAAGA
>NZ_SRTG01000034.1:0-3503 GCF_004792125.1 Mesorhizobium sp. M5C.F.Ca.ET.164.01.1.1 | reverse complement strand
AAACCCGCGATCGAAGATCCCCGCTCAATGCTCTTCCCATCGTCCACCTCCATCGAGGTGGATGTTGAATCAGCACAAGACGCAGCTGTCACATCACAATCGATTCATCGATCACAGGACGTGCTCTAGTGGCACTAAGGCGAAATCTGGTGGTGTTGGGCGCCTGCGACGCATCGGCCTGTTATCTACACCGCGGCCCAATAATATTTGGTTCAAAGGAACTCGTCGATGATCGACTCACCCTTATTTCAGCCCAGCGCAGACGAGATTCGCACGAGCGCAATCACGAGGTTTCGCGAATTCTGCACCTGTACCTACAAGGCTGATCTACCCGACCATGATGCGTTTCATCAATGGTCAATCGATGAACGCGGCACTTTCTGGTCTGCCGTCTGGGATTATTGCGGCGTGATTGGACAGCCCGGGCCACGCGATCTCATCAACGGCGATGTTATGCTCCACGCTCGCTTCTTCCCCGACGCCAGCCTGAACTTCGCCGAAAACCTCCTGATCAAGCACGGTCCCCAAGACGCGCTGATCTTCCGTGGTGAGGACAAGATGAGCTATCGCTGGAGCTGGGATCAGCTCCATTCCACCGTATCCAAGCTACAGCAAGCCTTCCGCGCGATGGGCATAGGCAAGGGCGACCGTATCTCGGCCATGATGCCGAACATGCCGGAGACAATCGCCTGCATGCTGGCCACCGCCTCGATCGGTGCCATCTGGTCGTCCTGCTCGCCCGATTTCGGCGAGCAGGGCGTGCTCGACCGCTTCGGCCAGATCGAGCCGGGGCTATTCATCACCTGCGATGCCTACTGGTACAACGGCAAGCTGCAGGACGTCTCCGACAAGGTCCGGAACGTCGCGCCCAAGCTCGGCTGCCCCGTCATGGTCGTGGGTTACGCCGGCGACGCCGAAGCGCTGGCCGCATCGCTTGCCGATGGCCGCACCATGGATGCCGCGACCATCCCCTTCACCGCGAGGCCCGTGGAATACGAGCCGCTGCCGTTCGCCCACCCGCTCTATATCCTGTTCTCCTCGGGCACGACCGGAGTGCCGAAATGCATCGTTCATTCTGCCGGCGGCACGCTGCTGCAACACCTGAAGGAACACCGCTTCCATTCCGGCGTCGGCGATGGTGATCGCCTCTTCTACTTCACGACCTGCGGCTGGATGATGTGGAATTGGCTGGCCTCGGGTCTGGCGAGCGGCGCCACGCTCTGCCTGTTCGACGGCTCGCCCTTCGCGCCCTCGGGCAATATCCTGTGGGACTATGCAGCCGAGGAACGCTTCGCCGTCTTCGGCACCTCGGCCAAATACATCGATGCGGTGCGCAAGGGCGGCATCGAGCCGCTCAAGACACACGATCTCTCCGACTTGCGCCTGATCACCTCCACCGGCTCGCCGCTTTCGCCGGAAGGTTTTTCATTCGTCTATGAAGGCATCAAGCCGGACGTCCAGCTCGCCTCCATCTCCGGCGGCACCGACATCGTCTCCTGCTTCGTGCTCGGCAATCCGGTCAAGCCGGTCTGGAAGGGCGAGATCCAGGGGCCGGGCCTCGGCCTCGCAGTCGACATCTGGGACGATGAAGGCAAACCGGTCCGTGGCGAGAAGGGCGAACTGGTCTGCACCAAAGCCTTCCCCTCCATGCCGGTGGGTTTCTGGAACGACCCTGATGGCGCCAAATACCGCGCGGCTTATTTCGAGCGCTTCGACAATATCTGGTGCCAGGGCGATTTCGCCGAATGGACCGAACACGGCGGCCTGATCATCCACGGCCGCTCGGATGCGACCCTCAATCCCGGCGGCGTGCGCATCGGTACCGCCGAGATCTACAACCAGGTCGAACAGCTCGATGAAGTCGCCGAGGCCATCTGCATCGGCCAGGACTGGGACGACGACGTCCGGGTTATCCTCTTCGTCCGTTTGGTACCGGGCCTGACGCTCGACGCCGATCTCGAAAAGAAGATCAAGACCAAGATCCGCATCGGTGCGTCACCGCGTCATGTACCGGCCAAAGTGATCCAGGTCGCCGACATTCCGCGCACCAAGTCCGGTAAGATCGTCGAGCTCGCCGTGCGCGAAGTCGTCCACGGCCGGTCGGTGAAGACCAAGGAGGCGCTGGCCAACCCGGAAGCGCTGGAGCTCTATTCCGGGCTGGAGGCACTCTGCAGTGATTAATAAGGGTCTGGAGCAAACATCATGGCCACTCGAATGTATTTCGGCATCACGAAGCAAGGTAACGACGGGGGTTGTAGCAGCGGAGTGGCGCCCGCCTACGAATTCCGTTTCCTTATCAGAAGCAATCTCACTTTGCAGATTGCAAAGCCTATGCCCGCGTCTCCATCGGCCAGACGGTTTGACAACCAGATCTTGGAAATCCAGTCGGCGGGGCTTCCATGTCGAATCCCGTCGCATCGTCTCCGAAACCATCTCCGGCAGCACTGCCATTGCCCAGCGGTTAGGCTTCCGCCGCCTGATCGATCGTTTGGAGCATGGCGATGTCCTGGTCGTCACCAAGCTTGATCGTCTCGGTCGCAACGCGATTGATGTCAGCACCACCGTCGCTCAGCTCGGTAAGCGGTGCGTCGAGGCACCTTTCCCGAAGCCGCCTGATGCGTGTATGGCGGTCAGCCGTTAGTCGGCGCGCCGGGGCGATCACTGTGGGTTATCATAACGGGTGACATAATGGAGTTCGCGAAGGGCGGGGATGACGAGGGCGATATCTTTGTAGGCCTCGTGCTCGATGAAGTGCGCGGTCTCGGGTCCCGGCCTGGGTTTGCCGAGGACGGGCCGCCCCTTTTTGTCGACGCAGTAGATCAGGATCGGCAGCAGCAGGCCGTGGTTGGGGTTCTTGAGGTCGAGTAGCCGTTTCCAGCGTTTGATGTTGAGATTCATGGCCGCGTAGAACCCTTAGCACCACGGCCGCGGGTCGATGCCGCCGCTGGGCTTGGTGGTGAAGCGGGGGCATAATCTTGCGGTCTGTCGAACAGCGTCTCGTTGATCCGGTTGTGGATCCTGGTGTCGCTTGGCACTTAACCGTAAGAATGCGGCCGCTCCGATCGGAGACCGGTAATTTCCCTGGGGTCGAATACAGGTTGTTAGGCCCGCGTAGTCCATGAGCGCCGCTTTGTTCGGAGGGAAAGCGATGGCGGTGGAATGGACGATCACGATCGAGGGCAGGAACGAGTTCGGTGACGTTTGCCGGAAGGCGGTCCGCATCGACAAGAGCTGGGAACGTCTGTTTGACGGCGACCTCGGCCTGTCGATCGAGGACAGCAAGACCATCATGGCGGCGCTGCAGAGCGCGGTCGTGAACCATGAGGCGGAGACGTATTCCCTCTTTCGTCGGGTCTGCCCGGATTGCCACAGGTTTCGGCCGGTCAAGGACTACACGACGCGACGGATCCGGACTGTCTTTGGCATCGTGGAGGTGCGCAATCCTCGTTGGATGCTGTGTCGGGATTGTTACCCAGGCATGGTCGATGCCTTTGCGCCGCTGC
>NZ_SRTG01000349.1:0-328 GCF_004792125.1 Mesorhizobium sp. M5C.F.Ca.ET.164.01.1.1 | reverse complement strand
ACGGCATTCGCCCCATAACGAATTTGATCCATAGCAGTGAGCGAGGACGTATCCTGCGCTAATATCGGCAAGAACCGATCGGCAGAAATTCGCGAGGCCGAAGCCGGCTGAAAAAGGGAGGTCACACAGATGATGATCCGCACGCTCTCCACCTTGGAATGCACGAAAATGCTGGCGGCAAACCGCACTGGACATCTGGCATGCGCGAAGGACGGACAACCCTATGTCGTGCCCTTCAACTACGCCTACGCCGACAGCCACCTCTACGCCTTTTCCCTGCTCGGCAAGAAGATCGACTGGATGCGGGAGAATCCCCTGGTGTGCGCGC
>NZ_SRTG01000348.1:0-328 GCF_004792125.1 Mesorhizobium sp. M5C.F.Ca.ET.164.01.1.1 | reverse complement strand
AGATGGATGCCTTGGGAGCTTGGCTTTTTCGATGGCTTTCGGACCGCGGTAGCAGTTCTCCCCGTGGCAAAAAATTCTTCGGAAACATTCTGTGGGCAAGAATTTTTGGGCCTATACCCGTACATCGATGGGACCGGACCTGCAATCCTGTTTATGAACAGAGGCACCGCGTCTAGCTCAAGACTAGGCTCTGTAAGCTCGACTGCAAACGTTACGTTTGCCAAATCATGGCTTAAAGAATTTGCAGACACAAAATAGAATTGCGTGCTCTAGAAAATGAAATATCCTGGACTTTATAATAGCGCTGACGTGGCGTCTAACGAGCAGC
>NZ_SRTG01000347.1:0-328 GCF_004792125.1 Mesorhizobium sp. M5C.F.Ca.ET.164.01.1.1 | reverse complement strand
GGACTCACCTAACTCACCGGGTCCAGCCACGACATGCATCGCCAAAGGCAAGGACCCTCCCCGCTGAGCGCTGGCTCAGCCATGGCCGCTGAGGCTACCGCACTCTTTCGAGTGAACGTAAGGACTTAACGAGCGTAGGGGAAACGTCCGCAGAATATACGATGTGCCTCAGGGCCCGAGTGCTTATTCGGTCAAGATGATCTGGGCTAAGGCTCCCGCGTTCGCCGCAACGAAGGCGTACATCATTCCCTGGATGCCACCGCCAATGAACAATAGTAGACCATTATATCCCGCTGCCCATTTCTTCGGCTACGAGGTCGGGCCGGCG
>NZ_SRTG01000346.1:0-328 GCF_004792125.1 Mesorhizobium sp. M5C.F.Ca.ET.164.01.1.1 | reverse complement strand
GGCGTACGCTATGAAATTGCGGGTGAGCTTGCCCAGCCCATAGCTTGCCACTGCACCCAATGCACGCGCACCAGCGGGAACTTCGCAGTCATGGCGGCCTGTGGTTCGGCGGATATTAGGCTGTTGGCGTCGTCGACCCTGCGTTGGTACCGCTCGTCAGACAAAGCCGAACGCGGCTTCTGCTCGCGCTGCGGCAGCAACCTATTCTGGAGGGCGGCTCCAGGCAGTGAGACCTTCGTCGCTGCCGGGACCCTTGACCCTCCGACAGGTCTGCGCCTCAGCAAGCATATTTTCGTCGGGTCGAAATCCGATTTTTACGATCTAACCG
>NZ_SRTG01000345.1:0-328 GCF_004792125.1 Mesorhizobium sp. M5C.F.Ca.ET.164.01.1.1 | reverse complement strand
GGCGAATCCCCGGGTTTGCCCGAGAGTTCCAGCCTGACCGGAACCAGGCCGCCACCTTGAACCGCCTCCGAGACATCGCGCCTCGGCTTCCCTCCTGGAACTTCGTACGGATCGACGGACCTATCGTGGCCAGATCGATGACGATCTTCGGGTCGAAGCTCGGCCTTGCACTACATACGGGCCGGCGTCAGGGGCCGTCGCGGTCCAATGGTACTCGAACCTCCAAGCTTACCAAGACGCGCTGCCTAAGGAGTTCCTAGCCAGGTGCGGGCCAGGGCGAACCCTCCGCCAAGGCGACTTCGAGGTGGGGGAGCAGTTCACCGTCCAC
>NZ_SRTG01000344.1:0-329 GCF_004792125.1 Mesorhizobium sp. M5C.F.Ca.ET.164.01.1.1 | reverse complement strand
CCGACCGCCAACATCGCCGAGCGCCTCGGCATCACCGTCGGCACCGTCAAGAACCATCGCCGGCGGATCTATGAGAAGCTCGACATCACCACCGAGCGCGAGCTGTTCCTGCAGTTTTTCCAGCACCGGACAGAGACATAGCGGCAACACGTCATCGCACTGCCGTCGTTGCAATGAGATAGGTCATCCGCCTACGCTATGGGGAGTGTTCGTTGCGCCGGAGGGAACGGAATGGCCAAACCTCGTATCTTTCTCGGTTCGTCGGGGAAACAGAAGAAGCTGTTGCAGGCGCTGACGCGCGGCCTCGAGGACATCGCCCATGTCGAGCC
>NZ_SRTG01000343.1:0-329 GCF_004792125.1 Mesorhizobium sp. M5C.F.Ca.ET.164.01.1.1 | reverse complement strand
AGGGGGGCCGCCGCGAGGGCCAGCCGGACTGGAAAGGCAACAGGCAGGACGGCAAAGGCAATGTCGCAGGCGGCAGCAAGCCGGCCTTCCAGGGCAAACCGCGCGAGGAGCGTCCGCAGCGCTTTGATCCGGATTCACCCTTTGCCAAGCTCGCCGCCTTGCGCGACCATCGCGCCGCGGCGCCCGCCAGCATGCGCCAGGCCTTCGCCGCCGACCCCAAGCGGTTCCAGACCTTCTCCGCCTCCGATGGCGACCTGTGGCTCGACTGGTACAAATGCGCCGTCGACGCGCGCCCGATGGAGCTTCTGGAAAAGCTGGCTGACGCCGCC
>NZ_SRTG01000342.1:0-329 GCF_004792125.1 Mesorhizobium sp. M5C.F.Ca.ET.164.01.1.1 | reverse complement strand
TTGGCGACACGACGGCGCCGCACGTCTACGCGCCGAAGAGCTGGGGACCGGCCGATGCCATGAACGGCTTCGGCCCGCCGAACGGCTGGATCAACCCATCGAAATAGGGGGCAACGACATGGCCAAGGCGGCAAAGCCGGCGGCGGCGGACGCGGAACCGATCGTGCTGACGATCGACATCGGCGGCTCGCACGTCAAGATCCTGACCAGCGCCGGCGGCGAGATGCGCCGCGCCGAGTCCGGCCCGGGCCTGACGCCGCAGCAGATGATCGCCTCGGTGAAGACGCTGGCCGACGGCCTCTCCTATGACGTGATCTCGCTGAGCTACC
>NZ_SRTG01000341.1:0-330 GCF_004792125.1 Mesorhizobium sp. M5C.F.Ca.ET.164.01.1.1 | reverse complement strand
GGCGCAAGCAGTGCGCGTGTGCCGCCGGCGCGCTGGCGAAGCTGCATCGACACGAGCTCGACGATCACCTGCAGGATCGCTCCGGCGCCGACCGCCAGCGCCAACGCCGACCATTGCGGCGCATAGGCGAGGCTGCCGATCCACAGGCCGATGACAGCGGGGCCGCCGGCCAGCTGCGTCAGCGCGGCAAAGGTCCTGAGCGGCGGGCGCTGCTTCAGGATCGGGGCGGCGATGCCGATACCCTCGGTGATGTTGTGCAGGGTGAAGCCCAGCACCAGGAAGGTGCCAAGCCCCGCCGCGCCCGACGCGAAGGCAGCGCCGATCGCCAGC
>NZ_SRTG01000340.1:0-330 GCF_004792125.1 Mesorhizobium sp. M5C.F.Ca.ET.164.01.1.1 | reverse complement strand
TTCAAATCCGGCTTTTCGACCCTTCCCAGATCGATGGATGACGTGGCGGTTACCCGCAACGGCACGTGTGAACGAGTCCGCGACCGAAAGGTCGGCTTCGTTCCCGGCTGCTGTCCGAAACCTTCGCGTCTCCTGCTCGGCCTATAGATGCATTTCATCGCCTGTCGGCGATGCGCTGCAATTGTCGCAAGGGAAACGAAAATGCGCTGCCACAACCTTCTGCTCGCCGAAGGCTTGAACACGTCTGTCCGCGCGTTCAGCTTCCGTTCTGACGCGCTCGCCAACCATAAGGTGGCCGAGATCCGCAGCTCGTCCGGAGGGTGGTCTATA
>NZ_SRTG01000033.1:0-3709 GCF_004792125.1 Mesorhizobium sp. M5C.F.Ca.ET.164.01.1.1 | reverse complement strand
ATCCGATTGAGAACGCCTTCGCCAAACTCAAGGCGCTGCTGCGAGCAAAGGCCGAGAGAACCATCAAGGCTCTGTGGGACGTGGTCGGCGCGGTCGTCGACCTCTTCACCCCAGCCGAATGTGCCAATTACTTCAAAGCCGCAGGATATGAACCGGATTAAACAGGACGTGCTCTAGGCCCCTGAACATCCGTTCCGAAACGGCACAATGCGCCAATACCGGTCATTCCGCTCGCTCCTCAATTAGCGATCGCTCGCTCTCACCCGGACTCGACCTATTTGCGGTTCTGAGAGCGTGGAGCAGCGGCTTTCCATGGTGGTGCGGGGCTCCGATGTAAGATCCTCGCTCTCCCGCGAGCTGGACGCGCCTAAAGCACGCGCGATCAGCCCGCGTTCAGGTAATCTTGCGCTTCACAAGCGCCGCAGCGGTTTGCCTGCCCACGAGTTAGGGCCCGGCGATCCATCGACCCCAAAAAAACCACAGCTCTATGAATTCCGTGTCGCGCCGGAACTTTGATTTTCACCTGCGTTCATGAGGGCTTTCGATGAAACTTAGAGACCGCTTCGGTCGTGACGGTGCTTTCCTCTTTCGGTGGCGCAGCTATTTGCCCCTCCTCCTGTTGGGCTTTGCGATCCCGGCCCTGTTCCAAACCGTTCAGGTGGAGCAGTATATGGGCGCGGCTCTTACCCATGTGTGGGTCTATTTCTGCATCGCGGTTTCCTATTTGGGCCTACTGGTTCGCTGCCTCTCGATCGGCTTTATCCCCGCCGGCACTTCCGGGCGCGGCACGAAGCGCCTGAGAGCCGATGTTCTGAACACCACCGGCATTTACTCAATCGTCCGCAACCCGCTATATCTTGGGAATTTTCTGGCGATGCTCGGCATCGCCATGTCTCTGATGGTGTGGTGGCTGGTCGCAGTGTTTTTGCTTGCGTATTGGCTTTATATCGAACGCATCATCTGGACCGAGGAAGAGTTTCTGAGCGCTAAGTTCGGGCAAAGCTACGACGAGTGGAGCGCGCGGACGCCGGCCTTCATTCCGAATGTGTCGCTCTGGAAATCCGCAGATCTTTCCTTTTCCCTGAGGACGGTCCTCCGCCGTGAGTATCACGGCGCGCTGGCCATCGCCGCAGCCTATTTCTGCCTCGAGGCGATCCTCGACCTCGGCATCGAACGGCAAGGCTGGAGCGAATGGGTGGTGGAGGACCATGTCTGGATATATCTGTTTCTGACCGGCATCATGGTCTATGCGATGCTCATGATCCTGAAGAAGCGGACAAACCTTCTCTCGGTCCCGGGGCGTGAGTAGGCGTTGATGCCGCGTTTAGGAGTGGCGCGCGGCTGACGCGTGCGTCGCCCCATTGCGCCTGTCCGGTCATTCATAGGCTTTTCCGAAGCGGAAATCGCCGGGCTTGGACTCCGCGGCAACGTGTGCTTACCGATCCGTAAGCTCTCCGCAAAGCAGCCGAAAGCTTTAGTCCTTAGGGGAAAGGGACCGCCGGGCCCGTCGCCCAGCGGCGTAACACGCCCTCCAGGTTATCGACCAGCCTCTGCCTGCTGCATTCGATATTCGACAAATCCGCATGGCTGAGGGAGCGGGAGATCGTCGAACCGTGGCCCGTCGCTGGCCTGCCGGAAACGCTGCACGTGGACAACGGCGCCGACTTTCGCAGCCGGGCCTTCAAGCGAGGGTGCCAGGACGCAGGCATCGCAATCGATTGGCGCCCGCCAGGCGAGCCACATTTTGGCGGCCACATCGAGCGCCTTATCGGAACGCAAATGGGGTCGCTGCACCTGCTGCCCGGGACGACGTTCAGCAACGGAGGAACGCGAATACGATTCAAAGCGGCATTCCGCACTCACGCTGCGCGAACTCGAGCGCTACATCGCCCTCGACATCGTGGGATCCTACCACCAATCGATCCATAGCAGCCTTGGCCGGCCGCCGATCGCGGTCTGGCGGGAGCACGAGGGCGAAATCCCGCTTCGACTGCCGCAGGATCGGATGCGGTTCTGGCTGGCGTTCTTGCCCGAACAAGAGCGCACATTGCGGCCGGATGGCATCCATCTCTTCAAGTTGCGGTACTGGTCGCCGGCGCTCACCGCCGATGTCGGCCGAACCGGGCGGCGGCTTCTCGTCAAGTATGATCCGCGTGACTTGTCGCGCATCTTCGTAAGGCGGCCATCCGGCAGCTTCGTGGAAGCACGCTATGCCGATGTGACCTTGCCGGCCGTGACCCTTCGGGAGGTAATGACCGCTCGACGCACGTTGCTGGAAAAAGGGCGGAGCGAGGTCAACATGCGCACAATCATGCGGACCGTCATGGCGCAGCGTGAACTCGTCGACGACGCGGTAAAAAAACGGCTGCGGTCCGGCGCGGGAAGACCGATCGTCCGAAATCCAAGGTGGATGATGGCGGATGGGGCTCGCTTCGCGGAGTCGATTCCAGCAAACCCGTACCCTTTGTCGAGGATACGGATTGAACTGACATGGATGATGAAATCTCCCACCTGACACCCGCCGCCGCGGCGCTTCTCGCCGAAAGCGATGAGCGGCGCATTCGGGCGATACGATCGCGTCGATGGGTTCTCTATCCGCGAGCCAAGCAGGCCCTTGATCGTTTGAGCCGGCTCCTCGATCATCCGCGCGGCACGCGCATGCCTTCGGTCGCAATTTATGGCGACAGCGGTATGGGCAAAACCATGATCATGAAGAAATTCAGGGACGAACACCCGCCAAGCTTCAGTCCGATGACCGGCACTTTGAGAACATCGGTTCTCGCCATGGAGATGACCAGCCGGCCCGGAGAACGGCGGTTCTACGCCGAACCGCTTACCCTGCTCGGAGCACCGCAACGGCCACGCGCCGACATCGCCCAAATGGAGCAAGCTGCACTGCGGATCATGGAGGCTATTGGCGTGCAGGTCCTGGTCATCGACTAGGTGCACAATATCCTCGCCGGGTCCTACCGCGAGCAGCGGATTGTGCTGAACCGCTGGGCTTCCTCAGCAACCGTCTGCAGATTTCGCTCGTCTGCTTCGGAGTCAACGAGGCGCGAGAGGCGATCAACGGCGACGTCCAGTTGGCGCGCCGGTTCGAGCAGTTCACCTTGAGCCGATGGGCAGCAAACGAACAATTCGAAAATCTCGTAGCGTCGATCCTTCGCAACACGCCGCTTGAAAAGCCATCCGTGCTCACCGCGAAATCGTTGCGCCGAATGCTCCAGATCACCGAAGGCATCACGTCCAACATCTTTCACATGATCAACAATCTCGCCATTGACGCCATCAAGAGCGGTGGCGAGCGTATCACCGACGAGGCAGTTGAGAATTGGGCGCCGGAGTTCAATTCGGAAGCGGCCTTCGCATGATGCGGGAAGCGACGCCACGGCAGTTGCCCGTAAGTTTGCCGCCCGTCGCCGGCGAGCTTCTGTCATCCTGGATCAGCCGTCATGCTGCATTCTACAGCATGCCGCCAATCATCATGCTCCGCCATTGCCTGCCAGCAGCTTCGTCATTGCGCGCCCCGGACCTTCATCTGACCGACGATCAGGCGCGCCGTCTCTCGAACATGTTCGCCGCGCCGGTCACGAAATAGCGACCGCCGCCTTCGCCCCGCCCGCCGCGGCCGCATCGGGCCACAACGAGCTCGAAGTTGCGCGCGGAATTGGAACCGGCGCTGCGAACATGCGCAGTATCGATGCTGATG
>NZ_SRTG01000339.1:0-331 GCF_004792125.1 Mesorhizobium sp. M5C.F.Ca.ET.164.01.1.1 | reverse complement strand
ATCTACGCCGGCGGTTTCTCATCCGGCACCAGCTTCTACGACCGCAAGTCGACCGTCTATTATCCCTTCGACCTCGAGGGCGCCAAGGCCGAGCTCGCCAAGGCCGGCCTCAAGGATACCGACGGCGACGGGTTCGTGAACTTCCCGGCCGGCACCGCCGGCGGCAAGAATGTCGAGATCGTGATGCTGGTCAACAACGACTACACCACCGACAAGAGCCTCGCCGAAGGCGTCGTGGCGCAGATGGAAAAGCTGGGCTTGAGGGTCGTGCTCAACGGGGTCAACGGCACGCAGCGCGACGCGATCCAATATTCGGGCCGTTTCGACTGGC
>NZ_SRTG01000338.1:0-331 GCF_004792125.1 Mesorhizobium sp. M5C.F.Ca.ET.164.01.1.1 | reverse complement strand
GGGCCATCGGAGGGTTCTGCCTAAAACCGCCAAAAATTTTGAAACACCCATTCATCCGGCTCGAATTCAAAGGGATCGGCGATTTTTGGGTTATGGCTTGCAAGCATAGTTCAGCCCAGACAAGAACGCCTGATATCTTGTCGTTCACTGTCACCCTGCCAAATATGGTGCCGGTGACAACGGCAGTTTGGCGAGCAGAAGAATTCCCGAGACTGAGACGTTCTACGGCTTGGCCCATGTTCGCGCTCCTCCTCGATTGGAGACAGGATGGGCCATATGGAAGCGAATAAAAGGAGGTTGGTGACGAGTCTCGGTAGTGGAGTAGAAACGG
>NZ_SRTG01000337.1:0-331 GCF_004792125.1 Mesorhizobium sp. M5C.F.Ca.ET.164.01.1.1 | reverse complement strand
AAAACCGCGCCTCCATATAGGAGCGCGTAGACGGCGAAGAGACGAACCAGGCGCCCGTCAATATTGAGAGCAAGCCCGTTGACTTTGCGTTCGCCAGACGCCGAGCCGCCACGTATGCAGGACAAGCTTCCCGCCGAAACAAGAAAACATACGGCAAGGAGGACGAACACCAGGGTAGCGGAATGGTCGTTTGGTAACGCACCCACGAGCAGCGCTGCCGCAAGACATCCGAACTGCGTGACGAAGAAGACAATGGAATATGAAGCTGTCAGATCGCCTCCCGCAACGAGAGGGATCATTGACTGCGAACTCGTAAGTGCAACTCGGTCAC
>NZ_SRTG01000336.1:0-332 GCF_004792125.1 Mesorhizobium sp. M5C.F.Ca.ET.164.01.1.1 | reverse complement strand
AGACGGTAGCCTTGCCGGCCGCCGCGGCTGGGCGGACCTCGGCGGCGACTATCCCGACGGCATATGCATCGATGCCGAGGGCTGCGTCTGGTACGCCGACGTGCCCAACAAACACTGCGTGCGGGTGCGCGAAGGCGGCGACGTCTTGCAGACCGTCACCGCCGATCGCGGCTGCTTTGCCTGCATGCTGGGCGGTGCGGACAGGAAAACGCTGTTCATCACCGCCGCCGAATGGCGCGGCTTCGAGCACATGGTCAGCGATGCCCGCACCGGCCAGGTGCTCGGCATTGAAGCGCCGGCACCCGGTGTCGGCTGGCCGGGCTAGAGCCCAG
>NZ_SRTG01000335.1:0-332 GCF_004792125.1 Mesorhizobium sp. M5C.F.Ca.ET.164.01.1.1 | reverse complement strand
GATGCTGACGGGATTGGAAGCACTACCGGCATTACCGGGCAGCGTCGAGCGGATGATGTATCTCGACATGATGAGCTATCTGCCGGACGACATTCTGGTGAAAGTCGACCGCGCGGCAATGGCTGTCGGCCTCGAGACCCGCGTGCCGCTGCTCGACCATCGCCTGGTAAGCTTCGCGCTCTCATTACCGCTCACCATCCTGCGGGCCGAGAACAAGACGAAATGGCCGCTCAGGCAACTGCTGTACAGGCATATCTCTCGCGAACTCATCGAACGCCCCAAGATGGGCTTTGGCGTACCGATCGACGCCTGGCTGCGCGGTGCGCTGCGCC
>NZ_SRTG01000334.1:0-333 GCF_004792125.1 Mesorhizobium sp. M5C.F.Ca.ET.164.01.1.1 | reverse complement strand
TTCGCCTTTCGGGTGGCGAGCGTCAGCGCATCGGGCTTGCTCGTGCCTTTTACGGCGATCCCAAGGTGCTGGTTCTCGACGAGCCCAATGCAAATCTCGATTCCAACGGCGAAGCCGCGCTCGAGCGGGCGATCATCCAGGCGCGTTCACGAAAGACGACCGTGCTTGTCATAACCCATCGGCCCTCTCTCGCTTCCAAATGCGATCGCATATTGATGCTACGCAGTGGCCAGATCGAGATCTACGGTTTGACCAAGGACGTGCTCGATAGACTTGTCACGCGACGGGGCCAAGCGGGGCGGCCCGCAGCCTCTCAGTCGCGTGACAACGAAG
>NZ_SRTG01000333.1:0-333 GCF_004792125.1 Mesorhizobium sp. M5C.F.Ca.ET.164.01.1.1 | reverse complement strand
CCGGCCGCGCCTGATCCATTGAAACGAGAAGGGTACACATGGCTCAAGATCTTTCGGGAACAGTCGCCGCAGTCACCGGCGCGGCATCGGGCATCGGCCTCGAATGCGCCAGGGCCATGCTGGCGGCGGGCGCCCGCGTCGTGCTGGTCGACAGGGCAGGGGACAAGCTCAAGGAGATTGTCGGCGAACTCGGCGACAACGCGATCCCGCTGGTGGTCGACCTCACCAGTCCCGCCAGCGTGGCGACCATGCTGCCCGGCATCCTCGACAAGGCCGGTCAGCTCGACATCTTCCATGCCAATGCCGGCTCCTATGTCGGCGGCGAGATCCTCA
>NZ_SRTG01000332.1:0-333 GCF_004792125.1 Mesorhizobium sp. M5C.F.Ca.ET.164.01.1.1 | reverse complement strand
CGATTTTCGTGACATGGACCTCATCGAATTGCCCGGGATGTTACTTTCATGTAACGCCTCGCGCGGACGGCTCACCGAGGCAGCGCTCATCACTACGTTGACGGATCCGAAGGTGCCAATGTCGGTTAGCACTTTCGCGGCGGCGGGAAGAGCTGTTGAGCATATGTGTTAGTCCAACGCGCGAAAGTATTGTGTCGTCTGATGAAAGGAGTATATTTGTTCCGAAGAGTGGGGGGGGAATGTATGATTGTCGCCGACAACGAAACGGCCGTGGATTTCCTGTACTACGAGCCGATCGCGAAGACAGTGGCGGGACTTATTAGGGCAAGGTCA
>NZ_SRTG01000331.1:0-333 GCF_004792125.1 Mesorhizobium sp. M5C.F.Ca.ET.164.01.1.1 | reverse complement strand
TGACGGCGGCGGCACCGCCCATGTCGCCCTTCATCTCCTCCATGCCTGAGGCCGGCTTCATCGAATTGCCGCCGGTGTCGAAGGTGACGCCCTTGCCGATGAAGGCGACCGGCGCGTCCTTGGCCTTGCCGCCCTTCCAGTGCATGACCGCCATGCGGGCGCCGCGCGGCGAACCCTGCGCGACGCCAAGCAGCGAGCCCATGCCGAGCCTTTTCATCTCCTTCTCGGTGAGGATCTCGACCTCGACCCCGAGCCCTTCCAGTTCCTTCGCGCGATCTCGTCAACGAGCCGGCCAATACGCTCGGTCCGGTCGAGTTCGCCGCTCGCGCGAAG
>NZ_SRTG01000330.1:0-333 GCF_004792125.1 Mesorhizobium sp. M5C.F.Ca.ET.164.01.1.1 | reverse complement strand
CTGCTTGGCATCCACCTCAATATGCCAGCCACAGTTCCCGGAACGCTGATGAGGGGTATCAGCAGCGGTGACGCTGCGCCGGCAGATCTCTCGCCTCCCGAACGAGATGCCTACAACGCTCTGCAGACGTTTTTCGGCAGAAACGCTGCTTACGGCGCGATGATGGTCACGCGACCGCAGACGATCGGGTATTCTCTCTCGGACTCTCCCGTCGGTCTTGCATCGTTCATCTATGAAAAGTTCGCGCAGTGGAGCGACAGCAATGGTGAACCCGAAAGTGTACTTTCAAGGGACGAGATGCTCAACGATATCACCTTATACTGGTTGACCAAT
>NZ_SRTG01000032.1:0-4208 GCF_004792125.1 Mesorhizobium sp. M5C.F.Ca.ET.164.01.1.1 | reverse complement strand
GCCCTCGCCCCGTCAGCCGGCAGCACGGATCCGGTATCCGACACAAATATCTGCCTGCCGTCCTTCGAAACGACCTTGCCCTTGATGAAGTTCATCGCCGGCGAGCCGATGAAACCGGCGACGAAGACATTGCCCGGATTGTCGTAGAGATCGAGCGGCGCGCCGACCTGTTCCACCTTGCCGTCCCGCATCACCACGATCTTGTCGGCCATGGTCATCGCCTCGATCTGGTCATGGGTGACATAGACAATCGTCGTGCCGAGGCGCTGATGCAGTTCCTTGATCTCGACACGCATCGCGACACGAAGTTGAGCGTCGAGATTCGATAAAGGCTCATCGAACAGGAAGACTTCCGGGTCGCGCACAATGGCGCGTCCCATGGCCACACGCTGGCGCTGCCCGCCCGATAGCTGTTTCGGAAACCGGTCGAGCAGCTTGTCGAGATCGAGAATTTCGGCCGCCTGCTTCACCTTGGCATCAATCTCGGCCTTCGGCCTACCCTTGATCTTGAGCGAAAAGCCCATGTTGTCGGCGACGTTCTTGTGCGGATAGAGCGCATAGTTCTGGAACACCATTGCTATGTCGCGGTCTTTTGGCAGAACATCGTTCACCACCCGGCCGCCGATGCTGATCTCCCCGCCCGATATGGCTTCGAGACCGGCGATCATGCGTAGCAAGGTGGATTTGCCACACCCCGAAGGGCCGACCAGGATGACAAACTCGCCATCGACGATGTCGACATTCACGCCGTGAATGACCTGGATGCTTCCGTAGCGCTTGACAATGTTCCTAACGGTTACCTGCGCCAACTCACATCTCCTCTATTGCGGCATATAATCTGCATCTTCAGCTCGGGGCGAAGAAGCACTCGCGATTATTCTTTGACGCTCGACATCGAGACCGAGTCGGTGAAGAAGCGTTGGAAGCCCAGCAGGATGACTGCGGGGATGAGGCTTAGAATGGTCGATGCCGCGAAGATCTGGCCGTAGTCGGTGGTATGCTCCCCCGCCATCAAGGCGAGGGTGATCGGGGCGAGGAACATGTCCTGGCGCGTCGTGACCAGAAGCGGCCACAGATAAGCCTGCCATTGCCCATTGAAGATTATTACTCCGGCGGCGATGAGAGCCGGACGTGAAAGCGGCAGGAAAATCTCGAGGAAAATCCTTAGCCAGCCGGCTCCATCGATTTGGGCCGCTTCAATCAATGAGCGCGGTATGGCGAGAAAGAACTGCCGCAGTAGGAAAATCACCATGCCGCTGCCCACGAAAGGCACGATCAGTGCGATGTAGGTGTTCTGCAGCCCGCCCCGTGCGAAGATGGCGGACAACGGGATAGCCACGACCTCCTCGGGGATCAAAAAGCTGAAGACGATGAGGGCGAAGACGACGTCGCGGCCGCGCCACTGCATCGCACTCAACGCGAAGGCTGCGGTTGCGCACACCAGCAGTGCCACGACCACCGTACATGCCGCGACGACGAAAGAGTTAATCAATCCAGTTCGGAACGATCCGGCGAGCGCGCTGCCAAAATTTTCAAGCGTCGGCCGTGACGGAACAAAGGAGCCAATGGAAAGCGGATCGAGCGAGGTGAATATCTCGCTACCCGGCCGGAGGCTACCTGCAACCAGCCAAGCGATTGGCAGCATAAAACCGGCGGCGACGGCGATACCGAACAGCAGATGAACGATGCGTCCCGCCCCGGCCGAGTTTGTTTCTCCGGCCCTCATAGTTGCTTCTCCCGTGATAGCAACCGGAACTGGATGAGGATGATGACCATCATGATGACCATCAAGGTCAACCCTTCTGCAGCAGCCAATGGCACGTCGTTGAAAAAGTAAGCCTGCTGATACACGTCGTACATGATGAGCTGCGTGCTGCCGCCGGGCCCGCCTCTGGTAAGTATCGCGATCGGCCCAAACAGCAGAAATGCGGATACCGTGTCAGCGACGATTACGAAGGCCAGCGGTCGACGCATCAGCGGGATAGTGATGTGCCACAGCGACGAAAGCTTCCCGGCGCCATCGATGGATGCTGCCTCATAGAGATCGCGAGGAATGTCCTTTAGGCCCCCGATGAGGAAAATCATCCAGAAGCCGACTCCGACCCACGAGCTCATGACAATGATCGACATCAGTGCCTGGTCTGGCGATGTGAGGAACGGCTGAGCGCTCACGCCCACAGACGTCAACAGAGCATTTGCCAGTCCCTGCGGGCGGTATGCAGCGCCCCACAGTATGGCTGCGACGCTCGATGGGATTAATACCGGCAGGAACACCAAGGTTCGCAGCAGCGAGATGATCCGTGAGTTTTCGGCAAACAGGAGAGCGAGGCCGAAAGAGGTTACCGTCTGCAGCGGCACGGTCACCGCGACAAAGGTAAGGGTGGCATGCAGGGTCTTGGCAAATGAAGGCGCCGTGAAAAGGAACTCGAAATTATCAAGCCCGGCGAATTCGCCGTCGGGGCCGGACAAGCTCTGCTGAACGAGCCAACCTGCTGGCAACAACCGAAAGACGATGAGGGCAACCAGAGCCGGCGTCAAGAAGAGGAGCGGCGCTATGGCCGCTCTCCATTTTGAAAATCGCCCAACTGTGGATACATCCCTGGCGCTTTCTCCCTCAGTAATCGCTTCCATCGCCATCGGTCTTAGCGCTCGATGCGCTTGAAACTGCGCTCAAGTTCACGTTGAAGCTGCGGAAACGTCTGAGCAGCATCACTTCCATTGCGAATATCGCTCCATGCACGCGTGACCAGCTCCTCCAATTGGAGATATCCGAGTGTACGCGGTCGCCGGATAGCCGTGTTGGCGAGCTCGTAGCGGATCAACGTATCAACACCCTTCAGGTTTGGATTTTGCCGGGGAATATGGCTCAGCACCTCTGCCGCAGCCTCAATGTTCGCGGGTATATTGCTTCCGCGGGCTGCAATGACTGACCCT
This sequence comes from Mesorhizobium sp. M5C.F.Ca.ET.164.01.1.1, assembly GCF_004792125.1. Lineage (NCBI taxonomy): Bacteria > Pseudomonadati > Pseudomonadota > Alphaproteobacteria > Hyphomicrobiales > Phyllobacteriaceae > Mesorhizobium > Mesorhizobium sp. M5C.F.Ca.ET.164.01.1.1. The sequence continues at coordinate 1,274 of NZ_SRTG01000032.1, read as the reverse complement.
GCTTTATCCAAGCCCACGTAGTTCAGGAATTCCAGGGCCTGGTCGCCATTCGTTGTGTCCGCCGCCACTCCCAGATGAAACGATTCAGAAGGCGTCACCGCCTTGCCACCGGCGAAATACGGATGAGGCGCCGCTGCATAGTCAAGACCGTCGACCTTGTCGAATTCGGCGATCAACCATGGACCGCCAACAAGAAATGCAATCCGGCCGGCTGTGAACAGGTCGATCATTTCTTGGTATCCGCTCGGACCGCGCGCAGCCACGCCATCGGCGAAGATGCTCCCATACCATTTTCCTGCCTGCAGCCAAGCATCGTTGGCCACGTCAACGGTCAGCAAATCGTCACCCTTGACGCCCGGCCCACCACCAAGCGATTCCGGAAGGACCTGTAGCTGGTAGTAGCGATCGACCTGCTCGAAGCCGAAGCCCGTCTCGGCTCCGGCCGCCTGCACCTTCTTGGCAAGCTCGATGACCTTGTCCCAGGTGAGGCGCGCGTCGGGCGAGACACCCGGCGCGTCAACGGCGGCATTGGCCAGAAGCCCTTTGTTGAAGAACAGGAGCTGAGTCGACTCCTGCATCGGCATTGTCAGCATCTTCCCGTTGTAGGTGGCGCCCTGCACATCGCTGGGGAACAATATGCCTTTGCTCTTTTCTCCGAAGGCACTCGTCAAGTCTGCCAAAATGCCCAGCGTGGAGAACGTCGGGATATAAGTCGGGTCCACAAGCAGGACATCGATTCCGGAATTCCCGATCCGGAAGCGCTGGACTATCGTGTTCTGAAGGTCGGCAAAGGGCACACCTTCGTAAGAAACCTTTACGCCTGATACCTTTTCGAAGGCATCGAAGAGCCCCTTAAAACCGGCACCGTCTCCCCAGCCGAAGACCCGCAGCTTCTTGTCCTGCGCCCTGGCCGGCAACGATCCAAGGACGGGCAGCGACGACACTCCCAACATGCCGGTCAAGAAGCCCCGCCGACCCAAGCGATAGCCCGTCATAGTCATCTTATTTCCTCCCGTTCGTCCCGCAAATGAGGGAACCACTCCCTCGACCTTAAAGCACACGCTATTTGATTTCTTGCAAGAATGCAATATCGTAATATTGCCAACCCCCGGGCCACGTGATAGCAATGACTCGGCTTGAGGAGACAGCATGATTCAGCCTGGTAGAACTCCACTTCATATTCAGCTGGCGGACATCATTCGGTCTCAGATCGAGAGCGGTGTCTTCAATGCTGGCGATCAGCTTCCCACTGAGATGGAGTTGATGAAGCAGCA
>NZ_SRTG01000329.1:0-333 GCF_004792125.1 Mesorhizobium sp. M5C.F.Ca.ET.164.01.1.1 | reverse complement strand
TAAAACGAGCATTACTAAACAAATTACTAAACATCGCCGGCGCTGGAGCGTGGCTATGTTTAGGCCCCGGAGGAGAGGGGTTTGAGGGCTCTTGAAACCGTCATCCGGACGTGTTTCGCAAATGGGAGGAAGGCATGAAATCGACCATGAAACTGACGTTGGGTCTGGCCTCGGCGATGCTTGCGTCGACCGCCGTCTCGAACGTCGCGCATGCGGAAGACCTGACGCTTTGCTGGGCCGCCTGGGACCCGGCCAACGCACTCGTGGAACTGTCCAAGGACTTCACCAAGGAAACCGGCATCGGCATGAAGTTCGAGTTCGTGCCGTGGACCA
>NZ_SRTG01000328.1:0-333 GCF_004792125.1 Mesorhizobium sp. M5C.F.Ca.ET.164.01.1.1 | reverse complement strand
CCCCTATGGCCACATGCTCGACGTCAAATCGAAGGACAAGATGCTCTATGTCAAGAAATAAGCTCTTGCTCGTTGTTCTGTGCAGCGGCCTGCTGACAGGCTGCGCCGCAGACTATCTCAACAACTACGATTCGGTGACGCTGGCGGCAGGCGATACGCAGAAATTCAATTCGCTGCTGCAGACGGTCGACCCATACAATCCGAACTCGAAGAACACACATATAGAAGGCGACGGCGCGCGGGCAGCCGCCGTTGCCCACAGCTACAAATTTCCGCCGCCACCGCCGCCACCGCCTGCGATCACGGTCAATGTCGGCGGGTCGGGTGTGACCA
>NZ_SRTG01000327.1:0-333 GCF_004792125.1 Mesorhizobium sp. M5C.F.Ca.ET.164.01.1.1 | reverse complement strand
CAACGCTGCGATCCAACGATCAGTTCAACACCACGATCTACGGCTACAGTGACCGCTTTCGCGGCGTTGAAGGCACGCGCCGAATTATATTCATGAACGGGGAAGACATCCTCCGACTAGGCTTCGCCGATGGGGAGATCGTCGATGTGACCACGGCGATCGATGACAATGTCGCCCGCACGGTCACCGGTCTGAAGATCGTTCCCTACAATATCCCGAAGGGCTGTTGCGGGGCGTATTATCCCGAAACCAACCCTCTCTTTCCCTTGGCGCATCACGACCCGAAGTCGAAGACGCCGTCCTACAAGCTTTTGCCAGTCCGTCTCAGCCGAT
>NZ_SRTG01000326.1:0-333 GCF_004792125.1 Mesorhizobium sp. M5C.F.Ca.ET.164.01.1.1 | reverse complement strand
CGATCGCTCGTCGAAAGCAACGCATGCCTTGCGGCGTTCACACCAACGTCAATCCCGGGGAAGCGCCCGCCTTGCCGCGGGCGCCCGTTTGACCGGGATCAGTTTGCCGGCGCCGGGCTGGCGGGAGCCGGAGCCGGCGCGTTGTCGGCCGGCGCTTCGCCTTCGCTGTCGTCGGCCGGCGCATCGGCATCGTCGCCGTTTGCCGGCGGTTCGGCCGCCGGCTGATCGGTCGTCGCGCCGGGTGCCACCGGCGTCTCGGTCGCGGGCGCACGCTTGTGCGTGTATTTGTTGACGAGGTCGTCCGTGTTCTCGGGAAGCAGGCTTTCGAGCTTG
>NZ_SRTG01000325.1:0-333 GCF_004792125.1 Mesorhizobium sp. M5C.F.Ca.ET.164.01.1.1 | reverse complement strand
GTGCGCATAGCCGCCCGAAGTGACCCAGCCGACCACGCGCCAGTCGCCATCGGCGATGCCGCGCACTGCGGAGGCGCCTTCGGCAGCCTGCGAACCGCGCACTTCCTTGCCCGTGGTGTCGAAGCGCGGCGCGCCATAGCCATGCGGCTTTTCCACGGTGCCGTAGTCCTTGCTGACCTTGGCCCAGATCGGCTCGTCGCCCATCACATCGGCGTCGGCTGCATCGACGATGAAGGAGACGCGGCGCAGCTTCGGGCCTTCGGCGTGCTCCTTGGCGGACGCCTCGCGGCCGATGAAGTCGTTCTTCTCCAGCTTGATGAAGCGATCCATCGA
>NZ_SRTG01000324.1:0-334 GCF_004792125.1 Mesorhizobium sp. M5C.F.Ca.ET.164.01.1.1 | reverse complement strand
CTACGACCAGGGCTACACCATCAAGGGCGTGCAAAAGTTGTTGCGCGAGAACGGCAACCATTTCCTGGTTGCCATCGGCAATGGCGACATGGCGGCCGTCGAGGCGATCGCGCAGCGCCGGCAGGCAGAACAGGTGCCGCTGACGCCGGCTGCCCAGCCGCGCGGCGCCGACGACGAGATGCTGGTCGGCCAGCCCAGGGTGAAACCCAGCCGACGCTTCTTCGGCCTCGGCAAGAGCGACGATGAGGGGCCGGTCCAGCCGGACTCCTCGAAACTGTCGCGCGACAACCGCGCCCTGTTGCAGGAAGCGCTGTTCGATCTGCTGGAGTGCAAG
>NZ_SRTG01000323.1:0-334 GCF_004792125.1 Mesorhizobium sp. M5C.F.Ca.ET.164.01.1.1 | reverse complement strand
CTTCAGCACGATGATGCGCCGGTCTTGCGTCGGCGAGGGGATGGTGTGGCCGTTGATGCGGCGTGCCTCCTCGGCGAACCATTTGACGAAGGACGCGCCGTAGCGGATCTCGCCTTTGGCCTCGTCCAGCGGCTTGCCCTGTTCGGTCGTCAGGATCAGCGCAAGATCGTCCAGATTCGCCAGCATCAGCCCATGCCAGGCCTCCAGGAGGGCAGCGCGCTCGGCGTTGGTTTTCTTCCTCCAATCCCCATAGGCAGCAGCCGCGGCGTCTATGGCCGCGCGGGTCTCCGGAGCGGCCATGTCGGGCACGGTGCCGATCGCGGCCTGGGTCGCC
>NZ_SRTG01000322.1:0-335 GCF_004792125.1 Mesorhizobium sp. M5C.F.Ca.ET.164.01.1.1 | reverse complement strand
CAAGGCGCGTGGCGTCACCGAGCGTTACGGCAAGGCGACCCATGTAAGGGCTTTCGACGGCAATCCCGGCGAGTTGACGGAGATGGACGCGCTAGTCGCGTATCTGCAGATCCTCGGCGGATTGACCGATGCGGCCAGGAAGACCGACCAGACGGCGCTGGGGGAATGAGCATGCATGACGCGGTGGTCGCAATCTCCAAAAGCTGGGGCCTTTTCTATCTCCTCGCTCTGTCCGCCGGGGTGGTGATTTATGCCTACTGGCCGTCAAATCGAGCCGGGTTCGATCGCGACAAAAGCAGCATTCTGGACAAGGACGACAAGCCGTGGATGTAGGA
>NZ_SRTG01000321.1:0-335 GCF_004792125.1 Mesorhizobium sp. M5C.F.Ca.ET.164.01.1.1 | reverse complement strand
TCCCGAGCACCCACAGGATCGAGCTCGGCACCTTGCAAAGCATCATGGACAAGCGGCTCGGGCTCGCTTCCGAAGACGAGGTGGTCTCGCTCTTCGGCGATTGCGATGTCGGCGCCGTCCCGCCGATCGGCGCCGCCTATGACGTGCCGGTGATCCTCGACGAAAGCCTCGGCGCCGCCGACGACGTCTATTTCGAGGGCGGCGACCACAGGACGCTCGTGCATGTCAGCGGCAAGGACTTTCGCAACCTGACCACGGATGCGCGCCAGGCCCGCTTCAGCCATCCGGCCTACTGAGAAATCGCGAGCACTACCGAGAGATCGGGGCCGCGCCGA
>NZ_SRTG01000320.1:0-336 GCF_004792125.1 Mesorhizobium sp. M5C.F.Ca.ET.164.01.1.1 | reverse complement strand
TCGTGTATGGTTCATTCGCCAAAGGCACGGACACAGAACGCAGCGATATCGATTTGATGGTGGTCGGCGATAACCTGAACCTCTCTGACCTTTATTCAGCCGCACAAAACGCGGAACTGAGACTAGGCCGAAAGGTCAGTCCGACATTTCTGTCGCCGGAGGAATGGCAACGAAAGGCGTCGCAGAAAGGGTCGTTTGTCCGAAAGGTAAGTACGCTTCCAAAGATTTTCCTCATCGGCTCGGAGAAAGATTTACAAGCGTGGGCAAGCAAGAACTAGACAACCTCGTAAAGATTGGGCTGATGAAAAGTGAGCCCCCATCGCTGTCCGAATATGA
>NZ_SRTG01000031.1:0-4212 GCF_004792125.1 Mesorhizobium sp. M5C.F.Ca.ET.164.01.1.1 | reverse complement strand
CTGTTCGACCCGCTTTACGCCGTCCTGCATCCAGATCTCCGGCAGCAGCCTGCCGGATGCGCCGCGCGCCTGCGCGCCCAATCCGCCGAGCGCGGAAAAGCCAGTTCGGTCGTCGTGTAGCGTGGAACCGGTCTGCATGTTGTTCATGTCCTTGTACCTGACAGGAGACGGCCACGGCGAGCGGCGAGCCGCCGCGGTGTTGCCGGCGTCGCACCGAGCGCGCGCGCCGAGTGCAGCAATGCCGCGCGTCGCCGGCGCCGCTGCCTCGCCACCCGGGGCGGGCGATGCCAGCTCATGAGAATCCGATGCGGATTGTCACGGACGGATGTGCGGTCGGGTAATAGCGCCGGCCTTTTTCGGCGTCGCTCAGCAACCGGGGCCGCACCCCGGCCTTGTGCATGGTCAGCGCCAAGGCGATGCAGAACTGCACCAGTTCCAGCCATACCAGGTGGTAGCCGATGCAGACGTGTGGGCCGGTACCGAACTGCAGCATGTCCACCGGCCGGATCGGCTCCGTGCGTTGCAGCCACCGCTCCAGGCGGAACTGATCAGGGGCTTCGTGCAGGAGCGCCGAGGTGGAGAAATGCAGGAGCGGAATGCACAGATGGGTTCCCGCGGGAATGCGCCGTTGGCCGAGTTGCAATTCCTGCAGCGCGCGACGCGGCAGGAGCGTGGTCGCCGGATGCACGCGCAGCGTCTCGCGGAACAGCGCCTCGGCGACCGGACACTGCGCCAGGTCCGCGTGTCGGGTCGGCACCGCGCCCACGCGTTGCGCCTCCTCGACCAGGGCGTCCCACAGCACAGGCTGCCGCGCCAGCTCGATCACCATCCAGGCCATCGTCGAGGCGGTGGTGTCGTGACCGCCAAGCAGCAGCAAGCGGATATTGGCGACCAAGACGTCATCGGAGAGCGCATCGTCGCTGCGATCGAAGGCGCTCACCATGTCGTTGATCAACCCGGTTCGCGCGGCATGCGCGCGCGCGTCGCGGACGAACTGGCGCAACTGCGCGTCGATCCAGTCGCGGGCGGCGCGGCCGCGCCGCAAGGGCAGTCCGGGCAGGTCGACCGGGGGCGCGACGATCAACTGCAGCAGTTGCCGGTACTTGCGATGCCATCCCGGCAGGTCGTGCGCGGGGAGTCCCATGAGGCTGAAGATGAGCTTGAGCGTCAGGTCGCCGGTTTCGCGCAGGATGGTTACGTCGCCGCGGTCGCGCCACGCCTGCACCCGCGCCAGGATGATGGGCGCGAACAGGTCGCCGATGCCGGCCTGGGTCAGCCCCTTGGGCAGGAACGCCGCCTTGATCGCATCGCGCGCCTGCCGGTGCGCGCCGCCGTCCTGGGCGACCAACGTTCCGCCAAGCAATTCGGGCGCGATCTCTTCCATCAGCGCCGAGGACACGTCCTTGTGCCGGAGCAGTGCGAACGCATCCAGATCCACGCAGGTCATCAGGTGGCCGGCAGGGCCGAAATCCAGCCAGAAGTGGCTGCCCAGCGTCCGTTCCGCGCGCCGCAGCAGGCGCGGCAGGTCGCAGACGATGGCGGGAAGATGCCCGACAAGGGGGAAAGCGCCGGGCACGACCGGGATGTCGTACCGCAGCCGGTGCCGACGGTCCAGCGGGTTGAGCAGCATGTCCATCAGCAGCGCGGCGCCGCGGCCGCTTCGGCGATGTCGCCGGCAGGCCGCGCGGCGCGGCTGTTGCCACCGTCGGCGTATGTCGGCACATGCGCCAGCATGCCGCCGTCGATGCACACGACCTGGCCAGTGATGAACGCAGCATCGTCGGAGAGCAGGAAAGCCACCAGCGCGGCCACGTCCTCGGGGCGGCCGACGCGCGGCAGGAGCTGGTGCCGGCGCAGATGCCGTTGCATGCACTCGTCCAGCTCGGCGAGGAGACGCTCGGTCATGATGAGACCCGGCGCAACCGCGTTGCAGCGGATCTGCGCGTGACCGTACTGGGTGGCGAGCGAGGCCGACAGCATGTTCATCGCCGCCTTCGACGCGGCGTAGGACGTCTGCGCGGTGTCACCGCTGAGCCCCTGGCACGACGACATGTTGACGATCGCGCCGCCGCCGCGGGCGATCATCCGTGGGATGGCCTGCCGGCAGCAGAGCAGCGTGCCGCGCAGATTGGTCGCCATGATCTGATCCCAGACCGCCAGGTCCAGGTCGAGGATCGCGTGGTCGCGCGGGGTCAGATGCATGGCGCTCGCGTTGTTCACCAGCAGGTCGACACCACCGAAGTGCCGCTCCGCCGTCTCGAACAGCGCTGCCACCGCCTGCGCATCGGCAATGTCCATGGCCAGGGCCAGCGCATGGCCCGCTTCGGCCGCGATCTGCGCGGTGCAGGCGATGGCCGCCGAGCCATCAATGTCGGCCACAACCACTCTGCCGCCCTCGCGCGCGATGGCGAGGGCGCATGCCTTGCCGATGCCGGCGCCGGCGCCGGTCACCAGGGCCACCTTGCCTTCAAACCGTCCCATCGTGTCCGCGGCATGCCGCCAGGCCTCCGCCGGAGAAGGCGCAGGGTCGGCGCTGGCGCGCTCGCCATCGCCAGAGTCGCTTTCGATGACCCGAATGGCGGCGACCGGGCACTGGCTGGCCGCGAGCCGCACGGCGGCGTGCAGCGCCTGCGGGACCGTCGCCACGCACAGTTCAGCCACGCCGTCCGGTTCGCGCTGGCGAAAGGTGCCCGGCAGCGTCAGCACGCACTGCCCGGTAGTTCCGCACAGATCCTGGTCGACCACGACGCGCATCTCAGCCCCGCCCTGCGCATGCAGCCGCACCGACAGCGCGCGGAACGTCCTAAGGAACGCGGAGGGCTCCCGGGTCGGCTGCTCGGCCAATGCCAGCGTGGGGAAGCGCGCCTGGATCCGCGGCAGGCTCTCGGCCAACTGCACCCGGGCCAGTTGCGCACCGAGGCAGAAGTGGATGCCGTGGCCGAAGCTCAGCATGATCTTCCCGTCAGTCGACATGCCAGGACTGGTGCTGTAGAACCGCGCGGGATCGAAGCGGTCTGGATCGGCGAAGGCGTCCGGGTCGCGATTGCCGGCCGCGATCAGCACGCGCACATCCGCGTTCTTCGGGATCACCACGCCGCCCAGTTCGATGTCGCGCACGGCGATACGCGGAATGGAGCTGAACATGGCGGGCGCGTCGCAGCGCAGGACTTCTTCGACGAATGCCTTCACCCCCACGGCGTCTCCCTTCAGCCAGTGCCGCTGTTCGGGATACGCCAGCATCGCCAGGACCGCATGGTCGATGGTCGCAGCAGTGGTGGCGAAGCCGCCCAGCAGCATGCCCCACAGCATGCTGATCAACTCCGCATCCGACAGCGTGTCGGCATCGTCGTCATGTGCGCCGACCAGCATCGACACGATGTCGTGGCGGGGATCGGTGCGCTTGCGCTGTATGAGGTCGCCGAAGTAGGCCTGCACCCTGGCGCTGGCCGCGTCCGCCGCGGCGAGCTGGGGATCGCTGGCGTGCGGGCTAAGGCCTTCCAGAATGGCGCCGATGCCGTCGGCGAGCCCGAACATGTCGTCCTGGGGCATGCCGAACAGTTCGGCGAAGACCAGCATGGGCAAGGCCAGCGCGAATTCCCGATGCAGGTCCACCGCCTCCCCGCGCTCCAGCGCGGGCGCCATGCCGTCCAGGCGCGCTGCGACGATGCGCGCGATACTCGGCCGCAGGTTGTCGATCTGGCGCATGGTGAAATCGCGCGAGATCAGCCGGCGCAGACGCGTATGCGTCGGTGGTTCCTTCATCGCGAGCGTGGACGCCAGCAGATTGAGCGACAGGCTGGTCGCCGCACGCGGGAAATAGCGCGCCAGTTCGCCCGGCGCCGGTCCTCGAAACGCATCGCCCGTGGCCTTGAGCGCCCAGTAAATGTCGGCGTGGCGGCTCAATAAAAAGAGGCCCGACGCCGCGCGATGCACCGGATCGTGCTCGCGCAACCACCGCATGAACGGATACGGGTCGTGGATGCACGCTGGCGACGCCAGTTCGGCGAAAGCGTCCCGGCATGCTGCCGTGGTTTCTTGCACGTCCATCTTGGTTACCTGTTGGCTGGCTGATCTGACCGGCCGCGCGCCAGGCGCGCCGGCAAATTGCGGAGAAGATCGCGATTCCCGGCGGCGTCCGCGCATCACCAGAGCACCGGGAACTCCTCGAACCCGCCAGTGATGATCTCCTTGCGCAACTTCAGTTCTTCGGGC
>NZ_SRTG01000319.1:0-336 GCF_004792125.1 Mesorhizobium sp. M5C.F.Ca.ET.164.01.1.1 | reverse complement strand
GTGAATTTCTGCTGCTCGACAGCCTGCGGCTTGTCCTCGGCGACGAGATAGCGAATGGCAAAGGCGATGAGGGCCAAGGCGATCACGGTTACCGCAACGGCATGGGGCAGATAGCCGTAGTTCTGGCGCAGGAATGTAATCAGTTCGCTGCGGTAGCTGCCCTCGGCCTGCTGCATGCGGACATTGAGCCGCTCGAGCAAGCGCCCGAGCTTGACCGCGAGCCAGGTGTTCAGCGGCACGTAGATGGCGACGGCAAGGAAAGCCAGCACCGCTGTGCCGTAGCCGCCCAGGAATTCCAGGCCTTTGACCTCGACCGAGGACCCGATCAGGTTTTCG
>NZ_SRTG01000318.1:0-336 GCF_004792125.1 Mesorhizobium sp. M5C.F.Ca.ET.164.01.1.1 | reverse complement strand
AGGCGGGCGACATCGTCGCCATCGCCGGCCTGTCGAAGGGCACCGTCGCCGACACGTTCTGCGATTCGACGGTGACCGAGCCGCTGCACGCGCAGCCGATCGATCCGCCGACGGTGACGATGTCCTTCCTCGTCAACGACAGCCCGCTCGCCGGCACGGAAGGCGACAAGGTGACCAGCCGCGTCATCCGCGACCGCCTGCTGCGCGAGGCCGAAGGCAATGTCGCGCTGAAGATCGAGGAATCGCCGGAAAAGGATTCCTTCTTCGTCTCCGGTCGTGGCGAATTGCAGCTCGCGGTGCTGATCGAGACGATGCGCCGCGAGGGCTTCGAGATCG
>NZ_SRTG01000317.1:0-337 GCF_004792125.1 Mesorhizobium sp. M5C.F.Ca.ET.164.01.1.1 | reverse complement strand
CTGCGGGGGATGGCGCCGGGTGCAGGCGGCGCGGCCGAAGCGGGGCGTCGAGGCGGTGCGCGACCAGGCCGGCGCGCTCGGGCACCTTGAGGTGCTTCGACACCGCCGGAAAGCTCATGGCAAACGGCTCGGCCAGCTGCGTGACCGAGGCCTCGCCGAGCGCCAGCCGCGCCAGGATGGCGCGTCGGGTCGGGTCGGCAAGCGCCGCGAGGGTCAGGCTGAGGCTATCCGTCGTCATGTTTATTGAACCAGATGGTTATATAACTTTTTGGTTCTATACGAGAGGCCGCCGGCCGAGTCAAGCGGCGGCGTCAAGGGGGAACGCGGGCAGCGCCCC
>NZ_SRTG01000316.1:0-338 GCF_004792125.1 Mesorhizobium sp. M5C.F.Ca.ET.164.01.1.1 | reverse complement strand
ACCGTCACCATCGGCAACAGCATCAGAAGGCCGATGATGAGCAGCCAGGGCGACAGATAGAGGTAGGGTGCGACCGCTCGTTTCAGCTTGTGGTGGGCGCGCTTTTGCCGGGTCATGTGCCAACCCTGGGATACGCCTTCAAGAGAAGGGGAGCTTCGGAAACGGGTCCGTCCGCATTGCCGATGCGTTGTTGCCGGGAGGCCTGCCCGAAGTCAGGCCGCCCGGTAGAGATCGCAAAACAGGCCGATCAGAATTTCGCCATCCAGCCCTTTTGCGCGGCAGCGGCCGCCTCTTCCGGTGTCTGCTCGCCGGCAAGCATCTTCTGGGCTTGCACGTCG
>NZ_SRTG01000315.1:0-338 GCF_004792125.1 Mesorhizobium sp. M5C.F.Ca.ET.164.01.1.1 | reverse complement strand
CGGAGATCAAGCCAAGGCCAAGTCGATGGCCACATACGGACGGCTAATCGACGCCCACATGCTGGTGACCGGCGTCCTCGCAAGCGGCATTTTGCGTATCAATGGCGCCGTCGTTGAGGGCGATCAGACCACCTTCGAGCGCGACGCGCAGGTGGGTGGGCTGCTCGATTCCCTCGACCAGCACCTTGGCGCCACGGTCGTGCAGGCTGGACACCAGCGGGCGGAAGAAGCGTTCCGCGGCGGCGTGGCGGCAGAATTCCGCGAACCAGCCGCCATCGATCTTGACGATGTCAGGCTGAAGCAGGCTCACCCGCTCCTCGGTCGAATGGCCGGTCCCG
>NZ_SRTG01000314.1:0-338 GCF_004792125.1 Mesorhizobium sp. M5C.F.Ca.ET.164.01.1.1 | reverse complement strand
GGCACTCGTTCGACCGATTTGCGGTTAATCCGGTTCGAGTGCCTGTCAATTTCCCAGCCGGTTGTTCCTGCGTCGATGAATGGTTAGGCGTAGCTGGCTCGGCGCCAATTTTTGTCGTCCCTCGCCAGTCGGATTCACAAATGTGAGCGCGCGTGTTCTTCATATGCGCGATATGGGACGTGACCCTGGCGGGTCGCAGCTCAAACAAAACTTGCCCGCCCGGCCCCGGTCGGCGGGCTTTGTTTGACGTTGGCAATCAGGGTTACGGCAGGAGCAGAAGGCGCACGATATGAAGCCGAACACAACAGCTTTGGAGCGGGCTTTTTCGCTGGCTGAAT
>NZ_SRTG01000313.1:0-338 GCF_004792125.1 Mesorhizobium sp. M5C.F.Ca.ET.164.01.1.1 | reverse complement strand
GGACCGATGAGATCAGTGCTAGCGAAAGGCAACATGCCGAGCAAGCGATTATGCTATTCCTATGAGTGACGCCTTCAATCCGAATCCCTCCCCGGCCGAGGAGTTCGAAATCTTCGCCGCCTGATTGACCTTGCATCAAGCCCCTCTGTTGGATTCCAGACCACTGTTCGCCAGTTCTAACTCGGCAAACCTATCCCATTAGGGCGCCAAATCTACTCGGCGGCCGCCAGCGCGCGCGCCACGCGGAATTTTCCAGCTTTGAACCAGGGCAAAGTGGCAGGACTATCCGGCGACGGTCCTGACTGCACGCTTCGCCCCTCTCGCCTAAGCCCGGTGGT
>NZ_SRTG01000312.1:0-338 GCF_004792125.1 Mesorhizobium sp. M5C.F.Ca.ET.164.01.1.1 | reverse complement strand
GCCGCCCTCGCGGTATTTCGCCGCCATTGCCGCCATGCCTTCCTTCTGGGCCTCGGCACGGATGTCGTGGGAAATGCGCATGGAGCAGAATTTCGGCCCGCACATCGAACAGAAATGTGCCAGCTTGTGCGCCTCCTTGGGCAAGGTCTGGTCGTGGAAGGACCGTGCGGTTTCGGGGTCGAGCGACAGGTTGAACTGGTCCTCCCAGCGGAACTCGAAGCGCGCGCGCGAAAGGGCATCATCCCTGGTTTTCGCTGCCCGATGGCCCTTCGCCAGATCGGCTGCATGGGCGGCTATCTTGTAAGTGATCACCCCAATCTTGACGTCGTTGCGGTCGG
>NZ_SRTG01000311.1:0-339 GCF_004792125.1 Mesorhizobium sp. M5C.F.Ca.ET.164.01.1.1 | reverse complement strand
CCAAAAGCTTCATGACATTTGCCGGCGAAAAGAAATGCATGCCGAGCACGTCCTGTGGCCGCGACGTCGAGGCGGCAATCGCGTCGACGTCGAGATAAGAGGTGTTGGTGGCGAGGATCGCGCCGGGTTTGGCGATCGCGTCGAGCTTGCCGAACACTTCTTTCTTCACCGCCATGTCCTCGAACACGGCTTCGATGATCAGGTCGCAATCGGCAAGGTCAGCATAGTCGGTGCTGGCCTTGAACAGGCCCAGCCGCTGCCCTTTCACCTCTTCGCTCAACGAACAGCGGTTGACCGAGACGACCTAGTTCTTCTCTATAGTCGACAGACCGCGCAGCA
>NZ_SRTG01000310.1:0-339 GCF_004792125.1 Mesorhizobium sp. M5C.F.Ca.ET.164.01.1.1 | reverse complement strand
CTGGAGGCCAGGGTGGAGATTATCAGCGATATTGACGGCACCAGCGTGTCGGTCACCCGGGCGACGTTCACCTCGCGCGTGCCGCGAGCGGCGTAAAAACCGTTACTACGATGCTGCCTTCCGGACATCGCCTGATGTCCAGGGGATCTTCTGCCGCCACGGCCTTGTCCCCGGAGCGCAGGACTGCCAGTCGCATCGCATAAGCCGAAACCTCTCAGTCGGTTGAGGGCGCTTCCGATGGCCAAGATCCGCTTTTTTGGCGTTCAGCCGGTGGGACCAAGCTCTGAAGCTGACGCTGCGCAGGTCTTTGCGTGGATGACTCGGTGCGGTCGGTAAACT
>NZ_SRTG01000030.1:0-4488 GCF_004792125.1 Mesorhizobium sp. M5C.F.Ca.ET.164.01.1.1 | reverse complement strand
AGCCGACCGGCTCCGAGACACAGATATTCGCCAAACTTGGCGATGATCCTATCGACGCTATCGTCAAGGATCGACTGACAGTCCGACCTGGTGAAGAAGTTAGACTGAGGATCGATCCGCGCCGTGTCCACATCTTCGACAGGCAAAGCGGCGCACGCCTGTGACACTTCGCCATTCTGATTGCGCCAATCATCTGCAGGTCCTGCACCGATGCGTTGAGAAGCTGGGCGGATCGCCTGATGATGGTAACCTTTTCCATGGATGCCTGCCTCTCCTTTGCGTGGCTCTAACACCACAAATTTGTCGGGTAGGCGGGGTCGTTGCCGATCCCCGCCCCCCACAGATCCGGACGTGCAGATTTCCCGCATCCGGCTCCTCACAGGCCAGTTTAGCTCATGGACTGCGCCACTGACGGACAATCTTGGCTGGCGGCAACGGATACCTGTCGAGTAGTCCCTGCATTCGGGCCCAGGTAAAGGCATCCTTCTGGCTCCGGCTTCCCAGCCATCGCTTCCAAATGCGCCCGACCTGGTAGGAGTGGTACCAGTTCAGACGTTTCGCATTTCCCGTGATCCCGTAATAGGCATAGTGGCCCCACATCACCTTACCAAGTACTCGTGCTGCTGCTTGAGCGTCAGGTGCCGATAGGTCTTGCACCAGCGCCAAATCGCCTTCAGCGACCGCGCGTAACGATCCTTGGCCGTGACTTGGCGAACAACGCGGTTGCCCTTCCGCGACCTTCCCCAAACATGGGTAAAGCCAAGGAAGTTGAACGTTGTTGCGTCCGTCGCAGGGTGTTGTAGCCCCTTCAATCGATGGGGCCGGAAGTCCACGTAATGCGTCTTGTCCACATGGAGCGTGAGCCCGTACTTGGCAAGACGTCTGCCCAGAACGCCAAGCATGCGCTTGCCGCTCTCCGGGTCTTCTAGGGGTATGACGAAGTCATCAGCATAACGCACCAGTTGGGTCCGCCCGGAAAGGCGCGGTTGCGCCACCTCCACGAAACATTCGTCCAGCACATGGTGCAGAAAGATGTTCGCGAGAAGCGGGCTAATCACGCCTCCCTGCGGGGTCCAGTCACCGAGTTTTGCAGGGAACCTCCTTCGAGTACTCCTGCTTTCAGCCATTTGTCGATCATGCGTCGAATGACGCCGTCTGTGATCCGCAGATCGAGGAAGGATCGCAGATGCTTGTGATCGATGCTGTCGAAGTACTTCGAGATATCCGCATCAATCACCCAATACTGTCGCTGTCCCATGATGCCACGCACAATCGGCGCAAGGCATCATGAGCAGAACGGTCCGGCCGAAAGCCGAAAGAACAGTCCAGAAAGTCCTGCTCGTAGATCGGCTTCCAGAACCATCAAGATCGCCCGTTGCGCCACCTTGTCTTCAATGGTTGAAATGCCCAGAGGACGTTTCGACCCATCTGCTTTCGGTATGTAGTGACGCCGCACCGGCGGCGCGCGATAGCTGCCCGACTTGATCCGCGACAGGAGGCTTTCAAGGTTCACCTCCAAATCCCTCTCATAGTCGGCAGCCGTGCGCCCGTCGATGCCCGCCGCCCTATCCTTGCGCGTCAGGGCCCACGCCTCGAACATCCATTCAAGGTCGATCAGGTGGTGCAGGGACGTAAGCACCCGGTCCGGGTGCTCCCTCGCCTGTTCGGCTATCCACTGCTGTTTTGTGGACATGTTTGTGGGGCTCAGGGTCCCCTCCGATGTTTCCCGTCAGTGGGTCTGACATGTGACGCCCCCCTTCCCTCGACCGGGTTCCGCTGGCCACGGTTCCCCGCTTTCGACGGTACTATGAGGGCGCTCCGACTTCCCGCACCGCATGCCCTTCGGCCTATTGTTTTCGCCAGCCGGGTCCGAAGGGTCCTGCATGTTCGTGTTCGCCGTAGCGCTCCCGGGGGATTGCAGGTCCTGCCCCCGCGTGTGCCACACCGAAGGCGTCATCACGTTCGCATTTCGAGGCTTACATCACCGCTTTATCACCTGCCGTCTACGCTTCATGGGCACCGTTGCCGACGCCCACGCAAGACTCGCTTCCGGCTGGCGGGCTGCGCCTTTACCGGGCAGGAGTTGAACCTGCTGGATCGCTGAGAAAGGTTTCAGGTTGTATCGTTCTCCTTTCCACGGCTTATCCTGGCGCACGGCACATTGCGATGCCGTCGAAGAAGGCTGGCATCCACATGGGGTAATCGCGGGAGCGAGTCGCCAGAGAATCAATCATATCCTTGGAAGTTGGCTGTTCCCCGATAAGATGGAAATACGGGCTCACGACCTGACGCCGGGGCCAAGCATCTGATGGAGAACAGCCATGGAAGAATATATCGGTCTCGACGTGTCGATGAAAGAGACGGCGGTGTCGATTCCACGTGAAGGCAAGCGCGTCTGGCGCGGGAAGTGCGCCTCTGATCCGAAGATCATTGCCGAGCTTATCCGTAAGCGGGCGCCAGCCGCCAAACGCGTGGTGTTCGAGACTGGCCCCCTTTCCGTCTGGTTCTATCACGCGCTACGTGCGGAAAGGCTGCCAGCGATCTGCATCGATGCTCGCCCTGCCAAGGCTGCGCTCGATATGGCGCCGAACAAGACCGACGCGAACGACGCCGACGGTTTGGCGCATCTTGCAGGTGGGGTTCTTCCGTCAGGTGCGGGTGAAAGGATTTGACTGCACGCTGACCCGCACGCTCGTGGCGGCACGCACCCGGCTGGTCCGGATCACCACCGAACTTTCCAACCAGGTTCGTGGACTCATGGAAACGTTCGGCCTGCTCGTGCCTGCAGGTAAGGGAACCACATTCGATCGATCACGAGGGACTTGCTCTTATCGTGCTGCCGATGTTGGAGACATGGCGCGGCATTCGCATCCGTGCCGCTGAGCTTAGGCGCCAGCTCGTCGCAGATGCACGTCAGAGAGGGGCATGCCGCTACTCATGTCGACCCCCGGCGTCGGCACCATCACCGCCACCTCGTTCGCCACTGCCATTGAATATCCGGACAACTTCAAGACGTCCCGATCTGTTGGCGCCTGGATAGGCCTCACGACGCGCCGCTACCAATCCGGAGAAGTCGATTATGACGGCCACATATCCCGACGCGGCGACCGCCATTTGCGAGGGCTTCTCTACGAAGCGGCGTCGGATATTCTGACGCGTAGCTCAAACGAGAGCACCCTGCGGACATGGGGTCTCCAGCCCGGGAGAGGATCGGCTTCAAAAGAGCTGCCGTGGCTGTGGCGCGCAAACTGGCGGTGATAATGCATACGATGCTTAAAACCGGCGAGCTCTTTATCCGAATGCAGGAGCCACAACGTAAATCCGGATAGCGTTCAGAATCTGAACGCCTGAGGCGTCCCTGCCGGGACGTGAGCCGAGCCATTCCGCTGATGGGGTTGCACCGCTGACTCAGCAAAGTGCTAATCCACATTGAAGGCTCGTCCCGCGAATCTCCATCATGCGGCGACCGATGTCGACCGCGAAGACAACCGTGTACCCGGCCAACGCATTTCCGAGCGCAAAGATACTTGACGTGCCCACCGCGATTAGACAACCCCATCAGCAAAAATGGAGTGGCATTCACGATGACGTTGGCGTGTCCGCGCGCAAACTACCCGAGCCTTGATAGCGAGGTGGGCTCGCAGACCCGATAGAGCGGCCCGCCTGCTGTCGGGGGCAACCAGCAGAAGATGTATCTCGAAAACGGCTGCATCGCAGGCCTGATATCCTGCTGTTCGACGAGCCGACTTCGGCATCGCGCGAAGGCGGAAGTTTATGGGCTTTGCGTGCCGAACGAGACCGTTTCGAGCCTGATGGTTTGGTCCGATCTCGGAGGGATGACACCATTGCCGACATAACAGAAGTGATGGATCAGGCCGGTTGGTCGCGCTCCAGACGGCAGCCAAAGCTCCGTGGAGCCGTTCGCCCTGACTATCCTGACCGCGCATGTCCTCGGCTAGCGGAGGCCGGCAGCCTGTCGCCATCGTGACGTTTTCGGCGCCTCGGATGCGACACGTGTACCCGCAAAACTATGAAGAACCCCAAACCGCTTGTAATTTAAGCCTAGCTGTGCCGGGCATGTTTTTTGCTTCGCATCTCGTGACCGTTAACTGAACAGAGTTTTTGATGCGAGTCGTGCGGCGCGAGAGAGAAGCCACCGGCCGCCGAGAAGACTGGTGCGGAATGCTAGAACAAGGTCGGCAGGCTTGCGCGAGAAGCGGGGTGCGGCTAGGGCTGGAACGTCCCCTCCAACAAATCGGCGATCTCTTCAACCAAAGCCGGATCGATCCACCAAGGTCCTCAAAAGCGCACACGCTACACCATTGTTGCAGAATCCAGCAAGAAACTCGCCATGAGGAGACGCATGATTCAGCCTGGTAGAACTCCACTTCATATTCAGCTGGCGGACATCATTCGGTCTCAGATCGAGAGCGGTGTCTTCAATGCTGGCGATCAGCTTCCCACTGAGATGGAGTTGATGAAGCAGCA
>NZ_SRTG01000309.1:0-340 GCF_004792125.1 Mesorhizobium sp. M5C.F.Ca.ET.164.01.1.1 | reverse complement strand
GCTCGTCGTCGCCGGCAATCGAGGAGGAGACGGCGGGCGTATCGGAAACGGTCAGCGCATAGGTGGCGTTGAACAGGCCTGACGCCGTCGCCTTGCGCTCCTCCGGCGTCGCATCATGCATCAGCTGCACCAGCGAGTAGGCGCGGTCGTTCAGCCTGTAGAGATCGACGATACCGTTGGCGGTGGCGCGATCGCGCGCGACGATGTAGAGCGTCGCGACCTGGCTGATCAGCAGGCCGGCAATGACGATCAGCAGCACCCAGACAGGCAAGGTCTGCGGCAGGAAACGTCTCATTCGGAGGTCGTCTCGGGCAGGAACTGGTAGCCGCCGCTGCGCGCG
>NZ_SRTG01000308.1:0-340 GCF_004792125.1 Mesorhizobium sp. M5C.F.Ca.ET.164.01.1.1 | reverse complement strand
GCGACACGTGTTCTCGCGCCGCAACATTTTCCTCTACGGTACGCTCATCGTCGTGGCGCTCTACTACCTCCTGCCGCTCTATGTGATGGTCGTCACCTCGCTCAAGGGCATGCCGGAAATCCGCCTCGGCAACATCTTTTCGCCGCCATCGACCCAAGGCACCATCATGGCCATCAGCGCCGGTCCGGCGATCGAATGCGGCAGAAACGTCGGGATCAGCGAGAAGGTGACCAGCATCGCGGCCGACAGCGTCAGCGACCAGGCGACGGTGCGGGTCGCGCCGAAGCGGTCAGCGGCCTGGCCGCCGGCGATGTTGCCGATGACGGCGCCGGCGCCGAAA
>NZ_SRTG01000307.1:0-340 GCF_004792125.1 Mesorhizobium sp. M5C.F.Ca.ET.164.01.1.1 | reverse complement strand
TGTTCGTTCGATTCGTTGCGTTTGTCCTGTGCCCGGCGCTGCTTGCAGCGGGCGGCTGCGCGCGCAGCGACGATGGCACGGTGATCGTTCCAAGCGGGATGGATGTCAGGCGTGTCTGGGACCGGGCGCCGCCGGGAACGGTCGCATCGCGGCAGATCGCCTCGGATGTGTTTCCCTTGCCGCCGAGCGCGCCGGCAAGCCTGCCGGCGAGCCCGACCGTCCGGCGCCACTTCAGACCCGCTTCGACGAAGCCGTCCTTCGGCCATGATCTGTCCGACCCGGCATCCGGCGAGCAGAGCCCCCTCACCTGCAGGAATGTCGGCGAAGACGGCAAGCGCTA
>NZ_SRTG01000306.1:0-340 GCF_004792125.1 Mesorhizobium sp. M5C.F.Ca.ET.164.01.1.1 | reverse complement strand
TGTTCCTTGGTTCGCCCGGGCCAAGCACGCTGCCGCCCAGCCAGGTCGCCGCGCGCATCAAGGACATCGCCCAGCTGCAGAGCGCGCGCGACAACCAGCTCGTCGGCTACGGCCTTGTCATCGGCCTGGCCGGAACCGGCGACAGCCTGCGCAACTCGCCCTTCACCGAACAGTCGATCCGCGCCATGCTGGAGAACCTCGGCATCGCCACCGAAGGCGGCAGCGCGCGCGCCAAGAACGTCGCCGCCGTCATCGTCACCGCCAACATGCCACCCTATGTGCAGTCGGGCGCACGCATCGACATCGACGTCTCCTCGATGGGCGACGCCACCTCGCTTGC
>NZ_SRTG01000305.1:0-340 GCF_004792125.1 Mesorhizobium sp. M5C.F.Ca.ET.164.01.1.1 | reverse complement strand
CTACGATCTGCTGACCGCCTATGCGCAGCAGCGCCAGCGGCAGGCGATCAGCAACGTGACGATCGCCAGGCGCGCCGTATGGTCGCTGAAGGACGCACGCGACGTGCTGGCACGGCTGGTCGGAACAATTGGCGACTGGACGGCGCTCGACAGCTTCCTGATCGAATATCTGGCGGCTCCGGAGGAGAAGCGCACTGCGGTGGCGAGTTCCTTCGCGGCCACGCTCGAAATGGTGCGCGAGGGCAAGCTGGAAGTGCGGCAGGACCAGGTCTTCGCGCCGCTTTATCTGCGCGGCCGCGCGCAAGAGGTCAGGGCAGTCGAGGTGGTATCATGAGCGAAC
>NZ_SRTG01000304.1:0-340 GCF_004792125.1 Mesorhizobium sp. M5C.F.Ca.ET.164.01.1.1 | reverse complement strand
ATCGACGGCACCGACTGCTCGGCAAGGTCATAGGCGCCGAAGCCGGCGATTGCGACGTCGTCGGGAACGCGGATGCCGCGCCGCAGGCATTCCATCAGCGCGCCGAAGGCGGAAAGGTCCGACACGCACATCACCGCCTGGGTGTCCGGCCAGCGCGAGATCATCTCGACCATGGCGGCAGCGCCCTCGCGCATCGAGATCGGCGGCACGCCGGAGGCGATGACGCGCGAGGCGTCGAGGCCGCGGTCCTGCAGCGCCGCCACGAAGCCGCGCCGGCGGTCGAGGCCGCGCGTGTCGCGCGAAGTGTCGCCGCCGATGAAGCCGAGCCGCGAATAACCGC
>NZ_SRTG01000303.1:0-340 GCF_004792125.1 Mesorhizobium sp. M5C.F.Ca.ET.164.01.1.1 | reverse complement strand
GTGATATTTCTCGATTACGGAGTGGATCAAGCGCCTCAGGAGTGGGCGCGTGTTGGTTGGCCTGGAAGATGCTGGCGACCTCGAAGATCATGTCGCGGGTGCCCTGATAGAGAATTGCGAGCTTGTGCTGGCTGCCTAGTCGATCGAAGACCGGGAACCCGATGCGCATGAGCGGAATTCCGAGCCGCTCCGATGCTTGGCGCCCGTGCGAATGCGTGACAAGCAGGTCAGCACCGACGGCAAGACTTTCCAGATCGCCGAGATCGCCGATCTGAACCGAAACCGCCGGGACTTTCTTGAGAATTTTAGACCTGTCGGTCGTTGTGACGGCCGCGGCTAT
>NZ_SRTG01000302.1:0-340 GCF_004792125.1 Mesorhizobium sp. M5C.F.Ca.ET.164.01.1.1 | reverse complement strand
CATCGACGCCGCGCATCCTTCCGGATGCGCAAAGAACGCTGTAGCATTTTGGTCCTGCGTATGGTTCCTGCGGGAAACCGTGGTCGATTTTTCCGAGCCTGTGTGCTCAATTTCATATCTTGCCGATCTGGCCCTGGGTGACGTGTTAGACATGACTGCTGCAGCCGCGCGCACCGACACGCAAGCCACCCGCCAGGGCGCGGCAATGGCGGCTGTCCGCGTCGTGCGCCGGCTCCGAGAGGCCGGCGACTGGCAGCGCGAGATGGACGTCATCCTGGAGACGCTCTGCCGCGCCATGGACTGCCAGCGCGGCATCCTGTTTCGACTGCGCGAGCTTCCC
>NZ_SRTG01000301.1:0-341 GCF_004792125.1 Mesorhizobium sp. M5C.F.Ca.ET.164.01.1.1 | reverse complement strand
GGCGCAGCCAGGCGGAGAACTGGTCGACGATGAAGATGGTGGTGAACAAGAGCAGCACTAGCGCCAGCGTTTTGGCGCCGAAGCCGCGCGAGATGGAGAGCTTCAGCTCCTCGCCGATGCCGGCGCCGCCGACCGCGCCCATGATCGTCGAGATGCGCACGTTGATCTCGATCCTGAGCAGCGTGTAGGACATGAAATTGGGCAGCACCTGCCGCAGGGCAGGGAAGCGGATGCGCTCGAACAAGGTAGCGCCGACCGCCACCAAGCCCACCTCCGCGCGCATGTCGATGTTCTCGTTGAGCTCGTAGAACAGCTTGCCCAGCCCGCCCAGCGACTACAGA
>NZ_SRTG01000300.1:0-341 GCF_004792125.1 Mesorhizobium sp. M5C.F.Ca.ET.164.01.1.1 | reverse complement strand
CGGCACTGCGCCGTCTCGCAATAGCCGATCAGCGTGTCGAGCCGGCCATGCGAGCGGCGCTTGTGCTCAGGCGCCGCATCTTCATCGTCGATGAACATGCGGCGCGTGCGGATGTCGCCGAGGCCGAACAGCATATGCGCCTCCGCCGCCCTGCAGTCGCGGCCGGCGCGGCCGATCTCCTGGTAATAGGCTTCGAGGCTGCCCGGCAGGTCGGTGTGGAAGACATAGGCGACGTCGGGCTTGTCGATGCCCATGCCGAAGGCGATGGTCGCCACCATCACCACGCCGGAGAGCGTCATGAAGGCGTTCTGGTTGGCTTCACGCGCCTCCTTACTCATGCC